>NZ_CATKPO010000034.1:0-265 GCF_949768395.1 Pseudomonas sp. IT-P260
TTGGGTTCGACCCCGGTGGGGGCCAAGGCAATCACTGCCGATCAGCGGGAGATTCAGCAGCTCAAAGCGTTGCTCAGGCAAAAAGACCTGGACATTGAAATCCTAAAAAAGGCCAGTGCTCTCCTGCTTTTGGACTCCAAAGATCATTCTCGCTGATCAACGAGCTGGACGAGCAGTACGGCGTTAACAATTGCTGCCGGGCGTTTGGAGTCAACCGCAGCAGCTTTTACGCCTGGCGTCAGCGCCAGGGCAAGGTGAATCCTGA
>NZ_CATKPO010000035.1:0-252 GCF_949768395.1 Pseudomonas sp. IT-P260
GCCACCGCCACCGATCATGGTGTCGGCGCCGAGGCCGCCGTCGAGGGTGTTGGCCTGGTCGTTGCCGGTGATGCGGTTGTCGAGGTTGTTGCCGGTACCGTTGAGGATGTCGTTGCCGGTAAGGATCAGGTTTTCGACGTTCGCGGTCAGGGTGTAGCTGATGGAGGAAAAAACCCGGTCGGTGGCGCCGAGGGTGGCATCGGTTTCGATCACCACATCGCCGACGTTATCGACGTAGTAGCTGTCGAAGCC
>NZ_CATKPO010000036.1:0-220 GCF_949768395.1 Pseudomonas sp. IT-P260
GCTGAACTGGCCTAATGATTTTGGACACTTCAATCGGGCGCTATGATGGCGCCCAAATCTGAGGTGTTTGGATATGCGTAAATCTTATTCCAGTGAGTTCAAACTCAAGGCCGCCTGCATGGTGCTGGACGAGGGCCAGTCAGTTCCCGATGTTTGTGCCAGTTTGGATATTGGCCCTACCGCCTTGCGCCGTTGGGTCGACCAGGTTCGCAAGGAACGC
>NZ_CATKPO010000037.1:0-219 GCF_949768395.1 Pseudomonas sp. IT-P260
CTGAACTGGCCTAATGATTTTGGACACTTCAATCGGGCGCTATGATGGCGCCCAAATCTGAGGTGTTTGGATATGCGTAAATCTTATTCCAGTGAGTTCAAACTCAAGGCCGCCAGCATGGTGCTGGACGAGGGCCAGTCAGTTCCCGATGTTTGTGCCAGTTTGGATATTGGCCCTACCGCTTTGCGCCGTTGGGTCGACCAGGTTCGCAAGGAACGT
>NZ_CATKPO010000038.1:0-209 GCF_949768395.1 Pseudomonas sp. IT-P260
CAAACTTCAGAAGCAGTGGTGGTGGAGCCAAGCGGGATCGAACCGCTGACCTCCTGCGTGCAAGGCAGGCGCTCTCCCAGCTGAGCTATGGCCCCGTATTTCTACAGGTTTCCCACACAAAAATTGGTGGGTCTGGGCAGATTCGAACTGCCGACCTCACCCTTATCAGGGGTGCGCTCTAACCAACTGAGCTACAGACCCAATTTCGG
>NZ_CATKPO010000039.1:0-550811 GCF_949768395.1 Pseudomonas sp. IT-P260
ACCACCGCCACCGATCATGGTGTCGGCGCCGAGGCCGCCGTCGAGGGTGTTGGCCTGCTCGTTGCCGTTGATGCGGTTGTCGAGGTTGTTGCCGGAGCCGTTGATTGCATCCAGGCCTGTCAGCACGAGGTTTTCTACGTTGGCACTCAGGGCAAAGGACACGGAGCTGCGAACCGTATCGATTTCGCTGGCCAGCGTGCTGGTTTCGGTGACCGTATCGCCCAGGTTATCGACGATGTAAGTATCGTTGCCCGCACCACCGATCAGGGCGTCCGCACCCTGACCACCGTCCAGGATGTTATTGCCGTCATTACCGGCGATCGTGTTGTTTTGCGCGTTGCCCGTACCATTGAGGTTGGCGGAGCCGATGAGGTTCAGGTTCTCCAGGTTGGCACCGAGCACATAGTCGATGCTGGCGTTGACGGTGTCGTTGCCCATGCCCGCGTAGTCAAAAATGACATCCCCGGCATTGTCCACGTAGTAAGTGTCGTTGCCGGCACCACCGTACATGGTGTCTGCACCGGCGTTACCGTTGAGGGTGTTATCCAGATCATTGCCGAATAGAACGTCATTGAAAACCGAACCGATGGCGATTTCGATCTTGGCACCGTAGGCAATCGCCAAACCATTGTTGATGAGGTATCCCGTAGACTGATCGACAAAGGCCTTGCCGATATAACTGTAGGTCCCTTCATTAAGGTTGAGCGTCACGGCGGACAATTGGTTGCTGCCGTCGAGGGTGTCGATGCCGCCTGCGTCCCAGATGGTTTCGAAGATCGACTGGTCGGGTGCCCACGAGTAGACGTTATTGCCTGTCTGCCACTGCATGTTGGCACCGTATAGGCTCTGGATCGCGAGGATGTCGAGCAACATCGGTGTGGTCGGTTGATACGAGTAGTTGCTGTTGTAGCTCATCACTGTGAAATGAACATCATCCAGCGACGAGTCCAGCAATGTCTTGTTTGTGGAGCTGGCATCAAATGGATGCTTGAGCCCCAGCGCATGACCGATCTCATGAACAAAGGTCAAGTAGTCGTAGGAGCCTTTGCCCGGGTTGGCCTCGTTCGTCTCCGGGCCGATCCAGACATCGCCTGCTCTCGGGGTGTTGGCCGGGAAATAGGCCCACGCGGCGGTTTGGTTGTCCATCAGGCGATAGGCACCGAACCGGAGATCGCCAACGTTATTGATGTCATCGCTGGTCAGGGTGAAACTGAGATTGGCCACCGCACTCCAGGAAGCCAGCGCATTGACTACCGCACCTTTCTGCCCCGCAGTCAGCTCATACAGTGCGTTGTATTCATTATCCGCGCTGTAGTTGGTGACGAAATACGATGTATTCGGCGCCATGAAGCTGTAGCTGAGGTTGGTCGGCCCCGAAGAGGGCCAGTTCGCACCCAGCCAGTAGGTACCGTAAATCAAGCTGTCGACAGACTTGTTTCCGGTCATCGATGAAGGAAATGAAAAAGAGTAAGACGATGGAGTAGGCATGGGGGGGTCCTGAGTGCGCTGCGGTCAATCCCGAATGCGACCGCTACAAAAAAGGCGATTTTGCACCAAAGAAAATAGATTTGACATCATTTGGCCACTATTTTTGTTTCGTGACGTCAATTTACTGACCTGGCGTTATGTATCGGCTCATAAAGTAGAATCCTGAGCCACGTTCACCGCCGGCCGTCGAGGAAATTCATGCCAGCCCCAAGCCCTGTCCTTATCCGCGAAACCTTCCCCGTCGGCCCCTTGCAGTGCAACTGCACGATCATCGGCGACCCGATCACTAAAAAAGCCATCGTCGTCGACCCAGGCGGCAATCCTGACCTGATCATGACGCGCCTTGATGCTCACGGTCTGAAAGTCGTCAGCATCATCCACACCCACGCGCACCTCGATCACTTCCTGGCCTCCGGCCAGATGAAGGAGAAAACCGGTGCCACCTTGCACCTGCACAAGGACGATCAGTTCCTGTGGGACAACCTCGAGATGCAATGCCAGATGTTTGGTGTGCCGTACACTCCGGTGCCGTCGCCGGATCGCTGGTTGAGCGACGATGAAGAACTGGCCTGTGGCTGCGGTGTCGCGCTGCATACGCCGGGACATACGCCCGGTTCCATGAGCTTTTGGTTTTCCGAGGCTAAGCTGTTGATTGCCGGCGACACGTTGTTTCGTCGCGGGGTAGGGCGCACGGATTTGTGGGGCGGCGATCAGGCGACCATCGTGCGATCGATCAAGCAGCGGCTGTACACGCTCGACGAAGACGCAATCGTGATTGCCGGGCATGGTCCGGACACGCGTCTCGGGGATGAAATGCGGGAAAACCCGTTCGTGCGCGCCTAAACATTTTGTCACGAGTGTGCGGCGGAATTTTTCGGCATTGTCATGATCCAACGCCCGCACAGGTCTATTGCCTAGGGCCGCTGCCACACAGAATGCGAAAAAACCAGGAGCTCTTCATGTTCACCACGCCTCGTTTGATTATTGTTGCTACCGCTGTGGCCATGTTGGCCGGCTGCGCCTCACCCAACCCGTATGACAATCAGGGGCAGGCCGACGGTGGCTCGCAAGGCATGAGCAAAACCGCCAAGTACGGTGGCCTCGGTGCTCTGGCCGGCGCCCTGGCGGGTGCCGCCATCGATCACAACAACCGTGGCAAGGGCGCCCTGATTGGCGCGGCGGTGGTCGGTGCGTCGGCGGCCGGTTACGGTTACTACGCCGACCAGCAAGAGAAAAAGCTGCGCGCCAGCATGGCCAACACCGGGGTTGAAGTGCAGCGCCAGGGCGATCAGATCAAACTGATCATGCCGGGCAACATCACCTTCGCCACCGATTCGGCGAACATCGCCCCAAGTTTCTACCAGCCGCTGAACAATCTGGCGAACTCGCTGAAGGAGTTCAACCAGAACCAGATCGAAATCGTCGGCTACACCGACAGCACCGGCAGTCGCCAGCACAACATGGATTTGTCCCAGCGTCGTGCACAGAGCGTGGCCACCTACCTGACCTCGCAAGGTGTCAGCGGTGCCAACCTGTCGGCCCGTGGCGCCGGCCCGGATAACCCGATTGCCAGCAACGGTGACGTCAATGGCCGCGCGCAGAACCGCCGCGTCGAGGTCAACCTGAAGGCGATTCCGGGTCAGCAGTATGGTGGTCAGCAGCAACAGCCGGGTACGGTTCAGCAGTATCCGTAACTGAATGCTTGAGTGAAGAAATGCCCGGTCTTGCGACCGGGCATTTTTTTGCCCGAACGCAGTCGCCCTGTAGGAGCTGCGGCACGCTGCGATCTTTTGATCTTCAGCTTTCAACAACAAGATCAAAAAGATCGCAGCCTCGTTTCACTCGACAGCTCCTACAGGGTTACTGGGCCCGTGCAGGCACCCCAAACTCAATAGATACAAAAAAGCCCCCGGACAAGCGAATTGTCCGGGGGCTTTTTGTTGGGCGCGAAACCCGATTACTTCTTCAGACCGTAATGCTCATCGAGCATGCCCGGTGAGTTCGGGGCTTTTGGCGCGTAATCACGCGGCGGCTCCTGATCGCGCGGCGGCGTCAGGCGTTCGCGCGGTGCCTGGGCGGCATCGGCGTGCAAGGCGGCGATCAGGCGTTGACGGGTCTGCTCGTCCAGGGCCAGGCGGTTGGCGCCCTCGGCGAGATGATCCTGCACTTCCTGATAGCTCTGGGTCAGCTTCTTGACCAGCATCGCGGTGCTGTTGAAGTGGGTGACCACCTCGTTTTGGTAGCTGTCGAAACGCTCCTGGATATCATCCAGTTGACGCTGCGTGCGGCTCGGCGCGGCATTCGGTGCGACGCGAGCGATCAGGAATCCAATGGCGACACCCACAACCAGGGCAAGAGTCGGTAACAACCAAACTAAGAGCGAGTGTTCCACGAGTCCTTCCTCTATAAACGGCTTTGCTTTACGTTAACGGCTCGAACCTGCGCTGTATACCGCGATTCACTCGCAATAGATTGGCACAGACAATTTGCTAGACGAGTCGACCCGATTCGAGGTCACGGAGTTCCTTCCTTGCTGATGCGTGAAACCCCTGTAGTGATTGATGGCCCAGTCGGCCATATCGAAGCGTTGTATCTGGATAGCGAGCAGCCAATCGGCATCGCGCTGATCTGCCATCCGAACCCGGTGCAGGGCGGCACCATGCTCAACAAGGTCGTCTCGACCCTGCAGCGCACCGCGCGCGACGCCGGCCTGATTACTTTGCGCTTCAACTATCGCGGCGTCGGTGCCAGCGAAGGCTCCCACGACATGGGCAGCGGTGAAGTCGACGACGCCCAGGCCGCTGCCGCTTGGCTGCGGGAAAAACACCCGGATCTGCCGCTGACCCTGTTCGGTTTCTCCTTCGGCGGATTTGTTGCAGCAAGTCTCGGCGGTCGTCTCGAAGCCCAAGGCGTGCAGCTCAAGCAGCTGTTCATGGTCGCGCCGGCGGTGATGCGCCTGGGCGATCAGGATCAACTGCCACAGCACGGCGAGCTGACCGTGATCCAGCCGGAAACCGACGAAGTGATCGATCCGCAGCTGGTCTACGACTGGTCGGAACAACTCAAGCGCCCCCATGAGCTGCTGAAAGTGGCAGAATGCGGACACTTTTTTCATGGCAAGCTGACCGATCTCAAGGATCTGATCCTGCCGCGTCTCTCGAATTGATTGCAGTCTGACAAGCGATTACCCATGACGAACCGTACCCGTATCCTCACCGGCATCACCACCACCGGCACGCCGCACCTGGGCAACTACGCCGGCGCCATCCGCCCGGCGATCCTCGCCAGCCGCGACAGCAATGCCGACTCGTTCTACTTCCTGGCCGACTACCACGCCCTGATCAAATGCGATGACCCGCTGCGCATCCAGCGCTCGCGTCTGGATATCGCCGCGACCTGGCTGGCCGGTGGCCTGGATGTCGACCGTGTGACCTTCTATCGCCAGTCCGACATCCCGGAAATCCCTGAGCTGACCTGGCTGCTGACCTGCGTAGCCGCCAAAGGCTTGCTCAACCGGGCGCACGCCTACAAGGCCTCGGTGGACAAGAACGTCGAGAGCGGTGAAGACCCGGATGCCGGCATCACCATGGGCCTCTACAGCTACCCGGTGCTGATGGCGGCGGACATTCTGATGTTCAACGCGCACAAGGTCCCGGTCGGTCGTGACCAGATCCAGCACGTGGAAATGGCCCGCGACATCGGCCAGCGCTTCAACCACCTGTTCGGCCAGGGCAAAGAGTTTTTCACCATGCCTGAAGCGCTGATCGAGGAGAGCGTGGCGACCTTGCCCGGCCTCGACGGGCGCAAGATGTCGAAGAGCTACGACAACACCATCCCGCTGTTCTCCAGCGCCAAAGAGATGAAGGACGCGATCTCGCGGATCGTCACCGACTCCAAAGCGCCGGGCGAAGCCAAAGATCCGGACAACTCGCACCTGTTCACCCTGTTCCAGGCGTTCGCCACACCGGCGCAGGCTGACGAATTCCGCAGCGAACTGCTCGGCGGTCTGGGTTGGGGCGAGGCGAAGAATCGTCTGTTCCAGTTGCTCGACAAAGAACTGGGCGAGTCCCGCGAGCGCTATCACCAGTTGATCGAGCGCCCGGCGGATCTGGAAGACATCCTGCAACACGGCGCGAAAAAGGCTCGTGCGGTGGCGACGCCGTTCCTCAACGAACTGCGTGAAGCGGTTGGCCTGCGTTCGTTCGTCAATCAGGTGCAAGTCGCGGCGACCACCAAAAAGAAAGCCGTGAAAGCTGCACGTTTCGTCAGTTTCCGTGAAGACGACGGCAGCTTCCGTTTCCGTCTGCTGGCGGCAGATGGCGAGCAACTGCTGCTGTCGCGTAACTTCGCCGACGGCAAAACCGCCGGCCAGGTGACCAAGCAACTGCAAACCGGTCAGGCGCTGGACATCCGCAATCAAGACCTGAGCTTCAGCGTGTGGCTGGAAGGCGAGTGCGTTGGCGACAGCCCGGCGTTCGCTGATGCTGCTGCGCGGGACGCGGCCATCGAAGCTTTGCGTGTAGCGCTGACCCCGGTTCAGGACTAAACAACGGCGCGGCCCGACCAAGGGCTGATTGCCATTCCCAAGGGCCGTCGCTACAGTGACGGCCCGTTTTTGTTGCCTTGCTAACGAATTATGACGCCCCTAGAACGATATCAAGCTGATCTGAAACGCCCGGACTTCTTCCATGACGCCGCGCAGGAAACTGCTGTGCGTCATCTGCAGCGCCTGTACGACGATCTGATCGCGGCCGAGCAGAACAAGCCGGGTTTGCTGGGCAAGCTGTTTGGCAAGAAGGATCAGACGCCGGTCAAGGGCCTGTACTTCTGGGGCGGCGTGGGGCGCGGCAAGACTTATCTGGTCGACACCTTCTTCGAAGCGCTGCCGTTCAAGGAAAAGACCCGCACCCACTTCCACCGTTTCATGAAACGTGTGCACGAAGAGATGAAAACCCTCGGCGGCGAGAAAAACCCGCTGACCATCATCGCCAAGCGCTTTGCGACCGAGTCGCGAGTGATCTGCTTCGATGAATTCTTCGTCTCGGACATCACCGACGCGATGATTCTCGGCACGCTGATGGAAGAGCTGTTCAAGAACGGCGTGACCCTGGTCGCGACCTCGAACATCGTTCCGGACGGCCTGTACAAGGACGGTCTGCAACGCGCGCGCTTCCTGCCGGCCATTGCGCTGATCAAGCAGAACACCGAAATCGTCAACGTCGACAGCGGCGTCGACTACCGCCTGCGCCACCTCGAACAAGCGGAGCTGTTCCACTATCCGCTGGACGAAGCCGCGCACGAAAGCCTGCGCAAGAGCTTCAAGGCCCTGACGCCGGAATGCACGGCGGCGGTGGAAAACGATGTGCTGATCATCGAGAACCGCGAAATTCGTGCCCTGCGCACCTGTGACGACGTGGCTTGGTTCGACTTCCGTGAACTGTGCGACGGCCCGCGCAGCCAGAACGACTACATTGAGCTGGGCAAGATCTTCCACGCCGTGCTGCTCAGTGGCGTCGAGCAGATGAGCGTCACCACCGACGACATCGCCCGACGCTTCATCAACATGGTCGACGAGTTCTACGACCGTAACGTCAAGCTGATCATTTCTGCCGAAGTCGAGCTGAAAGACCTGTACACCGGCGGACGCCTGACGTTCGAATTCCAGCGTACGCTCAGCCGTCTGCTGGAGATGCAATCCCACGAATTCCTGTCCCGGGCGCACAAGCCTTAAGCGGGTTCGGCAAACAAAAAAGGGCCTGCGATTGCAGGCCTTTTTTTGTACGCACTGAATTACCCTGTGGGAGCGAGCCTGCTCGCGAAGGCGGTGTGTCAGCCAACAATTTTGTTGAATATGAAACCGAATTCGCGAGCAGGCTCGCTCTCACAGTGGCATCACACTTTTGTGGGAGGCCTACGCAGCCTGCTGAAACTGCTGCCGATACTGGTTCGGCGACAGCTCGGTGTGCTGGCGGAACAGCCGCGCAAAGAAGCTCGCATCGTCGTAGCCGACCTCATAACTGATGGTCTTGATGCTCTTGCGGCTGCCGGACAGCAAGCCCTTGGCGGTCTCTATACGCAACCGTTGCAGGTAGTGCAGCGGCTTGTCGCCAGTCGCAGTCTGAAAGCGGCGCATGAAGTTACGGATGCTCATGCCGTGCTCGCGGGCCACGTCTTCGAAGCGGAACTTGTCGGCGAAATGCTCTTCGAGCCAGTGCTGGATCTGCAGGATGATCACGTCCTGGTGCAGCTTCTGCCCGCCGAAACCGATACGTCCCGGCGAATAACTGCGCTGCACTTCATACAAAATGTCGCGGGCCACGGCTTGCGCCACGTTGGCGCCGCAGAAGCGTTCGATCAGGTAGATATAGAGATCGCAGGCCGAAGTGGTGCCGCCGGCGCAATACAGGTTGTCGGCGTCGGTCAGGTGCTTGTCCTGATTGAGGTACACCTTGGGAAAGCGCTCGGCGAAGGCATTGAAGAAGCGCCAGTAGGTGGTCGCTTCCTTGCCGTTGAGCAGACCGGCCTCGGCCAGCCAGAACACCCCGGTGGCTTCGCCGCAGAGCACGGCGCCACGGGCGTGCTGCTCGCGCAGCCACGGCAGGATCTGTGGATAACGGCTGCACAGCGTATCGAAATCGTCCCAGAACGCCGGGAGGATGATGACGTCGGCGTTTTCCAGGCCGCCGTCCACCGGCATCATCACGTCACTGAAACTGTTCACTGGTTTGCCGTCGGGGCTGACCAGCCGGGTTTCGAACGCCGGTGTCAGGCCGTGGCCCAGTTGTTTACCGTAACGCAGGCTGGCCAGATGGAAGAAATCCTTGGCCTGCATGAGGGTGGATGCGAAAACCCGGTCGATTGCCAGGATGCTGACGCGCCGCAAGGGCGTGGAGACTTGCTTGGACATAATTCAACTTTTGTTTTGTTTTTATAAGGGAAAGTGGTCACCAGACGGCTGGATCGTCTTATTTTTTGTCGGATGTGTCCAGTGTCCTGTGTCGGAGGTGAGGCTTAGTCTCTGAAGGTCATATTCCTCCAACAAGAATGAAAGGTGCCGCATGATCCCCAGAACCTTGTTCAGCTCCGAGCACGAATTGTTCCGCGACAGCGTACGAACCTTCCTCGAAAAAGAGGCCGTGCCGTTCCATGCGCAATGGGAGAAACAAGGCCACATCGACCGCAAACTGTGGAACAAGGCGGGGGAGGCGGGGATGCTCTGCTCGCACCTGCCGGAAGAGTACGGCGGCCTGGGCGCGGACTTTCTGTACAGCGCCGTGGTAATCGAAGAGGTCGGTCGCCTGGGTCTGACTGGGATCGGTTTCTCGTTGCATTCGGACATCGTTGCGCCGTACATCCTGCATTACGGCAGCGAAGCGCTTAAGCAGAAGTACCTGCCGAAACTGGTCTCGGGCGAGATGGTCAGTGCGATTGCCATGACCGAACCGGGTGCGGGCTCCGACCTGCAAGGGGTCAAGACCACCGCAGTGCTGGACGGCGACGAGTATGTGATCAACGGCTCCAAGACTTTCATCACCAACGGCTTCCTCGCTGACCTGGTGATCGTGGTCGCCAAGACTGATCCGAAGGCCGGCGCCAAGGGCACCAGTCTGTTTGTGGTGGAAGCGAATACGCCCGGCTTCGAGAAGGGCAAGCGCCTGGAGAAGGTCGGAATGAAGGCGCAGGACACGTCGGAATTGTTCTTCCAGGACGTGCGTGTTCCCAAGGAAAACCTGCTGGGTCAGGCCGGTGCGGGGTTTGCCTATTTGATGCAGGAATTGCCACAGGAGCGTCTGACCGTGGCGATTGGTGGTCTGGCCTCAGCCGAAGCGGCGCTGCAATGGACGCTGGATTACACCCGTGATCGCAAGGCGTTCGGCAAGGCGATTGCCGACTTCCAGAACACCCGCTTCAAACTGGCGGAAATGGCTACCGAGATTCAGATCGGCCGAGTATTTGTCGACAAGTGCCTGGAGCTGCATCTGCAGGGCAAGCTCGACGTTCCGACAGCGGCGATGGCCAAATACTGGGGCACCGACCTGCAATGCAAGGTGCTCGACGATTGCGTGCAGTTGCATGGCGGCTACGGTTTCATGTGGGAATACCCGGTGGCCCGGGCGTGGGCGGATGCACGGGTGCAGCGGATCTATGCCGGTACCAATGAAATCATGAAGGAGATCATTGCGCGGTCGCTGTGAGTTCTGCGGTGAATTGACGAGCCCCTTCGCGAGCAGGCTCGCTCCCACAGGGATTGCCGTACCTGTGGGAGCGAGCCTGCTCGCGAAGCTTTTAGGGATTGATCAAGGCGCCGGATTCGGATGATCCTTGTGAATCGCCTCGATCCCTGCCAGCACTTCATCGGAAAGCTTCAGATCAAAACTGGCAATGTTGCTGTCCAGTTGCTCCAGCGTCGTTGCGCCAATGATGTTGCTGGTGACGAACGGTTGCTGGGTGACGAATGCAAGGGCCATCTGCGCCGGATCAAGACCGTGTTCACGGGCCAGGGCCACGTAACGGCTGCAGGCCGCTTCCGATTGCGCGTTGAAATAGCGGCTGAAGCGGCTGTAAAGGCTCAGGCGACCTTTCGGCGGACGCGCGCCACCTTCGTACTTGCCGGACAGGAAACCGAACGCCAGCGGCGAATAGGCGAGCAGTCCGCACTGTTCGCGGATGGCGATTTCCGCCAGGCCGATTTCAAAGCTGCGGTTGAGCAGGTTGTACGGGTTCTGGATCGACACCGCGCGCGGCCAGCCCCGGGCTTCGGCCAGGGCAAGGAAGCGCATGGTGCCCCACGGCGTCTCGTTGGACAGGCCGATGTGGCGGATCTTGCCGGCCTTGACCTGTTCGTCGAGCGCTTCAAGGGTGTCTTCGAGCGGCGTCAGGTTGGCTTCGATCTTGTGTTTGTAGCCCAGTTGTCCGAAAAAGTTGGTGCTGCGCTCCGGCCAGTGCAACTGGTAGAGGTCGATGTAATCGGTCTGCAGGCGCTTGAGGCTGGCATCCACCGCTTCAGTGATGTGCTGGCGGTTGTGGCGCAGGTTTTTGTCGCGGATGTAGTCGATGGTGTTGCCGGGGCCGGCGATCTTGCTGGCGAGGATCCAGTCGGCACGATCACCGCGGCTTTTGAAATAATTGCCGATGTAGCGCTCGGTGGTGGCGTAGGTTTCGGCTTTCGGCGGCACCGGGTACATCTCGGCGGTGTCGATGAAATTGATCCCGGCTTCCTTGGCCCGCTCGATCTGGGCGAAGGCTTCAGCTTCAGTGTTTTGCTCGCCCCAGGTCATGGTGCCGAGGCAGATTGCACTCACGTTCAGGTCGGTACGGCCTAGCTGGCGATAGTCCATCGGGTGCTCCTTGGGCAAAACAATCATAAAAGCAGGTTGAAAATTTTTTCGCAATCTGCATAATTGCCGACCTCTTTCTGCAGTGGAAGTGATGCGCCGCCGCCGAAGAATCTTGCCGTTGAACGGACGCGCCGACCCGAGCCCCCGAAAGCGTCTGTATCCGGCTGCCTTTGACTTGTCAAAGTACGCACTATTCAGTAAGATCCGCCGTCTTATTTACAGGCGGCCCCTGAGGCTATAAAGAATGAAAACTTTTACTGCTAAACCGGAAACAGTAAAGCGCGACTGGTTTGTCGTCGACGCTGCTGGTCAGACCCTGGGTCGTCTGGCCACCGAAATCGCGAGCCGTCTGCGTGGCAAGCACAAGCCTGAGTACACTCCTCACGTTGACACCGGCGACTACATCGTCGTCATCAACGCCGAGCAGATCCGTGTAACCGGCGCTAAAACCACTGACAAAATGTACTACTCCCACTCCGGTTTCCCGGGCGGCATCAAGTCGATCAACTTTGAAAAGCTGATCGCCAAGGCCCCTGAGCGCGTGATCGAGACCGCGGTTAAAGGCATGCTGCCTAAGAACCCGCTGGGTCGTGACATGTACCGTAAGCTGAAAGTCTATGCGGGCGCTGCACACCCTCATACTGCTCAGCAGCCCCAAGAACTGAAGATTTAACGGAATAGTTCATTATGTCGGCGACTCAAAATTACGGCACTGGCCGTCGCAAGACCGCAACCGCACGCGTTTTCCTGCGTCCGGGTACTGGTAACATCTCCATCAACAACCGC
Organism: Pseudomonas sp. IT-P260; assembly: GCF_949768395.1. Classification (NCBI taxonomy): domain Bacteria; kingdom Pseudomonadati; phylum Pseudomonadota; class Gammaproteobacteria; order Pseudomonadales; family Pseudomonadaceae; genus Pseudomonas; species Pseudomonas sp. IT-P260. The sequence continues at coordinate 11,613 of NZ_CATKPO010000039.1, forward strand.
TCCCTGGACTCGTTCTTCGGCCGCGAAACTGCCCGCATGGTAGTTCGTCAGCCGCTGGAACTGACCGAGACTGTCGAGAAGTTCGACATCTACGTCACTGTCATCGGCGGCGGTGTAAGTGGTCAGGCTGGCGCAATCCGCCACGGCATCACTCGCGCTCTGATGGACTACGACGAAACCCTGCGTAGCGCTCTGCGCAAAGCTGGCTTCGTTACTCGCGACGCCCGTGAAGTTGAACGTAAGAAAGTTGGTCTGCGCAAAGCGCGTAAGCGTCCGCAGTACTCGAAGCGTTAATTCGTTTCCACGTTCAAAAAAGAACGCCCGATTCCTCGCGGAACCGGGCGTTTTTTTATGCCTGCGATTTATTAAAGAATTGCGCTGTGACAACTTGCCACATTCGTAGACCCCCTATACTACAAGGCTTGAGGGTGGGAGCTCCCGGTAATTCCCTTGTCAGAATTGGGGCTTTTCATTACCATCTCGGCAAAATTTTTATAAGTAACATTGATTTATTTAGTAGATGCCTGATTTAACAGGCCACAAAGCTGATGGGAGAGGACTGAATGAGCAATGACGGCGTGAATGCAGGCCGGCGTCGCTTCTTGGTAGCAGCCACATCCGTGGTGGGTGCTGCAGGAGCGGTGGGGGCTGCGGTCCCGTTCGTGGGGTCATGGTTTCCCAGTGCCAAGGCGAAAGCCGCCGGTGCACCGGTGAAAGTGAATGTCAGCAAGATCGAGCCAGGACAGCAGATGATTGCCGAATGGCGCGGCCAGCCGGTGTTCATTGTCCGCCGTACTGCGGAAATCCTGGGGAATCTCAAGAAGATCGAGGGCCAGCTCTCCGATCCGACTTCCAAAAACTCCACGCAACCTACTTATGTCGATCCTGAAGTGCGCTCGATCAAGCCGGAAATCCTGCTGCTGATCGGGATCTGCACTCACCTGGGTTGCTCACCCACCTTCCGTCCCGAAGTGGCGCCTGCGGACTTGGGTAAAGACTGGGTCGGCGGCTATTTCTGCCCTTGCCACGGTTCTCACTACGATCTGGCTGGCCGCGTCTACAAGTCGCAACCTGCGCCTTTGAACCTGCCAGTTCCCCCGCATTCCTATGAGACCGATGACCTGATTGTCATTGGCGTCGATACGGAGAAAGCGTGATGAGCAAGTTCATGGATTGGGTTGATGCACGCTTCCCCGCCACCAAAATGTGGGAAGACCATCTCAGCAAGTATTACGCGCCAAAAAACTTCAACTTTTTCTATTTCTTCGGCTCCCTGGCGCTGCTGGTGCTGGTCAACCAGATCGTCACCGGTGTCTGGCTGACGATGAGCTACACGCCGTCGGCAGAAGAGGCGTTCGCTTCCGTCGAATACATCATGCGCGACGTCGAGTACGGCTCGATCCTGCGTCTGCTGCACTCCACCGGCGCTTCGGCGTTCTTCATTGTGGTTTATCTGCACATGTTCCGGGGCCTGCTCTACGGTTCATACCAGAAACCGCGTGAGCTCGTCTGGGTGTTCGGCATGCTGATCTACCTGGCGCTGATGGCTGAGGCCTTCATGGGTTATCTGCTGCCTTGGGGGCAGATGTCCTACTGGGGTGCCCAGGTGATCATCTCGCTGTTCGGTGCGATTCCCGTCATCGGCAACGACCTGACCCAGTGGATTCGTGGTGACTACCTGATCTCCGGAATCACTCTGAACCGCTTCTTCGCCTTGCACGTCGTGGCGTTGCCGATCGTGATTCTCGGTCTGGTGGTGCTGCACATTCTGGCGCTGCACGAAGTCGGTTCGAACAACCCGGACGGCGTCGACATCAAGAAGCACAAAGACGAAAACGGTATCCCGCTGGACGGCATTGCCTTCCACCCGTACTACACTGTGAAAGACATCGTCGGCGTGGTGGTGTTCCTGTTCATCTTCTGCTTTATCGTGTTCTTCTTCCCGGAAATGGGCGGCTACTTCCTCGAAAAGCCGAACTTCGAGCAAGCCAACCCTTTCAAGACGCCTGAGCACATCGCACCGGTCTGGTACTTCACGCCGTTCTACGCGATCTTGCGTGCGATCCCGGACAAGCTCATGGGCGTGATCGCTATGGGTGCCTCGATTGCCATGCTGTTCGTGCTGCCGTGGCTGGACCGCAGTCCGGTCAAATCGATGCGTTACAAGGGCTGGATGAGCAAAATCTGGCTGCTGGTGTTCTGCATTTCCTTCGTGATTCTCGGCATTCTGGGCGTACTCGCCCCGACGCCGGAGCGCACGCTGGTGTCGCAGATCTGCACCTTCCTGTACTTCGCCTACTTCATTCTGATGCCGTTCTACACCAGGCTCGAGAAGACCAAACCGGTTCCGGAAAGGGTGACTGGCTGATGAAAAAGTTATTTTTTGCTGTGATTTTTGCTGCGCTGCCTGTGCTGTCTTTTGCCGCCGTACACGGTGGTCCGGAGCTGGAAAAAGTCGACATCGACGTGTCCGATAAAGCTGCCCTGCAGGACGGCGCGCGTACCTTTGCCAACTATTGCATGGGTTGCCACAGTGCCAAGTTCCAGCGTTACGAGCGGGTGGCCGATGACCTTGGCATTCCCCACGAAATGATGCTCGAGAAGCTGGTGTTCACCGGTGCCAAGATTGGCGACCACATGAACATCGGCATGCAGCCGGCAGACGCCAAGACCTGGTTCGGTGCTGCGCCACCGGACCTGACCCTGGTGGCTCGGGTGCGTGGCACTGACTGGCTCTACGGATACCTGCGCTCGTTCTACGAAGATCCGGCGCGCCCATGGGGCGTGAACAACAAGGTCTTCCCGAACGTCGGCATGCCTAACGTGCTGGTCGGCCTGCAAGGTCGTCAGGTGGTGGGCTGCAAGCAAGTGCAGATCGTCGAGGACGGCAAGAAGCAATACGATCCGCTGACCGGTACGCCGCTGACGCATGAAGCATGCGATCAGCTGACCATCGTGCCGAAAACCGGTGCTCTGAACGAAGAGCAGTTCGATGAGAAGGTCAAGAATCTGGTAACCTTCCTGGCTTACTCGGCTAACCCGGTTAAGCTGCAACATCAGCGCATCGGTACTTACGTCTTGCTGTACCTGGCGTTCTTCTTTGTGTTCGCCTACCTGCTCAAGCGTGAATACTGGAAAGACGTGCACTGATACGCTTCAAGCATTGCTGTTAATCGCGCGCGCCCAAGGGTGCCTCCGATAACGCAATGTCTGGTTCGCCAGGCATTGCGGGAGGCGCCCTCTGGGCGCGCGCGTTTTTCCGGTTCCAATCATTTCAACAAGCGAGGAGGATCGCCATGGGCGTGACCAATCGGTTGGCCTGTTACTCCGACCCCGCCGACCACTATTCCCACCGAGTGCGCATCGTGCTTGCAGAGAAGGGTGTCAGCGCCGAAATCATTTACGTGGAAGCTGGCCGCCAGCCGCCTAAACTGATTGAGGTGAACCCTTACGGCAGTCTCCCGACACTGGTCGATCGCGACCTGGCGTTGTGGGAGTCGACCGTGGTGATGGAGTATCTGGATGAGCGTTACCCGCATCCGCCACTGATGCCGGTTTACCCGGTGGCGCGTGCCAACAGCCGTCTGCTGATTCACCGTATTCAGCGCGACTGGTGTGGTCTGGTGGATCTGATCCTGGATCCGAAAACCAAGGAAGCCGCGCGTGTCGTGGCGCGCAAGGAATTGCGTGAAAGCCTGACGGGCGTGTCGCCACTGTTTGCCGACAAGCCGTTTTTCCTCAGTGAGGAACAAAGTCTGGTGGATTGCTGCCTATTGCCAATACTCTGGCGTTTGCCGATTCTGGGTATTGAACTGCCGCGGCCGGCCAAGCCGCTGCTTGATTATATGGAGCGCCAGTTTGCGCGTGAGGCTTTCCAGGCGAGTCTGTCTGGCGTCGAACGCGATATGCGCTAAGGCTTAAGGAGCCGCTATGAACTCCAGTCGACCTTATCTGGTCCGCGCGCTCTACGAGTGGATTGTGGATAACGATTGCACCCCGCACATGCTGGTCAATTCCGAATACCCGGCAGTGCAGGTGCCGCAGGGCTTCGCCAGTGACGGGCAAATTGTCCTGAACATTTCGCCCAGCGCCGTGCGGCACTTGCACATGGACAACGACGTGGTGACCTTCGAGGGTCGCTTCGGTGGCGTTCCGCACAGTCTGTATGTGCCAATCAGCGCGATTCTGGGCATCTACGCCCGGGAGAACGGGCAGGGCATGGTGTTCGATCTCGAGTCGCCGATGGATGACGAAGACGATATCGAGCCTGATGACGATGTGCCGCCACCCGACAGCGAGCCGCCGCGCCCAAGTGGCCGGCCAAGTTTGAAAGTGGTGAAGTAATAAAAAAGGCGACCCGAGAGGGTCGCCTTTTTTATTACGCAGGAGCTGCCGCAGGCTCGGGCCGCGTTCGGACGATCTTTTGATCTTGTTTTTCAAGACCAAGATCAAGATCTAAAGATCGCAGCCTGCGGCAGCTCCTACATGGGTATCGGTCAGTCGATGTATTCGAACAGCTTCACGATTTTCTGCACACCGGAAACGCCTTGCACCAGATTGGTCGCCTGTTGCGCTTCCTGTTTGGTCAGCAGGCCCAGCAGGTAAACGATACCGTTCTCGGTCACGACCTTGATGCGCGAGCCGGGAATGCTGGCGTCGGTCAGCATCTGGGTCTTGATCTTGGTGGTCAGCCAGGCGTCGTTCTGGCGAGCGAGGAAGCTTGAAGGTGCAATCACTTGCAGTTCGTTGTGCACTTTCTTCACGCGCTGGACGTTGGCGGCGGCCTGTTCGGCCTTGGCCTTGAGGTCTTCGCGCGGCGTCTGGCCGGCAAGCAGGACCACGCCGTTGAAGCTGGTGACGACGATATGCGAATCCTTGTCCAGGCCTGGGTCGGCCTTGGCCACGTTGACGCCGACTTTGGTTTCGATCAGCGAGTCGTCGATTTTACTGCCGAAGGTTCGGGTGCCGCGGTCGTCTTCAATCGGCGCTTCACGGCTGGCATTCACCACCGAGGTGCAGCCGCTGATGCCGAGGCACAGGGTCAAGGCCAGAAGGCCAAGGCGATTAGGGGTCATTCTTCACTCCCGAACAGTTGGCTGTCGATCAGATCGCAGAGGCAATGGATCGCCAGCAGATGGACTTCCTGAATACGTGCAGTGACATGGGCCGGTACGCGAATCTCGACATCTTCAGGCAGCAGCAGTGAAGCCATGCCGCCGCCATCGCGGCCAGTCAAAGCTACGACAACCATTTCGCGATCATGTGCGGCCTGGATCGCTTGAATAATGTTTGCCGAGTTGCCGCTGGTCGAGATCGCCAGCAATACGTCGCCGGGTTGACCCAGTGCGCGGATCTGCTTGGAGAACACTTCGTTGTAGCTGTAGTCGTTGGCGATCGAGGTGATGGTCGAGCTGTCGGTGGTCAGGGCGATGGCCGGCAGGCTCGGGCGTTCGCGCTCGAAGCGGTTGAGCAGTTCGGAAGAGAAGTGCTGGGCGTCGCCGGCAGAGCCGCCGTTGCCGCACGAAAGCATTTTGCCTTCGTTGAGCAGGGCGTTGACCATGATCTGGCTGGCTTGCTCGATGTGCGGTGCAAGTACGTCCATCGCCTGTTGCTTGGTGTCGATACTGGCCTGGAAAAGCTGGCGAATTCGGGATTGCATGTCCATCTGTGTGACCTTAAGTAGCGCGGCTGTTCGGCACGTGAATGTGCAGCCCGCAAAGCAAAGAGCAAAAATTGTCGGTGAAAGTGTCCGGGGTGGGGTGCAGAGAATCAACCATCGAATGCATTCTGCAACCAGTTCAACTGATCCGGATGGCTGTCGATGGCCACCACGTCGAAGCGGCAAGGGGAATCGGCCCAGCGCGACTCGCGCTGAAGAAAATACTGTGCGGCGAAAATCAGCTTCTGCCGTTTGCGCTCATCGATGCTAGCGAGCGCGCCACCCCATTGAGTGTTTTTTCTGTAGCGGACTTCGACGAATACTACTGTATCGCCATCAAGCATGACCAGATCAAGCTCGCCCCGTTTGCATGACCAGTTCTGCGCCAGCAGGCGCAGACCCTGGTGTTGCAGATGCTCGAGCGCCTGGCGCTCGGCATCTTTACCGCTTTGCAGGTGCGAGCCGTCGGGCATCAGCGCGGGGTGTCCGGCAGGCGTTGAACTTGGCCGTTGACGAACTGCGCCCATGGCAACTGACGCACCACGCGTTGGGTCTGGGTCATGCCCAGGCTGCCCGACTGACCTTCGATGCGGCTGTCCGGCAACGCCTTCAACTGACCCAGGCGCGGCGCCAGACGGTAGGCGTCGACGCCCATGGCGTAAAGGCGACCCAGGCTGCCGGCCGCTTGCGGCCATTGCGCGGTGACTTGCTGACGCAGCGGGTCATTGGCTTCCAGCAACCATGGGGTTTCGCAGAAGCGCACGCCGTTCATGTCGTTGTACTGGTTCACATCGCCGCTGGCGCTGTACACGTGGGAAGTTGCGTACACCGGAACATCACCCGCGTACTGGAAGTTCAGGGTCGGCTTGATCTGCTGCGCTTGCTGCGGGGTGGCTGCCAGGAAGATGAACTCAATGTCCTGACGACGCGACGGCTGCGCGGCGACATTGGTGCCAACAGCGTTTTGCAGGCTCTTGGCGCGGGCTTCGCTTTGACGCAGCTGGAACATGTCAGCGATCTGCTGGGCCAGTTGCACTGGCTGATCAACACGTTCGGTGGCAACGATGCTGCCGCCATTGGCCTGCCAGTCCTGGCTGAACGCACGCAATACGCGGTCGCCCCATTCGCCTTTCGGCACCATGATCGCCGCGCGATGCAGGCCGTCGGCGCGGGCGCGACGCGAAACTTCGCGGGCTTCGTCTTCAGCGGCCAGGCCGAACTGGAACAGTTGCGCCGGACCTTGATCGCCCTCGCTGTAATTCAATGCGAGGGTGGTGATTGGCAGTTGCGGACGGGTGCTCAGTTGTTTGACCAGCGGTTTTTCCAGCGGGCCGACCACCAGTTGCACGCCATCAGCCTGGGCCTTGCGGTAGAACTCGTCCATCGAGGTCAGCTTGGAGCTGTCATAGAACTCGATGGCAGGCGGCTTCTGGCCGGCCTGTTGCGCTTGATAGTGCGCCGCCATGAAACCTTCACGCAGCGCTTTACCGACCGAGGTCAGTGGGCCGTCTTGCGGCAGCAGCAGGGCAATCTTGCTCAGGGGCTGGCTGGCCAGTTCCTTGAGTTTGGTCAGTGGCAGCGGCAGGTTGATTGCAGCTGGGTGCTTTGGATTCTGTGCGCGCCAGGCATCGATCGCCGCTTGCTGCTGTTCCAGGGTGCCGGCGGTTTTCACAGCCAGGGCCAGGCCCATCCAGCCGCCGAGATCGTCGGCGGTGTTGGGTTGCAGTTGATCGGTCGGCAGCGAAGCGATCAGGGTCCAGATCGCTTCATGGTTCTTGCTCGCGGCTTCGCCTTTGAGCATTGGAGCGATGAAGATGCGCTCACGAGCGGCTGCCAGGGTCTGGCCGTCGGCTTCCAGTGCGCGGGCGTGCACGGTGCCGGTGCGAACTTGCTGATCTTCCGGCATTTCGCTCAGGTGCTGCAGGCTCGGATGGCTCAGGGCGGTCAGTGCAGCTTTTGGCTGATTACGCGTCATTGCCAGCTCGGCGGACAAGGTGCTGGCGAAGATCTGCTGGCCTGGCTTCAACTGCTCCATTGGCACTTGTTGCAGGATCTGCGCGGACTGGCCGGCATTGCCCTGGCGATAAGCGAGGTCTGCCGCGCTCAAGCGCAACAACGCGGCTTTTTCCGGCGTCTTGGCCTGGGTAGCCTGTTCGAGCAGTTGCTCGATGCTGGCATCCGGAGTCCGTGGAAGTTCGCCAAGGCTGGAGGAGGGGGAGCTGGCGCAGGCCGCCAATAAGGCAGCGAGGCAGAGGGCAGTGAACAGCCGCAGGCAAGCGATCATGTAAGTGTTCCTGATACTCGATCAAATTAGCGTGGAATTGTACCCAAGCGCTGGCCGGGGCGCGATGTTACTGGTGTGAAACCGTCAATTTAGCTGAAGCAAATGTTGCGGCATCGCACAAAGGAGCGCAAAACCGGCGTCGGCCGGAACGCATCGCAAGCCTCGTGACGCGTTACAATGCCGGCTTTTACCGAACACGAGGTGTGCGCTTTGACTGCTCCAGGTCCTTTGAATTCCGCTGCTGGCTCGCTTTATGTGGTGGCGACGCCCATCGGCAACCTGGACGATATCAGCGCCCGGGCTCTGAAAATCCTCCGCGAAGTGGCATTGATCGCCGCCGAAGACACGCGGCACTCGGCACGTTTGATGCAGCACTTCGGCATTGCCACGCCGCTGGCCGCGTGCCATGAACATAACGAACGTGATGAAGGTAGCCGCTTTATTACCCGTTTGCTGGCAGGCGATAACGTCGCGCTGATATCTGATGCCGGGACACCGCTGATTTCCGATCCGGGTTATCACCTCGTGCGTCAGGCGCGGGCGGCGGGCATCAATGTGGTGCCGGTGCCGGGTGCCTGTGCGTTGATCGCAGCGCTGTCGGCGGCGGGGCTGCCCTCCGACCGGTTCATTTTTGAAGGCTTCCTGCCGGCCAAGTCGGCAGGGCGCAAGGCGCGCCTGGAATCGGTAAAGGAAGAGCCACGCACGCTGATTTTCTACGAGGCCCCGCATCGCATTCTCGAGTGCCTGCAGGACATGGAAGCGGTGTTCGGTGGCGAGCGTCAGGCGTTGCTGGCCCGGGAAATCACCAAGACCTTCGAGACGCTCAAAGGCTTGCCGCTGGCTGAGTTGCGGGCGTTTGTCGAGTCCGACAGCAATCAGCAGCGCGGCGAGTGCGTGGTGCTGGTCGCGGGCTGGTCTGCACCGCAGTCCGAGGACGCGGTCAGCAGCGAGGCGATGCGCGTCCTCAACCTGCTGCTCGAAGAGATGCCGCTCAAGCGCGCTGCCGCCCTGGCCGCGCAAATCACCGGTGAGCGCAAAAACGTGCTGTATCAGGTCGCACTGGAACAGCAGAAGGGCGGGTAACCCGTCGCGCAGACGGGTTTCACGGCTATTAGCGCTTGTTCTTCGGGCGCTCTGCCGTTAACCTGCGCGGCGGAGAGTCGATCGGACAGTCGCTGCCCTCTATGAAAATTAGAGGGGGGAGGAAAGTCCGGGCTCCATAGGGCGAAGTGCCAGGTAATGCCTGGGAGGCGTGAGCCTACGGAAAGTGCCACAGAAAATAACCGCCTAAGCGCTTCGGCGCCGGTAAGGGTGAAAAGGTGCGGTAAGAGCGCACCGCACGTCTGGCAACAGTTCGTGGCTAGGTAAACCCCACTTGGAGCAAGACCAAATAGGGTCCCAAGGCGTGGCCCGCGCTGGGACCGGGTAGGTTGCTAAAGATGTCCAGTGATGGCCATCGTAGACGAATGACTGTTCAAGACAGAACCCGGCTTACAGATCGACTCTCCACCTTTTTCTTTCCCTGCTTGAATCAATGGCATCAGGGCTGGTTATTATCGGCAGGCCTGCGCTAAAGTCCGGCAGCGGCAAATGCAGTAATAGCCATTTCCCACCTTGCTTCAATCAACAGCAGAAGCGCTTTTGTAATACCGAAAAAATCTTACTCTTAACAAATCACTTTAACTTCCGAGCGCAGCTTTCAGTGCTGCATCAAGTTATTAGTCAAAAGTATCCGCCAAATTGTCGTTGCCCCTCCTTTTAAGCTCCTAAATCTCCGTTCTGTAAGGGTTTTCCTTTAATCCGCGCCTTGACGGTGTGGTGGGCGCATTCCTATAGTGTGCGCAAGTGGCGGAAAGTGGCATGAAGTGGGTTTTTTGAGCTCAAAACGATAAAAATTGGAGAAACGCTGACGTGTTTCGCGGAGCTAACGCTATCAGTCTCGATGCAAAGGGCCGTCTCGCCATGCCGAGCCGGTACCGTGACGAGCTCGTTTCGCGTAGTTCCGGCCAGTTGATCGTGACCATTGATGCCGTTGATCCGTGCCTGTGTGTCTACCCGCTCGACGAGTGGGAAATCATTGAAACCAAGTTGCGTGCACTCCCTTCGCTTCGCGAAGAGAACCGTCGCCTGCAGCGTTTATTGATTGGTAATGCCGTCGACCTCGAACTCGACGGCAGTGGTCGTTTTCTGGTTCCACCGCGTCTGCGCGAATACGCAAAGCTTGATAAGAAAGCGATGCTGGTGGGCCAACTGAACAAGTTCCAATTGTGGGACGAGGATGCATGGAACGCGGTGTCTGCCGCCGACCTTGCTGCTATTCAACAACCGGGCGCCATGCCTGACGAACTGCGTGATTTGATCCTGTGACTATTGATAGCGGCTTTAACCACATCACCGTACTGCTTGACGAAGCCGTCGAGGCTCTCGCCGTACGTCCTGATGGCTGCTATCTGGACGGTACGTTCGGGCGCGGCGGGCACAGTCGGCTGATCCTCAGCCAGCTCGGGCCGGACGGCCGGCTGATCGGATTCGACAAGGATCCTCAAGCGATTGCCACCGGGCAAACGCTAGCGGCCGAAGACGGCCGCTTTGTCGTTGTGCAGCGCAGCTTTGCCGAACTGGGTTCGGTGGTTGCCGAACAAGGGCTGAGCGGCAAGGTCAGCGGCATCCTGCTCGATCTCGGCGTGTCGTCGCCGCAACTGGATGACGCCGAGCGCGGCTTCAGTTTCCTCAACGACGGCCCGCTGGACATGCGTATGGATCCGTCCCGTGGCATCAGCGCCGCCGAATTCGTCAACACCGCGTCGGTGGAAGAAATCGCCCGGGTGTTCAAGGAATACGGCGAAGAACGTTTCTCCGGGCGCATGGCCCGTGCGGTGGCCGAGCGTCGCGACATCAAACCGTTCGAGCGCACCGCCGATCTGGCCGAAGTTCTGAAAGTCGCCAACCCGGCGTGGGAGAAGGGCAAGAACCCGGCGACCCGTGCGTTCCAGGGTTTGCGTATTCACGTCAACAACGAACTGGGCGATCTGGAAGCCGGCCTCGAAGCCGCACTGGATGCTCTGGAAGTCGGTGGCCGTCTGGTGGTCATCAGCTTCCACTCGCTGGAAGACCGCATCGTCAAACTGTTCATGCGCAAACTGGTGAAAGGCGAAGCCGACAACCTGCCGCGCAACCTGCCCGTGCGCCACGTGGCGTTCGAACCAAAAATCAAAATCCATGGCAAAGCGCAGACGGCCTCCGACGCCGAACTCAAAGCCAACCCACGTTCCCGTAGCGCTGTCATGCGTGTCGCGGAGAAGTTGCGGTGAGCAAGCTTTTCGCCAAGCCCCTGCCGGGCGGCAGCTTTATCATGCTGCTGCTGTTTGTCGGCGTGCTCGTGTCGGCCATCGGCGTGTCTTACAGCGCGCACTGGAACCGGCAGTTGCTTAACACCCTTTACAACGAACTCAGCGTGCGCGACAAGGCGCAGGCCGAGTGGGGGCGTCTGATTCTCGAGCAAAGCACCTGGACAGCGCACAGCCGCATCGAAGTGCTGGCCACTGAACAATTGAAAATGCACATTCCGGGCGCGGCTGACGTGAAGATGGTGGCGCCATGATGAAACTCGAAGGCGCACTCTTCCCGTGGCGCTTCCGCCTGATGGTCGCTCTGCTCGGCGTGATGGTCGCGGCGATCTGCTGGCGCATCATCGACCTGCAAGTGGTTGACCGTGACTTCCTCAAGGGGCAGGGCGACGCGCGCAGTCTCCGTCACATCCCGATTCCTGCTCACCGTGGTCTGATCACCGACCGTAATGGCGAGCCGTTGGCCGTGAGTACCCCGGTGACGACGCTGTGGGCCAACGCCAAGGAAATGCAGACGGCCAAAGAGAAGTGGCCGGCACTGGCCGCGGCGCTGGGGCAGGATCCGAAAGCCCTGGCCGAACGTCTCGAAGCTCAGGCCAACAAAGAATTCATTTACCTGGTGCGCGGGCTGACCCCCGAGCAGGGCCAGGCTGTGCTCGACCTGAAAGTGCCGGGCGTTTACGGCATCGAAGAATTCCGCCGCTTCTACCCGGCCGGTGAAGTCACCGCGCACATGGTCGGATTTACCGACATTGACGATCACGGGCGTGAAGGCGTCGAGCTGGCCTACGACGAGTGGCTGGCCGGGGTGCCGGGCAAGCGGCAGGTCATCAAGGATCGGCGCGGTCGGCTGATCAAGGATGTCCAGGTCACCAAGAACGCCAAGGCCGGCAAGCCCTTGGCGTTGTCGATTGACCTGCGTCTGCAATACCTGGCGAACCGCGAGCTGCGCAACGCGATCATCGAGAACGGCGCCAAGGCTGGCAGCCTGGTGATCATGGACGTGAAGACCGGCGAGATTCTCGCCATGGTCAACCAGCCAACCTATAACCCGAACAACCGTCGCAACCTGCAGCCGGCGATGATGCGTAACCGCGCGATGATCGACGTGTTCGAGCCGGGTTCGACCATGAAAGCGATCTCGATGAGTGCCGCGATCGAATCCGGGCGCTGGAAACCGACCGACACCGTCGAGGTGTATCCGGGCTCGCTGCAGATCGGCAAGTACACGATCAAGGACGTGTCGAAGACCGAAGGTCCGGTACTCGACATGACCGGCATCCTGATCAATTCCAGTAACGTCGGCATGAGTAAGGTCGCGTTCGATATCGGCGGGGAAACCATTTACCGTCTCGCACAGAAAGTCGGACTCGGCCAGGACACCGGCCTGGGCTTTCCGGGCGAGCGCGTCGGCAACCTGCCGAACTACCGCGACTGGCGCAAAGCCGAAACCGCGACACTGTCTTATGGCTACGGTATTTCCGTGACCGCGATCCAGCTGGTGCACGCATTCTCGGCGCTGGCCAACAACGGTCGTCTCGCACCGCTGACGCTGATCAAAACCGACAAGCCGCCGCAGACCACACAGGTATTGCCGGAAGCAGTCGCGAAAACCATGCAAGGCATGCTGCAGCAAGTGATCGAAGCACCGCGCGGCGTGTTCCGTGCGCAGGTGCCGGCGTATCACGTGGCCGGCAAGTCGGGTACTGCACGTAAAACGTCGGTGGGCACCAAGGGCTACGCCGAAAACTCCTACCGCTCGCTGTTCGCCGGTTTCGGCCCGATGAGCGATCCGCGTTACGCCATCGTGGTGGTGATCGATGAACCGTCCAAGGCCGGTTACTTCGGTGGTCTGGTGTCGGCGCCGGTGTTCAGCCGTGTGATGTCCGGCACCCTGCGTCTGATGAATGTGACCCCGGACAACCTGCCGACCACCCAACAGGCCAACGCCACCCCGGTCGTTCCGCTGAAAGCCAATGGAGGGCGCGGCTGATGTCTCTGAGTCTGAACAAGATATTCCCCCACGCCGGCCACGATCTGCTGATCCGTGAGTTGGCGCTGGACAGCCGCAACGTGCGCGCGGGCGACCTGTTCCTCGCCGTGCCCGGTGGCAAGTTCGATGGCCGTGCGCACATCGCCGATGCCTTGCAGCGCGGCGCGGCGGCAGTTGCTTACGAAGTGGAAGGCGCCACCGTGCTGCCGATCACCGAAGTGCCGTTGATTCCGGTCAAAGGCCTGGCGGCGCAGTTGTCCGACATCGCCGGGCGCTTTTATGGCGAGCCGAGCCATCACTTGAACCTGATCGGTGTTACCGGCACCAATGGCAAAACCAGCGTGACCCAACTGGTCGCGCAAGCACTCGATCTGCTTGGTCAGCATTGCGGCATCGTCGGTACGCTGGGTTCCGGCTTCCATGGCGCGCTGGAAAGTGGCCTGCACACCACGCCGAATCCGATCGCCATGCAAGCCACTCTGGCCGACCTGAAAAAGGCCGGGGCCAAAGCCGTGGCCATGGAAGTGTCGTCCCACGGTCTGGATCAGGGCCGGGTCAGCGCGTTGGCGTTCGACGTCGCGGTGATGACCAACCTGTCCCGCGACCATCTGGATTATCACGGCACCATGCAGGCTTACGCCGAGGCCAAGGCCAAGCTGTTCGCCTGGAATGACCTGAAGTGCCGCGTGGTCAACCTCGACGACGATTTCGGTCGGCAGTTGGCCGGCGAAAAACGCGAGTCGCGTTTGATCAGTTACAGCCTGCTCGACAGCAGCGCCTATTTGTATGTCCGCGAAGCGCAGTTCGATGACCACGGCGTACGCGCCACGCTGGTCACGCCGCAGGGCGAACACCACCTGCGCAGCACGCTGCTCGGTCGTTTCAACCTGAGCAATGTGCTGGCGGCGGTCGGCGCTTTGCTCGGTCTGGATTATGCGCTCGACGAAATCCTCAAGGTGTTGCCGAAACTTGAAGGCCCGGCCGGGCGCATGCAGCGTCTGGGTGGCGGCACTCAGCCACTGGTGGTGGTCGATTACGCGCACACCCCGGATGCCCTGGAAAAAGTTTTGACCGCGCTGCGTCCACACGTCAAAGGCCAGTTGCTGTGCCTGTTCGGCTGTGGCGGTGATCGTGATCGCGGCAAGCGTCCGCTGATGGCCGAAGTGGTCGAGCGTCTGGCCGATCGCGTACTGGTCACCGATGACAACCCGCGCACGGAAGACCCGGTGCAGATTTTCGATGACATCCGCGCCGGTTTCACTGCTGTGGATAAAGTCACCTTCGTCGCCGGCCGTGGTCAGGCGATTGCCCAGCTGATCGCTGCTGCATCGGCCGATGACGTGATCGTTCTGGCAGGCAAGGGCCACGAGGACTATCAGGAAATCAACGGCGAGCGGCACGCTTTCTCCGATCTGGTCGAGGCCGATCATGCCCTCACTGCGTGGGAGGTGGCCCATGCTTAAGGCCCTGACATTGAGCGAACTGACCAACGTGCTCGACGCCCGTCTGATCAGCAGCGACGCCAGTTTCGATGGCGTCAGCATCGACAGCCGTGCGATCACCGCTGGCCAACTGTTTATTGCCCTGACTGGCCCGCGCTTTGACGGTCACGATTACCTGAACGATGTCGCCGGCAAAGGCGCGGTCGCGGCACTGGTCGAGCGTGAAGTCGCTGACAGCACCCTGCCGCAACTGCTGGTCAAGGACACCCGTCAGGCCCTCGGCCAGTTGGGTGCGCTGAACCGTGCCGCGTTCACACAACCGGTCGCGGCCATTACCGGCTCCAGCGGCAAGACCACGGTCAAGGAAATGCTCGCGAGCATCCTGCGTACCCGCGGTCCGGTGCTGGCGACTCGCGGCAATCTGAACAACGATCTCGGCGCACCGCTGACCCTGCTCGAACTGGCGCCGGAACACACTGCCGCCGTGATCGAACTGGGCGCCTCGCGTCTGGGCGAAATCGCCTACACCGTCGGGCTGACCAAGCCGCACGTGGCGATCCTCAACAACGCTGGCACTGCCCACGTTGGCGAGTTCGGCGGGCCGGAAAAAATCGTCGAGGCCAAAGGCGAGATTATCGACGGGCTGGCGACGGATGGCGTCGCCGTGCTCAACCTCGACGACAAGGCCTTCGGAATCTGGAAGCTCCGCGCCGGCGCACGCAAGGTGCTGACCTTCTCCTTGAGCAATCCGCAGGCAGATTTCTACGCCAGCGACCTGAGCACCGATGCCCGGGGTTGCCCGGCCTTCAACCTGCATACACCTGAAGGTGTGGAGCACGTTCAACTGAACCTGCTCGGCACCCATAACGTCGCCAACGCCATGGCTGCCGCCGCTGCCGCTCACGCCTTGGGCGTGTCGCTGTTCGGCATTGCCACCGGGCTTGGCGCGGTACAACCGGTCAAGGGCCGCACCGTCGCGCAACTGGCGAAGAACGGCATGCGCGTGATCGATGACACTTACAACGCAAACCCCACCTCCATGTGCGCTGCCGTTGATATACTCGCCGGCTTTTCCGGCCGCACCGTCCTGGTGCTCGGAGATATCGGCGAGTTGGGCGACTGGGCGGAGCAGGGGCACCGCGACGTGGGCGAATACGCCCGGGGCAAGGTTTCCGCGCTTTACGCGGTCGGGCCGAACATGGTCCACGCCGTGAACGCATTCGGCCAAGAGGCGCATCACTTCGGCACGCAAGCCGAACTGATCCAGGCCCTCGACGCCGAGCAGGACACAAACACCACCATTTTGATCAAGGGTTCGCGCAGTGCAGCGATGGAAAACATCGTTGCGGCTCTGTGCGGGTCCAGTCTGGAGAAACATTAATGCTGCTGCTGCTAGCGGAGTATCTGCAACAGTTCTACAAAGGCTTCGCGGTCTTCCAGTACCTGACCCTGCGCGGGATCCTCGGTGTGCTGACCGCGCTGGTTTTGTCGCTGTGCTATGGCCCGTGGATGATCCGCACCCTGCAGAACCGTCAGATCGGCCAGTCCGTTCGCAACGACGGCCCGCAATCGCACCTGTCCAAGTCGGGTACGCCGACCATGGGCGGCGCGCTGATTCTGTCTTCCATCGGTGTCAGCACCCTGTTGTGGGCTGACCTGAGCAACCGCTACGTCTGGGTCGTGCTGTTGGTGACCCTGCTGTTCGGTGCCATCGGCTGGGTCGATGACTACCGCAAAGTGATCGAGAAGAACTCCCGTGGCTTGCCAAGCCGCTGGAAATATTTCTGGCAGTCGGTCTTTGGCCTGGGCGCAGCGATCTTCCTTTATATGACCGCCACCACGCCTGTGGAGACCACGCTGATCCTGCCGATGCTCAAGGACTACAGCATTCCGCTGGGCGCCGGTTTCATCGTGCTCACCTACTTCGTGATCGTCGGTTCGAGCAACGCGGTCAACCTGACCGACGGCCTCGACGGGCTGGCGATCATGCCAACCGTGATGGTCGGCGGAGGCCTGGGCATCTTCTGCTACCTGTCGGGTAACGTGAAATTCGCCGAGTATCTGCTGATTCCTTACGTGCCGGGCGCGGGCGAACTGATCGTGTTCTGCGGCGCACTGATCGGTGCCGGTCTGGGCTTCCTCTGGTTCAACACCTACCCGGCGCAAGTGTTCATGGGCGACGTCGGTGCTCTGGCACTCGGCGCGGCACTGGGCACCATCGCAGTAATCGTCCGTCAGGAAATCGTCCTGTTCATCATGGGCGGCGTGTTCGTGATGGAAACCCTGTCGGTGGTTATCCAGGTTGCCTCTTTCAAGCTGACCGGGCGCCGTGTGTTCCGCATGGCACCGATTCACCACCACTTTGAACTCAAGGGCTGGCCCGAGCCACGCGTGATCGTCCGTTTCTGGATCATCACCGTGATTCTGGTGCTGATCGGCCTTGCCACCCTGAAGCTGAGGTAGAACGAGTGTCTCTGATCGCTTCTGACCACTTCCGCATCGTTGTCGGCCTCGGCAAGAGCGGCATGTCCCTGGTTCGCTTCCTGGCGAACCGGGGCGTGTCGTTTGCCGTTGCCGACACGCGGGACAATCCACCGGAACTGGCCACGCTCAAGCGTGACTATCCGCACGTGGAAGTGCGTTGTGGCGAGCTGGACGTCGAATTCCTGTGCCGCGCCGACGAGCTCTACGTGAGTCCCGGTCTGGCGCTGGCGACCCCGGCCCTGCAAGCCGCTGCCGCCCGTGGCGTGAAAATGTCCGGCGATATCGAGCTGTTCGCGCGTAACGCGCGGGCGCCGATCGTGGCCATCACCGGTTCCAACGCGAAAAGCACCGTCACCACCCTGGTCGGCGAGATGGCGGCTGCGGCCGGCAAGCGCGTCGCGGTGGGTGGCAACCTCGGCACGCCGGCGCTGGACCTGCTCAGCGACGACGTCGAGCTGTACGTGATGGAGCTGTCGAGTTTTCAGCTGGAAACCACCGACCAGCTCAACGCTGAAGTGGCTACCGTGTTGAACATCAGCGAAGACCACATGGACCGCTACAGCGGCCTGCCGGCCTATCACCTGGCCAAGCACCGGATCTTCCGTGGCGCGAAGCAGTTCGTGGTCAACCGTCAGGACGCGCTCAGCCGTCCGCTGATCGGCGAGAGCCAGCCGTGCTGGACCTTCGGCCTGAACAAACCGGATTTCAAGGCCTTCGGCCTGCGCGAAGAAGACGGCGAGAAATACCTGGCCTTCGAATTCCAGAACCTGATGCCGGTGCGCGAACTGAAAGTGCGTGGCGCGCATAACCAGGCCAATGCCCTCGCGGCACTGGCACTGGGGCATGCGGTCGGCCTGCCGTTCGACGCCATGCTTGATGCCCTGCGTAACTTCACCGGCCTCGAACACCGCTGCCAGTGGGTGCGTGATCTCGACGGCGTCGGTTACTACAACGATTCCAAAGCCACCAACGTCGGTGCGGCGCTCGCGGCCATCGAAGGCCTGGGTGCGGATATCGATGGCAAGGTCGTGCTGATCGCCGGTGGCGACGGCAAAGGCGCCGAGTTCAACGATTTGCGCGATCCGGTGGCGGCCAACTGCCGCGCCGTGATCCTGATGGGCCGCGACTCCGACAAGATCGGCGCAGCCATCGGTGACGCCGTGCCGCTGATTCGCGCCACTTCGCTGGTCGACGCCGTTGCGCAATGCCGCGCGGTCGCCCAACCGGGTGACGTGGTGCTGCTGTCGCCGGCCTGCGCCAGTTTCGACATGTTCAAGAATTACGAAGACCGTGGTCACCAGTTCGTCCGCGCCGTGGAGGATCTGGCATGAGCCTGCGCAATATCATCAAGCCTTACCCGTCTCCGATCATTACCGGCCGTGGCATCGACCTCGATTTCCCGATGCTCGCCGGCTGCCTGGCGCTGCTGGGCCTGGGCCTGATCATGATCGCCTCGGCCTCCACCGAAGTGGCGGCGGCGCAGTCGGGCAGCGCGCTGTACTACATGATTCGCCACCTGATCTATGTGGCGCTGGGCCTGGGTGCCTGCATCATCACCATGATGATTCCGATCGCCACCTGGCAGCGTCTGGGCTGGATGATGCTGATCGGTGCATTCGGTCTGCTGGTGATGGTGATCGTCCCCGGGATCGGCCGTGAAGTGAACGGTTCGATGCGCTGGATCGGTTTCAGCTTCTTCAACGTACAGCCGTCGGAGATCGCCAAAGTCTTCGTGGTGATCTACCTCGCCGGTTATCTGGTGCGTCGGCAGAAAGAAGTGCGCGAGAGCTGGATGGGCTTCTTCAAGCCCTTCATCGTGCTGCTGCCGATGGCGGGCCTGTTGCTGATGGAGCCGGACTTCGGTGCCACCGTGGTAATGATGGGGGCTGCGGCGGCGATGCTGTTCCTCGGCGGAGTCGGGCTGTTCCGCTTCTCGCTGATGGTGGTTCTCGCAGTCGGGGCCGTGGTCTTGCTGATTCAGATGCAGCCCTACCGGATGGCGCGTCTGACTAACTTCGCCGACCCGTGGGCCGACCAGTTCGGCGCCGGTTATCAGTTGTCGCAGGCGTTGATTGCCTTCGGTCGCGGTGAGTGGCTGGGCGTTGGCCTGGGCAACAGCGTGCAGAAACAGTTCTATCTGCCTGAAGCGCACACCGACTTCGTGTTCTCGGTGCTGGCCGAAGAGCTCGGCGCCGTCGGTTCGCTGTGCACCGTGGCGCTGTTCGTGTTCGTGTGTATTCGCGGCATGTACATCGGTCTGTGGGCCGAGAAGGCCAAGCAGTTCTTCGCCGCGTATGTGGCCTACGGTCTGTCGTTCCTGTGGATCGGTCAGTTCCTGATCAACATCGGGGTGAACGTCGGCCTGTTGCCGACCAAGGGCCTGACCCTGCCGTTTCTCAGTTATGGCGGCAGTTCCCTGGTGATCTGCTGCGCCTGCCTTGGTCTGTTGCTGAGGATCGAGTGGGAGAGTCGGACCCACCTGGGCAGTGAAGAGATGGAATTCCATGAGAGCGACTTCGCCGAGGAGCCGAACCATGGGCGCTAACGTATTGATCATGGCCGGCGGCACCGGCGGCCACGTGTTCCCGGCGCTGTCCTGTGCTCGCGAATTCCAGGCACGCGGTTACACCGTGCACTGGCTCGGCACGCCACGCGGGATCGAAAACGATCTGGTACCGGCTGCAGGTCTTGAACTGCACCGCATCAATGCCACGGGTTTGCGTGGCAAGGGCAAGCTGTCGCTGCTCAAGGCGCCGTTCATGTTGCTCAAGTCGGTGTGGCAGGCGCGGGCGGTGATTCGCAAGCTGCGTCCAGTCTGCGTGGTCGGCTTCGGTGGTTATGTGACCGGGCCTGGCGGGATTGCCGCGAAACTGGCCGGTGTGCCGGTGATCGTTCACGAACAGAACGCCGTGGCCGGCACCGCCAATCGGTTGCTGGTGCCGTTCGCCGCCCGGGTGTGTGAAGCGTTCCCCGACACCTTTACTCTGTCGGACAGCCGCCGTACCACCGGAAACCCGGTGCGCAGCGAGCTGTTCCTCGAAACATCGCGACCGGCTCTGGCCGGGCGCAAAGCGCGTTTGCTGATCCTCGGCGGAAGCCTGGGCGCAGAACCGTTGAACAAGTTGCTGCCTGAAGCCCTGGCGCAAGTCCCCGCCGATTTGCGTCCGGACGTGTTTCATCAGGCTGGCAAAAACCACGATGAAGTGACTGCTGAGCGCTACCGCGCCGCCGGCGTGGATGCGCAGGTGCAGCCGTTCATCAAAGACATGGCCCAGGCCTATGGCTGGGCTGACCTGGTGGTGTGCCGCGCTGGCGCGCTGACCATCAGTGAGCTGGCCGCCGTTGGTCTGCCCTCGATGCTGGTGCCTTTGCCCCACGCGATCGACGATCACCAGACCCGCAACGCCGATTATTTGGCCCGTGAAGGCGCTGCCTTCGTGATGCCGCAAAGAACGACTGGTGCCGCGGACCTTGCCGCGCGCCTGACAGAGGTCTTGATGCAACCGCAACGACTCGAAGAAATGGCCCAAGCGGCCCGCCGTCTGGCCAAACCCGATGCCACCCGCAGCGTGGTCGATACCTGCCTGGAGGTGGCCCATGGTTGAGAATCAGAAAGCCATGCCACAACCGGAAATGCGCCGTATCCGTCGCATCCACTTCGTCGGTATCGGCGGCGTGGGCATGTGCGGCATCGCTGAAGTGTTGTTGAACCTGGGCTATGAAGTGTCCGGTTCCGACCTGAAAGCGTCGCCGGTGACCGAGCGTCTGGAATCGTTCGGGGCGCACATCTATATCGGCCACCGTGCCGAGAACGCTGCGACCGCCGATGTGCTGGTGGTTTCCAGCGCTGTGAACACCTCCAACCCGGAAGTGGCGACCGCCCTTGAGCGTCGTATCCCGGTGGTACCGCGTGCCGAGATGCTCGCCGAGCTGATGCGCTATCGCCACGGCATTGCCGTCGCCGGCACCCACGGCAAAACCACCACCACCAGCCTGATCGCTTCGGTGTTCGCCGCTGGTGGTCTGGACCCGACCTTCGTCATCGGTGGCCGTCTGAATGCCGCGGGCACCAATGCCCAGCTCGGCACCAGCCGCTATCTGATCGCCGAAGCCGACGAAAGCGATGCGAGCTTCCTGCACCTGCAACCGCTGGTGGCGGTGGTGACCAACATCGACGCCGACCACATGGCGACCTACGACGGTGACTTCAACAAGCTGAAGAAAACCTTCGTCGAGTTCCTGCACAACCTGCCGTTCTACGGTCTGGCCGTGATGTGCCTGGACGATCCGGTGGTGCGTGAAATCCTGCCGCTGGTCAAGCGTCCGACCGTGACCTACGGCTTCAGCGAAGACGCCGACGTGCGCGCGATCAATGTGCGTCAGCAGGGCATGCAGACCTTCTTCACCGTGCTGCGCCCGGATCGCGAGCCGCTGGACGTGTCCGTGAACATGCCGGGCAACCACAACGTGCTCAACTCGCTGGCGACCATCTGCATCGCCACCGACGAAGGCGTCAGTGATGAAGCCATCGTTCAGGGCCTGTCCGGGTTCCAGGGCGTTGGCCGACGCTTCCAGGTCTACGGCGAACTGCCGGTGGACGGCGGCAACGTGATGCTGGTCGACGACTATGGTCACCACCCGACCGAAGTCGCGGCGGTGATCAAAGCCGTGCGCGGTGGCTGGCCGGAGCGCCGTCTGGTGATGGTCTACCAGCCGCATCGTTACAGCCGCACCCGCGACCTGTACGACGATTTCGTCAATGTACTGGCCGATGCCAACGTGCTGTTGCTGATGGAAGTCTATCCGGCCGGCGAAGAGCCGATCCCGGGCGCGGACAGCCGCAAGTTGTGCAACAGCATCCGTCAGCGTGGTCAGCTCGACCCGATCTACATCGAGCGCGGTGTCGACCTCGCGCCGCTGGTCAAGCCGCTGCTGCGTGCCGGCGACATCCTGCTGTGCCAGGGCGCCGGGGATATCGGCGGTCTCGCGCCGAAGCTGTTGAAAAGTGAATTGTTCGCCGGCGCCGTGGCGGCGTCGGTCGAGGGGAAGTTGAAATGACTGCTGCCTACGCCAACCTGTTCTCCACCATCGCGCCGAAAGACTTCGGCCGGGTCGCCGTGCTGTTCGGTGGCATGAGTGCCGAGCGTGAGGTTTCGCTGAAGTCCGGTAACGCTGTGCTCGACGCGCTGCAAAGCGCGGGTGTGGACGCGTTCGGGATCGACGTCGGCGAGGATTTTCTGCAGCGTCTGCTGAGCGAAAAGATCGACCGTGCGTTCATCATTCTCCACGGCCGTGGCGGTGAAGACGGCTCCATGCAGGGCCTGCTCGAATGCGCCGGCATTCCCTACACCGGCAGCGGCATCCTCGCCTCGGCACTGGCGATGGACAAACTGCGCACCAAGCAGGTCTGGCACAGCCTCGGGATTCCGACGCCGCGTCACGCCGTGCTGTGCAGCGAAGCCGATTGTATTTCCGCGGCGACGGAACTGGGCTTCCCTTTGATCGTCAAACCGGCGCATGAAGGTTCAAGTATCGGGATGGCCAAAGTGAGTTCTGCGTCCGAGTTGATCGACGCATGGAAAGCGGCCAGTACCTACGATTCGCAAGTCTTGGTTGAACAATGGATTCAAGGTCCGGAGTTCACCATCGCCACCCTGCGTGACCAGGTGTTGCCTCCTATCGCCCTGGGTACACCGCACACGTTCTACGACTACGACGCCAAGTACATCGCCAACGATACCCAGTACCGCATTCCGTGCGGGCTGGATGCCGCCAAGGAGCAGGAACTCATGGATCTCACGGCCAAGGCCTGTGAGGCGCTGGGTATTGCCGGTTGGGGCAGGGCGGACGTGATGCAGGACGCCGACGGGCAGTTCTGGTTCCTGGAAGTGAACACCGCACCGGGCATGACCGATCACAGTCTGGTGCCGATGGCGGCCCGTGCTGCCGGTCTGGACTTCCAGCAACTGGTTCTGGCCATTCTGGCCGCCAGTGTTGAAGGCTCCGGTCATACAGAGGCGCGAGGTTAAGACCATGCAAGGCGCTCAGCTCAGACATCAGCCACCCGCACCCGGCCGCAAGCCGGTGCCGCGGGGTGCCAGCCGAATGGTGGCCAAAGAGCCGATGTCTGCGCGCCTGCCGAAAGCCAATTTCGGCTTTCTGAAAAGCCTGTTCTGGCCAGTGCTCCTGGTGGCGCTCGGGTTCGGTACCTACGAAGGCGCGCAGCGTTTGCTGCCGTATGCCGACCGGCCGATCACCAAGATCGCCGTGCAGGGCGACCTGAGCTACATCAGCCAGCAAGCGGTGCAGCAGCGAATCGCCCCGTACGTGGCGTCGAGCTTCTTCACCATTGATCTGGCCGGCATGCGCACCGAGCTTGAACAGATGCCCTGGATCGCCCACGCCGAAGTACGCCGGGTGTGGCCGGACCAGGTGGTGATCCGCCTCGAAGAGCAACTGCCAGTGGCCCGTTGGGGCGACGAGTCGCTGCTCAACAACCAGGGCCAGGCGTTCACGCCCAAGGAACTGGCGAACTACGAACACCTGCCACAGCTGTTCGGCCCACAACGGGCCCAGCAGCAAGTGATGCAGCAGTATCAGGTGCTGAGCCAGATGCTCCGGCCGCTGGGTTTCTCGATCGCGCGCCTGGAACTGCGTGAACGTGGCAGCTGGTTCCTGACCACCGGTGCCGGTAGCTCCGGCCCCGGCATCGAGCTGCTGCTGGGACGCGGCAACCTGGTGGAAAAGATGCGCCGCTTCATCGCCATCTATGACAAGACGCTTAAAGACCAGATTACGAACATTGCGCGCATCGATCTGCGCTACGCCAACGGCCTCGCTGTTGGCTGGCGGGAACCAGTAGCGCCGACGACAGCCCAACCGGCTGTCGCAAAGAATTAAGAAGAGGCAGGACCCATGGCAAACGTGCAAAGCGGCAAAATGATCGTCGGTCTGGATATCGGCACCTCCAAGGTGGTGGCGCTGGTAGGCGAGGTCGCGGACGACGGCACGCTGGAAATCGTCGGTATCGGTACTCACCCGTCCCGCGGCCTGAAGAAGGGCGTGGTGGTGAACATCGAGTCCACCGTGCAATCGATCCAGCGCGCGATCGAAGAAGCCCAACTGATGGCGGGCTGCCGCATTCACTCGGCGTTCGTCGGCGTGGCCGGCAATCACATCCGCAGCCTGAACTCCCACGGCATCGTGGCGATTCGTGACCGCGAAGTGAGCTCGGCTGACCTGGAGCGTGTACTTGACGCTGCCCAGGCCGTGGCGATCCCGGCTGACCAGCGCGTGCTGCACACCCTGCCGCAGGATTACGTGATTGATAACCAGGAAGGCGTCCGCGAGCCTCTGGGCATGTCCGGCGTGCGTCTGGAAGCCAAGGTTCACGTGGTCACCTGCGCCGTCAACGCTGCACAGAACATTGAAAAGTGCGTGCGTCGCTGCGGTCTGGAAATCGACGACATCATTCTCGAACAACTGGCCTCGGCTTATTCGGTACTGACCGACGACGAAAAAGAGCTGGGCGTGTGCCTGGTCGACATCGGCGGCGGCACCACCGACATCGCGATCTTCACCGAAGGCGCGATCCGCCACACCGCGGTGATCCCGATTGCCGGTGATCAGGTGACCAACGACATCGCCATGGCGTTGCGCACCCCGACCCAGTACGCCGAAGAGATCAAGATCCGCTACGCCTGTGCGCTGGCCAAACTGGCCGGTGCCGGCGAAACCATCAAGGTGCCGAGCGTTGGCGACCGTCCACCGCGCGAACTGTCGCGTCAGGCCCTGGCCGAGGTGGTCGAGCCGCGTTACGACGAACTGTTCACCCTGATCCAGGCCGAACTGCGTCGCAGCGGCTACGAAGACCTGATCCCGGCGGGCATCGTCCTGACCGGCGGTACCTCGAAGATGGAAGGCGCCACCGAGCTGGCCGAGGAAATCTTCCACATGCCGGTGCGCCTGGGTGTGCCGCACGGCGTGAAGGGTCTGGATGACGTGGTGCGCAACCCGATTTATTCCACTGGCGTTGGCTTGCTGATGTACGGCCTGCAGAAGCAGTCCGACGGGATCTCGTTCTCGGGCATCGGCAGCCGCGACAGCTACAGCAACGATGAGCCACAGGCGCCGTTGCTGGACCGATTGAAGAAGTGGGTTCAAGGCAACTTCTAACGCTTTACCGCAACACCGCTACAAAAATGCAGTAGGCGAAAAAACTAGAGAATGTAAGGAGAGGGAAAATGTTCGAACTCGTAGACAACATCCCCGCAAGCCCGGTAATCAAAGTTATCGGTGTTGGCGGTGGCGGCGGCAACGCTGTCAACCACATGGTCAAGAGCAACATCGAAGGCGTTGAATTCATCTGCGCCAACACTGATGCTCAAGCGCTGAAAAACATCGGCGCGCGCACCATTCTGCAACTGGGCACCGGTGTGACCAAAGGCCTGGGCGCCGGCGCCAACCCGGAAGTCGGCCGTCAGGCTGCGCTGGAAGATCGCGAGCGCATCGCTGAAGTGCTGGCCGGCACCAACATGGTGTTCATCACCACTGGCATGGGCGGCGGTACCGGTACCGGTGCTGCGCCGATCATCGCCGAAGTGGCCAAGGAAATGGGCATCCTGACTGTTGCGGTCGTGACCCGTCCGTTCCCGTTCGAAGGCCGCAAGCGTATGCAGATTGCCGACGAAGGCATCCGCATGCTCTCCGAAAGCGTCGACTCGTTGATCACCATTCCGAACGAGAAGCTGCTGACCATCCTCGGTAAAGACGCAAGCCTCTTGTCGGCGTTCGCCAAGGCTGACGACGTACTGGCCGGTGCCGTGCGCGGTATTTCCGACATCATCAAGCGTCCGGGCATGATCAACGTCGACTTCGCCGACGTGCGTACCGTGATGAGCGAAATGGGCATGGCGATGATGGGCACTGGCTGCGCCAGCGGTCCGAACCGTGCACGTGAAGCGACCGAAGCGGCCATCCGCAACCCGCTGCTGGAAGACGTGAACCTGCAAGGTGCACGCGGCATCCTGGTGAACATCACCGCCGGTCCTGACCTGTCCCTGGGTGAGTACTCCGACGTGGGTAGCATCATCGAAGCCTTCGCTTCGGAGCACGCGATGGTCAAGGTCGGTACCGTGATCGATCCGGACATGCGCGACGAACTGCACGTCACCGTGGTTGCCACCGGTCTGGGCGCGAAAATCGAGAAGCCTGTGAAGGTCATCGACAACACCGTTCACACCTCCATGGCTGCCGCTCAGGTTCAACAACCGGCTCCTGCGCGTCAGGAAGCTCCGGCGGTGAACTACCGTGACCTGGACCGTCCGACCGTCATGCGCAACCAGGCTCAGGCCGGTGCTGCGACTGCCGCGAAGATGAACCCGCAGGACGATCTGGATTACCTGGACATCCCGGCATTCCTGCGTCGTCAGGCCGATTGATGGAATGTATCAGGGCTATGACGGTGATTGGTGTTCAGCAAAGGCTCGGTCTGCTATTATCGCCAGCCTTTGTTGATACCAGTTCGCAATTTGCGCTGAAGCGGCCCAAGCCATGATTAAACAACGCACACTGAAAAATATTATCCGTGCCACAGGTGTAGGCCTGCATTCCGGGGAGAAGGTCTACCTGACCCTCAAGCCTGCGCCTGTCGACACTGGCATTGTGTTTTGTCGCGCTGACCTCGACCCTGTGGTGCAGATTCCTGCCCGCGCGGAAAACGTCGGTGAAACCACTATGTCGACGACGCTGATCAATGGCGACGTCAAAGTGGACACGGTAGAGCACTTGCTCTCGGCCATGGCTGGCCTGGGCATCGATAACGCCTACGTCGAGCTCTCCGCGTCCGAAGTCCCGATCATGGATGGCAGCGCTGGACCGTTCGTATTCCTGATTCAATCGGCTGGCCTGGAAGAGCAGGACGCCGCCAAGAAATTCATCCGCATCCTGCGTGAAGTGACAGTGGAAGACGGCGACAAGCGCGCCACTTTCGTCCCTTTCGAAGGGTTCAAGGTGAGCTTCGAGATCGATTTCGATCACCCGGTATTCCGGGACCGCACCCAAAGTGCAAGCGTGGATTTTTCCAGCACTTCGTTCGTAAAAGAAGTCAGCCGCGCCCGTACTTTCGGTTTCATGAGTGACATCGAGTACCTGCGCAAGCACAACCTCGCACTCGGCGGCAGCGTTGAAAACGCGATCGTGGTGGATTCCGATGGTGTACTGAACGAAGACGGCCTTCGCTACGAAGACGAATTCGTGAAGCACAAGATCCTCGATGCGATTGGCGACCTGTACCTGCTGGGTAACAGCCTGATTGGTGAGTTCAAAGGCTTCAAGTCCGGTCACGCACTGAACAACCAGCTGCTGCGCAAGTTGATTGAGCAGACAGATGCGTGGGAAGTCGTGACGTTCGAAGACGCCAGCACTGCACCGATCTCTTACATGCGCCCGGTTGCGGCGGTGTAAGTAAAAAACCTCTCTAGTTTTTTGAAGGCCATCCTCGGATGGCCTTTTTTTATGCCCTTATTAAAAGCAAAAGATCACAGCCTTCGGCAGTTCCTACAGGGAAAGATATTCCAACTGTAGGAGCTGCCGAAGGCTGCGATCTTTTGATCTTACGAACTGACAACCCGATTGCGACCGCTCTCCTTGGCCTGATACAACGCCTTGTCCGCCGCAAACAGCAGTTGCTCCAGCGACATCTCGACTGCCGATGTCCAAGTGCTGATACCGATACTGACGGTCATTGCCACGTCCGCGCCCTCGACCCTCGGCATCTGCGCCACCGCCTGACGAATGTGTTCAGCAATCTGCCGGGCACCGCTGCTGTCGGTTTCGGCGAGGATTACCGAGAACTCTTCGCCGCCGTAACGGGCGACCAGATCGCCGGGGCGGCGCACGTTCGCCGTGATCACCTTGGCCAGTTCGCGCAGCGCCTGGTCACCGGCTTGATGCCCGTGACGGTCGTTGAACGCCTTGAAGTGGTCGGCATCGATCATCATCACCGACAGCGGCTTGCCCGAGCGCTGGGCGCGGAACCATTCGTGGCGCAGCGACTGATCGAGCATCCGCCGGTTGGCCACGCCGGTCAGCGCATCGGTGGCAGCCAGTTGCGCCAACTCGCGTTCGGCGCGCTGGCGCAAACGCAGCTCGCGGGCGAGCAGCCAGGTCAGCCACAGCAGACCGGCACACAGCACGCCGGTGGCGCCACTGATCAACAGTGCCGTGCGCCGCCAAGTGCCGAACACCTCATCGCTGGAGAGCGCGACCATCACCGTCAACGGCAGATTGCCGACCCGCGAATAGGTGTAAAGCCGTTGCTGGTGGTCCATGCTCGAAGTGCTGGTGAAACTGCCGCTGCCATCCTTGTCGCCGAGAATCCGGACCACGTTGGGTCGGTTGCCGAAGCTCTTGCCGATGGAGTCGCTTTGCAGATGCGGCTTCTGCGCCAGTAGCACACCGTCGCTGTTGATGATGTTCAGCGTGCTGTCTTTGCCGATGTCGAGGCTGTTGAACAACTGATCGAAGTAGTCGAGTTTCATCGACGCCACCGCCACGCCGGCGAATTCGCCGGTTTCCGAGGAGATCCGCCGACTGAAGCTGATGCGCCACTGATTGGCGTCGTCGCAATCGCAGCGGGTCTTGAACGGGCGACTGATGAACATGCCGGTATCGCGGTTGAAGGCATGGGCAAGGAAGTAATCGCGATCGGCGAAGTTGCCTGGTTTGGGTTCGATCCGCGATGAGTCGGCAACCACATCGCCATGCTTGTCCAGCAGGAGGATGTCGCCCTTGAAACGCGCGGTGGTCGAGCGGTCGAACAGCGCCAGATGGCGAATCTGCGGGGTGACGTCGCGCAAGTCATCGCGCTGGGCGGCGGCGATCAGGCCTTGCAGGGTCAAGTCGTACAACTCGACCGTGCGCAGGACGTCGGCGTCGATCAACTGGGCGATGGTGGTGGCGCTGCGGGTGGCCGATTCCTGAGCGTTGGCGTGCTCACGAATCAGCAAAAAAGTGACGATGCACAGAATCGCGATCACGGTCAGCGAACTGCCGCAGATCAGCAGCAATTCGGGGCGTCCGGTCTTGCCCGCCAGAGGTGGGGTACGGCTCGCGATCATGATGGGCTGTCGGTTGGGGTGAGACTTATAAGAGTAGTTGCACAAACACTGCTGCTGAAGCCAGAAATCTATCCCGGTGTGGGAGCGAGCCTGCTCGCGAAAGCGCTGTGTCATTCAACCTGGATGTCGAATGGTAGACCGCTTTCGCGAGCAGGCTCGCTCCCACAGGGTGCATCACCGAATTAAAGACGGTGTTATGGCGCCGATCTTAGAAGACGTTGATCGGGTAGTCGACAATCACGCGGTATTCATCGGTGTCGGTGTCGATCGCGCCGTAGCCGTTGCCGCCACGGTTGGTTGCCCATTGCAGGCGCACCGCGAGATCTTTCGCCTGGCCGCTCTGCACCACGTATTTCAGATCAAGGTCGCGCTCCCAGTGCTTGGCGTTGCGACCGTCGGCGCTGTACCACGAGGCATAGCCCTTGCTGTCCGGATCGACCTTGGTCAGGTCCACGGTGCCACGCGAATAGGAAACCGCCGACGTCAGACCCGGCAGACCGAGACCGGCGAAGTCGTAGGCGTACTTGAGCTTCCACGAGCGTTCGTTCGGGCCGTTGAAGTCCGAGTACTGTTGCGAGTTATCGAGGTAAACGCTGTCGCCCTGGCTGATGTAGTCGAACGGCGTGTTGCCGTTCACGCGCTGGTACGCAGCGGTGACGCTGTGGTTGCCGATGCCGACGGTGAAATGCAGGCTGTAGGTGTTGTTGTCGATGTTACCCAGCAGCGCGTCGCCGGTGTCTTGCGTGTGATAGAAGTGCAGGCCCGGGTTGAGGCTGACCAGATCGTTCAACTGCCAGGTGTAGTCCAGGTCGTAGTAGTACTGGTTCCAGATGTCCTTCAGCTCGGCGGCGTAGAGATTGCTGGTCAGGCCCTCGACGCCGCTCCAGGACACGCCGGCCCAGTTCAGGTGGCGGCTTTCGTCGCCCTCGGCGAGTTTGCCGTACGAGGTGCCGATGCGCTGGCGACCGCTCTGGTTGTACGGCTTGGTGAAACTGGCCTGGCCACCTTCGAACATCCAGCCGTCGAAGCTGTGGTTGGTCAGGCTGACGCCACGAAAGGTCTGCGGCAACATGCGCGATTCACCGCCGGCAATCACCGGGTTGGTGAGTAACAGGTCACCGGCCTTCAACTCGGTATCGAACGCGCGCATTTTCAACATGCCACCTGCGGTCGAGAACGAGCCCGGCGCTTTGCCATTGCCATCGCTGATCGGCAGGATGCTCGAGCCATCGGTACCGCCACCGCCGTCGAGCTTCAGCCCGAGCATGGCGTGGGCATCAATGCCGAAGCCGACCGTGCCTTCGGTGTAACCCGACTGGAAGATCCCGAGAAAACCCTGACCCCACTCGATGTTATCGTCCGTCTGCTGCAGGCGGTTGCGATTCATGTAGTAGTTGCGAGCGTTGAGGTTGAGGCTCGAGCCGTCGACGAAACCTTCCCTGGCGGCTTCGTCGGCATGGGCGGCGGGGGCAATCGTTGCGGCAATTGCAATGAACAGCGGGGTGAAACTGACTGGGTAACGCACTTGCGATGGAGCTCCTTGGGTCAACTGACACTTCAATGTCTTGAGGTGCGGGATATTTCTTGTTGTTACAGACGAACCAAACGGCTTTCAGACCACAACGAAAAAAGGCCGCTGAAAGGCAGCGGCCTGGAAGGACGACGGTTGAACGGGAAGAGCCAAACAACCGCGTCGAGGGAAATGTTTCGCGGTGCGCGACTCAGCTGTCTTTCTCGGCCGCTTGAGCCTGGGAAGTGGCGGCCTGTGGGGCTTGCGAGGCGTCTTGCGACTTGGCCATCACTTCTGCCCGGGACTGTTCGAACGCGTGAGCGCGAGCAGCATTCTGCGCGACGAACGCCTGCGATTCTTCAGCCATCGCCATTGGCGACAGGATCAATGAGGACAAAACGAAAGCGCTGGCAATACCCATACTGTTGGACATCTTGAAAACCTTCTTGCTTGGCAAGTGCTGTTTGGTGCGGGCAAAGATAAGGTTGCCGAGCGTTGGGAAACAGCGTGATTTTCATAAATGACTGTTGCGCAGGAGGTAAAAGTGGAAGGTCTCGGTGCAGCCAAGAGCAACCCCCTCACCCCAGCCCTCTCCCCCAAGGGGGCGAGGGGGAAAGGGAGCAGATCGGGGGCTTTTCAAAACTTGAGTTCGACTGGATATTTCAGGTCGATGCAACTCCAGAGAACAGCTCGGTCAGTCCCCTCTCCCTCCGGGAGAGGGTTAGGGTGAGGGGCTTCTAAACAGGCAAATAAATCCCGAAGGTATTCATCCCCCGATCACTGCGCACAAACACATCCCCACCGTGCATCAGCGCAATCGCCTTGACGATCGCCAGCCCCAATCCATGGTTATTGCCGCTGTTGCTGCGCGAGGCATCGACTCGATAGAAGCGCTCGAACAGACGCGGCAAGTGCTCGCTGGCAATCGGCGATCCCGGGTTGGCCACACCAATGCTGACCTGATGGTCTTCAACCTCGATCCGCACTTCGATCACCTTGCCCGGCTCGGTGTGCTGCACGGCGTTGCTCAGCAGATTGATCAATGCCCGGCGCAGATGCGCGATCTCGATGCTCACCTGTGCATCGCCACTGACGTGGACCTGCACTTGCGCGTCTTCGAGGATGAAATCCAGGTACTCAAGCGTGGTCGCGACTTCATCGGCCAAAGAAGTCTCGGTCAGTTTGGTGGCCTTGCTGCCCTGGTCGGCGCTGGCCAGAAACAGCATGTCGTTGATGATCGAACGCAGGCGTTCCAGCTCTTCGAGGTTCGATTGCAGCACTTCGAAGTAATGCTCGGCGGAGCGCCCGCGGGTCAGCGCGACCTGGGTCTGGCCAATCAGGTTGGTCAGTGGCGAGCGCAGTTCATGGGCGACATCGGCGTTGAACGATTCCAGTCGTGAGTAGGCCTGTTCGACCCGCTCCAGCGTGGAGTTGAACGAATCGACAAACTGCTCAAGCTCCGGCGGCAATGGCGACATCCGCAAGCGTCCGGCCCGCAGGGGGGGCGCGAGGCGCTGGGCTTCGTCCGACAGTTTGATCAACGGCTTGAGGCCGATTCGCGCGACCCAGTAACCCAGCGCCGAGGCCATCAGCACACCGACAATCGCGAGGCTGACGAGAGCGATCAACAGCTTGTGTTGGGTCTCGTGGAACGTTTCGGTGTCGATGCCGATCATGAACCGCAGCGGCGGGCGCTGATCCTTGGCCGGCAACTCGGTCAGCAGCACTTTCAGCGGATAAGGATGTTCAGGCAACTGCAGATCATGCATGCCGGTCGGGCCCTGGGCGAAGGCGCGGATTTGCGCGTCCGGCTCACCATACTCGTAACCGGGATCAGCGCTGACCACCCAGAAACGAATGCGCTTGTCTTCCTCGCCGAGCAGCTTGAGCTTGGCGTTGATCTTCACCCAATGCTCGGGTGTGCCGTAACGATTGAGCGCCGATTCGAGCACGCTGTAACGCGCATCCAGCTCGGCTTCCGGGAGCAGGCCCAGGCCCTTGTCGACCTGTTGATACAGTGCGCCGCCGATCAACAGAAACACCAGCAGCGCCACCAGGGTGAACATCCCGCTTAAACGCAGGGCAATCGAATTACTGGACACCACGGCTCTCCAGCACATAACCCATGCCGCGAATCGTGTGCAGCAGTTTCTCGTCGAACGGCCCGTCGAGCTTGGCCCGCAGACGTTTGATCGCGACTTCGACGACGTTCGCATCGCTGTCGAAATTGATGTCCCAGACCATCTCGGCAATCGCGGTTTTCGAGAGGATTTCACCTTGCCGGCGCGCCAGAACACTGAGCAGCGAGAACTCTTTCGCCGTCAGATCCAGGCGGGTGCCGGCGCGGGTGGCCTTGCGGCTGATCAGGTCGATCCACAGGTCGGCGATGCTCACTTGCACCGGTTCATGCCCGCCGCTGCGGCGGGTCAGCGCCTGCAGGCGAGCCACCAGTTCGAGGAAGGAAAACGGCTTGCCGAGGTAATCATCGGCGCCGTCGCGCAGGCCCTTGATGCGGTCTTCGACGCGCTCACGGGCGGTGAGCATGATCACCGGAGTCTGCTTGCGCGCACGTAACGCGCGCAGTACGCCAAAGCCGTCCAGGCCCGGCAACATCACGTCGAGGACGATCACCGCGTAGTCGCTTTCCAGCGCCAGGTGCAGGCCTTCGACGCCGTCGCGGGCCAGGTCCACGGTGTAACCCTGTTCCGTCAGACCGCGGTGCAGATAGTCCGCGGTTTTTTCCTCGTCTTCGATAATCAGAACGCGCATGACCGCCTCAGTCTGTAGTCGCCAATGCCGTCGTGGGCATTGGTTTGGGCCTGTGGAACAGCCGCTCAAGCCACAAGTATATGACCGGCGTGGTAAACAGCGTCAGCATCTGGCTGACCAGCAAGCCGCCCACCACCGCGATCCCCAGCGGCTGGCGCAGTTCGGCGCCGGTGCCATAACCGAGCATCAGCGGCAGGGCACCCAGCAGGGCGGCGAGGGTGGTCATGATGATCGGCCGGAATCGCGTCAGGCACGCCTCGTAAATCGCATCCTGCGGCGGCAAGCCGCGATTGCGCTGCGCCTCGAGGGCAAAGTCGATCATCAGGATGCCGTTCTTTTTGACGATACCGATCAGCAACACCAAGCCGATCAACGCCATGATCGAGAAGTCCTGGCCGCAGATCCACAGCATGATCACCGCACCGAGACCGGCTGCCGGCAGGGTCGAGATGATCGTCAGCGGATGCACGAAGCTCTCATAAAGCACGCCGAGAATGATGTACACCGCCACCAGCGCCGCGAGAATCAGCCACGGCTGACTGGCCAGCGAACTCTGGAACGCCTGCGCCGCGCCCTGGAAGTTGCCGCTGATCGCGGTCGGCATGCCGATTTCGGCCTTGGCCTGATTGAGCAGAATCACCGCATCACCCAACGCCACGCCGGGCGCCAGGTTGAACGACAGGTTGGCGGCCGGGAACATGCCGTCATGAGCAATCGACAGCGGGCCAATGGTCGGCGCATCGAATTTGGCCAGCGCCGACAGCGGCACCATCTCGCCGCTCAACGGCGAGCGCAGGTAGAAATAATTGAGGCTTTCGGCCTTGCCGCGTTGCTTGGTGTCCAGTTCCAGAATCACGTTGTACTGATTGACCTGGGTCTGAAATTCGTTGATCTGGCGCTGGCCGAACGCATCGTACAGCGCTTCGTCGACGTCACTGGCGGTCAGGCCGAAACGCGCGGCGGCGCTGCGGTCGATGCTGATGTGGGTGATGCTGCCGCCCAGTTGCAGGTCGTTGGAAATGTCGCGGAACGCCGGGTTACTGCGCAGCTTTTCGGTCAGACGCTGGGTCCAGGTGGCGAGGGTCGCGCCGTCGTTGCTCTTGAGCACGTATTGGTACTGCGCGCGACTCGGGCCGGAGCTGAGGTTGATGTCCTGACCGGCGCGCAGGTACAGGACGATGCCCGGGACTTTCATCAGTTGCGGACGAATCCGGTCGATGAACTGACTGGCCGAGACGTCGCGGTCGCCGCGTTTTTTCAGGGCGATCCAGAAGCGGCCATTGGCGATGGTCTGGTTGCTGCCGGACACGCCGACCGAGTGCGAGAACGCTTGAACGGCCGGGTCGGCGGCGACGATTTCGGCCATCGCCAAGTGTTTTTTAACCATGTCGCCGTAGGAAATATCCGCAGCGGCTTCGGTGGTGCCGAGGACAAAACCGGTGTCCTGTACCGGGAAGAAACCCTTGGGGATAAAGATGTAACCGGCAATCGCCAGTGCCAGCGACAGGCCGAACACGCCGATCATCAGTTTCTGGTGGGCGAGGGCACGGCGCAGACCTTTTTCGTACCAGCCGAGCAGGCGTTCGCTGAAGCCCGGTTTGTCGTGGGCGTGATGCACCGGTTTGCGCATGAACAGCGCGGCCAGCGTCGGTGCCAGGGTCAACGACACCACCACCGAAATCAAAATGGTCGAAGTTGCGGTCAGGGCGAATTCCTTGAACAACCGCCCGACCACACCGCCCATGAACAGCAGCGGAATGAACGCCGCCACCAGCGAGAAACTGATCGAGACCACGGTGAAGCCGATTTCGCCGGCACCTTTGACCGCCGCCTCGCGCATGCTGTCGCCGGCCTCCAGATGCCGGTGGATGTTCTCCACCACGACAATCGCATCGTCCACGACAAACCCGACCGCGACGACAATCGCCACCAGCGTCAGGTTGTTCAGGCTGAATCCCAGCAGGTACATCAGGGCGAAACTGGCGGTCAGCGACACGCCGAGTACCGCCGAGACGATCATGGTCGCTGACAACTGGCGCAGAAACAGCGCCATCACCGCCACCACCAGCAGGATCGCGATCAACAGGGTGATCTCGACTTCATGCAGCGAGGCGCGGATGGTCTGGGTGCGGTCGATCAGGGTTTTCACCTGCACCGAGGCCGGGAGCATGGCTTCGAGGCCGGGCAGGGCGGCTTGAATGCGGTCGACGGTTTCGACAATGTTCGCCCCCGGTTGCCGCGAGATCACCAGGTTCACCCCGGGTTGATCACCGGCCCAGGCCTGCACGTAGGCATCTTCCGAACCGTTGACGACTTTGGCGACATCCCGCAGGTGAACCGGGGCGCCGTCCTTGTAGGAAACGATGAGTTGGCTGTAGTCCTCGGGTTTGAACAACTGGTCGTTGGTCGACAGTGTCGAGATGCTCGATTCGCCGTACAACGCACCTTTGGCGAGGTTGAGGCTGGTCTGCTGGATCGCCAGACGAATGTCGGCGAGGGTCAGGCCGATCGCCGCCAGTTTGTCGGCCGAGGCCTGCACACGGATCGCCGGACGTTGCTGACCGGTGATGTTGATCTGGCCTACACCGTCGATCTGACTGATCTGACGCGCCAGCAGGGTTTCCACCAGGTCGCTGAGTTCGGTGCCGGGCATTTGCGTCGAGCTGACGCTGAGGATCAGTACCGGGCTGTCGGCCGGGTTGACCTTCTTCCAGGTCGGCAGGGTCGGCATGTCCTTGGGCAGCTTGCCGGCGGCGGTGTTGATTGCGGCCTGGACTTCCTGGGCGGCGGTGTCGATGCTCTTGTCGAGGGTGAATTGCAGGGTCAGCAGACTGGAACCGAGCGCACTGCTGGAGGTCATCTGGGTCATGCCGGGGATGGCGCTGAATTGCACCTCCAGCGGGGTGGCGACGGACGAGGCCATGGTGTCGGGGCTGGCGCCAGGCAACTGCGCCGAGACCTGAATTGTCGGAAATTCCGCTTCCGGCAGTGGGGCAATCGGCAGGCGCGGGAAGGCAATCACCCCGACCAGCACCAGCGCGATGGTCAGCAGAATGGTCGCGACGGGGTGATCGATGCACCAGGTGGAGACGCCTGTGTGCTGCTTCATGGCTTGGGCTCCGCTTGCACCACCTGCGGCGGCTCGCTCATGACCTGCACGGTAGAGCCGGGTTTGAGCCGTGACTGGCCGTCGCTGACCAATTGATCACCAGCCTTCACGCCTTTGATGATGTCCTGGCCGCTGCCTTGATAAACCATCTGCACCTGCACGGCTTCGACCTTGTCGCCATTCACGCGATAGACGAAGTGTTGATCAAGACCGCGCTGTACAACGGTGGGCGGCACCACCAGCGCATCCTTGTCCAGCGCCGTCTGAATTTTTACCGTCACCAACAGGCCCGGCCAGAGTTTCTGGCTGGCGTTGTTGAACTCGGCCTTGGCGCGGATGGTGCCGGTGTTGGCGTTGATCTGGTTGTCGATCAGGGTCAGGTGACCTTCGCCGAGCAGGTTGCCGGTTTCGCCATCGGTGTCGGCGCCGATGTAGGCCTTGACCTGGGCGTGCTGCGGGTCGTTGATCAGGCCCTGCAGGGTCGGCAGCATTTGCTGCGGCAGCGAGAATTCCACGGCGATCGGGTCGATCTGGGTCACGCTGAACAGGCCGGCGGTGTCGGTCATGCGCAGGAAGTTGCCTTCGTCGACTGTACGAATACCGACGCGGCCGGTGACCGGGGAGCGGATCTGCGTGTAGGAAAGTTGTACCTGCGCCGCGTCAATCGAGGCTTGGTTGCCTTGGGCGGTGGCCTTGAGTTGGTTGACCAGTGCCTGTTGCTGGTCGTAGGTCTGTTTGGAGACGCCGTCGTCGACGCTGAGCAGTTTGTAGCGCTTGAGGTTGACCAGGGCGACTTGCAGTTGTGCCTGGCTTTCGCCCAGTTGCGCGCGGGCCTGATCGAGGCTGGCGCGGATCGAGCGGTCGTCGATGGTGGCCAGCAGGTCGCCGGCTTTGACCAGTTGGCCTTCCTTGACGAGGATTTTGGTGAGGATGCCATCGACTTGTGGGCGCACTACTACGCTGTGCAATGAGAGGACCGAACCGATGCCGCTGGTGTAGCGGGGCACGTCTTTTTCGCTGACCGTCACGACGCGGACCGGGATGGCGGTCGGAGTGGCCAGTTTGGTCGGGGCGGGTTTCAGTGCCCACCATGTGCCTGCGGCGGCCAGAGCGATCAGTAGGGCTAGCAGGGCTTGGTTTTTCTTGATTCGCATGAAATGGGGCGCCAAGGGCTGGAGTTTGGGCAGGTTGGGTCTTTATAAACTTGTTTGGGGGTCAGGAGGGTGACGGCTGGCTGTCAGCGCTGTCAGTTTCGCCGGGGTGTATATC
This sequence comes from Pseudomonas sp. IT-P260, assembly GCF_949768395.1. Lineage (NCBI taxonomy): Bacteria > Pseudomonadati > Pseudomonadota > Gammaproteobacteria > Pseudomonadales > Pseudomonadaceae > Pseudomonas > Pseudomonas sp. IT-P260. The sequence goes on from NZ_CATKPO010000039.1 coordinate 49,598, forward strand.
CGTTTCTGCGGGTGTGGCTGATTAGGGTTTCGCCCTTACGGCGACTCACTTTTTTTACAAACGCCTAAAAAAAGTAAGCAAAAAAACGCTTGCTCCTGCGTTCGGCCCGCTCGCTGGGGCTCGGGGTCCCTTCGCTGCGGGATCGATCCGGGCGCAGCGCCTACGGTTTGCTTCGCTGCACCTCCTCTCGCTGTGTTTGGCTGCGCCAAACGGTCGCTACGCTCCCACCCCCGGATCAATCCCTCCGCTCAGCCTTCCGATGTCGCCCGTGGATCAAGATCAAGAGCTGCAGCCGAGCTTGCGCTCATCCTGTTGAGTGGGGCGGCTGCGCCGCGTGCGGGTTGTACTTGTTTTCCCTGTAGGAGCTGCCGCAGGCTGCGATCTTTTGATCTTGCTTTTGCTCTTTTGTGGGAGCTGGCTTGCCAGCGATGGCGGCCTGACAGCCGACCAATCTCTGGCAGGTGTACTCGGTCCACCTGTGGGAGCGAGCCTGCTCGCGAAGACGCCTGTGCGGACGACGCATCTCTGCCAGCTATTGTTGTTAGCCGGTGCCAAAAAGGCTCCGATCATTCCCGATTCGGGACTCAAATGGCGACTAATCTTCTCAAGATCCAGCCCCGAGCGCGGATAAACATTGTGTAGCCCGGGTTTCGCTGGGCCTCACATCGGGAGTGTCTAGATATGAAGCTGAAAACCGCAATGTCATGTGTGCTTCTCCTGCTTCCACTCACCACGTTCGCCGCGCCCGGCAGCCAATCCGGCGAGATCCGTTTTACAGGGCAGATCGTTGATTCCGGCTGTGCAGTCGAGCGTGCGGGAGCGTTGTCTTCCACCGGGGCCCGTCGAGTTGAAATCAAGCCCGGTGTGAACGTCGATGTGGACACGTATCGCAATGCCTGCAGCCATCAGGCACTGCCGCTCTCCATGTCCTATGAACCGTTGCAGACCTCGACCGACAAAGGCATCGTCACCATTACTTACCTGTAAACCGTTCGGCGTGCGCTGCAAATCTTCAGGTGCCGAGTCCGGGCGCGCAGGTATACTGCGCGCCTTCGCGGCTCACTGTTCGGGCCGGACTTTTTGCTTTGCGGAGCTTTTATGACTTCCCCGATCCAACCGCCGGTTGACGACGCTGTGAGCGATGTCCCGGCCGAGCTGACTGACGCCAGCGAGACCAAACCCGAGATCCCGGCTTTCAAATTTCCGTTCAAACCGGGTGAACTGGCGGCCGCCAAGGGTTCGAATCAGCCGTGGTACAAGAACGGCGCCAAGAACGGCCACACCAAGACCCCGGGCATGGCCCCGCCGGGTACCCGCCGTTCGATGGGCAAGCGCTGAGTTTCATCCCGCCTTCAGCCATCACTGCGATTTTCCGTCGCAGTGATGGCTAAGTGCTCATCCCCTGAGCCAGATCAATATTTGACCAATTGGTGCGCTTAGAGTCAGCAGCCCTGCCGACTCTTCCCATAAAACGAGCGCGCTTTCCATGAAGATCAATCTCCCGGTAACCGGCCGTAACGTCGATGTGGCGCTGGATGCGAACATTCTTTCGACCACCGATCTGACCAGCGCGATCACTTACGCCAACGACGATTTCATTCAGATCAGCGGTTATAGCCGCGACGAATTGCTCGGCACGCGACACAACTTGTTGCGTCACCCGGACATGCCGGCGCAGGCGTTTGCCCATATGTGGCAGACGCTCAAGAGCGGTCGTTCGTGGATGGGGCTGGTGAAGAATCGTTGCAAGAATGGCGACCATTATTGGGTCAGCGCTTATGTCACGCCGGTCACGCAGAACGGCGTGGCGGTGGAGTATCAGTCGGTGCGCACCCGGCCTGATGCGCGGTGGGTGGCCGCGGCGGAGCGGGTTTATGCGCAGTTGCGTGGCGAATTGAAGGGACGGCGGCCGCTGCTCAGGCTAGGTTTGCGCGGCAGGATCACGGTGTTGGCCAGTGCGTTGCTGGGTCTGGTGTTGGGGATCGAGGCCTGGTTGCGTCCGGAGTCGGCATGGATCGATGGCACGGCATTTGTCGTCGGCAGCAGTGTGTGTGCATTAGGCGTGCGCTGGATTCTGCGTCCGCTGGAACGGCTGAGCGAGCGGGCGCGGCAGATCGCGGACAATCCGTTGAGCCAGGGCATTTACACCGGGCGCGGCGATGAGTTCGGCCAGATCGAGTTTGCCCTGCAGATGCTCGAAGCCCAGGTCGGCGCGGTGGTCGGGCGTATGGGTGACGCATCGCAACAGTTGGCCGGGCATGCGGCGCAACTGGTTGATCATCTGCAAATAAGCCACAGCAGTTCGCTGGCGCAGCAGGCGGAAACCGATCAGGTGGCGGCAGCGATTCACCAAATGGCCGCCAGTGTCGCGCAGGTCGCCAGCCATGCGCAGCAGGCGTCGGTGGCGGCAGACCTGGCCGATACGGAAACCCGTGAAGGGCATTGGCTGGTCGGTGAAAGTCGCAGTGCGGTGTTGCGTCTGGCCGAGGAATTGCAGCGGGCGACCGAGGTGATCCATCAGCTCGAAGGCCACAGCAGCGAGATTTCCGGGGTGCTGGAGGTGATCCGCAGCATCGCCGAGCAGACCAATCTGCTGGCGCTTAACGCGGCGATCGAAGCGGCGCGCGCGGGCGATGCCGGGCGCGGTTTTGCAGTGGTGGCGGATGAGGTGCGCGGGTTGGCGCGGCGCACGCAGCAATCGACCAACGAGATCCAGCGGATGATCAGCACCCTGCAAAACGGCGCGCGCGATGCGGTGCTGGTGATGCAGCAAAGCAGTGAGCATGTGGATAACAGCGTCGAACAGGCACAGCGTGCGGCGCGGGCGCTCGATGGAATCAGCGAGCGGGTCGAGCAGATTACCGAGATGAGCCTGCAGATTGCCGCAGCGGTGGAGCAGCAAAGCGCGGTGAGCGAAGACATCCATCGCAATATCGTCAGCATTCGCACGGCGTCCGAATTGACGGTGGATGAGGGGCGGCTGAGTCAGCGCAACTCTGAGGATGTGGCGGGGTTGGCGGGGGATTTGCGCTTGCTGGCGCGGGAGTTCTGGGGGCGGCGACAGGTTCGGGATTGAGGTTGCCTGGGCCAGCCTCTTCGCGAGCAGGCTCGCTCCCACATTTGAAATGCAATCCATTGTGGGAGCGAGCCTGCTCGCGAAGGGGCCATTCGCCCCGACGAAAACTCCGGATCAAGCCGCCCGCAGCGAAATAAACGCATACGTCTGCGCCGGCTCCGTCACTACCTGCGCACCGGCCGCCAGCAATTGCCCGGCTACATCATCCCCGGACAAATGAAACAGCCATTCACTGAATGCTGTGTTCAGTGGCTGGGAAGACACCTGATCGATCACAGCCGCAAAAGCGTCCATCTGCGGCAAATACGCGGTGAACCCGTCGCCCTTGAGTGCTGTGGTGCGAATTCCCAGTGCGGCGCAGATCGCATCCTTGATCCGAATATCGTCGCGATCAGCCTGGCGTGAACGCTGGATCAATTCCAACAGCTCCTGGTCAACCAGCTCCCCACCGACAATCAGCAGCGGCCCCTGCTGCCACGACTCTGGCGGGCAATCCTTGGCGGCCGGATTGAGCGGGATGTGCGGATTGATTTCTGCCGGATAAATCCTGCACACCAACGGTCGGCGCTCGTAGATACGGCACAGGTTGTCTTCGTCAAGATTCCGGCAGCGACCGACGTTGTAGGCGGCGAAAGTGATTGCCACGTGGGCCTCGGTGGTACCGCTGCGCACTGCCGCTGAACGTCGTTCAGCGTGTTCACGCTGCTGCGCCGGCAGGCCCAGGCCGTTGCCGAGAAAGGCCTCCACCAGCACGATCACCTGACCACCGTCCGCCGCCCACATGCGGGCTTCGGCGAGGGTCAGGGGCACATGGTGGTCGGTGCAGCATTTGCCGCAACCGACGCAGGAAAATGTCGTTTTCATTGCACGATCAATCTTCAATCAGGGTGTGAAACGGCGACATAAAGTCGCCAGGCTGAGGCTGGTCGAAGCAAGTTGTGCGCCAGTCCTCAAGGCTTGGCGGTCGGACCAATCGAGTCCCATTCGGTGACGAACGCGGTTTTCGACTTTTTGCTGTACAGGCACAGCTCAGTGCCTTGCTGGCCTTTCATGTGTTTTTGCGGGTATTGGCCTTGCAGCAGCACGGCGGTGTAGCCGACGCGGTCATCGAACTGCGCGGGGCTGCCGACCGGTTTCGCAGCTTTCAGGCCGCTGGCCTTGGTGCAACTGGCGAGCACGGTTTTATCGTAAGCGGCCCAGGCGTCGGGGCTGGAGGCGTGGGCCTGGGAGGCGAGGGCGGTGAGGCAGAGCAGGCTTAGGGTGAGGGCTTTCATCGTGGGCGTCCTTGGTCGTGGGGGGCCAAGGTTGGAGTCTGCCCGGGAAGGGAAGTTGCCTGTGCTGGCCTCTTCGCGAGCAGGCTCGCTCCCACAATTTGAAATGCATTCCAGGGTGGGAGCGAGCCTGCTCGCGAAGACGGTCGATCAGTCCGGTACAAGTTCCCGGCGAACCACCATCATCCCGGCACTCTCATACAACCGCTGCGCCCGCAGGTTGTCTTCCAGCACCTTCAGATCGACAAATCCTTCGCGCCTTTGCTGAAACACCTTGAATGCATTCAACAACAACGCCCGACCCAGTCCACGACCCTGAGCGCGTGGATGCACCACCAGATTCTTGATGTAGGAACTGGTCCAGCACTGCGCCACACCGATCACGCCTTCGGCGTCTGTGGCAATCCAGCACAACTCGGGATCGTATTCGGCATCGCTTTCAAAGCGCTGTTGCCACTCCTCCAGCGCTGGCACGCGACCGCCGCCCTCGCGGTAGCCGAGTTGCATCAGCTGATGCACGGCCACCGCCAGTTCCGGACGATAGGTGCTCAGCTCAATGCCTTCCGGCCAGTGGGGCGGCGGCACGTCTTGACGAAGGTCGCGCCGCATCAGAAAGCAGTACGTCTGGCTCAAGATTCAATGACCGTTGGCTGCGACGTGTTTGGCGGCTTCGATCAGGCGCTGGGTCAGTTCCGGCGAAGAGAACTTGGTCAGCACCGCGTTGGCCCCGGCCAGACGCGCTTTCTCGCTGTTCATCGCGCTGTCGAGCGAGGTGTGCAGCAGCACGTAGAGGTGGGCGAAGTCCGGCGTCTCGCGCAGGGTGCGGGTGAAGGCGTAGCCGTCCATCACGGACATTTCGATGTCGGAGACGATCAGGTTGATCTGCTGTGCGGTGCCTTGCAGATCCAGCAGGCAGTCGATGGCTTCCTTGGCACTGCGCGCGGTGTGACATTGCAGGCCGAGGTTGCGCAGGGTGTGCACCGATTGCTGCAACGCCACCTGACTGTCGTCGACCACCAGAATCCGTGCATTGCCCAGCACTTCGGCGTCTTCCATGCTCAGGTCGGTCGGGGCCATTTCGATCTGCGCCGGTGCGATGCTGTGGATGACTTTCTCGATATCGAGCACTTGCACCAGCGTGCCGTCGACCGAGGTCACGCCGGTGATGTAGGCGCGCGAACCGCCGGAGCCGAACGGCGGCGGCTTGATGTCGGTGGTCAGGCAATGGACGATTTTGCTCACCGCCTGCACATGCAGACCCTGCTTGGAACGGCTGACGTCGGTAACGATCAGGCAGCCGCCGTTCGGGTCTTCCAGCGGTCGCTCGCCAATGGCGCGGCTGAGGTCGATCACCGACAGCGACGCGCCGCGCAGGGTGGCGATGCCTTTGATGTGCGGATGTGACTCGGGCATTTTGGTCAGCGGCGGGCAGGGAATGATTTCACTGACTTTCAGCAGGTTGATCGCCATCAGCTTGCCGCTGCGCAAGGTAAACAGCAGAAGCGAAAGTGAATCTGCGCGGGCTTTGGTGGAAGACATATAAACCTTCTGTGGAAAAAGGTGATGGGCGAGGGTGCAAATCGCCAGAAACTATTGATGCCGGGTTATCGACTTGTCGGGGGCAGGCTTTAGTGCCATTGAGCAGGCAGAAGATCAAAAGATCGCAGCCTGCGGCAGCTCCTACAGGGGAAGTTAACTCTGTAGGAGCTGCCGAAGGCTGCGATCTTTGCTTTATTTCATCCCCAATCGCTTGGCCAGCCGCCCAAGATTCGCTCGGTCCAGCCCCAACTCCCGCGCCGCACTCGCCCAGTTATCCTGATGACGCTCAAGCGCAGCACTGATCAACTGCCGCTGATATTGCTCGGTGGCACTGCGCAAATCGCCGTTGATCAACGGCATGGCGGGCACCTCGGCAACCGGCTCAACCGAGTTATCCACAACCTCCCGCGGCAAATCCAGATCCGCCGCGCTCAGGCTGAGAATCTTCGGCCTGACCTTGCAGTTGCCCAGCGCCTTCAGCGCACTGCGCCCGATCAAGTGTTCCAGCTCGCGCACGTTGCCCGGCCAAGTGTAGGCGAGCAGCGCGTCTTGGGCGTCGCTGCTCAGGCGCAGGCTGTTGAGGCCCATGCGCGAGCGGTTCTGTTCCAGAAAGAAGCCGCTGAGCAGCAACACATCGCGGCCGCGATCGCGCAGTGCCGGCACTCGCAGCGGGTACACGCTCAAGCGGTGATAGAAGTCGGCGCGGTAGCGGCCGCTGCGCACTTCTTCGGCCAGATCGCGGTTGGTCGCGGCGATCAGGCGCACATCGACCAGATGTTCCTTGTCCGAGCCGAGTCGCTGCAACTGGCCGCTTTGCAGCACGCGCAGCAACTTGGCTTGTACGGTCAGTGACAGTTCGCCGACTTCATCGAGAAACAGCGTGCCGCCATTGGCCAGTTCGAACTTGCCGCGGCGGTCGCTGGTGGCACCGGTGAAGGCGCCGCGCACGTGGCCGAACAATTCGCTCTCGACCAGCGTATCGGGCAGGGCCGCGCAGTTGAGGCTGATGAGCGGTTTGTCGGCGCGCGGTGACGCGGCGTGGATCGCCTGCGCCACCAGCTCCTTGCCAACGCCGGTTTCGCCGGTGATCAGCACGGTCAGGTCGCTGCCACCGACCAGATTGATTTCCTCCACCAGCCGTTTGTGCGCCTTGCTCTGGCCGATCATTTCGCGCTGCTGCTGACCGCTGGCCTGTCGGTAGACCTCGGCGCGTTGGTGTTCATCTTCGGCACGCAGCGCCAGGCGTTCGATACGTTCGGCGGCGTTGACCGTGGCCGAGGCGAGGCTGGCGAAGGCTTGCAGGGTGTCGAGTTCGATCGGTTCGAAACGCTCCGGATCGAGCGCATCAAGGGTGATCAGGCCCCAGAGTTTTTCATCGACGAACAGCGGGCAGCCGAGGCAATCATGCACTTCGAGGTGATCGCCCAGACCATCGACCAAGCCGTCGTAAGGATCGGGCAAGTCGCTGTCGGCGGCGAACCGTGTCGGCCCGGCGCCGTCCAGCAGGATCTCGAAACGGGGATGTTCGCTGACCTTGAAGCGCCGGCCGAGGGTGTCGGTGCTCAAACCATCCACCGCCAGCGGCACCAGCCATTCGCCGTCCAGGCGCAGCAACGCGGCGGCGTCGCACGGCAGCAGGGCGCGCAGGGCTTCGAGCAGGCGCCGATAGCGCTCGCCTTCGGGCAGTTCGCGGGACAGGTCGGAGACCAGCGGCAGTAAAGCGGTGAGCAGGGATTTGGCGGTCATGGTATGTAGTCAAAGAGACTCGATGTGGTCGATATGACTATAAAGTGCTTCGTGTCCAAATGACTACGTAAAAATTAAGCTATTGATTTATAACGATAAAATATCTGGCATGAAAGCTGATAAGCCTAAGGCAATTCTCAAAAAAGCTCTGGAGTCACTTTTATGCTTAGCGTTCAGGATCGTGTCATTGTCAAATCTACTGTGCCTCTGCTGGAAAGCGGCGGTGAAGCGCTGATCACCCACTTCTACCGCATGATGCTCTCCGAATACCCTGAGGTGCGCCCGTTGTTCAACCAGGCGCATCAGGCCAGCGGCGACCAGCCACGTGCCTTGGCCAATGGCGTGTTGATGTACGCCCGGCACATCGATCAGCTCGACCAGTTGGGCGATCTGGTGGTGAAGATCATCAACAAGCACGTCGCCCTGCAAATCCTCCCGGAGCATTACCCGATTGTCGGCACCTGCCTGCTGCGCGCCATTTCCGAAGTGCTCGGCGACGAAATCGCTACGCCGGAAGTGATGAGCGCGTGGGGCGCGGCGTACGGGCAATTGGCCGAGATTCTGATCGGCGCCGAAGCGGCGATCTACGACCAGAAAGAACAAGCGGTCGGCGGCTGGCGCGGGGCGCGGGAGTTCATTGTGGTAGACAAGGTCGAAGAGAGTGCGGAGATCACTTCGTTCTACTTCGAGCCGGCGGACAAAGGTCCGATCCTTGCCGCAGAGCCGGGTCAGTACATCGGCATGCAGCTGATCCTCGATGGTGAAGAAATCCGCCGTAATTACTCGCTGTCGGCACTGGCCAATAAAGGTCAGTACCGCATCAGCGTCAAACGCGAACCGGGTGGTCGTGCGTCCAACCATTTGCACGATCAACTGCACGTCGGCGCGAGCATTCAACTGTTCCCGCCATCGGGCGAGTTCACCCTGACTGCCAGCGACAAACCGTTGGTGCTGATCAGCGGCGGTGTCGGCATTACCCCGACCCTGGCGATGCTTGAAGCGGCGTTGCAAACCGAGCGCCCGGTGCACTTTATCCACTGCGCGCGCAACGGCAGCGTGCATGCGTTCCGCGACTGGATCGACGGGCTGGCGGCGCGCCATCCGCAGCTCAAGCGCTTCTATTGCTACGCCGAAGACGACGGCGTGAGCCCGGCGGCGGACAAGGTCGGGATCCTCAGTCAGGAACAGCTGGGTGAGTGGCTGCCGGCGCAACGCGATGTAGACGCTTATTTCCTCGGGCCGAAGGGCTTCATGGGCGCGATCAAGCGGCATTTGAAGGCGCTGGGTGTGCCGGAGCAGCAGAGCCGTTATGAGTTCTTCGGGCCGGCGGCGGCTTTGGAGTGATCTGAAACCGGGTTGTCTTCATTCGCGAGCAGGCTCGCTCCCACAGGATTTGTGTTCAACGCAGATCCAATGTGGGAGCGAGCCTGCTCGCGAAGGCCGTTACGCGGTCTCGATTCTTAAATTCTGTTTAAAGGTTAATCGTTTCTTAACCGGTTTATCGTTTATTCCCCGATGCTGATGATAGGCGCTCGTTCGTTTAACTGATCAGGATCGCCCCATGTCGCACATCATCTTCTCCTCTCGTTCGAGCCTGGCAATGCTTGGTCTGTCGGCTGCTTTGCTGGCCAGTCCGTTTGCTTCGGCCGAATCGGCATTGATCGCGCCACAGACCCTGGTCGTCGATCAGAGCCTGCCCAAGGCTCAGCGCGACGCAATGGAATTGGCGGCGCGGCGTTACGGCAGTTTCTGGAACAGCGGGGAAGAGGCCCTGGCCACAGCAGCCTTGTCGCCGCAGTTTGTCGACAAGACCCCGCCCGAAGGTCGGGTGCAGGGCCCGAGCGGGCCGTTGCTGGCGTCGAAGTTCTTTCGCACGGCGGTGCCAGACCTGAGCTGCGAGATCGAGCAAATGATCATTGCCGGTGACCGCGTGGTGGTGCATCTGCACTTTCGCGGCCACTTCAGCGGTACGTTCAAGGCTCTCAAAGGGCAGGGCCAGCGTGTAGACTTCCGGGCAACCGATATCTATCAGATCGACAACGGTCGCATCGCGGCCAATTGGCATATCGAAGACAACATCAGTCTGATGGCGCAACTGCAAGCGCAGCCGCCAGCCAGCTGAACCATGGACATACAAGGGAAACGCGATGAGCGAGGAAACGATTCGACTGGGACGTGAGCGGCGCTTTCTGGTGCTGCTGGGCATCATCTGCCTGGCACTGATCGGTGGTGCGCTGTACATGCAGATCGTGCTGGGCGAGGCGCCATGCCCGTTGTGCATCCTGCAGCGTTATGCATTGCTGCTGATTGCGCTGTTCGCGTTTATCGGCGCGGCGATGCGCACCCGCCGCAGCATCACGGTGTTTGAGGTGCTGGTGGTGATCTGCGCGGTCGCCGGCGCCGGTGTCGCCGGGCATCATGTCTACACCCAGTTCTATCCGGCGGTGAGCTGCGGCATCGATGTGCTGCAGCCGATTGTCGATGACCTGCCGCTGGCGAAGATCTTCCCGCTGGGCTTCCAGGTCGACGGTTTCTGCTCGACGCCGTACCCGCCGATCCTCGGCCTGTCGCTGGCGCAATGGGCGCTGGTGGCGTTCGTGCTGGTGGTGATCCTGGTGCCGCTGCTGACCTCGCGTAACCGAAAAGCACTGCGCTGAATCAACTCTTCGGCAGATTGGCCGATACAGAAAACGCCCCGATTTGCGGATCAGCCGCTCGGGGCGTTTTGCATTTCAGAGAGTTTGTGAAATCACCGTGACGAACGGCAATGGAGCGTGCGACAGGTGTGCGACATGTTGTCACACACGCCGTGTCGCAGGGCGTTTCAGCAACCCGGATTGGCGTAATGTTACAAAAAAGGATTGGTCTGTTTCGGCATTTTTCTGGTTTTGCACGCAGGTGCCAGATCAGGCAGTTTTAACAGGCTCTGGCAGATGGCCAGAGGCCTTTGAATATCGGGCTTTGCGCCAATTCGGTGTCGGGAAAAAGCCTTCGGAGCTGTCTGAACTGAGGTGTATAGGCCTACATTTTTTGGTGTTTTTGTTGAGAATCGATTTCGATAACATGCGGAACTTTTGCAAAAACGGTGATGGATTGTTGCTCTGAGCGATAAAAATTATTTCGGGATAAGACATGGTGTATAGGGCGCTACCTATCTACAATCGCCCGCACTGAATTCCCGGCACTGTTCAACCTTTATTAAGGAACTGGACAGGAAGTCGGGTGTCGAGCAGGCCGAAAGGCTTTCGAGACACCCAGGTGTCGGTGCCTTCCAACTTTCCGCACCAAATGGAATTGGTCTGTAACAAGGCCTTTGACCACGAATTCGAATAAGAACTGACCGCTGTCCCAAGGTTTTGTCGAGCGTCTGACGCGCGACGGGCGGCCCTTATTCAATCCAAAGAAAATGCCAACCCTTGGCAGGGTGAAGTGTTGGCGATCAAAACCCAACTGCATTGCGCAAGCTGCTTTAGAGGTCGTGAGATGAGTAAAAACAGGTACCCCAGATTACTAGGCCTAGTGCCGCTGCTCGGCACGTTGTTGCTGGGAGGCTGCAACATGACCCTGCTCAATCCAACGGGCCAGGTCGGCCTGGAACAGCGCAACCTGATCATCACCGCCACGCTGCTGATGCTGTTGGTCGTTGTGCCGGTTATCGTCATGACCTTCCTGTTCGCCTGGAAGTACCGCGCGTCCAACAAGGATGCCGTCTACACCCCGAAATGGTCGCACTCGACCAAAATCGAAGTGGCGGTCTGGACCATCCCGGTTCTGATCATCATCGCCCTGGGTTACATCACCTACATTTCGACCCACAAACTGGACCCGTACCGTCCGATTGAATCCGACGTCAAGCCGGTGACCATCGAAGTCGTTGCGCTGGACTGGAAGTGGCTGTTCATCTACCCGGAACAAGGCATTGCCACGGTCAACAAGATCGTGTTCCCGGCGCATACCCCGGTCAACTTCCGGATCACCTCCGACGCCGTGATGAACTCGTTCTTCATCCCGGGCCTGGGCGGCCAGATCTACGCGATGGCGGGCATGACCACCAAGCTGCACCTGATCGCTGACCGCAACGCTGAAATGGACGGTATCTCCGCCAACTACAGCGGCGCTGGTTTCACCGGTATGAAATTCAAAGCGATCGCAACTTCTCAGGAAGATTTCGACGCCTGGGTAAGTGAAGTCAAAAAGGCACCTAAACAGCTTGAACAAGCTGAATACGCAGCCCTTGCCAAGCCAAGCCAGAACAATCCAGTCGAGCTCTACTCCTCGGTCACGCCGAACCTGTTCCAGACCATCGTCGACAAGTACGAAGGCATGAAACCGGGCAAGCCGCTGAAGCACGAGAAGAAAGAGAAAGAAGTGGCGGCAACGGACATGGACTCGAATTCGCATTCAGCTGCCGGGGCAGAGGAGTAAACGATGTTTGGTAAATTAAGTTGGGAAGCGATCCCTTTCCACGAGCCGATCGTGATGGTCACCATCTCGATGATCGCGCTCGGTGGTCTGGCGTTGTTCGCTGCAATCACCTACTTCAAGAAGTGGACCTACTTGTGGACCGAGTGGCTGACGTCGGTCGACCACAAGAAAATCGGCGTGATGTACATCATCGTTGCCATGGTCATGCTGCTGCGTGGCTTTGCCGATGCCATCATGATGCGTACCCAGCTGGCCATGGCCACCGAGGGTTCGCCTGGCTACCTGCCGCCTGAACACTATGACCAGATCTTCACCGCTCACGGTGTGATCATGATCATCTTCATGGCGATGCCATTTTTCACCGGCCTGATGAACCTTGCAGTGCCGCTGCAGATCGGCGCGCGTGACGTTGCCTTCCCGTTCCTGAACTCCCTGAGCTTCTGGCTGCTGGTGTCCGGCGTTGTGCTGATCAACCTGTCCCTGGGCGTCGGCGAATTCGCCAAGACCGGCTGGGTTGCCTATCCGCCGCTGTCGGGTCTGCAATACAGCCCTGGCGTGGGGATGGACTACTACATCTGGGCGCTACAGCTATCCGGGTTGGGTACGACGCTGACGGGGGTCAACTTCCTCGCCACCGTGCTGAAAATGCGTACCCCTGGCATGAAACTGATGGACATGCCGATCTTCACCTGGACCTGCACCTGGGCTAACGTCCTGATCGTGGCTTCGTTCCCGATCCTGACCGCTACCCTGGCACTGCTGACCCTCGACCGTTACATGGATTTCCACATTTTCACCAATGAACTTGGTGGCAATCCGATGATGTACGTCAACCTGTTCTGGGCCTGGGGCCACCCTGAGGTTTACATCCTGATCCTGCCGGCATTCGGCATCTTCTCGGAAGTGATCTCGGCGTTCACCGGCAAGAAACTGTTCGGCCACCACTCGATGATCTACGCTTCGGGCGCGATCTCGGTACTGGGCTTCATGGTTTGGCTGCACCACTTCTTCACCATGGGTTCGGGTGCGAGCGTCAACGCCTTCTTCGGTCTGGCGACGATGCTGATTTCCATCCCGACGGGTGTGAAACTGTTCAACTGGCTGTTCACCATCTACCAGGGCCGTCTGCGCTTCACCAGCCAGGTCATGTGGACCCTGGGCTTCATGGTGACCTTCGCCATCGGCGGCATGACCGGCGTACTGCTGGCCATTCCGGGTGCTGACTTCGTTCTGCACAACAGCCTGTTCGTGATCGCGCACTTCCACAACGTGATCATCGGCGGCGCGGTATTCGGCTACATCGCAGGTTTCGGCTTCTACTTCCCGAAAGCGTTCGGCTTCAAGCTGCACGAAGGCTGGGGTAAAGCAGCGTTCTGGTTCTGGATCTCGGGCTTCTTCGTCGCGTTCATGCCGCTCTATGCACTGGGCTTCATGGGCATGACCCGTCGTCTGAACGCCACCACCAACCCTGAGTGGGTACCGTACCTGTACGTGGCCATGTTCGGTGCGATCCTGATCGCCGTGGGCATCGCCTGCCAGCTGATCCAGCTGTACGTCAGTGTGCGTGACCGCAACAAGCCAGAGAACATGTGCGAACACGGTGACCCGTGGAATGCCCACACTCTGGAATGGTCGACCTCGTCGCCACCTCCGTTCTACAACTTCGCTGTGCTGCCTAAGGCTGACTGCATCGACCCGTTCACCGAAGCCAAGGAAAACGGTACTGCGTACCAGGCTCCGGCCAAGTACGAGCCGATCCACATGCCAAACAACACCGCCACTGGCGTGGTGATGGGCGCACTGCTGACCGTCTTCGGTTTCGCGATGATCTGGCACATCTGGTGGTTGGCGATCGCCAGCCTGGCCGGCACTGTCATCTACTTCGTGATCCACGCGGCACGTGACGACCAGGGCTACATGGTTCCGGTTGAAACGATCGAGCGCATCGAAGCCGAGCAGCACAAGCGTCTGGTCGCGGCAGGGAAAATCCCGGCCAATGCCACCCGTGTAACCTCGTTGGAACAGGCTTAAACCATGTCGAACTTAGTGACCAATGTTGGACACGCCCATGGTGACCATGGGCACGATGACCATCACCACGACTCGGGCGAGATGACCGTATACGGTTTCTGGCTCTACCTGATGACCGACTGCATTCTGTTTGCGTCGATCTTCGCGGTGTACGCAGTACTGGTAAACAACGTTGCCGGTGGCCCGTCGGGCCACGACATCTTCGAACTGCCATACGTGCTGGGCGAAACCGCTCTGCTGTTGTTCAGTTCGATCACCTACGGCTTCGCCATGCTGGCGTTGTACAAAGGCAAGAAGCAGCAGGTTCTGGGCTGGTTGTTCATGACCTTCCTGCTCGGCGCAGGCTTCATCGCCATGGAGATCAACGAGTTCCACCTGCTGATCTCCGAGGGCTTCGGTCCTAGCCGTTCCGGCTTCCTGTCGGCGTTCTTCACCCTGGTCGGTACCCACGGTCTGCACGTATCTGCGGGTCTGATCTGGATGGGCATCATGATGTACCAGGTCAACAAGCACGGCCTGACGGCGACCAACAAGACCCGTCTGAGCTGCCTGAGCCTGTTCTGGCACTTCCTGGACGTGGTGTGGATCTGCGTATTCACCGTTGTTTACCTGATGGGGACCCTGTAATGGCTAATGCACACTCCCATGACAGCCATGATGCTGGCCACGGCAGCGTAAAGTCGTACGCCATCGGCTTCATCCTGTCGGTGATCCTGACCGTCATCCCGTTCGGCCTGGTGATGTACCCGACCTTGCCGAAGTCCACGACGCTGGCAATCGTCCTGCTGTTCGCGGTAATCCAGGTGATCGTTCACCTGTACTACTTCCTGCACCTGGACCGTTCGATTGCACAACGTAACAACGTGATCGCGTTTGTCTTTACGGCCATCGTGATCCTGCTGCTGGTTGGCCTGTCGCTGTGGATCATGTTCAGCATCCACACGTACATGATGGCGAAGTGAGGTAGACCCGATGTCGCTCAAGCACTTTATCCAAATCACCAAACCGGGGATCATTTTCGGTAACGTGCTTTCTGTGGCAGGCGGGTTCTTCCTGGCCTCGAAAGGGCATGTAGATCTGGCGGTGTTCCTGGCCGCCATGATCGGCACTTCCCTGGTTGTGGCCTCCGGTTGCGTGTTCAACAACTGCATCGACCGCGACATCGACCTGAAGATGGAACGCACCAAGAACCGGGTGCTGGTGCAGGGCTTGATCTCCCTGAAACTGGCCCTGGTCTACGCGACCATCCTGGGTGTTCTCGGCGTTGCCTTGTTGTACAAGGTGGCCAACCCGTTGGCCGCCCTGTTCGCGGTAATCGGCTTCATCATCTACGTCGGCTTCTACAGCCTGTACCTCAAGCGCAAGTCGGTGCACGGCACGCTGGTGGGCAGTCTGTCGGGCGCCATGCCGCCAGTAATCGGTTACGTTGCCGTGACCAACAGCTTCGACATGGCCGCACTGACCCTGCTGGTGATGTTCAGCCTGTGGCAGATGCCGCATTCCTACGCCATCGCGATCTTCCGTTTCAACGACTACCTGGCCGCATCGATTCCGGTGCTGCCAGTCAAGCGCGGAATCGAAGTGGCCAAGAAGCACATCCTGCTCTACATCCTGGCGTTCCTCGTGGCGACCTTGATGCTGACCTTCAGCGGTTACGCCGGCATGAGCTACCTCGCCGTTGCCGCGGCCATGGGCATGTACTGGTTGTACATGGCCTGGACCGGCTACAAGGCGGTGGATGACACGGTCTGGGCACGCAAGCTGTTCGTGTTCTCGATCTTCACCATCACCGCCCTGAGCGTCATGATGTCCCTGGACTTCAAGGTGCCCGCCGAGCTGCTGCTGACGTACGCGCCGTAAGGCTGGATGGCTTCACGAAAAACCCCGCACATTGAGAGATGTGCGGGGTTTTTTGTTGGGGGAATTATGCTGAATCGAGGTGACACCATCGCGAGCAGGCTCGCTCCCACAGGGGATTTGTGAACAATGCCAATCAAATGTGGGAGCGAGCCTGCTCGCGATGGCGTGCGCCACTGATTTCGAAGGTTGCGCAGTGCTGGCAAACCACCTAGATTTGGATCCAGTCTTCAGTGATAGCGCCATGCCACTCTCTCGGCGCTCAACTGTTCCACTCCGCGATTTTTTCATGCATCAATCAAAAGGCTGGGCGAAATGACTGAGAGGATGACCTGCGACGAACGCTTCATTGCCCTGGCACAAGAGCTGAACTACGACATCTATGGCGAGAACACCGCCGGCGGCAATTACGCGCCGCTGATCCGTCATCGCGATGAGTTGTACATCAGCGGCATGGTGCCGCGGGTCAATGGCAGGATTCTGTATCCCGGTCGCGTGGGGTTGGAGTTGACGCTCAAGGATGCCCAGGCAGCCGCAAGCATCAGTGCCATGCGCTGCCTGGCACTGATCGTCGATGCGGTCGGTTCGCTGGACAAGATCCGGGCGTTGTTGCGGGTCACGGTGTATGTGAAGTCGACCCCGGACTTCGTTGACCTGAGTGAAGTGGCCAACGGTGCATCGGACGTGTTCAGCCATGTGCTTGGTGATGCCGGCCGGCACACCCGCACCACGGTCGGGGTGTATCAGTTGCCGAAGAACGCCGCGATTGAAGTCGACATGATCGCGGCGGTGCAGCCTGAAGTCTGACCGCGCCGCCCAACAAAAAAGCCCCGCCTGAATCTCAGAGCGGGGCTTTTTGTCGGCGCCGGATTTACTGTGCGGCGATGCTGTAACCATCGAACGCGGTCTGCTGTTGCAGGGCGGTGATGATGTTCTTGCGGTTGATTGCGTGTTCGGTGCCGGCGTTGTCGAGGAAGGTTTCGCCTTCCAGCTCGGCTTCTTCGCCTTCACCGACGAAGGTGAAACCGAGGAATTCCAGCGCTTCGCGGTCAACGCTCAGGCGCGAGCGCGGCGTGCGCAGCGGCAGGGTCACGCTGCTGCCGTCCTTGCTGATGGTGAAGATTTCCAGTTCTTTCTTCTTGGCAGCCTTGCCCTTGCCGCCACTCGGGTTGCTGATCGCCTGGTGGGTCTGGTTCAGCACCTTGAGGGCCAGGCCGTAGACGATTTCCTGGAACGCCGGATCGTCCTTGAAGCAGGACAGGATGCGGCCGATCGAGAACTTGCTGCTCAGGTCTTCTAGGGCGGCGAGGTCGGCGGCCTCGGCGTCTTTCAGCGCCTTGAGCTGGCCCATCAGCTCGTAGGCCTTGTCGTCATCGAAGCTGTCGTGCGCCTGACGGATCGCGGCGCGCAGTTCGCGGATCTGGTCGCTTTCGCGAGTCGACTGGAAAGCATCCAGCACCATCTCGCTGATGATTTTGGCTTGTGGAAGGTGTTGTGAAAGATTGATGGAGTTTTCGTATTCCGCTTTGGACGATTCGGTGACTACGGATTCAGCGGTGTTGAAATCGGACATTGAAATTTCACTACTTTTTTAACTTGAGTGGAAACGAGAAAGCGCGAGGTCTTTTTCAGGCCGGTTAATTTAGGGGAGCGGGGCGGCGTTGTCACGGAACAACAGTCCGGTGGTGCGGATTATTTGTCCGGCGTGTTCAGGTTCATCGAGCGCACCATCCACTGTTCAGCGGTTTGCTGATCGGTCGGCAGCGTGAAGCGGAAAGTCGCCCCGCGCCCGGCGACATCGATCAAATGAATCTCACGCCCGTGCAGTTGCAGGATGCGGTGGACGATGCGCAGACCCAGTCCACCGTCACGTCGCGCCCCACCAATATTGAACGGACGCAGGAACAGACCTTCGCGCAGCTCCGGAGCGATGCCGGGGCCGGTGTCGCTGACCGTGACTTCCACCAGTGCGCCCTGGGGTTTCAAATCCAGCTCGATTTCACCGCCCGCAGGCGTGTAGCGCAAAGCGTTATCCACCAGGTTGGTCAGCACTCGTTCGATCAACCCGAGGTCGGCGCAGACCGTTGGCAGGTTGGGCACGAAGCTGGCCTTGAGTTCGACATGGCGGGCTTCGGCGGCCAGTTCGAATTTCTGGAAGATGTCCTGCAGCAGATCGATCAGCGAAAAGCGTTCCAGTACCGGTTGCACGAAACCGTGTTCCAGACGCACCAGCTCCAGCAGCGATTGCGCCAACCCGCCGACCTTGCGGCTCTGATCCAGTGCGATGCCCAGATAGCGGCGGCGTTCTTCGGCGGTGAGCGTAGCGTCCTTGAGTGACAGGGTTTCCAGATAACCGTGCAGCGAGGCCAGTGGCGTGCGCAGGTCGTGGGAGATATTCGCCACCAGTTCGCGTCGCTCCTGATCCTGGCGGGTCAATGAGCGCCACTGCTCACCGAGGCGTTTTTGCATTTGGCGGAAGGCGCCATCAAGCACGGCGATCTCATCCGGGTCAGCGCTTTTATCCACAGCTGCTGACGGAGCGGGCAGCGGTTGCGGCGTGCCATCAATGTCGAAGCGGCTGACGGTTTCGGTCAACCGGCGCAAGGGTCGGGTAATCAGGTTGAACGCCGTGAGACCCGCGATCAGGCACAACAGCGCCACCAGCCCGATCGACAGCAACGCCGTATTGAGTGCGGCACTGGTCGCGCCCCGTTCAGCGAAGCGATCGTGTTCTTCGCTGAGCAACACCACGTACAGATAACCAGCGGGCTTGCCGTTGACCTTCAATGGCGCAGCGCTGAACACCTTGCGCCCGTCGGCACTGCGCGGGTCATCACCGAGGATCGGCAGCGGCTGGTCATTGAGCAGACTGCGGATCGGCGCCAGATCGACGGTTTCCCGGCGCAGATGGCCTTCCGGCGCCGCGTTGCCGACAATCCGCCCCTCGCTGTCGAGCAGGTACACCTCGACACTCGGGTTGACCAGCATCAGCTTGCTGAACAGTTCGCGCACGGCGCCGGGCATCAGGCCATTGCTGTCCATCAGCACCGTGTCATGGGCGATGTGCTGCGCCAGGTCCCGCGACAGGCCTTGCACCACTTCCAGTTCATGCATCTTGCTGGAGCGCACTTGCAGCCATGCCGAAGTGCCGCAGTACACCAGCAGCAAAACGGCGAACACCAGCGACAGGCGCTGCGACAGGTTGAGTCTCATGGTTGTTCCGTGCCGAATTTATAGCCGCGACCCCACACGGTGAGGATGCGGGTCGGTTGCGCCGGATCGCTTTCGATCTTCGCCCGCAGGCGATTGATGTGGGTGTTGACCGTGTGCTCGTAACCTTCATGACTGTAGCCCCACACCGCGTTCAGCAGGTCCATGCGTGAGAAGACCTTGCCCGGTTGTCGGGCGAAGAAATACAGCAGGTCGAACTCTCGCGGGGTGAGGTCCAGACGCGCGCCATTGAGGGTGACATCGCGGGTAATCGGGTCGATGTTCAGGCCATCGAGGCTGAGGCTGCCGGCGTCCATTTTCAGGTTGCGTGCCATGGCGTCGACTCGGCGCAGCAAGGCTTTGACCCGGGCCACCAGCTCCAGCATCGAGAATGGTTTGGCGAGGTAATCGTCGGCCCCCAGTTCCAGACCCAGAATGCGGTGCAGTTCGCTGGAGCGCGCGCTGGTGATGATGATCGGCGTATAGCGCGCCATCGCCCGGGCGCGGCGGCAGATTTCCAAGCCGTCGACGCCCGGCAACATCAGGTCGAGGATCAGCGCATCCCATTGCCCCTGCTGCAACAGGCGCATGCCTTCATCGCCGTTGGCGCTGTGCACGATGTCGTAATGCTCGTCGCGCAGGTGCAGGCAAATCAGGTCAGCGATGTGTTGATCATCCTCGACCACGAGGATGCGTCTGGTCGGTTCCATCAAGCTCAATCCTTCGGTGCAATGAGTGCATTGTGCGGGTTTTCCTGGGGGTGAGTTATCACGAATTCGTTAACTTCCCGTGAGGATTTGGCGATCAACCCAAGCCTAGGCTGTGTTCCATGACAGGCACCTGGAATTTTTGGAGACGGCCATGTTTTCACGGCGACAGATTCTCGTAGCGAGCGGCGGGCTGGGGCTCGCAGCCCTGGTGGCGGGTGTATTGCCAAAATTGTCCCCGGGCACCGCGCTGGTCGAGCAGGCGCAAGCCGATGAGGCGTTTGAGGTGACCCATAGCGACAGCGAATGGCACTCGCTGCTCTCGGATGAGCAATACGCCATCTTGCGCGAAGAAGGCACTGAACGGGCCTATACCAGCCCGCTCAACAACGAACATCGCAGCGGCACATTCGCCTGCGCGGGCTGTGACCTGGCGCTGTTTTCATCGGCAACCAAGTTCGACAGCCACACGGGCTGGCCGAGTTTCTGGGCACCGCTGGAACAGGCGGTGGCCACGCGTCAGGACCGTTCCTTCGGCATGGTCCGCAATGAAGTGCACTGCCGGCGCTGCGGCGGGCACTTGGGGCATGTCTTTGATGACGGCCCGAAACCCACCGGCCTGCGCTATTGCATGAATGGCCTGGCGATGACGTTCAAACCCGTGGCGGCATGAGCCATGGCACTTTTCCGACCTTCATTTTCTACAGGACGACACCATGTGGCTCTTGGTTCTCGCTTATCTGGGCGGTGTGCTGACGATCGTCAGTCCGTGCATCCTGCCTGTTCTGCCTTTTGTCTTCGCTCGCAGCGGGCAGCCGTTTATCAAGAGTGGCTTGCCGCTCTTGGCCGGGATGGCGCTGACCTTCGCCCTCGTCGCCACGCTGGCGGCGGTGGGCGGCGGTTGGGTGGTGCAAGTCAATCAGTACGGGCGCTGGCTCGCGTTGCTGTTCGTTGCACTGTTCGGGCTGACGCTGCTGCTGCCGCGCCTTGCCGAGCGCCTGACGCGGCCGCTGGTGTCGGCCGGCAGTCGGCTGTCCGAAGCCGCGGGCCAGGACAATCGTCCGCGTCCCGGCGCCTCGTTTCTGATCGGCGTTGCCACGGGGCTGCTCTGGGCGCCATGCGCCGGGCCTATTCTCGGCTTGATTCTGACCGGTGCCGCGCTGCAAGGGGCAAGCATCGCCACCACGCTGTTGTTGCTCGCCTACGCGGCGGGCGCCGCGACTTCACTGGCGGCGGCGCTGCTGCTGGGCGGTAAGGTCTTTGCGTTGATGAAGCGCTCGATTGGCACCGGTGAATGGATCCGGCGCGGGTTGGGGGCGGCGATGCTCGCGGGCGTCGCAGCGATTGCGCTGGGCCTCGATACCGGCATTCTGGCGCGGATTTCGACGGCGTCCACGGGCGGGATTGAACAGGCCTTGGTCGGCAAGTTTTCCGGCAAATCGCCGACGGGCAGCGGCACCATGATGGCGCAGATTCCTGCTGCCGGCGGGGCGATGAAAATCGCCGACAAAACCCCGGGAACATTGCCAGTCGAAGGCCAGTTGCCGACGCTCAACGGCGCCGTGCAATGGCTCAATTCGCCACCGCTGGACGCTCAGGCATTAAAGGGCAAAGTGGTGCTGGTGGATTTCTGGACCTACTCCTGCATCAACTGCCTGCGCACGCTGCCGTACGTCAAAGCGTGGGCCGAGAAGTACCGCGATCAGGGTCTGGTGGTGATCGGCGTGCATGCTCCGGAGTTCGCCTTCGAACGCGATGTGGGCAACGTCAGCAAAGCCATGAAAGAGTTGGGTATCAACTATCCGGTGGCGATCGATAACGACTACAAGATCTGGCGCGCCTTCAATAATGAGTACTGGCCGGCGCACTACTTTGCCGACGCCCAAGGGCGGATTCGTTACCACCATTTTGGCGAAGGCGACTACGCCGAATCGGAACGCGTGATCCAGCAGTTGCTGCGTGAGGCCGGGGCGAAAACTGTCGCCGACGGCTTGATCAACGCCGATGCCCAAGGCGTGCAACAGGCGCCGGACATGAATCAGGTGCTATCACCGGAAACCTATGTCGGCTACCAGCGTGCGGAACATTTCGTACCGGAAACCGGCCTGGTGCCTGACAAGGTGGCAACCTATAACCCACCGGCCAACCTGACCCTGAATGACTGGAGCCTTGGCGGCCAGTGGGCCGTCGGTGCCGAGCGAGCTACCGCCAGCGCGCCGGCCAGCCGCATCGTCTACCGCTTCCATGCCCGCGACCTGCATCTGGTGCTGGGCCCGGGCACGGATGGCAAACCGGTGCGTTTCAAAGTCTCGATTGACGGTCAGGCGCCGGGTGCCGCCCATGGTGTGGATGTCGCGGCGGATGGCAGCGGTCGCGTGACCGAACAGCGCCTGTACCAATTGGTGCGGCAAACCGATGCGGTGATGGATCGGACCTTCACCATCGAATTTCTTGACCCGGGCGTATCGGCTTACGCCTTCACCTTCGGCTGATCGGGAGTGCGCAACATGAAAGCTCAAAACAACTGGCGCCGTGCGTTGCTCGGTGTCGCCATGGCGGGTGTGATCGGCCAATGCTCGGCGTTCTCTTTCGGTGCAGAGGACGCGGTGGTCATCCCGCCGCCAGCCCTCGACGAAACCACTCAGGCGCACAGCGAAACGGCGGTATTCGCCGGTGGTTGCTTCTGGGGCGTACAAGGGGTTTTCCAGCACGTCAAAGGCGTGCAGAAAGCCGTCTCCGGTTATGCCGGCGGCGCGGCGAATACGGCGCAATATGAACGGGTCAGCGAAGGCGACACCGGTCATGCCGAGTCAGTGCAAGTCACCTTCGATCCGACGCAAGTCAGCTACGGCAGCCTGCTGCAGATCTACTTCTCGGTGGCCCACAACCCGACCGAACTCAACCGCCAAGGGCCGGACAGCGGCACGCAATATCGCTCGGCGCTGTTCCCGGTCAACGCCGACCAACAACGGGTGGCCCAGGCCTACATCGCCCAACTCGACGCGGCGCATGCCTACAACAAACCCATCGTTACGAAACTGGAAACCTACAACGGTTTCTACCCGGCGGAGGACTACCACCAGGACTTCCTGACCGAACATCCGACTTATCCGTACATCGTGATCAACGACATGCCCAAGGTCGCGCAGTTGAAGCAGTTGTTCGCGCAGCGCTATCAGGAGAAGCCGGTGTTGGTGAAAAGCGGGAGTTGATTCTCACGTGTTACTTGAGCCTTGGGCGCTCCATGGCAATCACTGATGTTTCAAACCCCAAACTGGCAAAAAACGCCTCCGCACCTTCGCGCCCGGCGCGCAGGACCCAAGTGATCTCGTAGTTGTCCCCCATGACATGCTCGACCAGTGCGCGCCCGACACCGGCGCGCCGATGCTGGCCATCAACCACGACCATCGACAGATAACCGTTGGACAAACCATCGGTGATGCCTCGGGCGAAACCGATGATCTGCTCGCCGCTCAGTGCGACGGCAGTGCGTTGCGAGTTCTCGATGAGTTGAGCGAAGTAGTCGCTGGAGCCTGTTCGGTGGCTCCAGCCATTTTGCCCAAGAAACAGCCGAACTGGCTCCACTTCGTCGGGCAACAGATCGCGTACGGTAAGGTCGTTTTTCATCGATAGCAGCATCCTTGTCGGCAATCATCGGAGCGTAGTCGATAGCAACCGGGTCAGGATTTGCCCCAGGTCTTCATCGCAAATTCGACAAACCGACGCAGCTTGGGCAAACGATAACGATCCGGCGCGTACAGCAGATGCAACGGGCGGCTCGGGGGCTGGTAATCGGGGATCACCGTCACCAGTTTGCCGTCGCGCAGGTCTTGTTCCACCAGCGCGTCCGGCAGCATGACGATGCCCATGCCGGTGCGCGCTGCCTGATGCAGGCCGGCCGAGGTGTTCATCAGCATCGGGCCGCTGACGTCGACCAGAATCTCGCCGTGCGGGCCGCTGAGGCGCCAGCGTTTTTCCACCGATTGCCAGTCGTCGCCGGCAGGGTAGGCGAACGACAGGCAGTCGTGTTGTTGCAGGTCTTGCGGGGTGATCGGCATGCCGCGCCGGGCGACATAGGCCGGCGAGGCGCAGACGGTGAGGGTGTAGTCGATCAGCGGCCGGGCGATCAGGTTCGACTGCTCGAAATGCCCCAGCCGAAATGCCACGTCGAGGCCACTTTCCAGCAGGTCCGGTCGGCTGTTGGTCAGCACCACATCCATTTTCACCTGCGGGTATTGCAGGGAAAACTCGCTGAGTGCCGGGGCCAGACGTTCGACGCCAAAGGTCAGCGGCGCGGTGATGCGCAGCAGGCCACGGGGTTCATCAAGGGCCTGTTCGGCGAGGCGTTCGGAGTCGGCCACCAGACCCAGAACGTCGAGGCAGCGCTGATAGTAAACGCTGCCGAATTCGGTCAGCCGCTGGCGGCGGGTAGTGCGCTGCAGCAGTTGCACGCCGAGCCGTTGCTCCAGGGCGCGCAGGTGATTTCCGACCATGGTCGTGGACATTTCGCACTGCAACGCAGCCGCCGTCATGCTTCCGGCTTCCACGACCTTCACGTAGACGCTCATCGCCTGCAACAGGTCCATTATCAAGCTCTGCTGTTAAATGATTGAAGTTTTGCCGAGTTTATCCAGTTCTGGTGGCTAACCATACTGCAAAGACACCGATCTTCACTGGAGTTTGAAGTCATGACCGCCGCCCTGATGAACACCTACCAACCGCTGGCCTTGAGTTTCACCAGAGGCCTGGGCACTCGCCTGTGGGATCAGGCCGGTCGTGAATACCTGGATGCCGTCGCAGGCGTCGCGGTGACCAATGTCGGGCACTCGCATCCGCGCATCGTCGCTGCCATCAGCGAACAGGCCGCAATGCTGCTGCACACCTCCAACCTGTACAGCATCGACTGGCAGCAACAACTGGCGCGCAAACTCACGCAGCTGTCGGGAATGGAGCGGGCGTTCTTCAACAACTCCGGCGCCGAGGCCAATGAAACTGCGCTGAAACTGGCGCGGTTATACGGCTGGCGCAAAGGTATCGAACAGCCGCTGGTGGTGGTCATGGCCAACGCGTTTCATGGCCGCACGTTAGGCACTTTGTCGGCCAGCGATGGCCCGGCAGTGCGGTTGGGTTTCAATGATCTGCCGGGGGATTTCGCCAAAGTGCCCTTTGGTGATCTGGCGGCGCTGGATCAGCTCCAGCAAAAGCACGGCGCGCGTATCGTGGCGATTCTGGTCGAGCCGATCCAGGGCGAAAGCGGTGTGCAACTGGCGCCGCCCGGCTACCTCAAAGCCCTGCGCGAAATGTGCAATCGGCACGCCTGGCTGCTGATGCTTGACGAGATCCAGACCGGCATCGGCCGCACCGGCCAGTGGTTTGCGTTCCAGCATGAAGGCATCGTGCCGGACGTCATGACCCTGGCCAAAGGCCTCGGCAACGGCGTGCCGATTGGCGCTTGTCTGGCACGGGGCAGAGCGGCGGACCTGTTCACCCCCGGCAGCCATGGCAGCACCTTCGGCGGCAACCCGCTGGCCTGCCGAGTCGGCTGCACGGTGCTGGACATCATCGAAGAGCAAGGCTTGCTGGAAAATGTCCGGGTGCAGGGCGAGCGCCTGTTGACCCGCCTGCGCGCTGAACTGGCAGACAACCCCAACGTGCTGGCGATTCGTGGGCAGGGCTTGATGATCGGCATCGAGTTGAAACAGCCGATCCGCGATCTGACGTTGATTGCGGCGCGGGATCATGGGCTGCTGATCAACGTGACACGGGGCAAGACGATACGGCTGCTGCCGCCGCTGACGATTGATGAGCGGGAGGTGGGGATGATTGTCAGAGGAGTTGGACGGATTGTTTCCGCGAATTAATGGATATCCGATAACCCTGTGAGAGCGAGCTTGCTCGCGAAGGCGTCGTCACAGTCGACAGTAATGTTGAATGCTCGACCGCATTCGCGAGCAAGCTCGCTCCCACACGGGAAGCCTCTAGTCCGGATAATCCCCCAACTCCGGCGCCAGCATCCGCGTCTTCACCGCCCCGTTCGAATTGTGCTGAATGATCTCGCTCGGCTGTCCCTGTGCATTGAAAAACACCTGGCCGATCCCCGCTGAATTCCACAGCCGCTCCCCCGCTTCGGCATGTTCCGGGGTATAGGGCACGATGCGCATGCGCCGGCGTTTGGTGAACCAGTTCAACGGCGAGCGCGGTGAGTATAGCCAGCGGTTGAGGCGGTCGAACCATTCGAGCAGGGTTTTCGGAAACTCGTTCTTGATCCCGCTGCTGGTGATCTGCCAGATCCGTGGCCCGGCCTTGCGGTGTCGGATAAGCACTTCGTAGACGAAGGAGTAATGCACATCGCCCGACAGCACAACGTAGTTTCCGGGTGTGCGGGTGTGTCGGAAAATGTTCAGGATCACCTGCGCCGCACCGCGATGGGCCATCCAGTTTTCCGCGTCGACCAGCAGCGGATAGCCGCACCAGCTGAAAACCTTCTGCACGGTTTCGATCAGCTTCACGCCGAAGATCGGCGCGGGGGACACGATGATTGCTGACGGATGGTCGAGCAGTTCCTGTTGCAGTTCGCTCAGCGCTTCCCAGTCCAGCAAACCGGAGGGTTGCTTGAGTGCCATCTCGCTGCGCCAGCGCCGGGTACGGGTGTCGAGCACCACCAGCGCCGGGCTGCTCGGCAGCACGAAATGCCAATGCTGAAAGCGCAGCAAGTCGTCGATCAGCGCGTCCTGCACCGGGCTGTCGAGATAACGATCATCACCGCTGGCGCTCAGGCGTCGGGTGTCATCCAGCAAATCCTTGAACGCATCCGGATTGTTACCCCAGCCCTGGCACAACATGTACGCGATCAAGGCGTTGCCGATGATGCGTTTGGAGAACGGATGGCCGTAGGCGGTTTCCTCCCATTGCGCGGAAAGATTCCAGTCATCGGTGATGTCGTGGTCATCGAAAATCATCAGGCTCGGCAGGTGCGCCAGCGCCCGGGCAACGTTGGCCAACCCGGCCTTGAAACCATCGATTCGGGTCTGCTCCAGGGTGTAGCGCTGCAAGCGTTCAGGCGTCAGCGATGGAGCAGCAGGATTGATCAGCGTCCACGCAACGGGTGACCATACCAGCAAGTACATCGCCATCACTTCGGCGAAGGTCACCAGGTGATTGTCGGCGCTGCTGCTGGTGAAAATCGGCTTACGCGCACCGCCGAAAAATCGCTCGCGCAATGTCTCGTTGCTCTCCAGCGCCGGTAACAGATCCGCACGGTGGTAGTAACTGGCCGGGTGTTGGTAGAGCTTGGCGCTGTCGCTGACCACCGCGCCTTCGAGGTGTTCGTCGAACAGGCCGAGGCGCGCGATCAATGCATGAATCGCCCGCAGCATCGGGCCGGCAACGTCGTCTGCGTAAATCTGGTCGCCGCTCATCATCAACAGGGCGGGGCGTTGTTGTGGATCGGTTTCGCCAGAAAGCAGTTGGTCAACGCACAGCAGACCGTCTGCCGCCGGATGATGCGGCTTGCGGCAGGAACCGTGCAGCAACTGATCGATCCGCGAACGCGCGACGAGGTTCGGACAACCAGCGTTGCCGTACAGCAGGTGCGGCGCCCATTCGGCGATGGGCGAGTGGCCGTCGATCAACAGGTCGTAGTCGATGCGCGTGTCGCAGGGCAGGGCGCTGTCGAGTACAACGTCGATCAGATGGACAAACGCGTGACGGCCGACGGGGATGACCGTGCATTTCCCGGCATCGAGAGGTATGTCTCCTACACCTTGCAGGCGCAGGGTCAGCGCCAGTGCGCGGGTGCCGACCAGCCACAGAACGATTCGCGTCGGTTCCAACCGGCGCAGCAGCGGGCCGGCCAAGACAGGAGGCAGCGGATTCAGGTCAGCAGGTATTGAGGACATTCGCAGGCAAAGCTCAAGGCGCACAGGCTGGCGATGATAGCGCAGCCGGCGCCTTGAACCCTTAAACGAGGCTTAAGCGTCAGCCTTCTGCAGCTTCAGCGCCAGCAGTCGCCATTCGGTGGCAGCGGGTTGCTCCTGCACCGAGCACTCGAAGCGATAAGTGACGTCATCGCCATTCATGTTGCGCGCGGTGACCTTGTTGCTGAGGGTGTAGACCTGGCCCTTGAAGCGTTGGGTGACCACGGCGGTGCTGTCAGCGAAGCGCGCCGACGCAGGGAAGCGCAAGGCACCGGTCACGTAAGGGCTGCACATGACATACGCGAGCATCGATTTGTCGCTGTCGGCATTCTGAGCAAGCTTGTCGCGCAGCGCGCTGAACGCTTTGCGGCCCTGCGCGTCGCTCTGATCCAGAACGGTTTTTTCCGCCATCGATTTCGGTGCCCGGTTGGCGTAGTTCGGCAGCAGTGCGGAGTCGGGCGGCGAAGGCTGATTGTCTGGCTCGATAGCGGCAAACCCCGGAGCATTTTCCAATGCCACGGGCGTCGAATCCGATTCGGCTTCCGGCAGCAGACTGGTGGTCACTTCGTTCTGGGTAATCACCTCATCGGTGGGCGCCCGTTTGGGCTTATGCGCCGACGGGAACAACGACAGGAAGATCGACAGCACCACCAGACCGACGATAAAACCGCCCGCCGCGCCAACGATGTTGCCGTAAAACAGATTCCAACTGCCGCGGTTTTTCACCACCCAGCGCCACATGAAACCCCACGCCGCAACAAATGCCAGAAAACTCAGAAACTCCATTCGATCCTTTCCTTAACCCTTCAATAGCCTGCCAAACAGCACTCACTGGCCGTGAATGCTGAGATTGGGCGGCAAGATATCAAAATAGAGGTATGACGCCACGAAGACATTCACATGCCGAGATTGGGCGGATTGATCTGAACAAAAAACATGATCGCCGTGATGCCGGCCACAACGCCGCAAAGGCCGGCCAGCAGCTGACGCGCTACGGGATGTTCGACTTGCGAGCGACGGGCCACCAGCATCCATACGCCACTCAGCGCCGCAGCGGTTGCGAGCATTTCCAGAATCGATCCCATGACCCCCGGGACCGGTGGCCGGCTAGAGCCGAACAGACCGACACAAAGCTGCGAAACCACCAGGCCGACAATCATGCCGCTGGTCGCGCCCAACACATTGGCGAGTAGCAGATTCCACGCACCACGCTGCCTGACGACCCAGACCCACATGCCTATCCAGGCGATAAAGAAAAACACAACATCCATCGTATCCATCCTTCGAAACCAGTCGCAGTACAAACGCTCGGCAGCTTGCCGACAGTGGACGGCAAGATAGCAAAATAGTAGCTTCGCGCCACTTTCTTCAAACACGTAACGGACTACGCATGCCGAATGTTTCTTTTATACCGCGCCTGCTCGGCGCGTTCCTTCTCGCCATCGTAATGACCCCGGCGCTTGCCGACTGGGATGAAACCCCGGAGGTCGCCTGGAAGGAGTACCTCGCCGATTGCGAGCGTTTTCAGCAAGTAGTGAACAACGTTCAAAAAGGGGTCATGACTACCAGGCAAGCGATGGACCGCGTCGACAGTCTGAATCGCACTGTTTATGTCCATCGCGATCACCTCTCCCAGGAAAGCCTTACCTCTCCCGAATATGCCCGTTGTGAAAACGTCATTGCTCAAGCGTTCGTGATCCGGAACAAGGAAGAGGAGGTACTGGTCGCGGAGCTTCAACAGCAATACTTCAAGGCTCAGGCCGAGCACGAGAAGTCCCCGGAATACAAGCGCGCCCTCGATCTAGGCTTTAGCGACGTCGGCGGAATTGGCAAGCTCAAGGAACTTGCCGAGGAATCGGAAACGGATGGCGAAGCGTATCTGAAGACGTTGATGATCACGGTCGATTGGGGCTGCGGCCGACATTTCCGCGCCGTGAGATACGTCAAACCCTATGTGATCTACACCGCCCATCCCGATGAGGGCAACTGCGCCGTCTATAAAGAGGTCGCGGTGCTTGGCGGAGAGATGGTGGAGAGGGGCGAGACCATCGATCAGGAAGCGATTTTTCAATACGTGGGATGGAAGAAGCTGGAAGGGCCAGGTGGGTTTCCCGTCGACATTCGAGTAGTAAAAGTGCGGCACTAATCCGCAGGACAGTTTCTACAGATTGCGCGTCTGATTACAGAATGTCTTTCAAATAACCCTTGAGCGCGAGGAGCGGCTGATCAAGCTGCTCCAGCGACTGCGCCTGACGGAAATCGGCTGACAGCTTGTGCAGCTCCCGCCCCAACGGTTTCTCGACCCCGCCCAACGCATCCATCGCCAAGCCCAGGCACTCGTTCATTTTGAACTGGATGGTCTCGACATCCCCGCGGCGCACCAGCAGTTCGAACACGTCTTTCTGATAGTCACCCATGACCATGTCATCCCGCAGAATCGGGCTCAGGCCCTCCTCCTCGTAAGCGAGTTTGAGGGAGAACAGGGCGACGGTTTCCAGTGACGTTTCCATGGGGGGGGCTTGGAGGTCCTTGAGCATGAGTCTTGAAGTTCGGTACGACCAACGAAAGCCGCAACGGGCGGCAGACCGCGTGCGGGCGGGCGTGATTATACTGAGCGGACGCATCAGGTGCAGTCCTTAGGCAAAACAGGTTGCACGGACAGCGCCGAGACATTCAATGACCTAAGCAACAGAACGAGTTTCTCAGGATGGGCAGCGAGTATGAGGTGCCAGACAAACTCAACGTTAATTCAGGCACATGAGCGGAGCGACGATCATGGAATACGATGAGAAGTTGATTGAAGAGGCTGTGCTTGCCCTGTTGGCCGCGTTCAGTTCCGACGACGGCAATGCATGGAAAGGCTTCGATTTTGAAGTCATGAACCGATTGCATGAGCAGGGTCTCATCAGTAATCCGGTAAACAGGAACAAATCGATCTGGTTGACGGAGGAGGGCCGGGAACGAGGTCGTCAGATAGCTGAGCGTTTGTTTGGGGGAGGTGTTCAAGCCCAGCGTGCGCCTGACCCGGATATCTGAGGTCCTGGTTTGGCTAATCACTTTATTCGGGCCGCGCCAGCGCAACGCAACTGGAGGAGTTTCTCCGTTGGAGCATTTTCTAACTGAGCCACAACTGACAATAGTGAGAGCTGCTCTTTCTGAGCCATTCAACGATTTTCCCGTCGAATATGACTATGTGGCGAATCAGGTAAGAGGCGTCACCCCTGAAACCCTTTACGAAATTCTCTATTCAGAGGTTGCGCCGGTGTGCTTTATCAATCTCGTTGCAGCTGTGCCGCCGATTTGGACTGGGTTCGACCCCGACAAGCTCAGAAAGTCGATAGAAGAAAGGCTGGCAGCCAGAGAGCGCAACTGGTTTCGTAGGCAGTTCGATAAAGTGCTGGTGCGTTGGCTGAAATACAACTACGCCTACATCTGGAAGGAAATAGCCAGTAGGCTTTGAACCCAAGCGTTCAATGGACCAGGTGACCATGACAAGGAGTAGCTGCAGATTCTCCTGCATATTGCTGTGATGAATCGCCCATCGTTTAGCCCACATTTCTCGTAGCACGGTTACGCAAAAATAATTGCCCAACTTTTCAGCAGACGAAAAAAAAGGCCTTGCTAAGCAAGACCTTTCTTAATTTTGGTGCCCCGAGGGAGACTCGAGTGTTCCATAAGAGATGTGGTCTGCAGAGCTTTTTTGAGCGAAGGGATACAAGTAGGGATACAAAATGCTTGGTTCTGCATAAGGACTTGCCCCTCGCCACCTTGCATATACTACGTGAGCTTCGCATCAGCACGGCTCGTTTCTGCTCTGCGACACTACTTTTTCACTGGGGAGCGATTCGATGACGGGCGAGGAATATGGTAAGCAGAAGCTGGAGGATGAGCCGCAACTTCCTCCAACTCACGAGTATCAGGCAGCACTGGACGCGGTGGAGAAATTGATGGCTCCTAACCGCAAGTATCAGGCAGCGCTAGATGCCTATGAGAAAGCGATGGCTCCTACACGAAAGTATCAGGCAGCACTGGACGCGATGGAGAAATTGATGGCTCCTAACCGCAAGTATCAGGCAGCGCTCGATGCCTATGAAAAAGCGATGGCTCCTACACGAAAGTATCAGGCAGCACTGGACTCGATGGAAAAGTTGATGGCTCCTAACCGCAAGTATCAGGCAGCGCTCGATGCCTATGAGAAAGCGATGGCTCCTACACGAAAGTATCAGGCAGCACTGGACGCGATGGAGAAGTTGATGGCTCCTAATCGCAAGTATCAGGCAGCGCTCGATGCCTATGAGAAAGCGATGGCTCCTACACGCAAGTACCAGGCAGCACTGGACGCGATGGAGAAGTTGATGGCTCCTAATCGCAAGTATCAGGCAGCGCTCGATGCCTATGAGAAAGCGATGGCTCCTACACGCAAGTATCAGGCAGCACTGGACGCGATGGAGAAGTTGATGGCTCCTAACCGCAAGTATCAGGCAGCGCTCGATGCCTATGAGAAAGCGATTGCTCCTACACGAAAGTATCAGGCAGCAATGACAGCTATAGAGAGAATGCTACAACCGTCGGATTCGCTAAAAGCGATGATGGCGATGGTAAATACAAACCACTCTTCTCTCTCTTCGAGGTCAATTTTAGGGAGCTTTGAGACCCTCCAGGCTTCTCCAATTTTCAATTTACTGGTAGCAACTGACCCGAAAAAAATTGAATCCCTGATTGATGAGTGTGAGGGCGAAGGTACAACCACATTCGATGGTCTCGGCCAAGCGGAATATGCCGGAGCTCTTTCAGCCTCAAAGGACGTTGAGGCTGAAATTGTTCAGTCGCTGCAGAACGAAGGTAGTAATCAAAAACTTACCGTCCAAGCAATGGCATTTTTGATTTTGTTTCTAGCTGCCCTACATACCTTCTATACCGAAATGGCAAAGTGGAATGACTTTCGCGAATCAGTTTGCGATGTGCAGGAACGGCTCCAAACCTTCGAGTCATTAGCGCAGGCGCGCAAGGTAGTGCGTAGTGCGATGTGCGATATGCCTGCAGACTTGAAGCGCAGCTTTCGTCTGACAAAGGTAAAAGGGGTAAATCTCCGCGAGGAGCCCGGCATGAAAGCCGATGTAATTTTAACCCTTCCGAAGTTTGCTGCTCTTGAGGTAATCGATTCAACTAACCGGGACTGGTTGCTCGTTACCTACAAGCATGAAGGGCTAGAGATCGAGGGGTGGGTCTCAAGGAAATTTGTCCGGCCGGCCTCCAGGTGATGTGCCGGAACGCATGGAAAAAACCACTGGGGACCCTGTGGTTATCTATCACTCACGGGGTCGGAAACCCGCGGGTCTGTGGTAGCGGGAGATGCTGGAGCTTACTGAAATTTCAACGTTGAAATTGAAAGGATCTTGAAGAAAAAAGGACATCGTTACCGTACCGGTAATGATGACCTTGGATCGATTGTTTTGTAGTGCAGATGCACAGGTGAACAGGCAGTTCACCGGGTTCACCTGTTCACTAAGCTGGGAGTTCTCCCGCTAACAAGGTCCGGCGGGTTTCCGACCCCGTGTCTCGAAGAAAACCTCAGGGGCCCCGGCACACTGCGGGAGATACACCTGATGTTCGCTGGTGGGATTGATGCTTACGGGGTGTGGGGGTATGTACCGCTCAAAAATGCGGTGTAACTCGTGTAACTGGTGTAGCGATGCTTTGTAAGTAGCTGTATTTATTGAATATTTCTGATGTTACATCGGCTTCGTACACAAACATTTAGGCGTGTAACTCTGCCATCTGGTGTAACGCTCCGATGCTTGAAAGAGGGACGGAGGAGGTCATGTCCATGCGCAGGAGACCAGGTACTTCCCCACTCCCAGTCCGCCCAATAGATGCGATTAACGGGCTGTAATCATCAGTTTGGCCGTTCTGCCAGCGATCAGTCAGCAGTCGTAACGGGCCGCTTTCGGCCAAAAGCGGACAATTGCAAGCGCTCACTAATCGCGAAAGGCAGCTGACAGCTCTCAGAGGCCGTTGGCACCAAAAGACTATACTCAACAGTCGTTTACGGAGTTTAGGACAAACCGCTCCCACTACCATTCCATCGCGGCTATGGGAGCTTTTTTGAGTTCTTACTGGCTTACCCTGATACGGAATTTTGTGTTAAAAGGCTAGTAAGTGGCCATTGGCTAGCGATCACAAATGCAATGAATACCCTAAATGGGAAAAGGAATAACCCTTGAAGATTATTACGTTGTACAACCATAAAGGTGGTGTATCTAAAACCACGACCACTTTCAATATTGCGACATACTTGGCCAACTCTGGCAAGAAAGTTCTTATGGTTGATGCTGACCCACAGTGCAACCTAACCGAAATTGCATTGGCTCGAACGATACAAAGTCTTGATGCAGCGGCAGCTAAATCCGCAAATCATAAAGTAAGCGAATTACCCGGCACCAGTATCCTTGATGCTTTAAATCAAAGGATAAAGGGTGATGCTGCATTTATTGATATTGAAAAAGTTAAGACAGTGAAGGTTCATGAGAACTTATATTTAATTAGAGGTGCGGTAGATTTAAGTTCAATTGAGGATGATTTAGCAGAAGCACATGTTCAAAGGATGAGCATGAGAACAAACCTCATGCGGACATACGTCGCCATTGGCGATTTCCTAATCCGACTAGCAGAGAAAGAAAAGCTTGACTACATTTTCATTGACGTTGGTCCAAGCTCAGGTGCTTTAACTAGGGCTTTTTTTCTTGTATGTGATGGTTTCTTTATACCCGTTGCGCCAGATCGCTTTAACGTGCAAGCGATCGGCACCCTTTCGCACGTCTTGCAACGTTGGATGAAGGAACATCAACAAGTAGTTCCGCAATATGAATCACTAAACATGCCGATTCGAACAGGAAAGCCCGCATTTCTTGGAGCTGTCGTACAGGCTTTTAAAAAGTATGCAGGTGAAGCCAAACCAGGCTTCAAGCTTTGGATGCAGCGGCTTCCAATAGAAATTGATGAAAAACTGAAACCTATTTATTTTGAGGATTCTGCCAGCGAGGACTTGTATTTGCCTACGCAAGAAGTGAAGTCTGCGGATTATTCAATCTCAGTTGAAATACCTGACTTCAACCAACTTGCTCCGCTTATGCAAGAGGTTGGAAAGGCTGTCTTTAATATAGATCAAGCCGATACTGCACTTATAACAAAAAGCCTTAAGCCTTGGAAAGGAAACAACTGGAGCGGTGCTCAGAAACGGATGGTCACCTATAAGGCTCTCTTTGGATCAATCTCAGACATTATCAACAAGTTTGACGCTAAAGCCCCATGAGTACAACTATGAAGATCCACTTCGTAGCTTTTCTTGATATTCTTGGATTTAAATCTTTGGTAGATAAGGAGGTGCGTTCAGGCTCGGGGGAGTATCTTGAAAAACTTTTGCGTTGCCATCAAAAGTGCGCGGAAATATTCAAGCCAGACCCAACTCTGAGCATCATACAGTTCTCAGACTCTATAGTTATTTCTTGCCCATATGATGCATCACGGTTTATACCGTTCATTACAAGCATTGCTGAATACCAGAGATATTTGCTAGATGAGCAGCTGCTATGCAGAGGAGGTGTAGCGGTCAATCAACACTTCACAAATGGAACATTTACATTTAGTGCAGGGCTTATCGATGCGTATCATGTAGAGAGTAAATCAGCACGTTACCCTAGAGTGGTTATAGCCCCCGATGTAATTGATCTTATATATCCCAGCACCCCGACTTCCGTTGAGGTAGTAAAAGAAGATGATGGTTTATATTTTATAGATTACATTGGTATAACCAAGAATAGACAGCCACGCTTGCTTAAAAATTCAGTCCGTGACGTTGTTAATTCATTGAAAACTAGTGATGTGCCCTCCATAAGGGAGAAGGGTATTTGGCTCGCTAACTATTCTGACGCAATTCTGAGAACTAACCACACTCCTCCAAAATTTGAAGGAGGGCGAGTCCAATAGATCCTAATTTTAAAAGCGGAAAATTACTAACCGTCGATGAATCCACATGTACTTAAAAGTGTCGATCACGATAATTTTAGACACTATCACTCGTCGACATTTGGCGGCAAGTCGATAGGGCGCGATCACCTATAATGGTTGATTACGCCCTAAGGCGACCGTACATGAGTGAATGTCGCTATAGAATGGTTATCGGCATTGGCTAGTTCCTCAACTCAATGTGGTTGTATATTTTTTTGCAAAGCTCGACTAAATTATTGGAAAGATCCCATTCAATGTCATTCATTACCTGTACAGCTTGCTGGCAAAATTTCACCTTGTCATTGATCGTTCCACTTTCATCAGCAAAAACTCTGCGCTCTTTACCTTTTCCTTTAAGTCCAAGTGTTTTATCTAGATGATAGCCAATGCCGTGAGTGGAACTGGCTAAATCTACACCAAGAATAGCTTCTAGCTTGTCAGAGTCCAAACCTTCTTTTGTTTTGGCTAGCTTTCTGCTAAATATTTTTTTCGCACTTTCCAGCACTACGACTGGTGGTAATAAGTTCTCGATTTCCTTACCAGGGAGTAGATAAAAGCGGTCTTGCAATTCTGCCGATAATGTTTGGGCTCGTTCAGACTTACCAACTATGTCGCCATCGGCGAGCAGAAATGCATCTGCGCACAATCGTGATGCATTTA
This sequence comes from Pseudomonas sp. IT-P260, assembly GCF_949768395.1. NCBI lineage: Bacteria > Pseudomonadati > Pseudomonadota > Gammaproteobacteria > Pseudomonadales > Pseudomonadaceae > Pseudomonas > Pseudomonas sp. IT-P260. The sequence continues at coordinate 86,043 of NZ_CATKPO010000039.1, forward strand.
AACGTTCAGTAGTGTCGTCGTCGTCGTCAAATCCCCAATGACCCAGCGTACCACCTTGATATTCAACGAATGCATAATGATAGTTTTCAAGGTAGCCTTCGAACAAGGTTTTTTTAGGGCTCTCCTCAAGAGAGTTGAGGTACTTCCTCATTATGACCTTTAAGTAGAGTCGGTCTGTTATACCTTCGACCCAAATTGTAGAATTAGCAAGATATACAGAAGATGCTCGTACTCCCAAGTCGGCCAGAATTTCCCGGTCCTTCGTGCATTCTTGTATAAAAAAACCATTGCCGTCTTGATTGTTCTTTTTGCTAACTCTATGAATTATGACTTCGCTATGGCTTTCAGCCAAATCAAGTAGATGATTGGAGTGAGTAGTCGCAACATATTGATGATTAGTATGATTCAGTAAAAAAAGCGCCAGTTTTCTAAGCAATCCTGGGTGGAGGCATGCCTCTGGTTCTTCGATAAAAAATATTGAATTTTCCTGTTCAAGAAAAGCAGCAGATGTGATTATAATTACCTGCTGAAGACCATCCCCGAGATCATATATTGAAAATTGTGCATCATTACCAATTTTTACTGCAACAGTGTCTTGGCCATATTGAGGAATAAGCGTAACTTCGGCACCGCCAAAAAATTCATTTCCTAGTATTTTTTCGTAGCTACGAACTCTTTCCCGCTCGTCTGGTTGTCCAAGTAAGAACCGTGCTAGCAAATTATAAAGATCAAACCCAGTAACCACATTAAGTTCGTCAGGAGTCGGGAAGTAATCTCGCAGTGTCCTTTCGAGAAAGAGATCTTTCCCATCACCCAGAGGCCTCATACCCCTTAATATCGGTATGTAATGTTTTTTAATGTTTAATACTTCTGAACTTAAGCGTTCGAGACGATTTAGCGCTTCCTCAAGATTTTCTCCCGGTAGGTGGCGACGCATAAGATTGAACTCATTTACAGTGCTGCCTTGAGCCCTAAAATTCTGGTTTTTTGCATAGTTCATCGTCCTTATTAGCTGTTGAAGATTACCTGCCACCGCATTAACTTCTTTGCAATCTCCTTCATAGATGCCATTAAACTCATTGCAGTCAAAATCGAGTATTTGGTCGCAATCATTAATGACATTGACAAGTTTTTCTAGACCCCTACAAGCATGCTTGACGGCGTTATCGATACTAACTATTAGCTTGTCTGGCTTGGTTGAAAATAACGCTCTTAATAAACGGCTCTTGCCACTATTATTCGGCCCTATAAGAAGGTTCAATTTTCGTAACTTTATCCACTTTTCGTCCGGTGATATACTTGAGTAGCCAACGAGATTATTGGACCATATTTTTTGGACCTGCATTAAATGCTCCCCAGTGGTTGTCTGATCTATTTTTTCTAAGGTTACCATGTGCTTTAGAGATTATGTCGCCAGCGGTGCCCTCGCAAGTCACAAGCAACCACCACTCCAATGTATTAGCGTTTGCTGGCTTCGTCCTTCATCCCCTCTCCTTTATGAGCAATATACCTTCACATCGAGCTGAAGCTGTCCTATCCCTATCAGTTGGTCGTAAATTGTCAACTTCCCCTGTTTTTGTTGGAAGTTATTTCACAAACATGAGCGGAATTCTCCGCAATTCCACATAAGTACATTAGGAAAATTTAGTCGCGAAGGGTTATGGTACTGACGAGTGATATGGACAGCAGAGCTCAGTGTGTGACGTCCGCTATTGGCCGACAGTGGTCGCTTGCCGATGTCCGCTTCTGGCCGAAAGCAGACGTCCGTGAGCGGCGGCTAGTGGGCAGACGAGGTCGTTAAGAAAAAATCGTGGAGGGCAGCCAGGAGCAGCTCGTTTCTAGCGGTTGGGAGGGCCAAGTAATAGTTCGCGGAAGGCTTCATCACCCGTGAGGAGCGCAGAGTGATGATCGAGAAGGCTGCAGCGAACTACAGCAAAGCAGTCGAGGGCGTAGGGCAAGGCACCTAGCATTAGCCCAGATGGGTTGAGCTGCGAGAGATGATCATCTCTTCGAGGATCTCGCGGAGCAGGCGGTTAATTCCCGCTTCGCCGTGGTACCTGGAGCGATCAATGTTGGCAATCGTGAATTGTCGCTGGTCGGGGCCGATCACTTCGATGGACAAGCTACGGTCGGCATTTATCGAGCAGGCGATGGTGCATTGGGGAAGGCGCCGGGACAACAGGTCGCCAATTTCACGTCTGCTCAATGTGTCCACAATGTTGACTCCTTTTGCTGACGGTAGGGATTTTAGAGGGAGAGCTCGCAGACGCGAAGAGCGTGATCAACAAAAAAAGGCCTCTGAGAGGCCTTTTATTCAAGCTGCGTTATTTGCGAACCCAGCTTTCCACTTCGTCGGAACCGTGCTTGGTTTTCCACTCTTTGAGCGTCTTGTGGTTACCGCCTTTGGTTTCAACCACTTCACCGGTATGCGGATTCTTGTAGGCCTTCAGAGCGCGAGGCTTACGCTTGCCAGGTGCCGCCGCTGGTGTTGAAGCGCGCTTCGTGCTTTGCGGATCCAGCAGGTTGATGATGTGCTTGAGGCTGAAGCCGTATTGGTTGAGCAACTCGCGCAGCTTGGTTTCGAACTCGATCTCCTTTTTCAACCCGCCATCGCTCTTCAGTGCTTCCAAAGCCTGAAGCTGTTCGGCGAGGTGCTTTTCGAGCTGGCGGTATTCGGCAAGTTTGGACATGTTTGATTCCTACATTTGTTTGATGACAGTTTGAATGTTCGTGCGGCTCACAAGTTCAGCGCTATTCTGACAGTTTAAGATACTCTCGGATGCTGATGATCTCGGCTTTTATCAATTTTACGGTGAGAATCTCGACTTTCGTTTTTATGCGGGGTTTGTCCACGAATTCCAGCATTTCCTTTAAGGAGACTATTCGTGCTTTCAGTACGTCTTTCCAGTTGGGGGTGTTTCTAAGGTCAAATTGAATGATCATTTTGTAGCCTGTGTGGGTTAAACAGCCTACCCGCGCAGGCTGTTTCGGTGGTTCAGCGCGTTACAGCGAGAGAATGTCTTGAACGTTGTAATTGCCGGATCGATCCGACAACTCACGCCAGGTCCAGTTGTAGAAGTCTTCGCCTTTGGTTGGAATCACCAGCTTCATCAACGTGAGGTGTTCCCCACCAAGCATTCCTTCGGCTGCCCACAGCTTGGCGCCCTTATCCATAAGCGCTTGTGCTTGTTCGTTCCACTGTTCTTCCAGCACTGTTCGGGCGAGCGATATCGCGGTTTTTTTGATCGAACTGTATTCCCTCTGCGCCTCGTCGATATGTCGATCCACGATAACGAGCTCCTGCTCCAGCGCGGCAATGATCAAAAGTTGCCGGCGATGGTGCTCACTCGCAGTCGCCAGATTCTTTGCAGCTTTCTGGGCATCGGCATTGGCGGTCTTCTCACCTTCGGTGTCGCCCCAGGCCACGGCTTGTGCATAGGCGGTCGCGGCATCGGTTTCGGCTTGCCGGGCCTTGGCCATGTCCTCTTCCGCCTGCTGCTGGATCTGCGCCAAGCGGGTGCTGAGACTTTCGCGTTTCTCGTTGAGCTCTTGTTCGTCGGCTTTCCAGTTATCCATCGACTCGGTGTAACCCGCCATTAGGGTTTCGTGATTAACCAGTTTCTCACGCCGTTGAATCCGAGCCTCTGCGTTACCCGCGCGTGTCTTGCAGGAGTCGTATGGAATTTTGAGGGTGTTGTACTGTTTGCGAGTTTCGTACAACCGATCTGCGTCGAGTTCTTCCTCGTTTTCCAAGAGCGCTTCCAATGGTTCTATATGAACGTAGTGCTCTGCTGCCTCCCTCAAGAGGCTATCGCGACGGATCTTCAGGTCTGCGATTTCGTCCAGCAATACCTGCTTCTTCTCGCATATGCTGATCTCTTCGCCGGTGGTTGCTACGGGCATTGAAAGCCCTGTCCCATGGCTATCTGGATCGCTGGCCAGCAATTCGTGTTGTTCGGTGGAGGCTTGGAATTCGTTCATCTGTCTTGTTCCTTCAAAAATTGAGTTTGGGTTGAATGAGCGGCTGGCGAGGCCGGGAATCAGCCGGCGCTACCTCGAATAGCGGGGATGCCCTCAAGCAGCCCGAGCCTCGCTGTCATCCGTTCCCGGAATCGCCTTCACGATGTAGCAGCGTTGCTGACCCAGGCCGGGTAACCGCACCAGACTCGACGCCTTCCCGTCGCTGCTCGGTTCCAGCACGCCACGCTGCAACAGCTCCTTGTTCACTGCGTTGATGTTCATGCCCCGGAAAATCTCGGAGCGCCACGCCTCGGGCAGCACGTAGTAGGTGTTGGTGGTATGCATGGTGTCGCCCATGCCGTGCTCCAACGTCTTGCGAAAGCCGAGACGGTCAATGGTGCGTGGGCCGTGTTCGTCGATCTTCGCCGCCGCCGATTCCCAGCGGGTGAAACGGCTTTCACCAAAACGCTCGATGACCTGGCGCAGCCGCGCCAAAATCGCATCACCTTCGAAGTTTCCGGCACCGCCGCGCTCGTGGAGCCAGGCGTTCAAGCACACCCGAGCGGCGGTGGTGGCCGTGCCGTCCGGCCAGCCGGTGATGCCCATCGCGGTAGCCAGCTCGCCGGCGGCAGCTGCAAGGCCGAAGCGCGCCGCTGCACGGTGTGCCTGTCCACTGGCAGAGGTGGGGAGTGCTTGGGCAATAAAGCCTTCCAGCGTGCGGCGCAAGATCGCTGCCCAGCCGTGGCGCTTGCCGGGTTCGCACAGTGCGGTCAGGAACGCGGTAAGCGGCGTGCCGTAGTAGTTCGCAACCCGCGCCTTCAACGCATCCGACAGCCCTGCCGCATCTTCGAAACCGTTGAGCGTGTCGAACATGCCAAGGCCTTTGCTGGCATCGGCCGGGACGGCGAGCATCCTCACCTCCATACCGGCTTTCAGTTCCTTGTTGGCCTCGGCCATGTGCTGGGCCAAGGTCTTCTCGCCGGTGGAGAGAAACAGCAAGCGCCATTCCTGCACCTGCCGGCCCGCTTGGCCACGATCATTGGCGCGGGCTTTGCCGGTGCCGTTGCCGAGCATGTACACCGTCTCGCCGATGATCCGGGCATCACACATGCCGATTTCATCGAGCACCAGAAGCCCGTCGGAGTGAGCGGCAGCGATCGACTCCAGTGCGTTGTCGGTCGAGCGCCACGAACGCACCAGACGCGGTCCGCCGTAGATCGACGCGGCAACTTGCAGGTGCGTGGTTTTACCGCCGGAGCTGTCGCCGTACAGGTGGAAGCCGCCCGATTCGTGGCCGAGCATGTGCAGCAGGGGACCGGCGAAGGCCACGCCGACGACAAACGCCAAGCGATGGTTGCCGATGCACAGCGCGCCGATCTGCTGTTGCCATTGCTCCAACGTGCCCGCTTCGCTGATCGGCGGAAGTTGCGCGCCGGCCTCATAAAAGTGCAGGTGTTCCGCGTGCATGCCGACCTGCTGCTCGGGCAACAGAAAGGCGTTGTCATGCCAACCCAGACGGGTGACCAGACGCGCCCGTTGCGCGCTGTCAAAGCCGCCCAGGTAACTCTGCAGATCGTTGCGAGCGTTGCGCCCCGAACGACTGCCGGCCAGACGCAGCCCCATGTCCACCAGCGGGCCGAGCACGTCCTTACCGAAGTCGCCGGTCATGGTGCGCGCCGGGATGTTCCAGCGTTTCTTGGTCCCGTCGGGGTCGTCGAACTCGACCAGCAAGCCCCAGTTGTGGCCCTTCTCGTCACGGGTACGCGCAAGGATTGCCAGCGGTGAACACACCGGGCGTGCCTCACCGTCGTCGCCTGCGTAGAACACTCCTTCGGGCGTCAGGCGAAAGCCTCCCGGCATCAGGTCGTTTTTCGATTTTGCCGGGCGCTTGACTGCTGCTTTGGGTTTCGCTTCCGGCTCTGGTTCCGGCGTGGGTTCTACCGGGGCAACTACCGGTTTTTCTTCGATCACGCCGAACAGCTCGCCGCTGCTTTCCAGCTTGGTAAAATGCGCAGCGGTCCAGCCTTTGCCGAGCGCATCGGCGGCATCGTCGCCGTCATCCCATTGACCACCTTTGGCGAACGCGGCGCGGTCGTTCTTCAGCGTCGGCTTTCGTTTGAACACCTCCAGCGCAATGACCCGGACCGAGGCCGCGCCGATTTCGCGCAGCTTTTCGGTAACGGTGGCCATGCAGGCTTTACCGCTGTCGTCGTTGTCCGGCCACAACAACACGTCGCGTCCCTTGAGCGGCGTCAGGTCGGCTTTGTGCCAGGATTTGGAGCCGTTCGGCCAGCAGGTGGCCACGTAGGTCGGCAACAGCTCGGCGGCGGCATCGGCCGCTTTCTCGCCTTCGCACAGAACCACTGGTGCGTCAGCACTCTGGGCCAGTTCATCAAGGCGTAGGAGCGGACGCGGATCCGGCAGACCCTGCCAGCGCCATTGTGTGGTTTGACCATCGGAGCGCTGACACCATGTCAGAGGCGCAAAGACCTTCTTCGGCTTGCCGTCTTCATCGGGGCCGAGGTCGAAGCGATACAGCGCCATGAGCGGCTGACCCTGCGCATCGCGATAGATCCAGACCTTGGACGGCACACCATGATCACGGTGCTTGGCCGGGCACTTGCTCATGGCCTCGGTCGGGATTGGCTGGATGGCGTTCCACGTCGGTGCCTTGGGCTTGCTAGGTGCCGCTTTCGTCTGAGCAGCGCCGGGCGTAACGTTCAGCCAGCCCGCTAGTTTGTGGCAGGCTTCAACGTCGGTGCCGCCGTCCAGATAGCGCACCAGATCGATCAGGTCGCCGCCTTTGTCGCCGGTGGCAAAATCCGCCCAGGTGCCCTTGCTCAAATTGACCTTGAGTGAACCGGCGCGCTTGTCACTGCGTGTTGGATTTGGAGCGGTGTATTCCTTGCCGCCATCCACGCGTTTTCCGTTGGGCAGCCAGTGCGACAAGACACGATCAATGTCCTTGAACGCGGCGGCTTTCACGTCGGCGAAGCTTGGACGTTTCGCGGTACTGTTCGGGCGTTGGCTCATGTGTCAGCCCTCGGCAGAAACAGCGCGTCGTTGATGTCGTCGATCAGCGCTTTCGCCATCTCGCCCAGGTACAGGGCGGGCCAACTGAAACGCTCGCCGTGGTCACTCATTGCAGCGTCGAAATTGAGCTGGTTTGCGTGATGCTGCAGCAGCGACACCATCTCCAGTGCGTCTTCGACGGGTACCCCGGCATTCACCCGAAACAGCTTCAGGTCGGTGGCATTAACGCGAGAAAAGGTGGCGTGGCCCGGTGTGGTGGAAATGCTCATAGCGCACCGCCTTTCTGCATCGCAGGGGCCGAAGTGTTGTCACCGTGCATGGCCAGCGTTTTGATCAAACCGAGGGTGCCGCGTACGTCCCAGAGGACGGCGGCGATGACGTGATTGGCAAGGCGTGAGGATTCGTTTTCGAAGTGATCTTCCAGCAGCGTGAGTACCGAGTCAGCGCGGTCGATTGCGCAGGTGATGGCGTCGATAGGTACGCCGGCTTCGGCGGTTGGATTCACACAGAGCAGGTCTTCGGGCAGGGAAAAACTCAGGGCGTTATTCATTGGGCACCCCCTGCGGTTTCGAGCGCGCGGGCTTTGGCCATGTGAGTGTTGTAGCGGGAGAGGCGTGTAGCGAGGCTGGAGTTGGCGTGTAAAGCGGCGAGAGCCATTGCACGGTGTGCAGCGGCGCGAATTTTGGACGGATTGAGGGCGTGCATTGGTGAAGCTCCTGTATGTGAGGAGCTGCCACTGATCGTCGCCAAACGATGTAAGGGTGGCAGCTGTGCGCGGGTTGGCGAACCGGGCATACAGGACCCCGGCAGACCCGAAGGTCTCCCACGCACAGCCGCCATAAAGCAGGAATGCGGGCACAAAAAAAGCGCCTGCAATCGGTATGGGGGCGCCTGTGCGCCTGTATGAGCTCGGGTCGCCAAACCCGGTCGCTGAATTTGCAGCGACGGCCAGAGAGTAACGTCCGTGTTTCGAAAGTGCAACTGCGCTGATAGCTTGCGGATTTTTCAGGTGCGGCATAAATTGTTCGGGCATGTAGATTGACCTCAACGCCTCCGGATCGCCCCCGGAGGCGTTTTCGTTTCAGGCAAGGGCTTCCCAGCGCAGGGAAAGAAGAGGCAGGAAGCCGCCGCTGAGCATGGAGCGGGCGTCTTCGTAAGCGTCGACCTGCTGGCCTTCGTCGACGACAACAGCCCCGGTCTTTTCGCAATGGAGGGATAGGGCGCACCAAGTGCCGTCGGCCCAGCTGAGCACGCTGACCACGCGACCTAATTTGTCCTGCTTGCTGCGATAGCGCTCGAGACGCTGCATAAGGCGAGGTGAAAAACCGATTTGACGCAGCACTGAAAACGGATGCATCAAAGCTTTCTCTGCGATTTTGCGATTCATGCGGCCACCTGATCACGCGCCTCAATGCGGCTGCGTGCCCATGCTTGGATTTCGGAAAGAACCCACGCCACTGGCGCTCCGCGTGCGGTGCTTGTGCTCAGTTTTACCGGTCGTGGAAAGCCACTCTTTGGGCACTGCATTAGCTTGTAAATAGTGGGGCGTGCCAAGCCAACGATAGCCATGACTTCGGATATTCTGATCAAGGTTGTCGCGGGGTCGCGATAAGGAATTTGGTTGATTGTTGACGTGCGGGAGTTAGACATAGTCGTGCCTGTAAGGTGAGAGACAGGCGCAGACTAAAAGACGAAAAAAAAGCAAACATGGTTTGCTTTTCGTCGGTACAGCGAAATTTTATCTAGGGAGAAATTTACCTTTTCTCAGGTATTTTCTAACGGTCGGGGCTGATGCCTTGCCCAGGTCGACTAGCGCTTTGACTAATTCAGTTTCCGTTATGTTGGGGTTGGAAGAGATTTGGCTTTTTGCCGCTTTGCTTATGTCGTCAAAAAGCTTCTTGGTGTTCTCTTGTTTGATTGTGCCTGGCTTGGCGTTAGCCTTTCCGGCCGCTTTGCCCTTTTCCGACGCTTTTGCGGCAAAAGCCTTTTCCAGCGCTCTTCGCAGAAAACCTGATGCGCTAAAGTCATTGCGCGAAATGTCAGCCCAGTCCGCTTGTTGATAAAGTGAAGCAAGCATCAAAATCTTGGAGGCCTCGCCATTGAAATCAGCAAACTCCTCTCGTGCCTCGATTTCGAAGTCGCTCTTTCGCTTTCGTTCTCTCTGAATGAGGAGGAGGTATTGTTTGGGGTCGGTCTGTCTGATCTGCTCCACCAGATCTAGATCCAGATCGTAGAGGGAGCGTTCTAGATCGAATAGCCAGTTCGCAAGGACTTCAACCGCCTGCACAGCTTGAATAAGCGCATAGGTCGCTACGAGTTGCGTGTCGCTTGCGGGATGATCAATGCCAAGGAAGCGGCGAACGACTCTGGGCAGTGAGGTTGGTTCGGAAAAGTAGAAATGCTCTTCAATAGGGTCGCGAAGTCGAAACATTGTCTTTGTCGCTGATTCAGCACAGTCAGCGTATTGGCCGTCCTCGAGCCAGAAAGATGTTGCATTGTGGATGCAGGTAAACGCATCACGGAAGTGCTCGGAGAATTGGCTGTATAGCGCCAACTCACGGACAGCGAGTTCGACCTCATCAAGATCCCAAAGCAGGCAGCCAACGTCTACCCCGGCAATCTCAAGCTCTAAAGCTTCGGTGCCAAGATTCCTGTTCATTAAGATACCCCTCGCCCCGTACTGTGCGTACTGCCCCAGCGAGGTGTATCTGGCAAAACAGCTGCCAGCAGGGGGCTTGTGGTTCGTTGACGGTTACACACGTCAGCAGCGTTACACGCGGAGTTTGTCGAGCTCGGATCCGGTGTAACTTTAAGAAAGTCTAATGTTTTCAACATGTTGGGTTGGATCGTTACACGAGTAACACCCGTTACACCTGTTTTAGAGATAGTCTGGGTAAGTGATCTCATACCGCCTTTCCAAACTGGGCTTGCACTACATTGCCAGCTGCGAGTCCATCAAGATGATCGGCATACCACTGCATCATCGTTACGCGTTGCTCAAGGTATTGGGCCTTGTTGTATACCCCTGAGATGCCTTCCTCTTTATGAGCCAGCTGCGCTTCAACATGCTCCTTCGGCCAGCCATGTTCTCGAAGCAACGTGCTTGCGGTGTGCCGAGTACCGTGTCCAACAAGGCGACCCTTGTAGCCGATGGTTGCAAATACTTTGTTGATTGTGTTTTCACTAATAGTTGGGTTCTTGGCTCCTACGCCGGGGAAAAGCCAGCGACTCCGTCCTGTTAAGCAGTGCAGATCCTTCAGAGCGGTAACAGCTTGATGGGGAAGGGGGCATACAAAATCCCGACGCATCTTCATCTTGGCAGCGGGTGTCGTCCAAATAGCTTTCTCAAGGTCGAACTCTTTCCACTCAGCCAAGCGGACCATGCCAGGGCGCGATGCTGTCCAGACACAAAGCCAAGCGGCGGTGCGGGCTGTCAGTCTGCTTGGTGTGTTTTTGAGTGCGTGGAGGAATTCAGCCAGCTCAGGTTCCAGCAGGTGTGGATGCTGCTGAGTCTTGGGGGCTTGGGCTGCAATGTCACGGAGGCGACTACCCGGATCGTTTTCGGTGAGCCCTAAGCCGATGGCTCGGCCGAAGATCTGATTGATCCAGGTGCGACACTTTTCCGCCACGTTGTGTGCGTTTCGCGCTTCGAGGGACGCCTGGAGGTCTGCGCAGTCGGTACGGGTGATTTCGTCGAGGGGCTTATCTCCCAATGCCGGGAGGATGTCCTTATCGAGGTAAGTGCGGATTTTGTTAAGAGTGGAGGGAGCGAGGCCCTTTTCTTCTTTGGCCTTAAGCCAAGCTTCCGCAGCAGCTCGGAAGGTCCTAGTCCTAGCAGCGTCAATGGCAGCTTTGGCAGAGCGTTTCTGTTCGAGAGGATCGGCCCCGCTGCTAACTACCTTGCGTAGTTCGGCAGCTTTGTCCCGCGCCAACGCACCACTCACTTCCGGGTAACCCCCTAGCCCCATCCAAGCCCAATTGCCCGCCGGACGCTTGTAGCGGAGCTGCCAGGATTTACCACCATCAGGTTTAACCCTGAAGTAGAGGCCGTTTCCGTCCAGCTCCCGGTATTCCTTTGATTCCGGCTCCAATCCCGCAAGTGTCGTGTCAGCGAGAGGGCGGCGCTTGATGTCTGCGCGCTTCATCCTTGTATCCCAAAGTTAGGTATTTTTCTCAGGATACAAGCAGGGATACAGGGATACAACGGATAAGGGGAGACAGGGGTAGTCAGGCAGGCACAAAAAAACCGGCCAAGTGGCCGGTTTCTTTGGGTCTGAGAGGCTGGTAGAGACTCTCAGATACTGCTATATGGTGCCCCGAGGGAGACTCGAACTCCCACTCCTTTCGAAAACGGATTTTGAATCCGCCGCGTCTACCAATTCCGCCATCAGGGCTCAATGGCGGCGAAGTATAGAGAGGTGATTACCGTTGGTCAATCACGTTTCATGGTCAATTTTTGATAATTCCGCTAGACTTTCCGGCCCTGCTAGACGAACCCCATCATGCGCGTTGCTGACTTTACCTTCGAGCTTCCTGATTCGCTGATTGCCCGCCACCCTCTGGCCGAGCGTCGCGGTAGTCGCCTGCTGACCCTTGATGGGCCGAGCGGCGCCCTTGCACACCGTCAATTCACTGATTTGCTTGAGCATTTGCGCCCGGGCGATTTGATGGTATTCAACAATACCCGGGTGATTCCGGCGCGGTTGTTCGGGCAGAAAGCCTCGGGCGGCAAGCTGGAAATCCTCATCGAACGCGTGCTCGATTCGCACCGCGTGCTGGCCCATGTGCGCTCCAGCAAGTCGCCGAAGCCGGGGTCGAAGATCCTTATCGATGGCGGTGGCGAAGCCGAGATGCTCGCGCGCCATGATGCGTTGTTCGAGCTGGGCTTCGCTGAAGAAGTGCTGCCGCTGCTCGATCGCGTCGGGCACATGCCGTTGCCTCCTTATATAGACCGCCCGGACGAAGGTTCGGATCGCGAGCGCTATCAGACCGTGTACGCCCAGCGCCTCGGCGCAGTGGCGGCGCCTACGGCGGGGCTGCATTTCGATCAGCCGCTGATGGAGGCGATTGCCGCCAAAGGCGTCGAGACCGCGTTCGTCACGCTGCACGTCGGTGCGGGGACGTTCCAGCCGGTACGCGTCGACAAGATCGAAGATCACCACATGCACAGCGAGTGGCTGGAAGTCGGCCAGGACGTGGTCGACGCCGTTGCCGCGTGCCGTGAGCGTGGCGGGCGGGTGATTGCCGTGGGCACCACCAGCGTGCGTTCGCTGGAAAGTGCCGCGCGCGATGGTGTGCTCAAGCCGTTCAGCGGTGACACCGACATCTTCATCTACCCGGGCCGGCCGTTCCATGTGGTCGACGCCTTGGTCACCAACTTCCATTTGCCGGAATCCACGCTGTTGATGCTGGTTTCGGCGTTCGCCGGTTATCCCGAAACCATGGCCGCCTATAAAGCCGCCGTCGACAACGGGTACCGCTTTTTCAGCTACGGTGATGCGATGTTCATCACCCGTAATCCCGCCCCGACTGCCCCTGAACACACAGGCCCAGAGGAAACAGAATGAGTCGCGAATGTCGCATGTCCTTTGAACTGCTTGCCACCGATGGCAAGGCTCGTCGTGGTCGGCTGACCTTCCCGCGTGGCACCGTCGAGACCCCGGCCTTCATGCCGGTGGGCACCTACGGCACGGTCAAGGGCATGTTGCCGCGTGACATCGTCGCCACCGGCGCGGAAATCATTCTGGGCAACACCTTCCACCTGTGGCTGCGCCCGGGCACCGAGGTGATCAAGGAGCACGGCGACCTGCACGATTTCATGCAGTGGAAAGGCCCGATCCTCACCGACTCCGGCGGTTTCCAGGTGTTCAGCCTGGGCGCGATGCGCAAGATCAAGGAGGAGGGTGTGACCTTCGCCTCCCCGGTCGACGGCTCGAAAGTGTTCATGGGCCCGGAAGAATCGATGCAGGTGCAGCGCGATCTCGGTTCCGACATCGTGATGATCTTCGACGAATGCACGCCGTACCCGGCCGACGAAGATGTCGCTCGCGTATCGATGGAGCTGTCGCTGCGTTGGGCCCAGCGCTCGAAAAATGCGCATGGCGACAACACCGCGGCGCTGTTCGGTATCGTTCAGGGCGGCATGCATCAGGATCTGCGCATGCGCTCGCTGGAAGGGCTGGACAAGATCGGCTTTGACGGCCTGGCCATCGGCGGTCTGTCGGTGGGCGAGCCCAAGCACGAGATGATCAAGGTGCTGGATTATCTGCCGGGCATGATGCCCGCTGACAAACCTCGTTACCTTATGGGCGTTGGCAAACCGGAAGATCTGGTTGAGGGTGTGCGCCGCGGTGTGGACATGTTCGATTGCGTGATGCCAACCCGTAATGCCCGCAATGGGCATCTGTTCATTGATACAGGCGTGCTGAAGATCCGTAACGCGTTCCATCGCCATGATGATTCGCCGCTGGATCCGACCTGCGATTGCTATACCTGCCAGAACTTCTCCCGCGCTTATCTGCATCACCTGGACAAGTGCGGCGAAATGCTCGGCAGCATGCTCAATACCATCCATAACTTGCGCCATTATCAGGTGCTGATGGCTGGTTTGCGCGAGGCTATTCAACAGGGTACATTGGCCGCCTTTGTCGATGCCTTCTACGCCAAACGCGGGCTCCCCGTTCCGCCTTTGGACTGAGTTTTCTGACCCCAAGATTCAACATTTGCAACTGGAGTGCTAAATGAGCTTTTTTATCTCTAATGCCATGGCTGACGCGGCTGCACCGGCTGCTGCGCCTATGGGCGGCGGCTTCGAGTGGATTTTCCTGGTCGGCTTCCTGGTCATCTTTTACCTGATGATCTGGCGTCCACAGGCCAAGCGCGCCAAAGAGCAGAAGAACCTGCTGAGCAGCCTGCAGAAGGGCGACGAAGTGGTCACCACCGGCGGCATTGCCGGCAAGATCACCAAAGTGGCCGATGACTTCGTGGTTCTGGAAGTTTCCGACACCGTGGAAATGAAGTTCCAGAAGGGCGCCATCGCCGCCACGCTGCCAAAAGGCACGCTGAAAGCGATCTAAGGTTCCAACTTCTACTCAATCGACGGGGCGCGCAAGGCGCCCCGCGTTCATAACGGGCGGCGTGATGCTGAACAAATATCCTCTGTGGAAATACATTCTGATCCTGGCGGTGCTGGCGATCGGTCTGATTTATTCCGCTCCCAATCTATACCCCGATGACCCGGCCATTCAGATCAGCGGCGCCAGCACGGCTCTGCAGGTCAATCAGGCCGATCTGGATCGCGTCAGCACCGCGCTGCGTGAATCCGGGATCAACGTCAAGGCAGCTTCGCTGGCCGCCAACGGCAAGGGCGGCCTGATCCGTCTGACCAAGGCTGAAGACCAGCTGCCGGCCAAAGACGTTGTGCGCAAGGCATTGGGTGATGACTACGTCGTCGCATTGAACCTGGCACAGACCACCCCGCAATGGCTGCGCAACCTCGGCGCGCACCCGATGAAGCTGGGTCTGGACTTGTCCGGTGGTGTGCACTTCCTGCTGGAAGTGGACATGGACAAAGCCCTCGACGCCCGCCTGAAAGTCTACGAAGGCGACGTCAAGAGCCTGCTGCGCAAAGAAAAACTGCGCTATCGCAGCCTGCCGCAACTGGGCGGCGCCATTCAGCTGGGCTTCAGCGATGCTGACTCCCGCGAACAGGCCCGTGCGCTGATCCGCAAGAACTTCAACGATTTCGACATTGTTCCGGCCGACCTCAACGGTCAACCGGTGCTGCGTCTGGCGATGACCCCGGCCAAGCTGGCGGAAATCCGTGAATACTCCATCAAGCAGAACTTGACCACGGTACGTAACCGCGTCAACGAGCTGGGTGTTGCCGAACCGATCGTTCAGCGTCAGGGCGCCAACCGCATCGTGGTTGAGCTGCCGGGCGTGCAGGACACTGCCGAAGCCAAGCGTATTCTCGGCAAGACCGCCAACCTCGAGTTCCGTCTGGCTGCAGAGCCGGGTGCTTCGAAAGCCACTTCCGAAACCTTCGAGTTCCGTGAGGGCAAGCGTCCTCCTGCGCAGATCGAGCGTGGCCTGATCATCACCGGTGACCAGGTGACTGACGCCAAGGCCGGTTTCGGCGAGCACGGCACGCCTGAAGTGAACATTCGTCTGGACGGTCACGGTGGCGAGCTGATGAGCCGCGCGACCCGTTCGAACGTCGGTCGCAGCATGGCGGTGATCTTCATCGAACAGCGTCCGGTGACCACTTACACCAAGCAGGTTGTCGACGGCGTCGAGAAAGACGTGCCAGTACAGACCTTCAAGGAAGAGAAGAAGATCATCAGCCTGGCGACCATTCAGTCGCCGCTGGGTGCGCAGTTCCGTATCACCGGCCTGAACGGCCAGGGCGAATCGTCCGAACTGGCGCTGTTGCTGCGTGCCGGTGGTCTGGCCGCTCCGATGTACTTCGCTGAAGAGCGCACAATCGGCCCGAGCCTGGGTGCTGACAACATCACCAAAGGTATTGATGCGTCGCTGTGGGGCATGCTGTTCGTCTCGCTGTTCATCATCGCCATCTACCGCTTCTTCGGCCTGATCGCCACCGTTGCGCTGGCGGTGAACATGGTGCTGCTGCTGGCGCTGATGTCGCTGCTGGGGGCAACGCTGACCCTGCCGGGTATCGCCGGTATCGTCTTGACCATGGGTATGGCGGTCGACGCCAACGTGCTGATCTTCTCGCGGATCCGTGAAGAGATCGCCGCCGGCATGACCGTGCAGCGTGCAATCAACGAAGGCTTCGGCCGGGCATTCACTGCGATTCTCGACGCCAACCTGACCACTCTGCTGGTCGGCGGCATCCTCTTCGCCATGGGCACCGGCCCGGTGAAGGGTTTCGCAGTGACCATGTCCCTCGGGATCTTTACCTCGATGTTCACGGCCATCATGGTGACCCGCGCAATGGTCAACCTGATCTTTGGCGGACGTGACTTCAAGAAGTTGTGGATTTAAGGGGCTGCCATGTTACGTACAATCAACTTCATGGGCGTTCGCAACTTCGCGTTCGGCGTCACAGTGTTTCTCACGTTGCTGGCTATTTTCAGCGTCGTCCACAAGGGCATGAACTGGGGCCTGGACTTCACCGGCGGTACGCTCATCGAGCTGACCTACGAGCGTCCGGCTGACGTCACCAAAGTGCGTGAGCAGTTGGCGACTTCGGGTTACCACGAAGCCATCGTGCAGAACTTCGGTGCGACCACCGACCTGCTGGTGCGCATGCCGGGTGAAGACCCGCAGCTGGGCCATCAGGTAGCAGACGCGTTGCAGAAAGTCGGCGGCGACAACCCGGCGACGGTCAAGCGCGTCGAGTTCGTCGGCCCGCAGGTCGGTGAAGAACTGCGCGACCAGGGCGGCCTCGGCATGCTGCTGGCGCTCGGCGGCATCCTGATCTACCTGGCTTTCCGCTTTCAGTGGAAATTCGCGGTCGGCGCCATCGTTTCGCTGATCCACGACGTGATCGTGACCATCGGTATCCTGTCGTTTTTCCAGATCACCTTCGACCTGACGGTGCTGGCGGCGGTACTGGCGATCATCGGTTACTCGCTGAACGACACCATTGTGGTATTCGACCGGGTTCGCGAGAACTTCCGTGTGCTGCGCAAGGCTTCGCTGATCGAGAACATCAACATCTCGACCACTCAGACCCTGCTGCGGACCATGGCAACGTCGATCTCCACCTTGCTGGCGATCGCTGCGCTGCTGTTCTTCGGTGGCGATAACCTGTTCGGCTTCTCCATCGCCTTGTTCATCGGTGTGCTGGCGGGTACCTACTCGTCGATCTACATCGCGAACGTGGTGCTGATCTGGCTGAACCTGAGCACCGAGGATCTGATTCCTCCGGCCAATACCGAGAAGGAAGTCGACGACCGTCCATAACGGCCATCCTTTCTCCGGCTGTCAGCCCAGAAAAGGCGCGAGTTGAACTCGCGCCTTTTTTTATGCTCCAAGGCTGGGAGAAGCGCGGGCGCGTCCCGCATGTGATGGTCAGGAGGTTCATGTGAACAAGTCGTTGCTGGTTGGTGCGGTATTGGGTGCTGTCGGTGTGACTGCCGGGGGTGCTGTTGCCACCTACAGCCTGGTTAAAAGCGGCCCTGAGTATGCGCAAGTACTGGCTGTAGAACCGGTCAAAACACAGATCAAGACTCCACGTGAAGTGTGCAAGGATGTTGCTGTAACCCGCCAGGCGCCGGTCAAGGATCAACACCAGATCCTCGGTACCGCGATTGGTGCGGTAGCGGGTGGTTTGCTGGGTAACCAGATCGGCGGCGGTACCGGCAAGAAGATTGCGACGGTTGCTGGCGCGGTCGGCGGTGGTTATGCCGGTAACAAGGTGCAGGAAGGCATGCAGAACCGTGACACCTACACCACCACCCAGACTCGCTGTAACACGGTGAATGACATCAGCGACAAGGTCGTCGGTTACGACGTGCGTTATTCGCTGGATGGCAAGGAAGGCAAAGTGCGGATGGATCGTGATCCGGGCAACCAGATTCCGGTCGACAAGGAAGGCAAGTTGATTCTGTCGCAGAATCAGCCGGGTCAGTAAGCACTACTGTTTAACAAGAAGCACCCTGCGGGGTGCTTTTTTGTGCTCGCAATTTTTGGCCGCGCCGTGCCCCTTTGTGGGAGCGAGCCTGCTCGCGAATGCATTCTGACAATCAACGTTGATGTCGGTTGAAACACCGCATTCGCGAGCAGGCTCGCTCCCACATGAAGATTTTGGTGATCTGAAGATCAAGTTACAGGCACAAAAAAAGCACCCCGAAGGGTGCTTTTTGCGTTTCGCAGGAAGCTTAGCGCTTCAGCGAAGCCGGCAGGTGCGGCTGGATCGCCGTCAGTACTGCCTTGAAGCATTTGGTGTTGCCGGCAACGATGTGGCCTTTTTCAAGGAAATCGTGACCGCCGGTGAAGTCGCTCACCAGGCCGCCGGCTTCTTGAATCAGCAGGGCGCCTGCAGCCATGTCCCACTCGGACAGGCCCGATTCCCAGAACGCATCGAAACGACCGGCAGCCACGTAGGCCAGGTCCAGGCTGGCGGAACCGGCGCGGCGGATACCGGCAGTCTGGCCAACCAAGGCACGGAACATGCCCAGGTAGTTGTCGAGGTTGTCCATCTGGTCGTCACGGAACGGGAAGCCAGTGCCCAGCAGGGCGCCTTCGAGGCTGGTGCGACCGCTGACGCGCAGACGACGACCGTTCAGTTGAGCGCCGCGACCACGGCTGGCGGTGAATTCTTCCTGGCGAACCGGATCCAGAACCACAGCGTGTTCCAGGCGACCACGGTATTTGCAGGCAATGCTGACAGCAAAGTGAGGAATGCCGCGCAGGAAGTTGGTGGTGCCGTCCAGTGGATCGATGATCCACAGGTACTCTTCGCCTTCGATGCCGTTACCGACGTGCATGCCGGTCTCTTCACCCTGGATCGAGTGATTCGGGTAAGCCTTGCGCAGAGCATCGATGATTTTCTGTTCGGCGGCGCGATCGACCTCGGATACATAATCCTTGGCGTCTTTTTCGTCGACCTTGATGGTATCCAGGCGCTCGATGGAGCGGAAGATCAGTTCACTGGCGCTGCGGGCGGCGCGCAGCGCGATATTCAGCATGGGCTGCATGGATGTGTCACCTAAGGTTGTTAAAGAAAGCCGCGCATTCTATCAGAACTTTTCTTCAGGTGAAGGTCGCTGTTCGCTTTCATAGCTTAACGGTAGGCTGTTCTGTAAGATTTGCACCCCTTTCCTGTGTCCGAGAGCGCCTCCCTTGCTGCAGAACATTCGTGTCGTCCTGGTCAATACCAGCCACCCCGGCAACATCGGCGGGGCCGCGCGCGCCATGAAAAACATGGGTCTGTCGCGGCTGGTGCTGGTCGAGCCGCGCCTGTTTCCGCATCACGAAGCCGATGCACGAGCTTCCGGTGCCGGTGACATCCTTGAAAATGCGCAGGTCGTCGCCACCTTGGAAGATGCCCTGGTCGGCTGCAATCTGGTGCTCGGCACCAGCGCCCGTGACCGGCGCATTCCCTGGCCGCTGCTCGATCCACGCGAATGCGGGAGCAAAGTGGTCGAGGAGGCCGGGCAGGGTGCGCAGATCGCGTTGGTGTTCGGTCGTGAAGACTCCGGCCTGACCAACGAGGAGCTGCAGCGATGTCACTTTCACGTACACATCCCCTCCGATCCTGAGTTCAGCTCGTTGAACCTCGGGGCGGCGGTGCAGGTGTTGAGCTACGAAGTGCGCATGGCCTGGCTGGCCGCTCAAGGGCAGCCGACCAAGATCGAGAAAGAAGAAGTGGCCTCGGTGAAAAGTGCCGAGCTCGCGACGATGGATGAGCTGGAGCGCTTTTATGAGCATCTGGAGCAGACGCTGGTTGCCATCGAGTTTCTTGATCCGGAAAAGCCGCGGCACTTGATGGCGCGCCTGCGCCGGTTGTACGGACGCAGCTCGGTCAGCCGGGCGGAAATGAATATTTTGCGTGGCATCCTCACGGAAACCCAGAAAGCGGCCCGTGGTGAGCTTCTTAAGCGGAAGGACTGAATGATGTTTGAGCGTTTGCGTGAAGATATCCAGAGCGTATTCCATCGAGACCCGGCGGCGCGTAACGCTTTTGAAGTCCTGACCTGCTACCCCGGCATGCATGCGATCTGGATTCATCGGCTGGCCGGGATGCTGTGGCGCCACGAGCTGAAATGGCTGGCGCGACTGGTGTCGAACTTCGGGCGCTGGCTGACCGGGATCGAGATTCATCCGGGGGCCAAGGTCGGTCGGCGCTTCTTTATTGATCACGGCATGGGCATCGTCATCGGTGAAACCGCCGAGATCGGCGATGACGTGACCATTTATCAGGGCGTGACCCTCGGTGGCACCAGCTGGAACAAGGGCAAGCGCCACCCGACGCTGGGTGACGGCGTTGTAGTGGGCGCCGGCGCCAAAGTGCTCGGGCCGTTCACGGTAGGGGCTGGCGCGAAAGTCGGCTCCAATGCAGTGGTCACCAAGGAAGTGCCGCCGGGCGCCACGGTGGTGGGGATTCCGGGGCGGATCATCGTCAAAACCGATGAAGAGCAGGACGCCAAGCGTAAGGCGATGGCGGAGAAGATCGGTTTTGACGCCTATGGCGTCAGCGAGGACATGCCTGACCCGGTGGCGCGTGCCATTGGTCAGTTGCTCGATCACCTGCAAGCGGTGGACGGACGACTGGAGGGCATGTGCGGCGCGCTGAAGGATCTGGGCAGTAATTACTGTGCGAAAGATCTGCCCGAGCTGCGCGAAGAAGATTTTGCCTGCGTCAAAGGCAAGGACGAATCCAAAGCGGGCTGACACGTCTATGTAGGAGCTGCCGAAGGCTGCGATCTTTTGATCTGATTAACAGCAAATCAAAAGATCGCAGCCTTCGGCAGCTCCTACACAGGCATGCGGCAACCGGTGTGCCATTAAGCCGCAGACCCTGCTATCATGCGCGCGCTCTTTTGCGGGTAAACCCGACTAAAGCACTAGGTCTTATAGTTGACTTAAATGCTCGGGAATTGCATACTCCCGCCAATTCCGAACTCCGTGGTAATTGTCCATGCGACTGACTACAAAAGGCCGATACGCCGTGACCGCCATGCTTGACCTGGCGTTGCACGCGCAGCACGGGCCGGTGTCCCTGGCCGATATCTCCGAGCGCCAAGGCATCTCCCTGTCCTATCTCGAACAGCTTTTCGCCAAGCTGCGCCGCAGTAACCTGGTTTCCAGTGTTCGCGGTCCTGGCGGTGGCTATCAGCTGTCGCGCGACATGCAGGGCATCCAGGTGGCGCAGGTGATCGATGCGGTCAACGAATCGGTTGATGCTACCAAGTGCCAGGGCCAAGGCGATTGCCATTCCGGCGACACCTGCCTGACCCATCACCTGTGGTGCGACCTGAGCCTGCAGATTCACGAATTTCTAAGTGGTATCAGCTTGGCTGATCTTGTAACTCGCCGTGAGGTGCAAGAGGTAGCCCAGCGTCAGGACCAGCGCCGTTGCAACAGCAAGGCGCCACGCCTGGACAAGATTGAAGCGTCCGCCGTCGAATGACAGCCGAAGAGCTAGCGGAACGCCAGCCCTGATTTAGGAGATAGTCCATGAAATTGCCGATTTACCTTGATTACTCTGCGACCACCCCGGTCGATCCGCGCGTTGCGCAAAAGATGAGTGAATGCCTGCTGGTCGACGGAAACTTCGGTAATCCGGCGTCCCGTTCCCACGTGTTCGGCTGGAAAGCTGAAGAGTCCGTCGAAAACGCCCGTCGTCAGGTGGCCGATCTGGTCAACGCCGACCCGCGTGAAATCGTCTGGACCTCTGGCGCTACCGAGTCCGATAACCTGGCTATCAAGGGTGCGGCACATTTCTACGCTTCCAAGGGCAAGCACCTGATCACCAGCAAGATCGAGCACAAGGCTGTTCTCGACACCATGCGCCAACTGGAGCGTGAAGGTTTCGAAGTCACCTACCTCGAGCCGACCGAAGACGGTCTGATCACTCCGGCGATGATCGAAGCGGCACTGCGCGAAGACACCATTCTGGTGTCGGTGATGCACGTGAACAACGAAATCGGCACCATCAACGACATCGCTGCCATTGGCGAACTGCTTCGTTCGAAGGGCGTCCTGTTCCACGTCGACGCGGCTCAGTCCACCGGCAAGGTCGAGATCGACCTGCAGAAGCTGAAAGTCGACATGATGTCGTTCTCCGCCCACAAAACCTACGGCCCTAAAGGCATCGGCGCGCTGTACGTCAGCCGCAAGCCGCGTGTGCGCATCGAAGCGACCATGCACGGCGGTGGTCATGAGCGTGGCATGCGTTCCGGCACCCTGGCGACCCACCAGATCGTCGGCATGGGCGAAGCGTTCCGTGTAGCCAAGGAAGACATGGCTGCCGAAAACGTGCGCATCAAAGCCCTGAGCGACCGCTTCTACAAGCAGGTCGAACATCTGGAAGAGCTGTACGTCAACGGCAGCCTGACCGCCCGCGTTCCGCACAACCTGAACCTGAGCTTCAACTACGTTGAAGGCGAGTCGCTGATCATGGCGCTCAAGGATCTGGCGGTATCGTCCGGTTCGGCCTGCACCTCGGCGTCCCTTGAGCCTTCGTACGTTCTGCGCGCCCTGGGCCGCAACGACGAACTGGCACACAGCTCGATCCGTTTCACCTTCGGCCGTTTCACCACCGAAGAAGAAATCGACTATGCCGCGCAGAAAGTCTGCGAGGCCGTTACCAAGCTGCGCGCCCTGTCGCCGCTGTGGGACATGTACAAAGACGGTGTCGACATTTCGAAAATCGAGTGGGCGGCACACTGATTTCAAGTCGCCGCGAACCGACCCTGCGGCCCAAGGTTGCAGGGTTTAAAGAGCGACTCTCTGATGAGTGAGGATTAAGCACCATGGCTTACAGTGAAAAGGTCATCGACCACTACGAAAACCCGCGCAACGTCGGCAAGATGAACGCGAAAGATCCGGATGTCGGCACCGGCATGGTCGGCGCTCCGGCGTGCGGCGACGTGATGCGTCTGCAGATCAAGGTCAACGATCAGGGCGTTATCGAAGACGCCAAGTTCAAGACCTACGGCTGCGGTTCGGCAATCGCTTCCAGCTCCCTGGCCACCGAGTGGATGAAGGGCAAGACGCTGGACGAAGCCGAGACCATCAAGAACACTCAGCTGGCCGAAGAACTGGCCCTGCCGCCAGTGAAAATCCACTGCTCGGTACTCGCTGAAGACGCTATCAAAGCGGCTGTTCGCGATTACAAGCAGAAGAAAGGCTTGATCTAAGCATTGCGCGACGAGTAAGGAGTCAACGATGGCTATCAGCATGACAGAAGCGGCTGCTCGACACGTGCGACGCTCCCTCGACGGGCGCGGCAAAGGTGAAGGGATTCGTCTGGGTGTTCGCACCACAGGCTGTTCCGGCCTTGCCTACGTGCTGGAGTTTGTCGACGAGGTGGTTGCCGAGGATCAGGTGTTCGAAAGTCACGGCGAGAAAGTGATCATCGACCCGAAAAGCCTGGCCTACCTGGACGGCACCGAGCTCGATTTCGTCAAGGAAGGGTTGAACGAAGGCTTCAAGTTCAACAATCCCAACGTACGCGGTGAATGTGGCTGCGGCGAAAGCTTCAACATCTGAGGCTTGTCGTGGGTATTCCTTGTCATTTCGCTTTATTCGAGCTGCAACCGAGCTTCCGCCTGGATCTCGAGCAGTTGGCCACGCGCTATCGTGAGTTGGCGCGCGGTGTTCATCCTGACCGCTTTGCCGACGCTTCCGAGCGCGAGCAGCGGTCGGCGCTCGAGCAGTCTGCGCGGCTCAATGATGCCTACCAGACGCTCAAGAGTCCTGCCCAGCGTGCACGTTACCTGCTGACCATCAGTGGGCATGAAGTGCCGATGGAAGTCACGGTGCATGATCCCGAGTTTCTCTTGCAGCAGATGCAGTGGCGCGAAGAGCTCGAAGACCTCCAGGACAGCGCCGACCTCGACGGTGTCGCGGTATTCAAGCGTCGCTTGAAAGTCGCTCAGGAACAGTTGAACGAAAGCTTCGCAGCCTGTTGGGATGATGCAGCGCAACGCGAACAGGCCGAACGCCTGATGCGGCGCATGCAGTTCCTCGACAAGCTCACCTACGAAGTGCGCCAGTTAGAAGAGCGCCTCGACGATTAACCCAGTGCCGCTCCGGTCGCACGCCTGATATACAGATAAGTCCTGATCACGATGGCCCTACTGCAGATCGCCGAACCCGGCCAAAGTCCTCAACCGCACCAGCGTCGTCTGGCTGTGGGGATCGACTTGGGCACTACCAATTCGCTGGTCGCTGCGTTGCGCAGTGGTCTTTCCGAACCACTGGCCGACGCTGACGGGCAGGTCATCCTGCCGTCCGCCGTGCGTTATCACGCCGACCGCGTCGAGGTTGGCGAGTCGGCCAAGCTGGCCGCATCCTCCGATCCCTTGAACACTGTGCTGTCGGTCAAGCGCCTGATGGGCCGTGGTCTGTCCGACGTCAAACAATTGGGCGAGCAACTGCCGTACCGCTTTGTCGGTGGCGAATCGCACATGCCGTTCATCGACACCGTGCAAGGCCCGAAAAGCCCGGTCGAAGTCTCCGCCGACATCCTCAAGGTGCTGCGTCAGCGTGCTGAAGCGACCCTGGGTGGCGAACTGGTCGGTGCGGTGATTACTGTTCCGGCGTATTTCGACGATGCTCAGCGTCAGGCCACCAAGGATGCGGCGAAACTCGCCGGTCTGAACGTGCTGCGCCTGCTCAACGAGCCGACCGCTGCCGCCGTGGCGTATGGTCTTGATCAGCATGCCGAAGGTCTGGTCGCAATCTACGACCTGGGCGGCGGAACCTTCGATATTTCGATTCTGCGTTTGACTGGCGGTGTATTCGAAGTGCTGGCCACCGGCGGCGACAGCGCGCTGGGCGGCGACGACTTCGATCACGCTATTGCTGGCTGGATCATCGAGAGCGCCGGCTTGTCCGCCGATCTCGACCCGGGCGCGCAACGCAATCTGCTGCAAACCGCCTGCGCGGCCAAAGAGGCCCTGACTGATGCGGCCAGCGTCGAAGTTGCCTACGGTGACTGGAAAGCGCAACTGACCCGCGAAGCCTTCGATGCGCTGATCGAGCCAATGGTTGCCCGCAGCCTGAAAGCCTGCCGCCGCGCCGTGCGTGATTCCGGTGTCGAACTGGAAGACGTGCATGCCGTGGTCATGGTCGGCGGTTCGACCCGCGTTCCACGTGTACGTGAAGCCGTTGCTGAAGCCTTCGGGCGTCAGCCATTGACCGAAATCGACCCGGATCAAGTGGTGGCCATCGGGGCTGCGATCCAGGCGGATACATTGGCTGGCAACAAGCGTGATGGTGGCGAACTGTTGCTGCTCGACGTGATTCCACTGTCCCTGGGGCTGGAAACCATGGGCGGGCTGATGGAGAAGGTGATTCCGCGCAACACCACCATTCCGGTGGCCCGCGCGCAGGACTTCACTACGTATAAAGACGGTCAGTCGGCCATGGCGATCCATGTGCTGCAGGGTGAGCGCGAGCTGATCAGCGACTGCCGCTCCCTGGCACGCTTCGAGTTGCGCGGCATTCCGGCGATGGTGGCTGGTGCGGCGAAGATTCGCGTGACCTTTCAGGTCGATGCCGATGGCCTGCTCAGCGTGTCTGCCCGCGAACTGGGTTCGGGCGTTGAGGCGAGCATTCAGGTCAAGCCGTCCTACGGTCTGACCGACGGTGAAATCGCCAAGATGCTCAAGGACTCGTTCCAGCACGCCAACGACGACAAGGTCGCCCGTGTCCTGCGCGAGCAGCAAGTCGATGCCCAGCGTCTGATCGAGGCGGTGCAGGGCGCTCTGGAGGCCGATGGCGAGCGCTTGCTCGACGCCGAAGAGCGCATGGTCATCGAGTTGCAGATGCAGGAACTGGCCGAACTGATGAAAGGCACCGATGGTTACGCCATCGAGCAACAGACCAAGCGTCTGTCGCAAGTGACCGATGCTTTTGCTGCCCGCCGCATGGATCTGACGGTGAAAGCCGCTCTGTCGGGGCGCAATCTGAATGAAATCGAGGATATCTGATGCCGCAGGTCATTTTTCTGCCCCACGAGAAGTTCTGCCCTGAAGGGATGGTCGTCGAGGCTGAGCCTGGCACTTCGATTCTCGAGCTGGCTCACGAGCACCACATCGAGATGGAAAGTGCCTGTGGCGGCGTCTGCGCCTGCACCACTTGCCACTGCATCATCCGCGAGGGTTTCGACTCGCTGGAAGAGGCCGACGAACTGGAAGAAGACTTCCTCGATCGCGCCTGGGGTCTGGAAGCGCAATCGCGCCTGGCCTGTCAGGCTATCGTTGGTGAAGAAGATCTCACCGTCGAGATCCCGAAATATTCGCTTAACCATGCGGCCGAAGCGCCGCACTGACTGGTAAGACTGTCATGAGCTACGGTTGGAATGATGTTCAACGCATTGCAGAAGAATTGGCCGAAGCCAAGCCGGGTGTAGACCCGTTCTCTGTCAATTTCGTCGATCTGCAGCAATGGATCAAAGAGCTGCCGGATTTTGACAACACCTCTGGCCGGGTCGGCGAGAAAGTGTTGGAAGCGGTTCAGACGCTCTGGGCTGAAGAATTGGACTGATCGTCCTCGCAGGTTAGGCAATACCCAAGAACCCGCGTATAATTCGCGGGTTTAATTTTTCGCAAATTACTGTTTCTGGAGTTACACCATGGCTGTTCAACGTACTTTCTCCATCATCAAGCCTGACGCCGTTGCTAAAGGCGCTGCCGGCGAAATCGTTACCCGTTTCGAAAAGGCTGGTCTGAAAGTGGTTGCTTCGAAAATGAAGCAGCTGTCCAAAGCCGAAGCTGAAGGCTTCTACGCTGAGCACAAAGAGCGCGGTTTCTTCGGTGACCTGGTTGCTTTCATGATCTCCGGTCCAGTGGTTGTCCAGGTTCTGGAAGGCGAAAACGCTATCGCTCGCAACCGTGAGCTGATGGGCGCTACCAACCCTAAAGAAGCGGCTGCCGGCACCATCCGTGCTGACTTCGCCGAGTCGATCGACGCCAACGCGGTTCACGGTTCGGACTCCGAAGCCGCTGCTGCTCGCGAAATCTCGTACTTCTTCGCAGCTACTGAAGTAACCACTCGCTAAGCATTGCTTAAAGAGTGAAGGTGAATCCATGACGACATCGACTGTGAAAACAAACCTGCTGGGTCTGACCCAGCCGGAAATGGAAAAATTCTTCGACTCAATCGGGGAGAAGCGTTTCCGTGCCGGTCAGGTAATGAAATGGATTCACCATTTTGGCGTCGATGATTTCGACGCCATGACGAACGTCAGCAAGGCCTTGCGCGAAAAGCTCAAGGCTGTTGCTGAGGTCCGTGGTCCCGAAGTGGTCAGCGAGGACATTTCCAGCGACGGCACCCGCAAGTGGGTGGTGCGCGTGGCGTCCGGCAGCTGTGTCGAGACCGTGTACATTCCCCAGGGCAAACGCGGCACTCTGTGCGTTTCGTCCCAGGCAGGCTGTGCCCTGGACTGCAGTTTCTGCTCCACCGGCAAGCAAGGCTTCAACAGCAACCTCACCGCCGCCGAAGTCATCGGTCAGGTGTGGATTGCCAACAAATCCTTCGGCAGTGTTCCGGCTACCATCGACCGCGCCATCACCAACGTGGTGATGATGGGCATGGGCGAACCGCTGCTGAACTTCGACAACGTCGTGGCCGCCATGCATCTGATGATGGATGACCTGGGCTACGGGATCTCCAAGCGCCGCGTGACCCTGTCCACTTCGGGCGTGGTGCCGATGATCGATGAGCTGGCCAAGCACATCGACGTCTCCCTGGCGTTGTCCCTGCACGCACCGAATGACGCATTGCGTAACCAATTGGTGCCGATCAACAAGAAATATCCGCTTAAGATGCTGCTCGAGTCGTGCCAGCGCTACATGTCCGCCCTGGGCGAGAAACGTGTGCTGACCATCGAGTACACCTTGCTCAAGGACGTCAATGACAAGCTTGAGCACGCGGTGGAAATGATCGAGTTGCTCAAAGACATTCCGTGCAAGATCAACCTGATTCCGTTCAACCCGTTCCCGCACTCCGGTTACGAGCGGCCGAGCAACAATGCCATTCGTCGGTTCCAGGATCAGTTGCATCAGGCCGGCTTTAACGTCACTGTCCGCACCACCCGTGGTGAAGACATCGACGCCGCATGTGGTCAATTGGTAGGGCAGGTGCTGGATCGCACCCGTCGCAGCGAACGTTACATCGCCGTGCGCGAGTTGAGCGCCGACAGCGATATGGCACAGAACGCCGCGAACACTAACTAAGAGAGGATCTCTATGTCCCTGCGCTTTGCGCTGCTGTTGCTGATGGCCAGCCTGTGTGCTGGTTGTGTCCTGTCGGGTGACTACAACCCGATGAAGACCAGCAAGGGCCGCGACGAAGCGCGTGCCGCCTACGTGCAGCTGGGACTGGGATACTTGCAGCAAGGGATGACCGAGCGCGCCAAGGTGCCGCTGAAGAAGGCGCTGGAGCTGGACGGCTCCGATCCTGATGCCAATGCTGCCCTCGGGCTGGTGTTTCAGGCCGAAATGGAGCCGAAACTGGCCGATGAGCATTTCCGCAAAGCCCTGTCCTCGCGTCCCGCCGATGCACGTATCCTCAATAACTACGGCAGTTTTCTCTACGAAGAACAGCGTTACAAGGAAGCCTACGAGCGATTTGAGCAGGCAGCCGCCGATACCCTGTATCCTGAGCGTTCGCGGGTTTTCGAGAACCTCGGCATGACCGCCTCGAAGCTCGGGCAGCGGGATCTGGCGCAGCAGCAACTGGAAAAAGCCCTGCGGCTGAACCGTCAACAACCGCGCGCTTTGCTGGAAATGGCTGAGTTGTCCTTCGAAGACAGGCATTATGTGCCCGCGCGTGACTATTACGACCGTTTCAGCCTGCTAACCGAGCAAAATGCACGTAGTCTATTGCTCGGCGTTCGGCTGGCAAAAGTGTTTGAAGATCGCGACAAGGCCGCCAGTTACGGCCTGCAATTAAAACGACTCTATCCCGGTACGCCGGAATATCAGCAATACCTGTCGGAGCAATGATGAAAGCGGCGCATCCCGAAGTTGTAGCAGCGACTCGCGTTAATCCCGGTGAGACCTTGCGCCAGGCACGCGAAAGCAATGGCTGGTCGCTGGCCGAAGTGGCCCTCAAGCTCAACCTCACCGTGACTTCCCTGAGCAATCTTGAGGCTGGCGCTTTCGACAAGCTGCCGGGGCATACTTTCGCTCGTGGCTACATTCGCGCTTATGCCAAATTGCTCGGCATGGACCAGACCGTTCTGGTCCAGCAGTTCGACCAGTCCACCGGCACTGACTCACAAGGCAGCAATGTGCATGCACTGGGTCGTATTGAAGAGCCGGTGCGGGTATCCCACACCATTTTGCGGATCGTCAGCCTGCTGTTGCTGATTGCGGTCATCGGCGGCGGTTTCGTCTGGTGGCAGGATCAGACCTCGCTGCGCACCAAGGATTTGACCAGCCTCGCCCCGGAGCACGTTGAAGTCGAAGGCGCCGACGGCACCACGCAGATTCACCCGATCGACGAGCCGGAAGACCAGGCCGTGGCCGAAGGTCAGTCCGAGGGCGCGACCGCTCTGGCGCTGCCACAGTCGGAAACCACCGCTGAATCGACCGGTGCCGAGCCTGCCGCTCCGGCCGCGGCTCCAGCAGCACCGGCCGTAACGCCAGCCGCCCCGACTCATACTCCGGCCCCGGTGGTCGCCACTCCGGCTACACCTGCACCGAACGTTCCGGCTGCTCCGGCACCGACCGTGACTGCGCCAGTGGTTGCGGCCACTCCAGCGCCAACCGCAGAAGCGGCTGCTCCGGCGGCCGGCGATGGCCAGGTACAATTGCAGTTCACCGCCGATTGCTGGGCACAGGTCACCGACGGTCGCGGCAAGGTGCTGTTCAGCGGTCTGAAACACAAAGGCGACAGCGTCTCGGTTTCCGGCAAGCCGCCACTGGCGGTACGCCTGGGTGTGGCTCGTGCCGCACAGGTCAGCTACAACGGCCAACCGGTCGATATCGCTCCGTTCACCAGTGGCGAGACTGCTCGCCTGAAGTTGGGTCAATAAGTCATGCACGGCGAATCTCCAATCAAACGTCGCGTTTCGCGCAAGATCTGGGTCGGTAACGTGCCTGTTGGCGGCGATGCGCCCATCGCTGTGCAGAGCATGACCAACAGCGACACCAATGATGTGGCGGCCACCGTTGCCCAGATCAATCGTCTGGAAGCGGCTGGCGTCGACATCGTCCGCGTTTCGGTGCCGGACATGGACGCCGCCGAGGCGTTTGGCAAGATCAAGCAACTGGTCAAGGTGCCGCTGGTTGCCGACATCCACTTCGACTACAAGATCGCGCTGCGCGTCGCCGAACTGGGTGTTGACTGCCTGCGCATCAACCCGGGCAACATCGGTCGTGAAGACCGTGTGCGCGCGGTGGTCGATGCCGCCCGTGACCGCGGGATTCCAATCCGCATCGGCGTCAACGCCGGTTCCCTGGAAAAAGACCTGCAGAAGAAATACGGCGAACCGACTCCGGCTGCACTGGTCGAGTCCGCGCTGCGTCACGTCGAGCACCTCGAACGCCTGAATTTCCAGGATTTCAAGGTCAGCGTGAAAGCCTCCGACGTGTTCATGGCCGTTGAAGCCTACCGTCTGCTGGCCAAGGAAATCGTCCAGCCGCTGCACCTGGGCATTACTGAAGCCGGTGGTTTGCGTTCGGGCACAGTGAAATCCGCCGTGGGCCTAGGTATGCTGCTCGCCGAGGGGATTGGCGATACTATCCGCATCTCGCTGGCGGCTGATCCGGTCGAGGAAGTGAAGGTCGGTTACGACATTCTCAAGTCTCTGCATCTGCGTTCCCGTGGCATCAACTTCATCGCCTGCCCGAGCTGCTCGCGGCAGAACTTCGATGTGGTCAAGACCATGAACGAGCTGGAAGGGCGCCTTGAAGACCTGCTGGTGCCGCTGGATGTCGCGGTGATCGGTTGCGTGGTCAACGGCCCCGGCGAAGCCAAGGAAGCCCATATCGGCTTGACCGGCGGCACGCCAAACCTGATTTACATCGACGGCAAGCCGTCGCAGAAACTGACGAATGACAATCTGGTGGACGAGCTGGAAAAGCTGATCCGCGAGAAAGCGGCCGAGAAGGTCGAAGCTGACGCAGCGGTCATCGCGCGCGGCTGACCTGACTGAAGTGCCGAACGAATTTAAGGATTTAAAGTGAGCAAGTCTCTGCAAGCCATTCGTGGCATGAACGACATCCTGCCCGAACAGACCCCGCTGTGGCGTTATTTCGAGGGTACAGTCGCGCGTCTGCTGGATAACTACGGTTACAAGCAGATCCGCATGCCAATCGTTGAATTCACCGAGCTGTTCAAGCGCTCGATCGGTGAAGTGACCGACATCGTCGAAAAAGAGATGTACACCTTCGAAGATCGCAACGGCGACTCCCTGACCCTGCGTCCGGAAGGCACCGCAGCGTGTGTGCGTGCGGTGCTCGAGCACGGCATCACCGGCGGTGGCCAGGTGCAGAAACTCTGGTACATCGGCCCGATGTTCCGTCACGAGCGTCCGCAGAAAGGCCGTTATCGCCAGTTCCACCAGATCGGTCTGGAAGTGTTCAACCTCGACGGCCCGGACATCGATGCCGAGCTGATCATCATGACCTGGCGCCTGTGGGGCGAGCTGGGTATCCGTGATGCGGTCAAGCTCGAACTCAACAGCCTGGGCACCAGCGAGTCCCGTGGTCGCTATCGTGAAGCGCTGGTCGAGTACCTCTCGGCGCACCACGACAAGCTCGACGAAGACAGCCAGCGTCGCCTGAAAACCAACCCGCTGCGCGTGCTCGACACCAAAAATGCCGACACTCAGGCGGTATTGGTCGATGCGCCGAAAATGGCCGACTACCTGGACGACGAGTCCCGTGCGCACTTCGAAGGTCTGAAGGCGCGTCTGGACGCGGTTGGCATCCCGTACGTGCTCAACCCGAAACTGGTGCGCGGCCTCGATTACTACAGCAAAACCGTATTCGAATGGGTCACCGACAAGCTCGGCGCCCAGGGCACTGTCTGCGCGGGCGGTCGTTACGACGGTCTGGTCGAGCAGATGGGCGGCAAGCCGACCGCTGGCGTCGGTTTTGCCATGGGCATCGAGCGTCTGGTGTTGATGCTCGAAACCCTGGAGCAGATCCCGGAAGAAATCTCCCGTCAGGTCGACGTCTACCTCTGCGCCTTTGGCGAGCAGGCCGAACTGGCCGGTCTGGCCCTGGCCGAGCGGGTGCGTGACCAGCTTCCAAACCTGCGTCTGCAAGTCAATGCCGGCGCCGGCAGCTTCAAAAGCCAGTTCAAGAAAGCCGACAAGAGCGGTGCGCTGTATGCACTGATCCTGGGTGACGACGAAATGGCCCAGCAAGTGGTAGGTTTCAAACCCCTGCGTGGCCAGGGCGAACAACAAAGCATTGCCTGGGATGCGCTTGCCGCTCACCTGGCCACCTGCGTCGTGCAGGGTTGAAGCTGTCCAAACAGCCGATTTAGCGATTAAGGAGTATTGGGGTGTCGAGTACCGAAGACGAACAGTTGGCGGATTTGAAGGACTGGTGGACACGCAACGGCAAACCTCTGGTCACCGGCGGCCTGTTGGCGCTGGTCATCGTGTTCGGCTGGCAGGCTTATCACAAGTATCAGAGCAACCAGTCGCAAGGCGCCTCGGTGCTCTATCAGCAACTGCTGGAAACCACGCTGACCCCGGATGGCAAGCCTGACGCTGCACGCGTTGCGGACCTGGCCGGCAAGCTCAACAGCGAATTCGGCGGCACCGCGTACGCGCAGTACGGCAGCCTGTTCGTGGCCAAGGTAGCGGTCGACAGCGGCAAGCTGGACGACGCCGCCACCGAGCTCAAGGCCATCGTTGCCAAACCGGCCAACCCGGCGCTGGGCGAAATCGCCCGTCAACGTCTGGCTCAGGTGCTGGGTGCGCAGAACAAGGCTGATGAAGCTCTGAAGCTGCTCGACGGCGATGCCGATAAGGCGTTCCTGGCCACTCGCGAAGAACTCAAGGGTGACTTGCTGGTTCAGTTGGGTCGTACCGACGAGGCGAACACCGCGTATCAAAAAGCCAAGGCGGCACTGTCGGATGAAGCGGCAGTCGGTGGCCTTCAAATAAAGCTCGACGACCTGGCCAAAGGGGATGCGTGACGTGATCCGTTGGAAGCATGCAGCATTGCTGGCTCTGGCCATTCTGGCCGCGGGTTGCAGCAGCAACAGCAAAAAAGAACTGCCACCGGCCGAGCTGACCGACTTCAAAGAAGAAGTGGTTCTGCAAAAGCAGTGGAGCCGTTCGATCGGTGACGGTCAGGGCGAAACCTACAACATGCTGGTTCCGGCGATCGATGGTGACACCATCTACGCGGCCGATGTGACCGGCATTGTTATGGCCATGGATCGCGGCAATGGCGACGTGAAGTGGAAAAAAGATCTTGAACTGCCTGTTTCCGGCGCCGTTGGCGTGGGTTACGGTCTGGTCACGATCGGTACCCTCAAGGGTGAAATCGTTGCCCTCGACGCCATCAACGGCGAAGAGAAGTGGCGCGCCCGGGTTTCCAGCGAAGTCCTCGCGCCGCCGGCCAACAACGGTGACGTTGTCGTGGTGCAGACTCAGGACGATCGTCTGATCGGCCTGGACGCTGCCACTGGCAACCGTCGCTGGACCTATGACAGCACTCCTGCGGTATTGACCCTGCGCGGCACCAGCGCACCCGTCGTGACCAATCGCCTCGCGGTGGCTGGCCTGTCGACCGGTAAAGTGGTTGCCCTGGACATTTCCAACGGCGTGCCGGTCTGGGAGCAGCGCGTTGCGATTCCAACCGGTCGTTCGGAACTGGAACGCGTGGTCGATATCGACGGCGGTCTGCTGCTGTCCGGTGAAACCCTTTACGTCGCCAGCTATCAGGGCCGCGTCGCGGCACTCGATCTGCAAAGTGGCCGTCAACTCTGGCAGCGCGATGCATCGAGCTACGCCGGTGTTGCCCAGGGTTTCGGCAACGTTTACGTGAGCCTGTCTTCGGGCACCGTTGAAGGCGTTGACGAGCGTTCGACCACTGCACTGTGGAGCAACGACTCGCTGGCTCGCCGCCAGCTGTCGGCTCCGGAAGTGTTCTCCAGTTACGTAGCCGTCGGTGACCTGGAAGGTTACCTGCACCTGTTGAGCCAGGTGGACGGTCGTTTTGTGGGTCGTGAGCGCATCGACAGTGACGGCCTGCGTGCCCGTCCGCTGGTGGTGGGCAACACGATCTATGTGTATGGCAACAGCGGCAAACTGGAAGCCCTGACCATCAAGTAACAACTATGCTTGGGGTTAACCCCCAAGCGGCCCCGGATTTCCGGGGCTTGCAGCGCTAACCGGCGTTGCCCCGAGCACCAGCCGCTGCCTCGCAGCGGCTTTTGTATTTTCTGAAATAACGAAGTGGAGAGCCGCATGGTTCCCGTAATCGCCCTGGTGGGCCGACCGAACGTCGGCAAATCCACCTTGTTCAACCGCCTGACCAGGACTCGCGACGCCATCGTCGGCGACTTGTCCGGTCTGACCCGTGATCGCCAGTACGGTGAGGCCAAGTGGCAAGGGCGTTCCTACATTCTGATCGACACCGGCGGTATCTCCGGTGACGAACACGGTATGGACGAAAAAATGGCCGAGCAGTCGCTGCTGGCCATTGAAGAAGCGGATGTTGTGCTGTTCCTGGTAGATGCCAAGGCCGGTTTTACCGCCGCCGACCAGATGATCGCCGAACACTTGCGCAAGCGTAACAAGCGTTCCCACGTGGTCGCCAACAAGGTCGACAACATCGACCCGGAAATGGCCCGCGCTGAATTCGCCCCGCTGGGCATGGGCCACGCGATCCCGATCGCCGGTGCTCACGGCCGTGGTATCACTCAACTGCTGGAAGCGGCACTGAGCGATTTCCCGCGTGACGAAGACGAGCCGCAGGAAGGCGAAGAAGAGATCGTCGCCGAAGGTGAGGAAGCCAAGCGCATTCCTGGCCCGAGCGAAAAAGACGGGATCAAGATCGCCATCATCGGCCGTCCGAACGTCGGCAAGTCGACTCTGGTCAACCGCATGCTCGGTGAAGACCGCGTCATCGTCTACGACCAGCCCGGCACCACCCGCGACAGTATCTACATCCCGTTCGAGCGTAACGACGAGAAGTACACGCTGATCGACACCGCCGGTGTGCGCAAGCGCGGCAAGATCCACGAAGAAGTCGAAAAATTCTCCGTGGTCAAAACCCTGCAGGCGATCAAAGACGCCAACGTGGTGATCTTCGTGATGGACGCCCGCGAAGGTGTGGTCGATCACGACCTCAACCTGCTGGGCTTTGCCCTTGAAGCCGGTCGTGCGCTGGTGATCGCGATCAACAAATGGGACGGCATGACCCCGAGCGAGCGCGACTTTGTGAAGGTCGAGCTGCAACGTCGGCTGTTCTTCGTCGACTTCGCCGACATTCACTTCATCTCGGCGCTGCACGGTACTGGCGTGGGCAACCTCTACGCCTCGGTGCAGAACTCGTTCAAGTCCGCGGTTACCCGCTGGCCGACCAGCCGCCTGACGCAGATTCTCGAAGACGCGGTCAGCGAGCACCAGCCGCCGATGGTCAACAGCCGCCGGATCAAGCTGCGTTACGCTCACCTGGGTGGTGCGAACCCGCCGATCATCGTGATCCACGGTAACCAGATCGAGAAAGTGCCGAAGTCGTATGTGCGCTATCTGGAGAATACTTACCGCCGTGTGCTGAAGCTGGTCGGTACGCCGATCCGCATCGAGTTCAAGGGCGGCGAGAACCCGTACGAAGGCAACAAGAACACGCTGACCGACCGCCAGGTCAACAAGAAGCGTCGTTTGATGTCGCACAACAAGAAAGCCAGCAAGAAACGCCGCGACAAGAAGTGATCAAGTTGATTGTTCCCACAATTGTGTGGGAATGCTCAACCGCTTGTGTAGGAGCTGGCGAAGCCTGCGATCTTTTGACTTTGCTTTGAAGGCAAGATCAAAAGATCGCAGCCTGCGGCAGCTCCTACAGGGTTCGGCGATAAGAAGGGTGCTCAGTTGAGCGCCCTTTTTTTATGGGCGCCGGATGGGCTATTCTCGGGCTCTCCCGCGCCGCCGTCAGAGCCGGGTGTAGAGCAGGGAACCCCTCGATGATCACCAGTAAGTTGCCGAACGTCGGCATCACTATTTTCACGCAGATGTCTCAGCTCGCGGCGCAGACCGGAGCGATCAACCTGTCCCAGGGTTTTCCTGATTTCGACGGCCCGCAGTCCCTGCGTGACGCGGTCGGTCGGCATATCGCCAGCGGCCACAACCAATATTCACCGATGACCGGCCTGCCGGCGCTGCGCGAGCAGATCGCGGCGAAAATCGCGCGCAGCTATGGCGTGAAAGTCGATGCCGACAGCGAAGTGACCGTCACGCCGGGTGCGACCCAAGCGATCTTCTGTGCGATTCAGGCGGTTATCCACAGCGGCGACGAAGTCATCGTGTTCGACCCGTGCTACGACAGCTATGAGCCGGCGACGCAGTTGGCGGGTGGTCGCTGCGTGCATGTGCAACTGAACCCGGTCGACTTTTCCATCGATTTTGACAAGCTCGCCGCGGCCCTCAGCCCGCGCACGAAAATGATCGTCATCAATACCCCGCATAACCCGAGCGGTGCACTGATCAGCCGTGCCGAGCTGGATCAACTGGCAGAGTTGATCCGTGGTCGGGACATCTACCTGATCAGCGATGAAGTCTACGAACACCTGATGTTCGACGGCGTGCCGCATGTCAGCGTGTTAGCCCACGAAGAGCTGTATCAGCGTGCGTTTGTGGTCAGTTCGTTCGGCAAGACCTATCACGTCACCGGCTGGAAAACCGGCTACGTGGTTGCGCCCCCGGCGCTGACCGCCGAGCTGCGCAAGGTGCACCAGTACGTCAGTTTCTGCGGCGTGACGCCGCTGCAATACGCCTTGGCCGATTACATGGCCGAGCACCCGGAACACGTTGAAGAGCTGCCGGGCTTCTATCAGGCCAAGCGCGACCTGTTTTGCGATTTGCTGGCGCCGTCGCGCTTCACCTTCACCCGCGTTACCGGCACGTATTTCCAGCTGGTCGACTACTCGCAGATTCGCCCCGATTTGAACGACGTCGACATGGCGATCTGGATGACCCGCGAACATGGCGTGGCGAGCATTCCGGTGTCGGTGTTCTACCAGAATGCACCGCAAGGCCAGCGCCTGGTGCGCCTGTGCTTTGCCAAACGCGAGGAGACGCTGCGCGAGGCAGCGGCAAAACTATGCGTGATCTGAGTGCGTTGCCCGATCTCAATCTGGCGCTGATCCAGACCAGCCTCGCCTGGCATGACCGTCAGGCCAACCTTGAGCACTTCGACGTGCTGTTGGAGCAGGCCCGAGGCGCGGATCTGATCATCCTGCCGGAGATGTTCACCACCGGTTTCTCCATGGCATCGGAGACCCTCGCCGAAGCCGAGCATGGCCCGACCCGCAAATGGATGAAGGCGCAGGCCGCGAAGCTCAATGCAGTGATCACCGGCAGCGTGATCATTCAGGCGGCGGATGGCAGCCATCGCAACCGCCTGCTGTGGGCACGCCCGGACGGCGAAGTCTGGCATTACGACAAGCGCCACCTGTTCCGTATGGCGGGTGAGCACAATCACTACACGCCCGGCGAGCGTCAGGTGCAGTTCGAGCTCAAGGGCTGGCGGATTCGGCCGCTGATTTGCTACGACCTGCGTTTCCCGGTGTGGAGTCGCGATGCGCAGGACACCGATCTGCTGCTGTACACCGCCAATTGGCCGGGCGCACGGCGTCTGCACTGGAACCGCTTGCTGCCGGCGCGGGCGATCGAAAACCTGTGCTACGTGGCGGCGGTGAACCGGATCGGCACCGACGGCAAGGGCTTTGCCTATACCGGCGACAGTCAGGTGCTGGATTTCCAGGGCGAGACCTTGCTGGCGGCGGGGGAGGCGGACGGCGTGTTCAAAGCAGTGCTGGAAGCGGCACCTCTGGCGGCGTATCGCGAGCGCTTTCCGGCGAATCTGGATGCGGATACCTTCGAGTTCACTTGATACTCGCAGCGCCTGTCAGGACGCCTTCGCGAGCAAGCTCGCTCCCACAGGGAAATGCATTCCAAATGTGGGAGCGAGCCTGCTCGCGAAGGCGCCATAAAAGTCAGTAAAAAAGCATCAGGCAAAAAAAGGCCCCGGCGTTCACACTCCGGGGCCTTTTGCATGTCAGCGAAGGCTTAAGCTGCTTTCGCCTCAGGTTGGCTCAGCGAGCGGTTCAGGGCACTGAACAGCGCCTTGAAGCTGGCGGTGGTAATGTTTTCATCAATGCCCACACCGTGCACCGCACGTTCACCGTTCACGCGCAGCTCGATGTAAGCCGCTGCCTTGGCGTTGGTGCCCGCGCCGATCGCGTGTTCGTTGTAGTCCATGATTTCCACCGGGATCGGCAGGCCGGCCACCAAGGCTTCCAGCGCACCGTTGCCCTTGCCGCGCCAGTGCAGGTTGGTTTCGCCCTGACCCTTGCTCGCCACTTCCACTTCGACGGCACTGTTGCCGTTTTCTTCCTGCAGGCGATGGCTGACCAGCGCGTACGGGGTGTTGGCTTGCAGGTATTCGCTGATCAACAGCGAGTGGATCTGCTTGGCGGTCATCTCCAGGCCGAGGCGGTCGGTTTCACGCTGCACCACCTGGCTGAACTCGATCTGCATGCGACGTGGCAGGCTGATGCCGTATTCCTGCTCCAGCAAGTAGGCGATGCCGCCCTTGCCCGACTGGCTGTTGACGCGAATCACCGCCTCGTAGCTGCGGCCGATGTCGGCCGGGTCGATCGGCAGGTACGGCACTTCCCACAGGGTGTCCGGTTTCTGCTGGGCGAAGCCCTTGCGGATCGCGTCCTGGTGCGAGCCGGAGAAGGCGGTGTGGACCAGGTCGCCGACGTACGGATGACGCGGGTGCACCTGAATCTGGTTGCACTCTTCGACGACTTTGCGCACGCCGTCGATGTCGGAGAAGTCCAGCTCAGGGTCAACGCCCTGGGTGTACATGTTCAGTGCGACAGTAACGAGGTCGACGTTACCGGTGCGCTCGCCGTTGCCGAACAGGCAGCCTTCGACGCGATCCGCGCCGGCCATCAGGCCCAGCTCGGTGGCGGCGACGCCGGTGCCACGGTCGTTGTGGGTGTGCAGGCTGATGATCACGCTGTCACGACGGTTGATGTTGCGGCCGAACCATTCGATCTGGTCGGCATAGACGTTCGGCGTCGCGCATTCAACAGTGGCTGGCAGGTTGAGGATCATCTTGTGCTCAGGCGTCGGATTCCAGACCTCGATCACTGCGTCACAGACTTCCTTGGCGAATTCCAGCTCGGTGGCGCTGAAGGTTTCCGGCGAGTATTCGAAGGTCCACTCGGTGTCCGGCTGCATGGCTGCGTATTTGACGAACAGCTTGGCGGCGTTGACCGCGATGGCCTTGATGCCGTCCTTGTCCTGGTTGAAGACGATGCGACGGAAGGACGGCGAGGTGGCGTTGTACAGGTGAACGATGGCTTTCTTCGCCCCGCGCAGGGATTCGAAGGTGCGCTCGATCAAGTCTTCACGGCCCTGGGTCAGCACCTGAATGGTGGTGTCGTCCGGGATGTGGCCTTCTTCGATCAGGGTACGCACGAAGTCGAAGTCGGTCTGCGAAGCGGCCGGGAACGAGGCCTCGATTTCCTTCACGCCGACCTGCACGAGGGTTTTCCAGAAGCGCAGCTTTTTCACCGCGTCCATTGGCTCGATCAGCGACTGGTTGCCGTCACGCAGGTCGGAGCTGCACCAGATCGGCGCGGCGTCGATGGTTTTCGACGGCCAGGTGCGATCCGGCAAGTTGATGACGGGAAACGCGCGGTATTTCGAAGACGGGTCTTTGAGCATGCTCATCGGGAAAATCCTTATTGTCTGGGCCGAAAAGAGGCGGCCTGCCGGTGGAACGAATGTTCGGGAAAACGCTTGGGACGAGGCGCAGCGATTCAGCCCGGCAGTCGTGCGCTGACGAGGCACAGACTGCGGTGCTGGCGAAGCTGAATAAGGGTGTGAGAGGTTTTCATGCCTTCAACCCTAACCGCGAGGGGAGAGGATGGCAAGCAGTCGAAAAAAATTGAGAGGAATACTCGAAAAGCGGGGTTATGCAGGATTTTATTGCGCCTAAGGCGGTGGATCTTATTGATGTTTGCGTGAGGTTAGATTGGGGCGCAATTGTTTTTTTGAAGATTCATTGAGTATGGCGGTGTTTTGTAAGCCGCCTTCGCGAGCAGGCTCGCTCCCACAGGGATCTTTGTTGTGAATAAGATCCAGTGTGGGAGCGAGCCTGCTCGCGAAGTGGCCGGTCGCCTCAACACATATTTAAGGTTGGAATGCACCAATGAAAATCGCCGGATCCACCCGCGCATCGTTCAGGCTGATGTTCCAGTGCATGTGCGGCCCGGTCGCCCGCCCGGTCGAGCCGACCTTGCCAACCACTGCACCACGGGCCAGTTGATCGCCGACCTTCACATCGATTTTCGACATGTGGCAGAACATGCTGATAAAGCCCTGCCCGTGATCGACAAACACCGTGTTGCCGTTGAAGAAGTAGTTGCCGGTGAGGATCACTTTGCCCGCCGCCGGGGTCTTGATCGGCGTGCCCGCCGGCACCGCAAAGTCGAGGCCAGCGTGCGGGTTGCGCTCTTCGCCATTGAAGAAGCGGCGCACGCCGAACTTGCTCGACAGCGGCCCGTTGACCGGTTTGTCCAGCAACAGGTTGCTCGGGGTGTTCGGGCTGAAACTGCGGTAAGCCTTGATCTGCTCGGCCAGCTCACCCTCGATGCGCTTGAGATTGGCCGGATTCGGATTGACCTGCTGAGTGTTCTTCAGGGTGATGTGCTGTTCCGGGTATTTCTTGTTGCCGACGGTGAACGGCAGATTGCGCCCGCCACTGCTGATCTGCTGGCTGCCGGGTTTGACCGTCAGCGGTACGCCGACAATCGCCAGCCAGTTGTTCTGTTCCTTGACCACCAGCACCGGTTTGCCTTGATAGGTGGCTTTCGGTGCCTGCGCGGCGTTGCCCAGATCAACCACCGCCACGCCGCCCGGCACCGGTTTGTTCAGCAGACGGGTGATGTAGCTGTCGGCGTGGGCATTGAAAGCGGTCAGGCACAGCAGCAATAACGGAGCGAAAAAACGCGGCATGGATCAGTCCAGTAAAGAGAGGGTGACAGGCGTCAGGTGATTGTCCTCGACGCGCACTTGCAGTTCGCCTTCGCCCAGTCTGGCTTTCAGACGCTGGCCGGTGTGGGTTTGCGCGGCGTTGCGAATCGCGTGGCCGCGTTCATCCAGCAGAATGCTGTAACCACGGCCCAGAGTCGCCAGCGGACTGACCACATGCAGCGTCTGCATCTGGCTGTGCAATTGCAGACGACGGCTTTTCAGGCCTTCGCGCATGGCTCGCGGCAGGCGTTCGGCGAGGCTGTCGAGGCGCTGGCGCAGCATTGCCAGTTGGCGTCCCGGGTGTTGCCCGGCGAGGCGGGTTTCCAGGCGGATCAGGCGTTCGCGGCGGGTATTGAGCTGGCGCTCGAAGGCGCGGCGCATGCGCATGTCCAGGTCATCCAGGCGTTGCGCTTGCTGACGCAGACGTTCGCCGGGATGACGCAAGCGACGGGCCATGCCTTCCAGGCGCAGACGATCGCGCATCAAACGGTCGCGCATGCGCATCACCAGACGTCGGTGCAGGCTTTCGACCTGACGGATCAGGTGACTCGAATCCGGGGCCAGCAGCTCGGCGGCAGCGGAGGGCGTTGGAGCGCGCACATCGGCCACGAAGTCACTGATCGACACGTCGGTTTCATGCCCGACGGCGCTGACAATCGGCGTCACGCAGGCATCGACCGCGCGGGCCACGGCTTCTTCGTTGAAGCACCAGAGGTCTTCCAGCGAACCGCCGCCACGGGCGAGGATCAGCGCGTCGAATCCACGGGCATCGGCCAGTTTCAGCGCGCGGACGATTTGCGCGGTGGCTTCGCGGCCCTGCACGGCAGTCGGGATCAACGTCAGTTGCACCTGCGGCGCCCGGCGGCGGAATACGCTGATGATGTCGCGAATCACCGCGCCGGTCGGCGAACTGATGATGCCGATGCGTTGCGGATGTGCCGGCAGCGGCACTTTGCGTTCAGCACTGAACAGGCCTTCGGCGCTGAGTTTTTCCTTCAGCGCATCGAAGGCCAGGCGCAGCGCGCCGTCACCAGCCGGTTCCACGGTGTCGAGAATCAGCTGATAGTCGCCACGGCCTTCGAATAGCGAGACCTTGCCGCGCACCTTCACGGCCAGGCCGTCCTTCAGCGCCTGACGCACCCGCGCCGCGTTATTGCGAAACAGCGCGCAACGCACCTGCGCACCGCTGTCCTTGAGGGTGAAGTACACGTGGCCGGACGCCGGGCGGGCGAGGTTGGAGATTTCGCCTTCGACCCAGATGTTGCTGAACACGTCTTCGAGCAACACCCGTGCGCGGCCGTTGAGCTGGCTGACGGTCAGGACTTCTCGGTCAAGGCCGAGCCTTGCAAAGGGATCTTTAATCATGGGCCGCAGTTTAAAGCT
This sequence comes from Pseudomonas sp. IT-P260, assembly GCF_949768395.1. Lineage (NCBI taxonomy): Bacteria > Pseudomonadati > Pseudomonadota > Gammaproteobacteria > Pseudomonadales > Pseudomonadaceae > Pseudomonas > Pseudomonas sp. IT-P260. Next base: position 128,314 of record NZ_CATKPO010000039.1, read on the forward strand.
AATTTCCGACGCAATACACGAATCCCTGTAGGAGCTGCCGAAGGCTGCGATCTTTTGATCTTTTTTTGGAGGGCAAGATCGAAAGATCGCAGCCTCGTTTCACTCGTCAGCTCCTACAGGGGATTTGTGAAGGTCTGGATGAAGTGTTGAACCAGTGGCGTGGGATTCTGGCGATAGGCGAGGGCGACGGTGCTCTGGCAATCGGGATCGCTCAGCGGCAGAAATCGTACGCCAACTGGAGCAATGTCCTGCATCGATTCGGGTAGCAGAGCGATGCCGAATCCAGCCTGGATCAACTGCAACTGCGTCGTCTTGCGTGACATCACCCGCGCCGCTTTGGGAAAAAAGCCCTGACGCATGCACAGGTCGGCACATAGATAACTGAGTCCGCCACGTTGCGGATGCGGGATCGAGATAAACGGCTCGTCTTTCAGTTGCGCCAGTTCAACAGCGGGTGAGTCAGCCAATCGATGTTCATTCGGTACCGCCAATAGCAGGCGTTCGGTGAATAAAGGCACCATGTGAATGCCCTCACGCTGACGCAACACCGGCAAGCGCAACAAACCAATGTCCAGACGTCCTTCAGCGAGTTCCTCAAGCTGCGCCTCGGAGGACAGTTTGCCGATGTCCAGCGACACGCCATTCTGCTGATCGAGATAAGTGCTGATCCGACGCAATAAACGCCCGCTGATCGACACCGTGCTGGAATGACTCAGACGCAGCGTGCCCAATTGTCCGTTACCGACTTCGGTCGCCATTGCGCTGGCTTTGCTCAGCTCATTGAGCAGATTTCTCGCCCGTGGCAGAAACGCCTCGCCCGCTGCGGTGAGTCTTGGCTGACGCGCGGTGCGTTCGAACAGCGGCGTTTGCAGGCGGCTTTCCATGTCCTTGATTTGCCGGCTCAGCGCCGATTGCGCAACGAACAAGCGTTCAGCCGCTGCACTGAAGCTGCCACAGTCGGCGATTTCTACGAAGTAGCGCAGTTGACGGGTTGAAAGCACCAGGTATGCCTTTTCGAGATGGGTGAGCGACTTTGATCATATTAGTCGCAAGGCTTGGCGCTGGCTAAAGTCATCACAGGCTTATATAGGAAGCGAATGATGAGCGTGGTGGGGTTGTTGAGCGAATGGACATGGGGCGCAGACGGCTGGGTGGTGATCGGTTTGGGGATCGCGCTGGCTTATATCGTGTTCGGGATTGCCGGGTTTGGTACGGCGCTGGTCGCGGGGCCGATTCTGATTCTGTTCATGCCGTTGTCGAAAATCGTGCCGCTGCTGGTGCTGCTGGATTTTGTCGCGGCGTTCGGCAATCTGCTGCCCTCGCGCCGGGATGTGGCGAAACCCGAGTTGCTACGGCTGCTGCCGTGCATGGCGGTGGGGTGCACGTTGGGGGTGATTTTCCTGCTTAACCTCAAATCCGACCTGTTGCTGCTGTTGATGGGGCTGTTCATCAGCACTTATGCGGTTTACAGCCTGTGGGTGAAAACCCGGCCGACGCAGTTGTCTGCCGCATGGGCACTGCCGATGGGCACGGTCGGCGGATTGTTTGGGGCGTTGTTTGGCAGTGGTGGCTTTTTATATGCGATCTATCTCAACAGTCGCCTGCCGAAAGACGCGGCGCGGGCCACGCAAAGTGCGCTGATCAGCTGCAGCACCGTGGTGCGTTTGAGCCTGTTTGCCCTCGCCGGGGTGTATGCCGAGCTACCCTTGTTGATGCTGGCGGTTTGTCTGTTGCCGGCCATGGCGCTGGGCCTGTGGATCGGGCGGCGCTTGACCATGCGGTTGTCGCGTGAAGCGTTTGTACGATTGGTGACCTGGCTGGTGCTGGCCAGCGGGATTGCATTGATCGGGCGCTATTTCAGTACTTGACCGGATTTCGTCAGGGATTAAGCTGCCGGCCTTTAGGGCCTCTTCGCGGGCAAGCCCGCTCCCACATTGGAATGCATATCCCTGTGGGAGCGGGCTTGCCCGCGAAGGCGTCAGAAGCCATACCGCAGGACTTTCCATGAATTCGCAAAGCATCATCGTCCCGAAAATCTCCACCCTGCCGGTCCACGAACCTAGGGCGCGGGCGATCCTGCGTTGGCTGGTTCGCAAGAATATTGTCAAGGAAGAACTGAGTACTTGCGGCCGCACCGGCAATCGCATGGCGTACGCGATCGCCGATGGCGCGCGCGCCGTAGTACTGCACCCGCAGGCTTTGCCCTTCGGTGAACCCATCAACGGCCTGGAAATCGTTACCAAGCGCTGCATCTACACCCCAGCCAAAGGTTTTCTCGAAGAAGCCGGGTGCGCCGAGTGCCGCCGCGAAGTTGGCGAAGCGCTGTTCGAAAGCCTGGAAGACTGGTTTCCAGGCCGCACCGACAACTTCACCTGCCCGGAATGCGGGCATGAAGACGACATCAACGGTTTTCTGTACTTGCAGGAATGCGCGTTTTCCAACCTGGGGTTCATCTTCAACAACTGGCTGGAAGCGGGGTTCAAGCAGAGCTTTATCGATGAGTTCGCCGATTGGCTCGATCAACCTGTCAGCTGGGTAAAAGTCGAACTTTGAAATTGTAGGAGCTGCCGCAGGCTGCGATCTTTTGACGTTGTTTTTTATAGCCAAGATCAAAAGATCGCAGCCTGCGGCAGCTCCTACGGAAAACAGCAGGCCCCGTACATCAATTAAGCTGAGTTTTACATTGAACAGCAGGGGGTGTCTGACTATAATGGCGCGCTTCCATTTTCCCGCTCGGGAGCCCCCGCGATGCTGCGTATCAGCCAAGAAGCTCTGACATTCGACGACATTCTCCTAGTGCCTGGTTATTCCGAGGTGCTTCCTAACGAAGTCAGTCTCAAGACCCGCCTTACCCGTGGCATCGAGCTGAATATTCCTCTGGTTTCTGCCGCCATGGACACCGTCACTGAAGCCCGTCTGGCAATCGCCATGGCTCAGGAAGGTGGTATCGGTATCATCCACAAGAACATGACCATCGAGCAGCAAGCTGCCGAAGTGCGCAAGGTCAAGAAGTTCGAAGCCGGCGTCGTGAAAGATCCGATCACCATCGAGGCAGATGCCACGGTGCGTGACCTGTTCGAACTGACCCGTCTGCACAACATTTCCGGCGTTCCGGTGCTGCATGATGGCGACCTGGTCGGCATCGTCACGTCTCGTGACGTACGCTTCGAAACCCGTCTGGAAGCCACCGTACGTGAAGTGATGACGCCTAAAGAGCGTCTGGTCACCGTGCGTGAAGGCGCCGACAAGAACGAAGTCCGCGAGTTGCTGCACAAGCACCGCCTGGAAAAAGTCCTGATCGTCGACGACAAGTTTGCCCTCAAAGGCATGATGACCGTCAAAGACATCGAAAAAGCCAAGGCTTACCCGCTGGCCAGCAAGGACGATCAAGGTCGTCTGCGCGTGGGCGCTGCCGTCGGTACCGGTAAAGACACCGGTGACCGCGTTGCTGCGCTGGTCAACGCCGGTGTGGACGTGGTGGTAGTCGACACCGCGCACGGTCACTCCAAGGGCGTGATCGACCGCGTTCGCTGGGTCAAAGAGAATTTCCCTGAAGTGCAGGTGATCGGCGGCAACATCGCCACCGGCGCAGCCGCCAAGGCCCTGGCCGAAGCGGGCGCCGATGCGGTCAAGGTCGGTATCGGCCCTGGCTCGATCTGCACCACCCGTATCGTCGCCGGTGTCGGCGTACCGCAAATCAGTGCCATCGCCAACGTCGCCGCTGCCCTTGAAGGCACAGGCGTGCCGTTGATCGCCGACGGCGGCATCCGTTTCTCCGGTGACCTGTCCAAGGCCATCGTCGCTGGTGCGTCCTGCGTGATGATGGGTTCGATGTTTGCCGGTACTGAAGAAGCCCCGGGCGAGATCGAACTGTTCCAGGGTCGTTCGTACAAGGCGTATCGCGGCATGGGTTCGCTGGGCGCCATGTCCCAGGCGCAAGGTTCTTCCGACCGTTACTTCCAGGATTCCTCGGCAGGCGCCGAGAAGCTCGTTCCGGAAGGGATCGAAGGCCGCGTGCCGTACAAAGGTACTCTGACGGCGATCATCCACCAGTTGATGGGCGGTCTGCGTTCCTCGATGGGTTACACCGGCAGCGCCAACATCGAAGAAATGCGCACCAAGCCTGAGTTTGTGCGGATCACCGGTGCCGGCATGGCCGAATCCCACGTTCACGACGTGCAGATCACCAAAGAAGCGCCAAACTACCGCGTAGGTTGAGGCTTCAAGCAAATCATCAAGCAACCGGGGCTGTTTTATTCAGCCCCGAGTTGTTTCTGAATCACGACTGTTTCTGAATTACTTAAGACGAGACTGAATCATGGCCCTCGACATTCACGCTCACCGCATCCTGATCCTCGACTTCGGTTCGCAATACACCCAACTGATCGCCCGCCGCGTGCGTGAGATCGGCGTGTACTGCGAGCTGCACCCGTTCGACATGGACGAAGATGCGATCCGCGAATTCGCGCCTAAAGGCGTCATCCTCGCCGGCGGCCCCGAGTCCGTACACGAAGCCAACAGCCCGCGCTGCCCGCAGGCGGTATTTGACCTGGGCGTGCCGGTCTTCGGTATCTGCTACGGCATGCAGACCATGGCCGAGCAACTGGGCGGCAAGGTTGAAGGTTCCGAACTGCGTGAGTTCGGTTACGCCCGCGTTGACGTGGTCGGCAAGAGCCGCCTGCTCGACGGCATCGAAGACCACATCGACGCCGACGGCCTGTTCGGCCTCGACGTGTGGATGAGCCACGGTGACAAGGTCACCAAGATGCCGGAAGACTTCCACATCCTGGCCAGCACCCCGAGCTGCCCGATCGCTGGCATGTTCAACGACGAGCGCGCTTACTACGGCGTGCAGTTCCACCCGGAAGTGACCCACACCAAGCAGGGCGGCCGCATCCTGTCGCGCTTCGTACTGGACATCTGCGGCTGTGAAGCCCTGTGGACGCCGTCGAAGATCGCTGAAGACGCCATTGCCAACATCCGCGCACAGGTCGGCACCGACAACGTGCTGCTGGGTCTGTCCGGCGGCGTTGACTCCTCGGTGGTTGCGGCGCTGCTGCACAAGGCCATCGGCGATCAGCTGACCTGCGTCTTCGTCGACAACGGCCTGCTGCGTCTGCACGAAGGCGAGCAAGTGATGGCCATGTTCGCCGAGAACATGGGCGTCAAGGTGATCCGCGCCAACGCCGAAGAACAGTTCCTCAACAATCTGGCCGGCGAAGCCGATCCAGAGAAGAAGCGCAAGATCATCGGCCGTACCTTCATCGACGTGTTCGATGCCGAATCCTGCAAGCTGGACAACATCAAGTACCTGGCGCAGGGCACCATCTACCCGGACGTGATCGAGTCGGCTGGCGCGAAAAGCGGCAAGGCCCACGTGATCAAGTCGCACCACAACGTGGGCGGCCTGCCGGAAGAGATGAACCTGAAACTGGTCGAGCCCCTGCGCGAACTGTTCAAGGACGAAGTCCGTCGTCTGGGTCTGGAACTGGGCCTGCCGTACGACATGGTCTACCGTCACCCGTTCCCGGGCCCGGGGCTGGGCGTACGCATCCTCGGTGAAGTGAAGAAGGAATACGCCGACCTGCTGCGTCGTGCCGACCACATCTTCATCGAAGAACTGCGCAAGGCCGACTGGTACCACAAGGTCAGCCAGGCTTTCGTGGTGTTCCAGCCAGTGAAATCGGTTGGTGTGGTTGGCGATGGCCGTCGTTACGCCTGGGTCGTGGCCCTGCGTGCCGTGGAAACCATCGACTTCATGACCGCACGTTGGGCACACCTGCCTTACGAACTGCTGGAAACCGTCTCCGGCCGCATCATCAATGAAATCGAAGGCATTTCGCGCGTTACCTACGACGTGTCGAGCAAGCCGCCGGCGACCATTGAGTGGGAGTGATCCCGCACCAAGTCTGATGGCTTGAACGCTGGCACTTCAAAAGCCGTGTGAAATCATTTCACACGGCTTTTTTGTTTGCCGATTAAAGCGGTTTCGACCAACCCGCTAACCTCAGCCCCATATCGTTCAGTCCCTGTAACAGTTCTCTGATACTGCCGTAGCGTTTCCCGCTCACCGAGGGCCAGTTCGGGCGCTCGATATAAAAACGGTCTCCATCGGTCTCGATCAGCGTGCGGACCAGTTCTTTGCTGCGGCTGCGATGTACCAGAAAAATCATGCGCGGTTGTTGTTTTAATGAGTACATGCCGTAACGAGGCAACAGCGTTTCGAACTCTGCCATGGTCTGGGCAGACCACGGCGTTTCCATCTGCAGGCGAAAGTCTCCCCGAACCAGTGCGCTACGGCCCTTCAGGCTATCGCCGGCCAGCAGGATTTTTCCAGGGTCGATTTCGATTCCGCCAGAGGTGCCTTCGGCGACATCTTCAACGCGAATACCGATGGCTTCCTCCAGCTCGCTCACCCCGGCCACGCCTTCGAAGGTATTGGAGTGAGAATTACCCATCAGTGCCACCCATTTGTGTGCACCTCGCGCGGTCTGGTCGGTACGAATGATCGTCCTGGCAAAGTAGTTCATCATTTTTTGCCGCACGTTTTCGTCAACGAAGTGTTCTTCGCCCGCGATGGGCGTCATGCCGTTGAGCCTATAGCTCGCCATGCAATCGATCGCCTGCACATGGATTCGCTGTTTTGCTGCCGCCTTGACCACTTCAAGAAACGTATAACGTTCAAGGGGATCGGTCATTTGTCCGATATCAAGCACCTTCAGGTAGCTTTCCAGCGACTTTGGCATGAGTCCGGTCTGCAGGTAGGAATCCAGCGCGGCCTGATGGAAGTCGGTCAACAAGTGTTCCATGTAGAGCGTCTTCACGTTGTGGCTGGCCAGCACCTCCATGTTTTCGATCAGCCATTGTTTAGCGCCGATCTCACTGTGAGACTCACCGATAACCAGTCCTCGGGCATGTTCGAGAAGCTTTTCGACGATCTCTGCGGCGCTGGCATCGTGACTCAGTACGGGTGTGGGCGGGCGTCGGGGAAGCTCGAGTTCGCGATAGAAGCGCAAGGCATCTCGATAGAGGCGTTTTCTGACAGCTTTGAAGTCCCGGTAAGGATCGGACTCTCTCAGGCTGTCGTATGCATCTCGCAGTGCGTCGGTGTCAGTTCCGGCGGCGCCATTTTGCAGCGCCGATTTCAGCTGCGGCGGCATATCGTATTGCGATACCGGTAGCGGCGTCGTGACACGCTCGGTCATGCCGGTCGAGCTCGCCCCTTGGGTCGGGGGTGTTTTGCCACCGCCCTTGAGTCCGCCGCGAGGCATCGTCTCCCATTCTCCCTCGGCGTTCAGACGCACAGGGATCGAATTTGAAAAGCTCTCGGGATTCGCCGGATCGATGATCGACCAATGCCCGCCGCCGTTGATATCGGCTTCGTAACGCACGTAATACGCAGTGTCGTTGAGCATGATGGCGGCGGACGGGTTGGCGTTGAGGCGGTAGATACCCTGAAATTTTCCGGGTTCACTGCCGGGCGCATTGCCTTCCAGCAGTTCATTGGCTTGCCAGTGCTCGGGTGGAGTCGGTCGTTGAATTTCGGGACGCACTTGCGCAAGGTTCTCCAGCACCGAAGTCACGCCTTCTGCTTCGCCAGCGACTTCAGGCCAGCCCATTGGCTGCAGGCCTTTTTCGATCAATGCCTGTTTCAGTTCAGCGAGGTTATCCACCGTCATGGAATCGTGGATTGGCCCGAGCGGAGTGTCCAGATTCATCCTGCCGCCCGGAGTCATTCTGATCACGCTGTCCGCCATTTGATGGTTGGCGTTGCGATAAACCACGAGGATGCTGCTTCTGTACCGTTGAAAGGTGAACATTCCCGGTTCCGGCAACAGCGCACGAAGATCTTGTGGCGATCGGTAGGCCCACGGGGTTTGCATTTGTACACGCCAGTCGCCTTTGATGCTGTCTCGGATATGGTCGAAGCCGGTGATATCCGACCCTTCTTCCTCGACAGGCGAGTCCGGATAGTCTGCGTATTCCACCGCTAATCCGGGATCGGAGCCGATGGGCTGTGCCTGACCGGGTGGCACGTCATTGATGCGTACGCTCATGGCGTCGGTCTGTTCGCTGATACCCTGATAGCCTCTGAAACTTGTCATGTGTTCCTGATCAACCAAGGCAATCCATTTGGCCGGCCCTTTTGATTCTTCATTGAACCGGATGACTTCGCTGGCAAAAAACTTCCTCATCATCAAGCTGTCTGGATTTCGGGTAAGGATGTCTTCATTGATGTTGTAGGTCGTTGTCATGTCGATGGCTTGAACGCGGATGCGCTGGGCATTGGCAGACTTGACCAAGGCCAGCAGATTGAATTTGCCCTCGGGATCGTTACCGGCCTTGATGTCGAGTTTTCTCAGATAGTTTTCCAGCTCTTCGGGCATTTCGCCGGTTCTGGCAAAGGTGTCGAGGTCGAGCTGATTGACGTTGGCCAGCAGTTCCTGCAAGTACAGTGTCTTCACGCCACGGTGAGCCAGGGCGGACATGTTTTCGATCAGGAACTGTTTGCTGCCGATACTGCCGCGATTCTCGCCAACGATCAGTCCCGGCTTTTCCGCAAAGGCAATGTCGAGCAGGTCGGTTGTCGTATTGATCACCCGTGCAGGTGCCGCGAGGCGAGGCGTCGGTGGATTGAGCTCGTAGTAGGCTCGCGCATCGCTGATTAGTGTGTTTCGGGGCTCTTCCTGATCCAGTTCGAATTCACTCAAGGACTCCGTGAGCTCGTCGGTAGGGGACATCATCACACTGCGGTTGCCAACGGCATTTTCATCGATGCCGACGACACTGCGTACGTCGATGTCGCCGAGGGTCCATATGCGTCTGTACAGATTGCGCACATCGGGGCCGCCAAGTGCCCAAGACCTCATTTGCGGGTCTTCGAGGCCGAGCACATGAATGCCCGGTGTTCGTGCCCATTCTTCGACGGCGGGCTCACTGGTTGCGGCCGCACCGGGAGCGGACGGCAGGATCATGCCGCCCTTCAGCCCAAGTCGCGGAACGATTTCCCATTTGCCCGCAGGGCTCAATCGCACTGGAATGGAGCTGGAAAACGCATCGGGATTGGCCGGATCGATGATCGCCCAATGACCTCGGCCATTTAAATTGGCTTCGTAACGCACGTAGTACGCACTGTCGTTGAGCTTGATCGCGGATGAAGGGTTGGAAGAAAGCCGGTAGGTACCCTGAAATTTTCCCGGTTCGCGAATCAGTGTGTTTTCGCTCAGTGGCACATCGATTTTGAAGCTTTGCGGCACCTTCACCGTCGATTCGGGACTGGCCGGCGTTTCAACGCTGGCTTCGCTCTGTGTCGGCCCGGAAGCTTTGGCCCGTTGTGTCGTCTCCTTCAGATCAGACATTTCTTTCGCTTCGGCGGCATCGATTTCGGGGCCGACTTCTTCGAGCGAACCAGGGCCTTTGAGGACGAGCAAGTTGAACAGAATGTCGATACCGCTCAGTACCGCGCCGAGGATGCCCGCCTTGCGCTCTTCGGCGGTCCTGGCGTTGACGGCCTGATCAATGTTCAACCCCAGATTGGCGATGCTGGCGCCGATCACCGGCAGTGCAATGGGCCAGCCGACGACTGCCATCGGGCCAAGTACTTTCACACCGGCGCTGAGGTAACCGATCCACAGTTTTTTTCGTAGATTGCCATTGGAGGTCAGTGACAGTGCGGCCTCGGCGAACATCGCGCTTTGGGTCGAGTCTCGCAGCCAGCTGAAAACGTCGCCGCGAATGATCCGGTTTTCCTGGTTGATCAAATGATGGTCGTATTTGCCCCAGGTGCTGACCAGGCGATTCATCAGACCGGTAATGTCCTCTGCAATACGTTGTCGATCAGCAAGGCAGAAATGCGACATGAACACCTGACGCGTTGCGTCCTTGTTCATCCGCTGCAACATCCAGAAGTGCATGTCGGTGGCCGTTTCCAGCGTCTGGAAGGCATCGGTTTCGCCGGGCAGATAGACGATTTGCCGGCCTTTGGGCGCGATAAAACGAAGGACGTTGGTGGCCACGTAGCCGGCGACATCCAGTGTACGAACACAGTCAGTGCCCGGGGACTGTGTTTGCAACAATTGCAGACTGACCGGCCAGGTGATCGGGCCAATGGCCGCTTCGGTGACGAACTGGAAATCCTCATCGCTCAACTGGCGCTTGTCCCTTGCCCGAAGGGCGCTGATGAGGAAGTTGCACTTGGCCAGGGTGCGGAAGTCGGTGCCGGAATCGTCCCAGAACGTCGTCAGCCGTTCGTTGTACAGCGAGCTGAAGTCAATGCTCCAGAAGTCCCGCAACACCTCGTTACCGTGCAGGCGCACTTCGTTGCGTTCGTCGAACGTACCTGGATTGGGACCTGCGGTATAGAAACCGGCATACACGTCGAGCAGATCGGCATTGTCCTGATCGGCGACGCGAAAGCGGTGAATGACCAACTGGGTCAGCGTCATGGAGGACGTTGGCGTTGCATGGACATGCTCCCATCCCGTAAAGGCTTTCGAACTGCTTTGGGCCTCGGCGAAGCGATGAAAATACACCTGGTCCGGATCAAGGCCGGTGATGCCGTATTTTTTCAGCAAGTCAGACGCAACGTCATGAGCGGTGTCTTGCAGGCTGGGGCACGTCTGGATAAGGCGGGTGGCGATGGCTTTGAGGGCAGCCTTGTCGGCGGCATTGGGCTGCGGGCGGTGTTGGTTCGGATTCATACACTCTCACTCCTTGAGAAACGGGCAGTGAGCATGAGCCGTTCGCTCGGGGGAGGTGCACTACATAGTTATATGCATGAGCGATCCGGCGTGCGTCTCTGCGTCGCCCTTACTGTTTCGCAGTTGCAGGTGTATCGTATTCGCCTTTTCCAGGCCGCTGGCCTGTCGTTGACTTGTGAGGTAGTTGAGTTCATGTCCTTTACCCGTCGCCAAATCCTCGGTGGCCTGGCCGGTCTTGTTGTCGTTGGTGTCGGAGCGGGAGGCGCGTCGCGTTACTGGCTGGGCAAGATGGCCGACGCCGACGCGGGGCATGACTATGAACTGATCGCGGCACCGCTGGACGTCGAGCTGGTGCCGGGGCACAAGACCGAGGCGTGGGCGTTCGGCCCGTCGGCGCCGGGCACCGAGTTGCGCGTGCGTCAGGGCGAGTGGCTGCGGGTACGGTTCATCAACCACCTGCCGGTGGCGACCACCATTCACTGGCACGGCATCCGTTTGCCGCTGGAGATGGACGGTGTGCCGTACGTCTCGCAATTGCCGGTGCTGCCCGGTGAATACTTCGATTACAAATTCCGCGTGCCGGATGCCGGCAGCTACTGGTATCACCCGCATGTCAGCAGCAGCGAAGAGCTGGGGCGCGGGCTGGTCGGGCCGTTGATCGTCGAAGAGCGCGAGCCGACCGGTTTCAAGTACGAAAAGACTTTGAGCCTGAAGAACTGGCACATCGACGAGCAGGGCAATTTCGTCGAATTCAGCATCCCCCGTGAAGCGGCCCGTGGCGGTACGGCAGGGCGCTTGTCGACCATCAACGGTGTGCCAACGCCGGTGATCGAGTTGCCGGCCGGGCAGATCACCCGGGTGCGCTTGCTCAACCTCGACAACACCCTGACGTATCGCATCAACATCCCCGGCGTCGAAGCGCAGATCTATGCGCTGGACGGCAACCCGATCGAGCCGCGGCCGCTGGGCAAGGAATACTGGTTGGGGCCGGGCATGCGTATCTGCCTGGCGATCAAGGCGCCGCCGGCCGGTGAAGAGTTGTCGCTGCGCAACGGCCCGGTGCGACTGGGAACCTTGCGCTCGGTGGCCAATAACGATGCGCCGACCGCTTGGCCGAAAGCCTTGCCCGCCAACCCGGTGGCCGAGCCGGATCTGGCGAATGCCGAGAAACTCAACTTCAATTTCGAATGGGTCGGTTCGGTGTCGGTGAATGTCGACAACGGCAAGCCGCCGAGCCTGTGGCAGATCAACGGCAAGGCCTGGGACATCACGGACAAGACCTGCGCCGATCGGCCGATTGCCAGCCTGAAGCTGGGCCAGAGTTACATCTTCGAACTGAAGAACATGACCCAGTATCAGCACCCGATTCACCTGCACGGCATGAGCTTCAAGGTGATTGCGTCGAACCGGCACAAAATCACTCCGTACTTCACCGACACTTATCTGCTGGGCAAGAACGAGCGTGCGCAAGTGGCGCTGGTGGCGGATAACCCGGGGGTGTGGATGTTCCATTGCCACGTGATCGACCACATGGAAACCGGCCTGATGGCCGCCATCGAGGTGAAGTGATGCGCCAGATTCGCCCCGCCGCGATCATCGACCGCAGCCGTGACCGCGATTTCATGCGCGAAGCCCTGGCGCTGGCGGCACAAGGTGCGGCCCTCGGCGAAGTGCCGGTGGGCGCGGTGCTGGTGCAGGACGGCGAGATCATCGGGCGTGGCTACAACTGCCCGATCACCACCAACGACCCGAGTGCCCACGCGGAAATGGTCGCGATCCGCGCCGCCGCGCAAGCAGTGGATAACTATCGTCTGCCGGGCAGCACGCTGTACGTGACGCTGGAGCCGTGCAGCATGTGCGCCGGGCTGATCGTGCATTCGCGGGTTGCTCGCGTGGTGTATGGCGCACTGGAGCCCAAGGCCGGGATTGTGCAGAGTCAGGGGCAGTTCTTTACCCAAGGCTTTTTGAATCACCGGGTGCTGTATGAAGGCGGGGTGTTGGCGGAGGAGTGTGGGGCGGTGCTGACCGAATTCTTCCGGGCGCGGCGGGCAAACCGGGATTAAGATCAAAAGATCGCAGCCTTCGGCAGCTCCTACATGGATCGATGTAGGAGCTGCCGAAGGCTGCGATCTTTAGATTCTGCTTTATTTTCGAGCGACAATCACCGCCCGCATCGGCGCCGGCAGCCCTTCGATGGTCTTGCTGTGATCTTCGGGATCGAGGAAGTCGCTCAGCGACTGATACTTCATCCACTCGGTACCGCGCTGTTCTTCAACCGTCGTGGTGCTGACGTCCACGCAGCGGATGTCGGTGAAGCCTGCCCGGCGCAGCCATAACTCCAGCGCTGGCACCGACGGCAGGAACCACACGTTGCGCATCTGTGCGTAGCGGTCTTCCGGCACCAGCACCTGATGTTTGTCGCCTTCAACCACCAGCGTTTCCAGCACCAGTTCACCGCCCTTGACCAGGCAATCCTTCAGCGCCAGCAAATGCTCGATCGGCGAGCGTCGGTGGTAGAACACGCCCATCGAGAAAACCGTGTCGAAGCCTTCCAGGTTCGGCGGCAGGTCTTCGAACGGGAACGGCAAGTGCCAGGCATTCGGCTCTGACAGATAACGCTGCACCGCTTGGAACTGGCAGAAAAACAGCCAGTTCGGGTCGACGCCGATCACGCTGTCGGCACCGGCGCCGAGCATGCGCCACATGTAATAGCCGTTGCCGCAACCGACGTCGAGGATGCGTTTGCCCTTCAGGTCCAGATGCGGGGCGACCCGCGACCACTTCCAGTCCGAGCGCCACTCGGTGTCGACGTGTACGCCGAACAGGTCGAACGGCCCCTTGCGCCACGGCGACAGGCCCATCAGCGCGGTGCGCATCTGGGCGCGGGTTTCGTCGGCGCAGTCGGTGTCGAGTTTCAGGCCGTTGAGCAGATCGACTTCAGTCGGCTCCAGTTTCGGCAACGCGTCCAGCGCACTCTGCCAGCGCTCCAGATCGCCGTGACCTTTCTCCATTTTCTTGTCGAGTTGCACTTGCAGGGTGTTGGCCCAGTCGGCCAGCGGTGTGCCGGCCAGACGGCGGGCGAGAGGGGACAGATCAATCATGGCAAGGCAATCAACGAGGCAAAGTTAAGACACTGGAACCACGGCACGACTTTCGAGAACCCGGCGGCCAGCAGGCGTTCGCGGTTTTCTTCGAGGCTGTCGGGCTTCATGACGTTTTCGATGGCGCTGCGCTTCTGGGCAATTTCCAGTTCGCTGTAGCCGTTGGCGCGTTTGAACGCGACATGCAGGTCGGTCAGCAGCGCGTGCTCTTCGGCATCGTTGAAGCGCAGTTTCTCCGACAGAATCAACGCGCCGCCGGGCAGCAGCGATTGACGGATGCGCGACAGTAACGCCGTGCGCTGATCCGGGGCGATGAATTGCAAGGTGAAGTTCAGCGCCACCACCGAAGCCGGTTTGAATTCGAGGGCGAGAATGTCGCCTTCGATCACCTCGACCGGGAGCAGCTCCTGGAACATCGAATCCTGACCATTGAGGTATTCACGGCAACGCGCGACCATCGCCGCCGAGTTATCCACCGCGATCACCCGACAACCGTCGGTGCGCACGTGACGGCGCAGCGCTTGTGTGACAGCGCCGAGCGAGGCTCCCAGATCATACAGCACGCTGTTTGGTTGGGCGAATTGCGCCGCGAGCACGCCGAGGTTTTCGACGATGGTCGGGTAACCCGGCACCGAGCGCTTGATCATGTCCGGGAACACCCGCACTACGTCCTCGTTGAAGGCGAAGTCAGGCACCTGGGCCATCGGCTGGGCGAAAATGCGATCGGGTTCTTTGCTCACGGCGGTTCCGGCGGTGTCGGTGGAAAAGGCCGGCATTTTAGCCAAAGTGGCGCTGGGATGCTTGGGTTGTCCGACGTGGCGAGGGGATTTATCCCCGATGGGCTGCGAAGCAGCCCCAAAACCTGTGGCTGCGGTCTGTCTGACATAACTGAATGACAACTTTCGGGGCCGCTGCGCAGCCCATCGGGGATAAATCCCCTCACTACAAAATTAGCGGTGTTTCACGGAAAACGCCGAAGCGGCGATCCCCCACTGCCCCAGCCAGTAACTGAGGATGATCACGTACGGCGCCGCGTGGAATGGCGATACGAAACGATCAATACCAATCACACTGTCTGAAAACACGAACGCCAGCGCACCCGCCGCCGCCAGCAGCGCCGAGCGCTTGGGCACGTCGGTGCCGAGGCGGGCAAGGGCGCGCCAGAGCATGGCGCTGATCGCGGTGCCATAGACGACCACCGGCACCAGCAACGGCCCCAGGCCACTGGAAATCAGCATCCCCAGCAGCGCTGCGCCAACGCCGAGCGCCAGCACCAGCGGCAACAGCGCCAGTCGTTTGCAATCGCTGAGGTAAGCCTTGAGGTACGCCAGATGCGCCACCAGAAACGCACCGAGGCCAAACACAAACAGATCCCCCGGCCACGCCAGCAACACGTCACCGAGCACAGAGAAAATCAGCCCCAGACTGATCCAGCGCCGATAGTCGCTGGGTGGTGCATCGTGCAGCCAGCCGAGCAGCGCCAGCACCGGCAACGGTTTGACCAACAGGCACAGCAGCGCCGCATGGGTGCTGACGCCGTAGAGAAATGTCGCCGCGCCCATCAGTGCCAGAATCAGCCAGCCCACGATCAGTTCACCGAAATCGCGCAGTCGAAGGTTTCTGCCGGTTCAACTTCCGGTTCCCAAGGTTGCTGCGAGGTCAGGCGCAGGCGCCCGGTGCCGGTGGCGAAGGCCTGAAAGCGCCAGGTGGAGAATCCGCCCGCACCGACCATCCCCGAGTCTTTCGGACTGCTGTAGACCTCGGGGCTTAGCGCGCGCAGCACACCACCGGCCGAGTCTTGAATCGCCCAGCGGTAGCCGGTGGTGGGATTGCTCGGCAGCATCACAATCAGGTGTTGTCCGTTGGTGAGACGCACGGGGCAGTCGCTCTGTTTTTCCACGGTCACGTTCTGTTTCGGTTGCGTGGCGCAGGCTGCCAGCAGAGAAAGGGCGAGGGGGATAAACAGGCGAGTGGGGGACATAGGCTCAGTGGCTCCGGCGTTGACGACGAACGGCGAGCATAACTGAGAATGAGACAAAGTGTGACAGTCAGGAGTTGAGGTGTCTGGACGGACGCCTTCGCGAGCAAGCTCGCTCCCACAGTGGCCGGCAGTGTTCACAAATCCTGTGTCCACCCTAAAACCTGTGGGAGCGAGCTTGCTCGCGAAAGCGGCATATCAGGGCACTACATGATGATCAGAACAGCACCTTCGCCACATCCGCAAAGCGCTTGGCGAAGTGCACGGTAAGCCCTTCCTTCAGATAATCCGGCAATTCCTCGAAGTTGCCCCGGTTCGGCTCCGGCAGGATCAGTTCGAAGATCTTCTGCCGCCGCGCCGCGATGACCTTTTCACGCACCCCGCCAATCGGCAGTACATGACCGGTCAGGGTCAGTTCACCGGTCATCGCCACGCCTTTTTTCGGCGGCTGATTGCGGGCGAGCGAGAGCAGGGCGCTGGCCATGGTCACGCCGGCGCTCGGGCCGTCCTTTGGTGTGGCACCTTCCGGCACGTGCAGGTGGACGAAGGCTTCGTCGAAGAATTTCGGATCGCCGCCGAACGACTTCAGGTGCGAGCTGACGTAGCTGTAGGCGATTTCCGCCGACTCTTTCATTACATCGCCCAGTTGCCCGGTGAGTTTGAAACCGCGATTGAGCGTGTGAATGCGTGTGGCTTCGATCGGCAGGGTGGCGCCGCCCATGCTGGTCCAGGCCAGACCGGTGATCACACCGGTGCCGGACAGCACTTGTTCGTTGCGGAACACCGGATGACCCAGCGAGGCTTCGAGGTCTTTCGGCCCGAGCTTGATCACCGCTTTCGGGTCCTCAATCAGCTTCATCACCGCTTTGCGCACCAGTTTGCCCATCTGTTTTTCCAACTGGCGCACCCCGGCTTCACGGGCGTAACCGTCGATCAAGGCTTTGAGCGCGCTGTCGCTGATGCTCAGGCTGCCTTTGGATACACCGGCCTTTTCCAGCAGTTTCGGCCACAGGTGACGCTTGGCGATGGCGACTTTTTCTTCGGTGATGTAGCCCGACAGGCGAATCACTTCCATGCGGTCCAGCAACGGCCCGGGGATCGAATCCAGGGTGTTGGCGGTGCACACGAACAGGACTTTGGACAGGTCCATGCGCAGGTCAAGATAGTGGTCGAGGAATTCGACGTTCTGTTCCGGGTCGAGGGTTTCCAGCAGCGCCGAGGCCGGGTCGCCCTGGTAGCTCTGGCCCATCTTGTCGATCTCGTCGAGCATGATCACCGGGTTCATCACTTCGACGTCTTTCAGCGCCTGCACCAATTTGCCCGGCTGCGCGCCGATGTAGGTGCGGCGGTGGCCCTTGATCTCGGCTTCGTCACGCATGCCGCCGAGGCTGAAGCGGTAGAACGGTCGGCCAAGGGATTCGGCGATGGATTTGCCGACGCTGGTTTTACCCACGCCCGGCGGGCCGACCAGCAGCACGATCGAGCCACTGATTTCGCCCTTGTAGGCACCGACGGCGAGGAATTCGAGGATGCGGTCCTTGATGTCGTCGAGGCCGGCGTGGTGTTTGTCGAGCACCTTGCGCGCGTGTTTGAGGTCGAGTTTGTCCTCGCCGTACACGCCCCACGGCACCGAGGTCGCCCAGTCGAGATAGTTGCGGGTGACCGCGTATTCCGGCGATCCGGTTTCGAGGATCGACAGTTTGTTCATTTCTTCTTCAAGGCGCTTTTGCACCTGCGCCGGCAGGACTTTGCCCTCCAGGCGTTGTTCGAACTGTTCAAGGTCGGCGCTGCGGTCGTCCTTGGTCAGGCCGAGTTCCTGCTGGATCACCTTGAGTTGTTCTTTGAGGAAGAACTCGCGCTGGTGCTCGCCGATCTTGCGGTTAACTTCCGCCGAGATCTCTTTCTGCAGGCGCGCGACTTCGACTTCCTTGCGCAGCATCGGCAGGACTTTTTCCATGCGCTTGAGCATCGGCACGCAGTCGAGCACTTCCTGCAGCTCATTGCCTGTCGCCGACGTGAGGGCGGCGGCGAAGTCGGTCAGCGGCGACGGATCATTGGGGCTGAAGCGATTGAGGTAGTTCTTCAGCTCTTCGCTGTACAGCGGGTTGAGCGGCAGCAGTTCCTTGATCGCGTTGATCAGCGCCATGCCGTAGGCCTTGACCTCGTCAGTCGGCTCGGTCGGCTGGTGCGGGTATTCGACTTCAACGAGATACGGCGGGCGGTGGTGCTTGAGCCAGGTCTTGATGCGCACGCGGCTCAGGCCCTGGGCGACGAACTGCAGTTTGCCGTTTTCGCGGCTGGCGTGGTGCACCTTCACCAGCGTGCCGTATTCCGGCAGGGCTTTGGTGTTGAAGTGGCGCGGGTCTTCCTGGGGCGTGTCCATGAAGAACAGGGCCAGGGAGTGGTGTTCGGATTTACTGACCAGATCGAGGGTTTCGGCCCAGGGTTCTTCGTTGACGATGACCGGCAGCACTTGGGCCGGGAAGAACGGGCGGTTGTGGATCGGGATGACGTAGACCTTGTCCGGCAGGTTCTGGCCGGGCAGGGCGAGGCCTTTGCCGGTGGAATGGTGTTCGATGTGTTCGGCTTCGGTGTAGTCGTCGGGGTTGTCCGGGAATTCTTGCTGGTCGCTCATTGGGGCACCTGCGCAATGGGGTATGGGTCTTAGATGGGGCAGGCTTGGGGTGGTTTCAATGGGGGGCGGTGTTTCTGCTTGTGTGTTCAGGGTTTTGACAGGCGTCACGCTTTGGGCTTGGCGGCCTTTGGGCCGACCAGGTTCTTGGGGTTTTGGGGGTATATCCGTTTTTTTGGTAACGGCGACTTAGGGTTTCGCCCTTACGGCGACTCACTTTTTTGACAAACGCCTCAAAAAAGTAAGCAAAAAAAGGCTTGCTCCTGCGTTCGGCCCGCTCGCTGGGGCTCGGGGTCCCTTCGCTCCGGGATTGATCCGGGGGCAGCGCCTACGGTTTGCTTCGCTGCACCTCCTCTCGCTGTGTTTGGCTGCGCCAAACGGTCGCTGCGCTCCCACGCCCGGATCAATCCCTCCGCTCAGCCTTCCGACGTCGCCCGTGGATCAAGATCAAGATCAAGAGCTGCAGCCGAGCTAACGCTCATCCTGGAGTGGGCCGGCTGCGCCGCATGGGGCATGCACAAATCAAAACTGTGGGAGCTGGCTTGCCAGCGATGGCGGCCTGACAGCCGACCATGTTCTGGCTGAATGCACCCAATTTACCTGTGGGAGCGAGCCTGCTCGCGAAAGCGGTGGGTCAGGCACCTTAAATATTGAATGTGCTGGCGCCTTCGCGAGCGGGCTCGCTCCCACAGGGGATTAGTTGTGTGTTGGAGATTGCGAGATTTCGTGGTTATCCAGCACTCGGTTCACCGCCAGTTCGGCGAGCATGATGATTTGCTGAATGGCCAGAATCGTCCGGCGCTGCGGGATGTCGATGTACGCGGCGATGTCGCTGGTCATGAGGCTGGCTTGGGCCAGTGATTCGCAGGCGTGGACCAGCAGGCTTTCGTTGTCCATGTCCGGGGCGACCTGGAACAGGCTGCTGGGTTTGTGGAATCTCACCGCGGCGGCGGAGGGTTTCAGGTAGTGATCCAGCGCACGCTCGGCGGCGTCGTGGAGTTTTTTTGAATCGAGGGATTCGTAGGGGGAGGTTTCGGGGGGATTGGGTGTGGGTTTGATCATGGTGAAGCTCCGAATGAGAAGTGGGGCTGTCACTCTCAATCGCCGCGACGCGACTGAGGGTGGCAGCTGTACGCGGGTTCGCGGACCGAGCCATTCGGCAATCTCGGCATACCCGAAGGTATCCCGCGCACAGCCACCATCAAACCAAACACAGAGCACCTGAGCGCTCCCGTTTGGGCTGGCGATTATGCATCAAATCGAATGGATTGCTCGGGCCGCGACGCCCGGCCGCTGAATTTCCAGCGACCACCAGAGCCTATCCAGCCAACTTCCGAGGCACAACCGACGCGACCTGTCGGAAAACTCCGCGCAATCACCAGCATTTGTAGGACGAACACATTTCCCATAGACCAGCACATTTTCCTGTAGGAGCTGCCGAAGGCTGCGATCTTTTGATCTGGCTTTTAAAAATCAAAGTCAAAAGATCGCAGCCTTCGGCAGCTCCTACAGGGATATTGGGTGGGCACAAAAAAGGCGATGTCCCTCACGGAGCATCGCCTTTCTATTACCGCCGCTAAAACTTATTCCGGCAGTTTGTAGGCAATCACGTAGTCACCCATCTTGGTGCCCAGCGAGCCGTGACCGCCCACAACGAGCAGCACGTATTGCTTGCCGTCCTTGCCGGTGTAGGTCATCGGAGTCGCTTGGCCGCCAGCCGGCAGACGCGATTTCCACAGTTCTTTACCGGTGTTCACGTCGTAGGCGCGCAGGTACTGGTCCAGGGTGCCGCTGAGGAAGCCGACGCCGCCGGCAGTCACCATCGAGCCGCCCATGCTTGGCACGCCCAGGGTGAAACCGATCGGGATTGGCGAGCTGTCGCGGCTGGTGCCGTTTTTGCGTTTCCACACGACTTTGCCAGTGGTCAGGTCGATACCGGCAACGTAGCCCCAGGCCGGGGCCTGGCACGGTACGCCCAGTGGCGACATGAACGGGTGCATGATCACCGCGTAGGGCGCGCCGGTGTTTGGCTGCACGCCAGCGGTTTCGCTTTCGCGTTTGCTGCCGGCGGCGACTTTCTCGCGTGGCACCATTTTCGAGACGAAGGCCATGTAGTTCGGGCTGGTGAACAGCATCTGGCGAACCGGATCGACCGAGACGCCGCCCCAGTTGAACACGCCGACGTTACCCGGGTAGATCAGGCTGCCCTGTTCCGACGGAGGCGTGTATTGGCCTTCGTAGCGCAGTTCCTTGAACTGGATGCGGCACAGCATCTGGTCGAACGGGCTGGCGCCCCACATGGCTTTTTCGGTCAGTTCCGGGGCCAGCAGGTTGAGGTCCGAACGGGCCTGGGTCGGTGCGGTGTGGTCGCCTTTCACGGCGCCTTGCGGTACCGGGATTTCCTTGATCGGGATGATCGGCGTGCCGTCACGACGGTCGAGGACGTACAGGCTGCCCTGTTTGGTCGGGGCGATCAGCGCCGGTTTCACGCCGTCGGCGGTTTTCATGTCGAGCAGGGTCGGCTGGCTGCCAACGTCCATGTCCCACAGGTCGTGGTGGGTGAACTGGTAGTTCCAGCGCACTTTACCGGTGGCCAGGTCGAGGGCGACGATGCCGGCGCTGAATTTCTCGGCGCCTGGGGTGCGGTCGGCGCCCCACTGGTCTGGAGTCTGGTTGCCCAGCGGCAGGTAAACCATGCCGAGTTTTTCGTCGACGCTGGCCAGCGACCACATGTTGGCCGAGTTGCGGCTGTAGATTTCGCCCGGGGCCAATGGCTCGGTGGCGTCGGGCTTGTCGCTGTCCCAGTTCCACACCAGGTGACCGTCGCGCACGTCGAAAGCGCGGATCACGCCGGATGGCTCGTTGGTCGATTCGTTGTCGGTGACGTGACCGCCCATGATCACCAGATCACGGGTAATCGCCGCCGGCGAGGTGGAGTAGTAGCCACCGGCGGTGAACGGGCCGATGCCTTGGGTCAGATCGACCACGCCGTTGTTGCCGAAGCCTTCGCAGATCTTGCCGGTGTCGGCGTTCAGCGCGATCAGACGCGCATCGGCGGTTGGCAGGTACAGGCGACGCGGGCAGGCCTGAGCAATGGCTTTGCCGGCTTCGGAGATAACGGCCGAGGCAGCGTTCTCAGACTTGGCGTAAGCGGCTTCGTCGTAGTACGACACGCCACGGCAGGTCATGTGGGCAAAGCCCTTGAAGCCCACCGGGCTCTTGATCTGCGGGTCGAAGCGCCAGATTTCCTTGCCGGTGTCCGGGTCCAGCGCCAGCACTTTGCTGTGCGCGGTGCACGCATAGAGCATGCCGTTGGCTTTGAGCGGGGTGTTTTCGTTGGTCAGCTCGACCGGGTCATCGGCCGTCGGCAGGTCGCCGGTCTGGATGCGCCAGGCTTCTTGCAGCTTGCCGACGTTGGCCGGGGTGATCTGCTTCAGCGGCGAGTAACGGTCACCGAATTCGGTACGGCCGTAGGCCTGCCAGTCGCCGTCAGGCATCTGCGGTGCGGTGCTGGTCATGTCCGCGGTGTCGCGGCCCAGTTCACCAAAGGTTTCACCCGGGTGAGTGAACAGGCTGGCCAGGGCAGTGACACCGGCCAGAACCACGGCCACGGTCAGGCCACCGGTGCCCATCGGCGCCGGGCCATTGAGCAGCAGCGGACGACGGAACCACGGCAGCAACATCACGATGCCTAGGACGAACCACAGGGCCAGGCGCGGCACCAGTTGCCACCAGTCCAGACCGACTTCCCACAGCGCCCAGACCGTGCTGGCGAACAGCACGATGGCGTACAGGCCCAGCGCTGCACGACGGCGCAGCAGCAACAGAATGCCGGACAGGGCGATGCCGATGCCGGCCAGCAGGTAGTACAGCGAGCCGCCGAGCATGCTCAGCTTGACCCCTCCGGCCAGCATGGCCAGGCCCATCAGTAGAAGCAGAATGCCGAGCAGGCTCGGTAGCAGACGGCCCCGACTCGAAGCACTTTCGGTGCTCATAGTGTGATTCTCCGTGACGTTTATGTAGTCCCGCGCTGTAGTCACTTTAGATGACGATTGGGCGCAGGTATGGTTCAGATAAAAACTTGTCTAGCTAACGAATTTCATGTGGGAGCGAGCCTGCTCGCGAAAGCGGTGTGTCCGAAGGCTGCTGTGCTGACTGATACGACGCCTTCGCGAGCAGGCTCGCTCCCACATTGAGTATTTCGGTGTGCTTTAGAACGACGACTGGATCTTGATCCCCGCGATCAGCGCGTCATCGACGTCGTTCACGCCGCCCGGATGGCGGATGTATTGCAGGTTCGGGCGCACGGTCAGCCAGTTGGCAAGGTGCACGCCGTAATACAGTTCGGCGCTGTATTCGGTGTCCTGCGGTGGCAGGAAGGACGGGTCGTCGTAGTCATAGACCGCCTGCGCCTGATTGCTCGCTTCGGCGTTTTTGCGGAAGGCCGGGTTGACGTGCACGCGGGCCAGGGCGAAACCGATGTCATCCTTGGCGCGGGCATCGAACGGGCCTTTGTAGACGACGCCGGCCTGCACGTAGTTGTCGATCACGTTGGTTTTCTTGTCATGCATCGTCGCGTTGGCGAACACGCTCAAGCCGCGCGAATGATCGTTGGCAATGCTGGTGACTTGCTGCTGCGCGCCGAACCACACGCCGTGTTTGCTCGACGCGCTGCGGTAGGCTTCGCCGCTCAGCGCGGCAGGCTGGCCGTTCTGGTCTTTATAGACGTCAGAGGCCTTGGCGCTGCTGTAGTAGTAACCGGCGCGGTATTCGCCCGGCAGGCCATTGAGCTTCGGGGTCCACACCAGCTCCACCGGCAGCACGGCGCCCTGGGTGCCGCTGCCGCTGAGTTTGAAACCGTTGCCGCGATCGAGGTTCGACGGGTTCTGCTCGTAAGCGCCGACCTGCGCGTACAACTCTGGGGTCAGGTGATATTTGACCCGCAGCGCCCACTGGCTGACTGGCCAGTTGTACCAGATGCCGCCGACCCAGTTGCCGACCTGCGAGCCGCAGAACGCCAGGTTCTGGAAGTCGCACGGGAAGCTGTTGAAGTCTTCGCCTTCACCGAAACGGCCGACCTTGATGTCGAGCTTCTGATCGAAGAATTTCTGCTGGTACCACATCTGCGTCAGGCGTGTGGTCTGGCCACGGCCCCAGACTTCCTGGGCCGAAGTGAAGCCGCCCACGCGGGGATCGTTGATCCGGTCGTTGCTGATGTTGTTGCCGCTGCGCTTGGTGAGGGTCAACTGAAATTCGGCATCGTCCCAGCCGAGGATTTTTTGCAGGTCCAGGTGTGTGCCCAGACCGAACTGATCGCTGTAACGCGCGGTGCGATCGTGGTCGTAGCCGCCGTGCAGGTTGCTGCCCATTTCGCCGGTGTAATCGAGTTTGAAGTCGTAGCCTTTTTCCGCGAGTTCGCTACGGGTGCCGTTCCAGTCACCGAGCATCCACGGTGAGTCGCTGTCGAAGGCGGGAGCCGCCAGGGCACAGGTGGCGAAGCCGAGCGCGGTGCAGCCGCCGAGCAGGCGCAGGGCTGAGATAGCGCTGTCTCGGGAGAAGGAAAAATCAGGCATGGATCAGTCTTTTTTGGATGTTTTCTGGGGGTAAACCGAGCGCTTCAATTTGACGCAGGCAGTGAAGCGATTCAGCTGAAGGGCGGCAGGATAATGATCTGTAACAAAAAGACAAAGGGCTTTTGCAGACATGCAGCGTTTCTGATTCGGTAACAGTGCGGCAAACGGGCGCATTGTGGCGATGGCTGCAGGCTGCGATCTTCTCGGGTTGGCCTACATTTGATCCAAGGCCTTCCACCTGACCGGCCCCTCGGCTAAGGTGCGCGGCTTGTGCATTTTCACTCCGTCCAAAGGCTTGGCATGAACGACCACTCTCCTGATCCGCTGCATGGCGTCACCCTCGAACAGATCCTCAATGCGCTGGTGGCGCACTACGAGTGGTCGGGGTTGGCCGAGCGTATCGATATCCGCTGCTTCAAGAGCGATCCGAGCATCAAGTCGAGCCTGACGTTCCTGCGCAAAACGCCTTGGGCACGGGAGAAGGTCGAGCGCTTGTACGTGAAGCTGATGCGCACCAAGCGACCGCTCTGAGATGGACGCCGTTATGCGGCGACGCCTGATCACGGTCATCGCCAGCCTCGGTTGGGCCGGGCTGAGCATTCAGCTGTACCTGATTTTCCTCGCACGGCTGAGTGTCGACGCCAGTCTGCTGGGCGGGCTGGTGAGCTTCTTCAGTTACTTCACTGTATTGACCAATACCTTGGTGGCGAGCGTGCTGACCTGTGCGGTTACCCGGCGTGAATCCGCTGCGCAACGCTGGTTTCTGCAGCCGTGGGTCAGCAGCGGGATTGCCGTGAGCATCGCCGTGGTCGGTCTCGCCTACAGCATTCTGCTGCGGCATTTGTGGCATCCGCAGGGCTGGCAGTTTATCGCTGACGAACTGCTGCACGACGTGATGCCGCTGCTGTTTCTCGGCTACTGGTGGTTTTGCGTACCCAAAGGCACGTTGCGCCTGTGGCACCTGCCGCTGTGGCTGATTTACCCGTTGGTGTATTTCATTTACGCGTTGCTGCGCGGGCATCTGCTCGGTGCGTATGCGTATCCGTTCATTGATGTGGCGCTGCTGGGTTATGCACAGGTGTTCATCAATGCCGGAGGGATATTGGTGGGGTTTGTGCTGATTGGCTTGCTGGTGCTCGGCCTGGATCGCTGGCGTGAGGCTGAAAAATAGCGTGTAAACCTGTGGCGAGGGAGCTTGCTCCCGCTGGGTTGCGAAGCAACCCTGAACCCGGACAACAAGTTGCGTCAGGCACATCGCGATCACAAGTTTTGCGACTGCTTCGCAGCCGAGCGGGAGCAAGCTCCCTCGCCACAAAGGTGTTCATCTTCACAGTGAAGTGAACGTCACTCTTCTTGGGGTGTGCCCTCGGCCCGCCAGTAGCCCACGGCTTTGACGAACTGTTCATTGAGCCCATGCTCATCCAGCAGCACCCGACGGATCTGCCGCGAGACTTTGGTCTCGGTCGCCACCCACGCATACAGATTGCCCTTGGGCACCTGCAACTGTTTGACGGTGGTCAGCAGGTTGTCCTTGCCACCCTCGCGCAGCACCCAGATCACGTTGACCTGCGCCGCGCTCTCCAGCACCTGTTGCTCGGCACCGTTCTCCACTTCGATCACCACCAGCGCCTTGCGATTGGCCGCCAGACCTTCGAGGCGCCGGGCGATGGCGGGCAGGGCGGTTTCGTCGCCGATCAGCAGGTAGCTGTCGAAGATGTCCGGCACGATCATCGAGCCGCGCGGGCCGCCGATGTGCAGGAATTGCCCAGGCTGGGCCTGTTCGGCCCAAGTCGAGGCAGGGCCATCGCCGTGCAGGACGAAGTCGATGTCCAGCTCGAGTTTTTCCAGGTCATAGCGACGCGGGGTGTAGTCGCGCATCTCGGGCATCGGGCCATTGTCCTTGCCCGCGCCGAGCACCATGGTCTCCAGCGCAGCAGCCTGTTCGGCGTTCTGCGGGAACAGCAGTTTGACGTGATCGTCGGTGCCCAGGCTGATGAACCCGGCCAGCTCCGGGCCGCCGAGGGTGATGCGGCGCATGCGCGGGGTCAGGTCGACCACGCGCAGCACTTCGAGCTTGCGGCGTTTGATGTTGTGCATCACGCGGTGAATGGTTTGGGTATCGACTGCAGTCATTCGGCTTTCTCCGGGGCAGATTGAACGGCGGGGCCGTCGACGATGGCTTTGGCGGTGTCGTTGAGCAGGTCTCGCACACGCAGGATTTCTTCGGCGCTCCAGCGCCCGTGGTGCATTTGCAGGGCATGGCGCAGGTTGTGCACGGCCTCGTGGATTTCCGGCGGCCGGTCATGGCCGCGCAACGAACGTTTGCTGACGTCGATGCGCATGCGCACACCGTCCAGTGCGACGGCTTGCTCGCTTAACGACAGACGACCGGTGTCGGTCACGCTGTAGCGTTTTTTGCCGGCCTCGGCGTCGCCACTGATCAGGTCGCTTTCTTCGAGGAAAGTCAGGGTCGGGTAGATCACCCCGGGGCTTGGGCTGTAGGCGCCGTCGAACATGCCTTCGATCTGGCGGATCAGGTCGTAGCCGTGGCAGGGCTGTTCGGCGATCAGCGCCAGCAGTAACAATTTCAGGTCGCCCGGGGCGAACACCCGTGGGCCGCGTCCGCCGCGTTCACGGCCGGGGCGTTTTTCGAAGCCGTCACGGCCGTCGCCGTGTTCGCGGTGGTGATGGGGGGCATGATGGTCTCTCATTTTCCTTCTCTCTCGTCGTGTTTAGATACAACTTAAGATATATCTTATTGCTCATGCAAGGGGGCCTGACCAACGGTGCACACCTGATCGATCGAATCTGCGGCCAAAAAAAACCGGAAAATGATCAAGAAAACGCAGTATTAAATCCCCCGACAAAGGCGCAGATTAGTGCTGAGTCTCTAATGTTCTGTTTCGCCCTTTATTTCCGGCAAAGTGTCGTACATGTCTGACGGAAGTTGCTGAAAAGTTGTGGCGCGTACAGTCACTCGGGTGGCGCGCTGTAGCCTGTATCTTACAGTCGTACAGGAACTTTCCTGAATTTCGTGGTTTTTTCTTTCTCATCTAATGGCGTCCAGGCTACAAGGTCGCAGGACGTTGCCTGCTTACTTTGAAGATAAATTGGTTGAACATGCTTCGGCGTTGAAAGTTAACGGTGAATACGGACTGCTCGTGACTGTTCTGTTCGCCTTGACGGGTCGACGACTCAACTAATTTATATAAGACAGGTATTCAATGATGTTCAAGAAACTCGCCTTTGCCGCCCCTCTGACTGTATTGGCCATGAGCGCCTCGATGGCGTTTGCCGCGACCGAAGCCAAGCACTCGATCAGCATCGTGGCGCACGTTCCGGCTGACGACTTCTATGCGGTGCCGGTGGATGCCGATCTGGTCAACAAGGATCAGGACATGAGCTACAACCCGGCGACCGCTTCGATGCGCGAAGTCAACGGCCACTTCGATGTGCTGCATACCGCAGGCAAGGTTCATGCGCGTCTGGAAGGCGTGCCGAAGCTCATCGCCGGCAACCAGACCATCGATCTGAAGGTTGAACTCAACGGCAAGACACTGACCACCACTTCGCAGGAAGTGGTGGGTGATACCGAGTCCAATACCCGTTATCGCGCACCGTTCAAGATCAGCGCCACCGGTGCCAAACCGGCCGCTGGCGACTACACCGGTGTGGTCATGCTGGTCGTCGAACCTTCGGTGTAAGTAATAACGGCAATACCTGACGTTACTTGTTCAAGTGGCGTAACCGGTCGGCGATTTGCAACTTGCAAGTTGCCCGGCCGGGCTTTTACTTTCGGTAATCAGAGTATTAATTCATGTATCCGATGACGCCCATCGCGGCTGCGCTTGCGTTGCTTTTGAGCAGCAGCGTACTGGCGGCGCCGCCTCCAGTCGATAATACCCCGCGAAGTTTGCTGGCTCAGGCGAAAGGTCTACCTGCGGACTTCGAAGAGCATTTCTTTGATGTGCCTTTGGCGGTTCGTGTCGAACTTGATCAACAACCGCTGGGCGAGGCAATGATTGTGTTGTCGCGCGATGATCGCATTACCTTGCTCGACTTCACCGACACCAGTGACAGCCGTTTCAGCGCGATCGAACAGCAAACGTGGGCCAGCATTCTCAAACCCGGTGTGGCCCTCGGCAAATGCAGCGGACAGTGCCCCGAGCAATTGCTGGAGTTGCACTACAACCTGCAAAACTCGCTGCTGTCGATCGCCACTGCAAACGCCGAGCGCGATCTGCAGGTCCAGCGTTTTCATGATCAGCCGGAAGGTGGCAGCCACGGCTTGATGTTGCGCAATCAGCTGAACCTCAACGGCGGCCAGGATCAGGATCTGGGCGGACGTTTCGGTCTGGAAGCCAGTGCCAGTCTCGGCAACTGGAGCCAGTCCTTCAATATGCAACTGGCGCGCCTCGGCGGGCCGGACACCAAGACCTATCACGCGGTGCACGAGCTCTACACCCAGCGCGAACTGCAGGGCAGCTTTTTCCGTCTGGGCTATTTCACCCCCAATTCCGAAGGCCTGACCCGCCAGCCCCGTTCGTTCGGCACCAGCCCGGACACGGCGGTCGGCGTGATGTATGGCAGCTCCGACAGTCTGGCGGTCGAAAGCCCGCGGCCCAGCGTCTACCCGATTTTCGTCACGGCCAATCGCCAGGCATCGGTGGAGATCTATCGCGATGGACTGTTGATCAACACCCAGTCAGTCACTGCCGGTCTGCAGACCCTCGACACCCGGCCGCTGCCCGGTGGCATTTATGAGGTGGAAGTGCGTCTGATCGAGGATGGCCAGACCACCTCGACCACTCAGGAGCTGGTCTACAAACCGGTCAACTGGCAAAACCTCGACGAGCGCTGGCGCTACAACGTGTTCGCCGGGCAGGAAAGCAAACTGCTGAGCAATTGGGAGCAACAGCAAAGCGGCGATCTCACCGCCGGCGCCGCGCTCAACTATTTGTTGCATCCGCGAGTGATCCTCGGCCTGTCGGCGCGTCAGGTCCGCGACACGTTGCAGTACGGCAGCTCGATCGATTGGAGCCTGGCGGACAGCATCAGCCTCTACGCCAACCTTTACCAGACCGAAGATCACGGCACCGGCGCCGATGTGCAGGGCTTGTACAACTACGGCGCCGGCAGCCTGGTGGTCAGCCACAACCGCAGCTGGCTCGACACCCGCAACACCTACGACACGCTGCCCGATGGCACCCGCGTACGCCAGCGCAACGTGTTCACCGGCGAAACCAGCAACTCGTCGCTGGCACTCAACCACCGCATCAGTCGCAAGAATTCTCTGAGTGCGCGGGTCTCGCACAGCGAAGGTAACGTCGAAGGCGTGGGCATGGACCTGGGCTGGACGCAACGCACCGAACTGTTTGGCAGCGACGCCAATTGGCGCCTGTCGCTGTTCGATCGGCCGGGCAGTTACAGCAGCGGCGATGCACGCAATCGCGGGATCGACCTGAGTATCAACATGGCGCTGGGCGGGCCGAGCCAGCAATTGTCCGCCAGTATCGGCAGCCGTACCGCCCGTGATGGCAGCCGCGACAACAACGGCTCGTTCGGCTATCGCAAAGACCTGCAGGACCATGTACTGCAAAGCGTGTCGGTCACCGCGCTGACCGACACGTACGGTGTCGGCCTGGCGAGTCTGGCCAACTTTCGCACCGATCAGGTCAATGGCGACGGCTTTCTTCAGCGCTCGTCCTACAACGGCAACTTCACTGGCGGCCTCAATCTCGACAGCACGATTGTCATGGGAGGCCAGCAACTGGTCATGACCAGCCAGCATCTGGGGCGTGGCGCCGGGATGATCGTCGATGTCGAGTCAGACATCGACGACATTGCCTTGCGTGCCGACGATCTCGGCGCAGGCAGCGCGGCGTTGCGGGTGGGGCGCAATTTCATCCCGTTGACCGCCTACAAGAACAGCTCGGTGAGCTTTGACTTCGAAGGCAATCACGCCCCCGCCGCGAATATCGAACCGGCACGCACCCGCTACCACCTGAACAAGGGCGGCGTGGAGTACCGCAAGGTGCGCGTGATGAAAACCGTGACCGTGCTTGGACGCTTGCTCGATCCGCAGGGCCGGCCGCTCAAGGGCCACCACGTGATCAACCACGCCAGCCGTGGGGTGAGCGAGGTCGACGGGTTCTTTTCGATGGAAATGCATGTTGGCTCACCGACCCTGGAAGTGCGCTACGCCGACCAGTTGTTGTGCCAGTTCCGGCTCGATACCGACAAACACCGCAGTGAAAGCAACGTGCTGATGATCGGCGATCTGCGCTGCTCACCCGACACATTGGCCGACGTCTCGTTCATACGACAGGAGGCCAGTTGAATGGTCAGCTTCAAAAAATGCGCGTCGGGCTGGCTGCGCCGTGGCCAGTGGTTGTGTCTGCTGGGGTTGTTGGCGGCACCGCCCGTTGAGGCGGCGTCACTGGAAATCAGAGCGTTGTTCAAACCCGATCCGGCCAACCCGCAGAAAAACGAGTTCATCAACCAGACACCTTCAACCGGGTACTGCGAGTATTACCCGCAAATCTGCCGCGACAGCAATACCTTCAGCCTGCGGCTGATGACTCAGGTGCAGTCCAGTCAGCCCATTCAGGCCAATGCCAGCCAGCGCAACAGTGCGATGTTCAAAGTGCCGGGGGCATGGCGCACCTTGACCGTCAGCCATACCGAAACCGGCGAAACCCGCAATCTGGAAGTGCGTATCTCAGGTGTGGGGTCCAACTATGTGCTGAGTCATTCAGCGGCCAGTCTGACGGGCTCCTCAAGCGCAAGTGAGGGGCACAACCGCCTGTGGCACGGCTACGGCTGGGTCAATCCGGCGCCTCCCTGTGGCACCACCGGAGTGGGCTTTCTCGGGGCGTCAACCTACGCTTTTTTCTGGAAGGTTCCCGATGAACGTTCCTGCGTCAAAATTGCTCAGTTCAACATCCCCGGAATGACTTACGGCTACCTCGATTTTGCCTACGAATTACGGACACCCGACCCGCTGAAAATGTCGTCCGGCAATTACACCGGTACGTTGAGATACAGCATGGGACCAAGAGGCGATTTCGATTTCGGCGACGTGATGATTCCTGATGACACCGAGCTGACGCTGGATTTCAACCTGGAAGTTCAGCACACCTTGAAAGTCGACATTCCGCCGGGCGGCGAAAAAATTCGCCTGGTGCCTGCCGGTGGCTGGCAAAGCTGGTTGCAGGCCGGACGCAAACCGGTGCGACTGTTTCGCGATCAGCCTTTTCATATTTCGGCCTCATCGCGTTTCAAGATGCACCTGGAATGCGACTCCCGCGGGCTGCTCGAATGTGTGATTCAAAACCCGGCTTCGGCAGACAACTACATCGAAGTACGGGTCAGCGTCACGTTGCCCAATGGGTTGACTGACCTTTCCGGCCAACCGGTCAACCGCCGTCGTCTGCGTGTCGGCCAAGCCAGCGCGCAACAGTTCCAGCCCGGTTTTTATGTGGATAGAGGCGCCGGCGTCCTGCACTTTGAAATCCCGGAATATGTTCTGCCGATCATATTGATACCCGGGGTGGGTGGCACCTACGTCGGCAATATCACGGTGATCTGGGATTCGGACATTTGATGGGCCGTAGATCGATGAGGCGTGCCAGCGCCATGTTCAACTTCACGAGGTTCAAAGGTATGAAAGGTCTATGGGTTTTACTGGGGTTGAGCCTGTGTTGCGCAGGTGTTCAGGCCGGGCCACAAATCAATGTCGGAACGGTCTACGACTACCTCGACAGCGACAAGAGCACCTATCTCAAGCGGGTATTCAACAGCGGCGACGGCACCGCATTCGTCAAGGTCAACATTCTCGAGATCATTTACGACGCTGATGGCAGTCACCGCGAAGTCCCGGTCAGGCAGCAAGCCGATGGCAGCAGCCGTGATGGACTGATGGCCAGTCCGGCGCGGTTGATTGTGCCGGCCAATGGCATGCAGGCCACCCGTCTGGTGCTGATGGGCAAGCGCGATACCGAGCGCTATTTCCGGGTGCGCTTTGTGCCGGTGGTCCCGGAAAAGGAAGACCAGTTCGCCGTGTCCAGCGAAGAGCGCGAGGCTTACAAGGAAAACCTCTCGGCCGGCGTCAATGTCATGACCGGGTTTGGCACGGTGTTCTTTGTCCGGCCAAATAACGCTCGATTCGACACGGTCATCGATGACAGTGCCGGGGTTTATCGGCTGCGTAACAACGGCAATACGGTGGTGATCGATGAGTTTCGCAACTGCTCACAAAAGAAAGAGACCGAATGCGAACCGACAACCAAGCACCACCTTCTGGCCGGCAAGTCGTTCGAATTCGAGAAGAAACCGGGCCGGGAATACCGTTTCAACCTGGTCGAAGGTGCAGCCAGAAAAACGCTGCGCGTCGCCAGCCAGTAACCCGCGGCGGCAAAAGAGGGATTCGCCCTGCCGCTTTTTCGACGCAACAGGTAGCTGACATGATCAAGCAATCGACCATCGCTTTGTGCAGCGTTATGGCGCTGGCAAGTGCGCAAGCGTTCGCGGCCAGGGAAGCGCACACGTTCGAGGTGTCGGTGGATATACCGACTCTGGACTTCTATGTGCTTCCCGCCGAAGCCAATTGGATTCACCTGCAACAGACGCTGCCGTGGAATATTCATACCTCGACCTTGCAGGGGCTGCGCAAGAATTTCGATGTCAAACACAGCACCAGCGCAATCGAAGCGCGGCTGGACGCCGAGCCCTATCTGTTCAACGGGCGGGACGCTATCTTTTTGCAGGTCAGTTTCAATGGTCAGCCGTTGAGCCATGACCCCACCCCCCGGGAAGTGGTTTCGGCGGCTCAGGCCAGTAAAGGCGGGCGCTTTGCACTGGAGATCCAGCCGAAGGTACCCGCCGATGGCTATAAACCCGGGACGTACCATGGCACCGTACAACTGATCTTCAGTGCCACGCCTCCCTCGGGTGTCTAAGACCGCCATTGCGCTTTTTCCGGTGGCAGACTGGCTGACAGCCGTTCTGCCACCGGACTACGCTGGCCCGGTGGGCCGGCGGCGCACGCCTGCGATAGGGCCAGCGCGGTGTACCGTTACAGACCGGCGCGTCTCATGGCATCACGAGTCAAACGTCTGGCCAGACCCTTTTCCTCATCCACCAAATCGATCAGCACACGGTTATAGGTCGCTTCGCTGATCGGTGTATCAGCGAACAGCACGGTGTCGGGGATCGGCAGATCGGCAGCGAGTTCGCGCAGTCGGCTGCGCCGCTCGGCGCGCTGTTGATCCGTGTTCGAATCCAGCCATTCCTGCTGCACTTCGCGCAAGGTTTCCAGTTGTTCGAACAGCTTCATATAGCGATGCTTGTTCGAGGCCAGGCGCGCTGGAAACTGTTCTTGCAGGTAGTTCTGCCAGAAGTCCTGTTCGAGCATCTTGTCCACCAGACCATCGCCTTCACCCAGTGCCAGTACCGTGTCGTACGCCGTATCAATCATCGCGTCAGTCACGCCCGACACCGGTCGGAACAACATGGATTCGGTCTGCCAGGGCAGGCCCAGGCGTCTGGCCAGGCCGGTCTGATACGCCAGATAGACTTCGACATCGTCAGGATTGCCGCCTCGGCTGTCGACGTCCGCACGGGCAATGTCGTTCACCTGTTCCAGGCGCGCCGTGCCCTGGGCCAGGGTGACCAGTCTGTTTTCCAGTTCCCGGGGGCCGATCGCGTAGGCATAGGCCTCGGAAGCCAGCACGTTGATGCCCATGTGGTTGAACAATTGAGCGCCGGCGTCCGCGCAGTCCACCGGAGCGACCACCATGGTGAAGAGTTTTTCCCGCAGCCGACTGTCGTGGTGCACGGCATCAAGCATGCGCCACACACGCTGCATCAATTGCTGGCGCAGTTCACCGCCGGCGCGGTAGTCGGCGAATTCGCGTACACCGAGCAGCGTCGCCATGAACGGTTGCGCAGCCGGTTCCTCCACCAGCTCCGACCAAGGCGTTTCCCGGTTGATGCCCCAACCGGGCACGTCACTCCAATAATCGGCGCCAAACGCGGAAATGATCGAGAAGTTGCGTACCGGGTCGGCCGGCAGAAGCGTTTCCTCGGGCAGGCCCACCGCGCGTCGGTGAGTCTGATAGATCACCTGATTGACCTCAGACAGGCTGACCACGTCCAGGCGCGTACGTGCCACCAGCCACTGTGCCTCGGAGCCGCTGACCACCTCGGGAATTGTCGTCAGCGGATTGCCGCGCAGGTCAAGTAATAAGCCACGGGGACGAGGTCTGGCCAGAATGCCTTCAGGCCAGGCGGTCAGCCCGGTGTTCTTCAGGCCCACCACCTTGAGCCTGGGCATGCGTGACAGGTTCGGCGACAGCCCCAGCGGGTTGTCATCGAGTTTCAGCACTTCCAGGTACGTCAGGCTGCGTAAACGCTCGACGGCGGCGGCATCCAGCACAATCTTGTTATCGCTCAGACGCAAACGTTCGAGGCGGCGCAAGGACGTGCCGATGCGCTCTGGCAAACGGGGCAGGTCGCAGCCTTTGGCGCTCAGTTCGATCAGGTGCGGGAAGTCCTTGAGCAAGCCGCTGGAATCAGTGGCAAAGCGTGTGTTATCGAGTTTGAGCACGGTGACCTTGTCGAGGAATTTTTTCAGTTCCGGACGTTTGGCCCACCAGGTTTCCAGGTTCAGGGGAAGCATTTCGCGCGACAGATCCAGCGCGTAAGAGGATGGATCGCTGCGTTGTCCCAAGTGTTCGGTCTTGCGTTCAAAACAAGCCAGCAGACGGTTGTGGATGTGTAATCCGCCGCCATCGCGAAAGGCATGGCTGCCCGGTCCCCAGGTGTCCGGTTGCTGATAGCGCCAGCGATTGACCGTTTCACGCAGTTCATCCAGATCGTTCTCCATCGCCTCGATGGCTTTGAGCGGTTCGCCCTGTTCGGTCAAGGCCTGGGCGAAGGCATCGACCTCGCGCGCAGTGAAGTGCGGATGCAGATCTTCGATGCGTTCGTGCAGGCTCGCGCCGTCTCGGCTCAAACCGCCTCCGCGCACCAACAGTTGGGTGTCGAATTGAACAACGGGGCGGATCGGCGGTTCGGCCAGCACCGTGCGCCGTTCGCTTGGAGCGGTGGTTTTGGCAATGATCCATTGCTTGAGCTGCTCGGCTTCGCCGGTGCTGTAACCCAGTACGCTTCGGCCCTGATGTTCGCTCGCGTAGAGAATCGCTTCATACAGACCGCAAGCCCGGCGCAGCAGTAGATTCGAGCCATCGCGCACCTGATAAAGGTTCTCGCCAGTGCGCACCAGCACCCGGACGCGCTCGGCCGACTCGGCGCCGGCACTGCTGCGCAGGGGGCCGTCGAATGTTCCGTCACGGATGTCGATCCGCAGCGCGCCAAAGGCATCGCTGTGATGACGCAACGCGCCCAAGGCCAGGCGTTCGCTCTCGACCGTGATCAGCGCTTCGCGTTGCAGCCCTTGCGCCGCTCGAACCGACTGCACCTCAAACTCCAGCTCGCGGGCCAGGGTTTTCAGACGCAGCGGCACCTGCCGCCGCTGGGTGATCCGCTGCATTTCCAGAGGACGGGCCTGGCTAATAACACGTTCGGCCAGCACCGGCGTCAGTTGCGGACAGTCGCGCAGTACCCGGGCGGCCGGGGCAGAAAGAGCCGGCGCCGCGTCCTCCGGTGCCGGGTGGCTTGCCAGGCGCAGCAGGGTATCGGCCAGCAGAGGCGGGGGCGGCGCGTTTTCCACATGCATGCGCCGCAGGATGTTCTCGTCGGTGCCAGTCAACTGGCGAATCTGTTCCAGTTGCGCATCGCTGAATCCATCGGTGGCATGGCCGATTCGGCGCATCAACTGCGGGCCTTGCCACTGGCGCGGGTTTTCCGATTCACAGACCCATGCGCCATGGCGGTTGTGCCTGAGTGTCGGCGCATAGGCGTCGGGGCGGCGAGGATGACGAATCCGGTGTTCACCGCTCAGCGGATCCCGGATCACCTCGAACACCTGCTGATCCAGCTTCACCACGTGCTTGCTGCCCAGCGGGTGCAAGCCTTGCGCATCGGGACGGGTGGTGGCGGGCAGCATCTGGTCGGTTACGCGATACGGAGTGAGGTCGGGGTTCCAGAGGCGCGTCTGGCCGTCGCTCAGTTTTACCGGCTTCAGGCTTTCAAAAAACGGCGAGAGCCTGACCAGTGCCGCGCTGCCCAGCTTGGCACCCGCAGCGAAAATCCCCAGTTGCACGATACTTTCCAGCACACCGATGGCTTGAGCACCGGCTTGGGCCAAGTGACCTTCGGCCAGGTCGACGATACCCTCGACAATCTGATCGGTGACCTGATACGCGGTATAGGCCAGCATCAATACGCCCAGCTCGGGAACGAAGGGCACGGCCACCAGCATCGCCAGATTGAGCATGTCCGTCAGGATTTTTTCCAGGTTGTCCCACCATGCCCAGCGGGCCATACGGTCGGCGTATTCGGTGGCTATCGCAATCTCCCGGGCATCGTTGAGCATCTTGTTGAGTTTCTGCTGGTAGAGGTACTGCCACAGGTCACCGGTAAAGCGTGTTTCGCGATCCTGTTGAACCGGCGCCACGCGAAATTGCAGGTTGGGATGATCCACAGGCGTATCGCGCCAGCTGGGCAAGTTCGACCCGGAGGGCGTCGCCTGCCATGTCACATGGCTGAGGCGCTCGTTCAGTCGGGCGAAGAAATAGCCTCGCTGGCGCTGCGGGACAAACTGACTGAAAAACTGCTGGTAAGACGAGGACGGTGAGGTGTCGCGCAACTGGCGGGTCAGCTCGGCCATGAACGCCAGTGAATCGGGATATTGCTTGAGTGGGTGTTCCGGGTCGTGGGGCACATAGGCCAGAACCGGCACGGGCCGTGCGGCGGCAAGCGGGTCGGCACTGATCAGTACAATGCCTGTCAGTGGTGTGTCCATCATCGTCAGCGTGTGATAGCGCACAGCCTTGCCGTGCCACAGTACTTGTGCACGGTCTTCGAGCATGCCTTGCACCACTTCAAATGCCTGACGGTCGATGTCGCCCTTGAGCAGGGCCATGCGCGCGGCGACTCGCAGTGTCTGTTTCTGGCAGTGCGTCACCTTGAGCTGCAGGTATTGACGGGCCACCTGGTTTTTCGAAAGCACGAACTCGTGCAAGTGGGTCTGGTAGCGCGCGCCGATATCCAGCTCGCGACACAATGCCTTGAATTGCTCGATGCTGATCTTGTGCGTGAGTGCCTTGACCGAGAACTGCCCGAGCGCATCGGGACGGGTGATAAAGCAGGAGTCGGCAGTGAACGTTTCGTCGCTGGAAAAGTTATGCAATGCCGCGTCCAGCAGCGACACCGTGCGACTCTGCGTGCCGTTGGCAAAGTCATGCGCCCACCAGGACGTTTTGACTGGCATGTACAGCCGCACCCAGGTGTCCTCGACATCGTCCTCGACACCGAAGCGCGTCTTCAAGGCCTGTTGCAGCAAGGGTCTGGCGAAGGTGCGCGCATCTTGCAGCTTGCTCAGTGCGCGATCGATGTTGTTCTGCGCGGTCCATGCCTGGCGCATTTCATCCTTGAGCCGTTGATGCTCGCTGGCCGCAGCGCTGCGATGCCATGCAGGCATGGTCAAGGTGACGTTTTTCAATGATTCGACCCGTGCTGCCGAAGCCTTGTACAGCCAGTCGGGAAGGGCATCTTTAACCAGATCGTGATGGACACTTTTATGACCTTGGGCAGAAGGCGTCTGCTGCGATCGATACAGTGTCGGAGAAAGGTTGGGCATGGCCTGATCGTCCGTTGATCAAAATGGAGCGATCAGACTAAGAAATGACCCGGCGCGAAAAAAGCGCAAAAACAGGTTGGAAGCGCGGCGTGTTTACGCCGCGAAACAGCGGAAATTCAACGGCAAAAAATACTCCGTTACCACCCAGGCGCGAGCCTAACGTGCTGCGGTCATCGGGTCGGGCTGGCACAGGGTATGCGTACCCGGCTGCAGATACGGCGAAAGGATCGGTGCCATGCCCTTGAGCACCTGCACCGGCAGCGCCGAGGTGAACTTGAAGTTCTCCGCCGAACGCCCGGGGACGAACGCGGTAAGCGTGCCGAAGTGGTTGTTGCCGATGTAGAACACGAAGGTCGCGGTGCGGTTGATCGACTTGGAACTGAGGATCCGCCCGCCGGAGCCGATGGCTTCGATGCGGTTGTCGCCGGTGCCGGTCTTGCCACCCATCACCAACGGCGTGCCGTCGGCGGTCTTGAAACTGCCGGAAACGCGTTTCGCCGTGCCCGAGTCCACCACTTGCGAAAGGGCTTCGCGCATCGCCGTCGCGACCTCTGACGGCATCACCCGTTTACCGACATGCGGGTCGTTGGTCAGGCGCGTTTCATAGGGTGTACCGGCGGCAAAGTGCAGGCTGTCGATGCGCAGGGTCGGCATGCGCACGCCGTCGTTGAGGATGGTGCCGATCAGCTCGGCCAGCGCGGCAGGGCGATCGCCGGAGCTGCCAATGGCGGTGGCCAGCGACGGCACCAGATGGTCGAACGGATAGCCGACTTTCTGCCAGCGCTGGTGAATCTCGAGGAACGCTTCGATTTCGAGCATGGTGCGGATGCGGCTGTCACGGGCGCCCTTGTGCTTGCTCTTGAACAGCCAGCTGTAGACTTCCTGACGCTCGAACTGGCTGGCCTTGACGACCTGGCTGAAGGTGGCATCCGGGTTGTGCAGCAGGTAGCCCATCAACCACAGGTCCAGCGGGTGCACCTTGGCGATGAAGCCCTGATCCGGCAGATCGTAGGTGCCCGGGCCGTAGGCGTCGTACAGCCGGATCAGACGATCGTCGGTGAGTTTTTCGGTGAGCTTGGCGCCTTTGAGGTGCGCGCGCACGAAGCTGTTGAAGTCTTCCTGACTGGCATTGGGCAGCAGGTAACGATGCACGGCGGCCATGCGGATCGGCGTCGGGCGCATGCTGTCGAGGAAGGTGTCGAGGCGCGCCTGGGTGTCCTTGTTCTTGTACTTCTTCCAGAACTTGAGCAGGAACGAGGTGCCTTCGCGGTCAGCGAAACTGGCCAGGTATTCCTGCCGCCGCGGATCGCGGTCGTCCTTGAGCAATTCGGCGCTGCTGTTGGGGCCGGAGTAGGTGACGTAGCGCACCACATCGCGCATCAGGCGAATGAACGGCAGGTTGATCGATTCGCGCAGGGCGTCGCGCAAGGTCGGCAGGCGGCCGTTGTCTTCCTTGCGAAAGTTATGGAACACATGCAGGCCGCCACCGGTGAAAAACGCCTCGCCGGGGCTGGCGGAGTATTTGCGGTCGAGCGCGGCACCGAGCATTTTCGACAGGTCGTGATCCTTGTTCTGGATCAGGTAATCGATCACCCACTGGCTGAGACGATCTTGATCCGGCACCTCGACTTTCTTCAGTTCCGGCACGCTCATGGCGCCGTACTTGTCGTGCAGTTCGGAGATGATCTGCAAGTAAGTGGTGAGCACGCGCATTTTCGCCGTCGAGCCGAGCTCCAGTTTGCTGCCCTCGTTAATGTCGAACGGCTGATCGGTGCTGTCAGTCTGCACGCGTACCCGCGAGCCGTCCGGGGTCAGTTCGAACAGGGTGAAGCTGTAGCGCACCTGGGTGGTGCTGGTGGGGGTGAGCAGGCGTTCGCCAATCAGACCGATCTGCCCGGCGAACGCGGGATCGGCGAGTTTTTTCAGGTAGTCGGTGGCCTGGGTTTGCAGATCGCCCTGCAAGGTGCTGGTGGCTGACAGGTCGAGCCGATCGAGGTCGTACAGCGGGCGATTGAGCATCGTCGCCAGACGGCTGCGGGCAACGCTGATGCCCTTGTTGGTTTCGATCGGCTGGAGGGTCGGCTGGGTCTGCCAGTCGCGGTAAGTGACCTTGCTCGCCAGTGCGGCATCGGCCAGCGCGCTGTCGATCACGCCGTTCTGCCTGAGCAGGCGCAAGTGGCTGTCGGTGAGGTCGGCGAGTTCTTCACGGCCCTTGGTCAGGTAATGCGAAGGACGGCGCTGGGCGATCATCAGCGAGAGCATTTCGCGCAGGGCCAGGCCTTTGTCGGCCATGGTTTTCGGGTCGGTGGCCGGGCTGTTCAGCTGTGCATTGGCCTGGTTGAAATCGCTGCCGTACCAGACCCGCAAACCTTCGGCCATGCCATGGACTTCACCATGCCCCGGCACGGCGGAGAGGGGCACGCTGTTGAGATAATCGCGGATGATGTTCTGCCGCGCGCCGAGGGTTTGCGGCCCGGGTTGATAGGCGCGCACGCTGGCGGAAATCATCTGACGGATCTTCTCCGCACCGGACACCGTCAGGCCATCGGGCGAGTGCCGGTACTTCTCCAGTTGCGTCGCCAAAGTGCTGCCGCCCGCCGATTGCCCCGGCAGGTGCAGCAGCTTCGCCACCTGCGACCAGGCGGCCATGCCGAAGCGCGGCCAGTCCACCGCCGGGTTGGCCAGCGGTTGTTTGGGGTCGAGCAGAAAGCGGTTTTCGATGAACAGCAAACTGCTGACCACCACCGGCGGAATGGCTGCAAAACTCGAATACAGCTGCTGCGGGTACTTGTACTGATACAACGGCGCGGCGCGGCAATCGGTGATCGACAATCCGGCCTGGATCTTTTCCGAATAGGGCACGAACAGGCCTTTGTCGGTGTAGCTCAGCAGCGCCGGAGAAAACCGCGTCTGCTCGGTGATCACGTAGTCGCGCTTGAGCAGACGCGGCAAAAATTCATCGAGAGAGCTGTAACCCAGACGCAGATCGAACGGCCCATTGCCCGGATAGCGGATCGCTTCGCTGGGGCCCGGTTCCAGCTGATATTTGAGCGAGGCGGCGTACTGGCTCAGCTCCCGGGACTGAAAACGCGAGGTGCGCATCTCCTTGCTCGCGGCCAGACCCACGACGATGGCAATAATCAGCAGCAATAACCAGAACGCCTTCCAGCCATGCCGGTTGCGGCGTTTTTTGGGGGGGACAGGCGCTTCATCCACACGTTCAGTCGGAACCACGGCTTTACTCGAATCGGTTTGCCACAAAGCACCCATAGTCGATTGATCCATTCACGCAGATTGATCGGACTTGACTGAAGCTTAGACGGTGGTTGGTGATGGGGAAAAAAATGTGCGGGGAAGTCATCTGAATAAAACTGAAGTCGGTGGCTGTTTTGAGTGGAGGTTATCTGTGGTGAGGGGATAAATCCCCTCACCACATTCAAATCTCCAAACACAGATAAATCCCCTTACCTCGGATAAATCACCATGATCGGGCTTCGGTAACGGACCTAGAGCCAGCAGGCGTCCCAAAGCGGGTAATCGCCAATCCGCTCCACCAATCCTGCTCGTAGCGGATTGGCAATGATGTAACGGGCGAACGGTTTCAAGTCTTCGCCGTCACGAATCGCCCGGTCGTGGAAACCGGTTTGCCACAATCGGCCGCGACGACCGGTTTTCCTGTTAACGGTTTGGGTGCAACGCGCCTTAACCGCGCCAACAACAGCGCCCAGACTGCCGCTGCTCAACTGCATCAGCCAGTGAAAGTGATCAGGCATGATCACCCACGCAATGGATTCTATTAAGCCTTGTTCATGGGCATGGCGAAACTCTGCAACCAATAAACGGCCTGTGCGCCAGTCGGAAAATATCGGCTGGCGGTCATACACAACTGAAGTGACGAAATAGGCTCGGCCTGTTTCGGAATGTCGACCTAAACGAAGACGGTAGGTATTTGGTTTGACTGGCATGTTCGCTCCCTGCGTTCAGTAATCAAGGTCTGAAGGCTAGCGGCGGATTGCTCTTGGGAGATCTGTAAATGCCGTAGGAGTTTTCGTTTTTCAGGTGGGGGTGGGAAAATTGAAGTCACCTGTGGCGAGGGGATTTATCCCCGATGGGTCGCGAAGCGGCCCTTTCCTGGGGTGACCAGATTTTGAATAGCTTGGGCCTGCTGCGCAGGCCCTCGGGGATGAATCCCCTCACCACAAGGGCATGACGGTGCACCAACGCTGTGCAATACTCGCTGGCCTTTTTAGTGGGGAAAAATCCTACGGAGTCCAGGTAATGCCTCTCCGTAAACCGGCGGAATGCCGAGATTTCCCGCTGAATGTTGTTGCTTATAGAGTGAAAAGCCCTGTCACAAGCTTTTTATACTGCACGCCCCGCTGATCTTGCAGGTCGGGACCTGCGAGACGCGTTTGCCCACGAGGCCGGCGCGGTTTCGGGAAGTTCAGGCCTATCGGTCGACGCTTCGCCACTCGGCGGTCATATCCAATAACAAGACGAGGTTGTATCCCTATGCCAGTCGGCAATCACCTGCCCCATGGCGAGACCGCTCACGGCGGCTCGCTCAAACGCGAACTCGGTGAACGGCATATCCGCCTGATGGCGCTCGGCGCCTGTATCGGTGTCGGCCTGTTCCTGGGTTCGGCCAAAGCCATTGAAATGGCCGGTCCGGCGATCATGCTCTCCTACATTCTCGGCGGCCTGGCGATCCTGGTGATCATGCGCGCCCTCGGCGAGATGGCCGTGCACAACCCGGTGGCCGGTTCGTTCAGCCGCTATGCCCAGGACTACCTCGGCCCGCTGGCGGGCTTTCTCACCGGCTGGAACTACTGGTTCCTGTGGCTAGTGACTTGCGTCGCGGAAATCACCGCCGTCGCCGTGTACATGGGCATCTGGTTCCCCGATGTACCGCGCTGGATCTGGGCCCTGGCGGCGCTGGTCAGCATGGGCTCGATCAACCTGATCGCGGTAAAGGCCTTCGGTGAATTCGAGTTCTGGTTCGCCCTGATCAAGATCGTCACCATCATCGCCATGGTCATCGGCGGCGTCGGCATCATTGCCTTCGGGTTCGGCAACGACGGCGTGGCGCTGGGGATTTCCAACCTGTGGGTTCACGGCGGCTTCATGCCCAACGGTGTGACCGGGGTGCTGATGTCCCTGCAAATGGTCATGTTCGCCTACCTCGGTGTCGAGATGATCGGCCTGACCGCCGGTGAAGCGAAGAACCCGCAGAAGACCATTCCCGATGCGATCGGCTCGGTGTTCTGGCGCATTCTGCTGTTCTACGTGGGCGCACTGTTCGTGATCCTGTCGATCTACCCGTGGAACGAAATCGGCACTCAAGGCAGCCCGTTCGTGATGACCTTCGAACGTCTGGGCATCAAGACCGCCGCCGGGATCATCAACTTCGTGGTGATCACGGCGGCACTGTCGTCATGCAACGGCGGTATCTTCAGCACCGGGCGCATGCTCTACAGCCTGGCGCAGAACGGCCAGGCCCCCGCCGGATTCGCCAAGACCTCCAACGGCGTGCCACGCCGGGCGTTGCTGCTGTCGATTTTCGCCTTGTTGATCGGTGTGCTGCTCAACTACCTGGTGCCGGAGAAAGTCTTCGTCTGGGTGACGTCGATTGCCACCTTCGGCGCGATCTGGACCTGGGTCATGATCCTGCTGGCGCAACTGAAATTCCGCAAAGGTTTGAGCGCCAGCGAACGTGCCGGCCTGAAATACAAGATGTGGCTGTACCCGGTCAGTTCTTACTTCGCGCTGGCGTTCCTGGTGCTGGTGGTCGGCCTGATGGCGTACTTCCCGGACACCCGCGTGGCGCTGTATGTCGGGCCGGCGTTCCTGGTGTTACTGACGGTGTTGTTCTACGTGTTCAAGTTGCAACCGAGCGGTGAAACGCAGGGCGCGGTGCGTTCGGCCACTTGATGTAGTCGATAGCAAAAGCAAAAGATCGCAGCCTGCGGCAGCTCCTACAGGGTTGATACATTTCCTGTGTAGGAGCTGCCGCAGGCTGCGATCTTTTGCCGTGTTACCGCCGGTCTGAAAGAGCGATACAAAGCGGCCGATCAGGCTCAAACCTGTATCTCTTTGCAATCCCGCGCGGCAGTAACCGAGGCGCAGACATGAGGGCGAGCGCATTTCTCGAGCGAGAGCTCAGTCAGCGGCAAGTCGCGCTGTTCTTCCTGCTTGCCACTGCGTTGTACGCCCTGCCGCTGATCCTCGCCGACTTCCCCTACATTGACGACAACTGGCGCACGCTGGCCGCCGCGAATGCCTGGGCCGGGCAGGGCCGATTGTTTGCCGACTGGTTTTATCAGGCACTGACGTTCACCGGGGCGGCACCGAACATCTATCCGTTACCCCTGTTGCTCGCGGTCGTGGCGATGAGTCTGGCGCTGGCTCGGCTGACCGTTCACTACTTTGTCGAACCGACGCTGGCCTGTTGCCTGGTCGCGTTGCCGCTCTGCTACAACCCGTTTCTGCTGCAGAACCTGTCCTATCAATACGACGGCCCGATCATGGCCTTGAGCATGGTCGCGGTGATTTACGCCATCACGTTCGACGCTTCATCGCGGGTACA
Source organism: Pseudomonas sp. IT-P260 (assembly GCF_949768395.1). Classification (NCBI taxonomy): domain Bacteria; kingdom Pseudomonadati; phylum Pseudomonadota; class Gammaproteobacteria; order Pseudomonadales; family Pseudomonadaceae; genus Pseudomonas; species Pseudomonas sp. IT-P260. Next base: position 172,649 of record NZ_CATKPO010000039.1, read on the forward strand.
GCGCTGGCTGGTACCGGCGGCGTTGCTGGCGCTGGCGATCGGGCTGTATCAGATCAGCCTCAATGTGTTTCTCGGTCTGTGTGGTGTCGAGTTGATCAGGGCTGTTCAGCGGCAAACGCAGTGGCCGCAGATCCTGCGGATACTGGGCTGGAAGCTCGCACAAGCGGGCCTCGGCATCCTGATCTATAGCATCACGGCTTATCCGTTCATGGAGACGTTGCGAAGAACGGATCTGTTGAACCTGGACACCCACCCGCTGTTGCAGATCGGCATCAATTTCTCTCGGGTGCTGCAGAATGTTGCGCTGCTGTTTCACGGCGGCTACTCGTGGGTTTTCGCTGCACTGGTGTTGTGTGCATTCGCGGGCTGTCTGCGTCTGGTTCGGGGCCGCCAACGCCGTTGGCCAAGCCTGCTGCTGTGTTTGCTCACGCTGCCCGTTCTGGTCTTGCTGGTGCCCGGAATCACCCTGCTGTTTCGGGATTTCAATGAAGGCGCGCGGACCCTGATGGGGTTCGGCGTGTTACTGCTGGGGCTGTTCTATCTGGCGCACGTTGCGCTGGCGTCCGGGCACCGCCGCTTGCCCTTGCTGCTGATCATCCCGCTGCTGGCGACACTCTCGCTGTCCTTCGCCTATGGCCGGGTGCTGAGCCTGCAGAAAACCTTTGCCAACAGCGCGCTGTACAGCCTGAGCCACGACATCGCCGCCCATCGTGAACTACGTGAAGCGAAACGGATTTACCTCTCGGTCAGCTACTCCGATCGCTGGCTGGCCAGTACGGCCGGTTCATTCGAACAGCTGCCGGTGTTGCACTATCTGCTCAACGTCGACTACTTCATCCTCGCGGAAAATCTGCCGTCGGCGGGCATCACCAACGTGGTCGCCGAACGCGAAAGGCGCAACGCCACCCACGTTGGTTATCAGGGTTTTCCTGCGTTGGTGGACAGCCTGTATTACCGGATTTACCTGATTGGCGATTACGGTTTCATCGTCATGAAGGAACCGCCTCACGGCAGGTTGCTGCAGTGGTAACCCTGACCGTCCGTCGCAATCCACCCCGCACCTGTAATTTCTGACAGTAGACCACTCAAGCGCCTTGCCCTAGCTTCGAAAGTCAGCCGGACCAAGCCATGGCAAGGAACCGTAATGAAAGGATTTCCTGCGCTGACAGTGATTGGTATCGCCGATGCACTTATCCACTGGCAGATTTTTTTCGTCCTGTGCAGCGCCATCGGGTTGACCCAGGCAGCCAGTAACTTCGCCGCATTCTGCGTGGCGGCGGCGTTCTCGTTTTACGTGAACCTGCTTTACACCTTTGACAGCAAAACCTCGGTATTGGGCTATTTGCTGTTTATGGGGCTGATGGCGGGAGCGAGCTTCGGTATAGGCGCGATTGCCGATACGCATGGCTGGCATGGATTGCTGACGGTGACGGTGTTTAGCGTGCTGAACCTGACGTTGGGGTACTGCTTTTTCCGGTATGTGCTGTTTCGTGGACAACGGACATGAAACCTTGGGTAGCCGCACCTTTTTTCAAGGACGCGAATGTTTCAGTGCGGGCCGATCAGCTGGCTCTGGCGGCAGTTCTGATTATTGCGCTGTTCGTGCGGTTCTACTCCATTACAGTCCCCGTAATCTGGTATGACGAGGCCTACAGCCTGCTGCTGGCTCGAGAAACGCCGGCGCGCATCTGGGCGTTGACCGAACTGGATGTGCATCCGCCGCTGTATTACGTGTTGCTGCATTACTGGGGCATGGCCTGGGGCGATTCTGCCGGGGCGGCACGGGGCTTGAGCGTGTTGGCGGACGTTGGCAGCGTGTTACTCGGCATCCAGTTGATGCGTCTGGTGGCCACGCGGCGGGCGACCTGGATGGCGGCACTGTTGCTGGCGCTGCTGCCCGTTTCGGTGCGCTACAGCCAGGAAGTGCGGATGTACACCCTGCTCGGATTCTGGCTGATGGCCGCGACCGTGGCGCTGGTCTGCTGGGCGCGGACACCCGGGCAAAAACGCTGGCCGTGCCTGTACGTGTTGCTGATGAGCGCGGCGTTTTACACGCATTATTTCGCCGCGGGCTGCGTGCTGGTGCACTGGCTGTTCTGGTGGCGGGCGCGAGCGGATCACGCCGCGAGCCTTTCACCCCGCGCGTGGTGCCTGGCCAACGCGGCGATTGTGCTGTTGTTTGTGCCGTGGCTGCCGAATCTGCTTGAACAATTGTCCGCCGGTGTCGCGGCGTGGATCGAGCCTGTGACCGTGCAGGCTGCACTGGGGCTGCCCTGGCAATTCATGTTGATGGAGCCGCGCGTGGCACCCGCGTCGTGGTGGCGGCTGGCGCCTTTGCTGCTGATCGTGCTCTGCGCAGTGCTGATCGTGGCGCAAGGCACCGGCGAGCGGCGTTACCGGCCGTTGCTGCTCGGCTATTTTTTTGTTCCGACGATCTCGCTGTTTGTCCTGGCGCTGTTCATGCCGCTGTTTCTTACGCGCTATCTGGTGTTCGCGGCCCCCGGCATCCCCCTGCTTATCGCCGTGGCACTGGACTCGTTGGCACGCCGATACCCGCGCCCGGCCATGGCGCTGTTCGTGCTGGTGGTCGTCGGACAATGCTACGGCCTGGCGATGGTCTATCGCCAGACCGATGGCATGAATGGCACCGAGATGCGCCGGGACTACCGGTTGGATGGGCTGGCCAGCCAGATCGAACGCGAGGCCCAGCCCGGCGATGACATCGTCCTCGACTCGCTGATTTCGTACTTGCCGTTTCTCTACTACAACACCAGCGCCATTGAGCCGCGGTTTCATGTGCGCACGGCGTTCCCGGCGTTCCTCGCCTCCTCGGTTCGCGGTGGCTACGCGCTGATCCCGCTCGCCAGGCGCTGGATCTATTTCCATGACCCGGCGCTGGTGCAATGCCGCCAGCACCGAGTCTGGTGGATACCGCTGGAATCGCCCGATCACTTCCGCACCCTGTTCAGCGGCGATTGGCAAACGCGGCAGACGTTGTGGAGCGGCTCGGCGGCGGCCTACCTGTTCAGCGTCAACACCGCGTCAGTCGCGACCGGTGGCCTTAAGCCGCGGCCACCTCCTGCGGCTCGAAACTGTCAGCCCGGGCCATCTGCCACATCCGCGAGTAGAACTCGCCATTGACCTCGCCCGTGAGCAACTCACCTGGCTTGAGGAACACATGCAGCTGCGAGAACAGCTTGATCTCGGTCGCCGACATGCGCCGCACCAGGTGCTTGGCCGACAGTTGCGACGGATGTTCCAGCCCTGCAGCGGCAAGCATTTCCGCCAGTGCCTTGAGCGTGTTGCGGTGGAAGTTGTAGACCCGCTGGGCCTTGTCCGGGACGACGAGGGCGCGCTGGCGCAGGGCGTCTTGCGTAGCAACGCCGGTCGGGCATTTGTTGGTGTGGCAGCTTTGCGACTGGATGCAGCCGATGGCGAACATGAAGCCGCGCGCGGAGTTGGCCCAGTCGGCGCCGATGGCCAGCACGCTGGCGATGTCGAACGCGCTGACGATCTTGCCGCTGGCGCCGAGCTTGATCTTGTCGCGCAGGTTCAGGCCGACCAGCGTGTTATGCACAAACAGCAGGCCTTCGCGCATCGGCACGCCGATGTGGTCGGTGAACTCCACCGGTGCGGCGCCGGTGCCGCCTTCCTTGCCGTCGACCACGATGAAGTCCGGCAGGATGCCGGTTTCCAGCATGGCTTTGGCGATACCCATGAACTCCCACGGATGCCCGAGGCAGAACTTGAAACCCACCGGTTTGCCGCCGGACAGCTCACGCAGTTGCTGGATGAACTGCATCATTTCGATCGGCGTGGAAAACGCGCTGTGGCGAGACGGCGAGATGCAGTCTTCGCCCATCAGGATGCCGCGGGTGTCGGCGATTTCCTGGGTAACTTTGTGCTTGGGCAGGATCCCGCCGTGGCCGGGTTTGGCGCCCTGGCTCATCTTGATTTCGATCATTCGCACCTGCGGATTCTGCGCCTGGGCGGCAAAGCGTTCCGGGTCGAAACGGCCATCGCTGGTACGGCAGCCGAAATAACCGCTGCCCAATTCCCAGGTCAGGTCGCCGCCGTGTTCGCGGTGATACGGGCTGATGCTGCCTTCGCCGGTGTCGTGGGCGAAGTTGCCGAGTTTGGCGCCCTGGTTCAACGCGCGGATGGCGTTGGCGCTGAGCGAACCGAAGCTCATGGCCGAAATGTTGAACACCGAGGCCGAATACGGCTGCGTGCATTGCGGGCCGCCGACGGTGACGCGGAAACTGCTCGGGTCGCTCAATGGCGCCGGGCGCATCGAGTGGCCGATGAATTCGAAGCCCGATTGATAGACGTCGATCAGCGTGCCGAAGGGTTTGTCGGCGGTTTCGTTCTTCGCCCGCGAATAGACCAGCGAGCGCTGGGCGCGGGAGAAGGGCAGGGCGTCGCTGTCGGATTCAAGCAGGTACTGACGGATCTCCGGGCGGATGCCTTCGACCAGATAGCGGATGTTGCCCAGGATCGGGTAGTTGCGGCGCACCGCGTGCGGGCTCTGCAGCAGGTCGAACAGACCGAGCAGGCTCAGCACGCCGGTGACGGCGGTGATCGGCCACAGCCAGTCGTGTTCGAGAAAGGGCAGGCTGGCGAGGGTGAAGATCACGCAGACGGCAAAGAAGGCGTAGCGGCTCAGGAGTGACAGGCTCATACGGTTTCCTTGGTTCGGACTCAATGGTTTGCAAACCTGTGGCAGCAGGCGGGCCTGTTGATGAGATTTATTGTGGTGAGGGGATTTATCCCCGATGGGTGGCGAAGCCGCCCCAAAACCATTCACTGCGGTTTAACTGAAAGACCGCATGCATAGACTTGGGGCTGCTGCGCAGCCCATCGGGGATGAATCCCCTCACCACAGCAAATCAACTCCCACAGGTAAGCATTTCCACGCGTTATCAGGCGTTCTGCGCCTGGAGAAAAATCGAAAACAGCTCGGACTGGGATTTGATCCCCAGCTTGCTGTACATGTGTTTCTTATGGACTTTCACGGTTTCTACGGAGATTTCCAGCTTACGGGCGATTTCTTTACTGGAGCAACCGCTGAGCATCAGACGCCCGACATCCAGTTCCCGGGCAGTCAGTTGCGCACCCTTGAGTTGCTGCACCGACGCTTCCAGTTGCACCCGCCAGTCGGCCGGTGCAGGCGCGGCAGCGAGGGCCACGGTTTCGTTGATTTCGTACGGCAGGCGCTGGCGCAACAGACCCAGCACCCACGGCTGGATCAATGACAGCAAAGCAATCTGTTCGCCAGTGAAACGTTGTTCACTGCCCAGCGACAGGCACAAGGTGCGCTCGCCTTCGAGCTGACAATTGAACTGGATTTCGTCGGCGACCACATTCAGACGAAAGTATCGCTGGTAATACTCGGTCAGCTCGAAATGCTCCGGTGCCACCTCCGACAGGCGATACAGCCCGGTGCGTGACTGCTCGCGGCAGGCGATGTAGAACGGATCGAGCAAATACAACCCGCGCAGATAATCCTGAAACAACGGGTCAGGGCTGCCGTCCTCAGCGGGGCATTCGGCGAACACTTGCGGGTGCTGATCGGCGCTGAACAGCAACACCACCCAGCTATCGAACGCCACGTACTGGTCGAGCAGACGCACCAGTTGTGCCCAGAAATTCGGCTTGTCCAGCGCATCGATCAACTGCCCGACGGCGCGGTGCCAAGTGATGTCATCAAACGAAACGGTCATGAATCTACCCCTATCGGGTTACCCCGGCCGCGTGATTCCCTGCCGGTTGCTTGCTGCGCATACTGGCCCACAGACAGCCACCGGGCAATCTTTCAGCGCCCGGCCCTGACCACAAGGACTCGCAATGAAAGTCGAACTCGCCCAACTGGCGGGCCGTGACAATGGCACCGCATACAACCTCGAACGCGCCCTCGCGGCGATTGCCGCGTGCGGTGCCGACACGCAACTGATCGTATTCCCGGAAACCCACTTGATGGGCTTCCCGACGGCCGACACCGTGGCACAGATCGCCGAGCCGCTGGATGGCCCGACCGTCCGCGCGGTGCTGGCCGCTGCCCGCGAGCGCAACATCGCCGTGGTGATCGGCATGGCCGAGAACGACAACGGTCGCTTCTACAACACCACGCTGCTGATCACCCCCGAAGGCATCGCCCTCAAATACCGCAAGACCCACCTTTGGGCGTCGGATCGCGGCGTGTTCGAGGCCGGCGACCGCTACGCCACCTGCGAGTGGAACGGTGTGCGCGTCGGCCTGCTGATCTGCTACGACATCGAGTTCCCGGAGTCCGCCCGCGCGTTGGCGCAACTGGGCGCCGAGTTGCTGATCGTGACCAACGGCAACATGGACCCGTACGCCCCGACTCACCGCACCGCGATCATGGCCCGTGCTCAGGAAAACCAGGCGTTTGCGCTGATGGTCAATCGCGTTGAGGCCGGGGATGACGGCTTGATGTTTGCCGGCGGCAGTGCGCTGGTCGATCCGCTGGGGACGTTGCTGTTCGAGGCGGGGCGCGAGGAAGGGACGTTCAGCGTCGAGCTGGATTTCGACCGGTTGCAGGTCGCGCGCCAGGATTACCGCTATCTGGATGATCAGCGGTTGAAGCTGCCGGGGGAGGTGGTAGAGCACGCGTGCGGATTGCGTGAGTTGCTGATTCCTGCGCGCTGAAGATCAAAAGATCGCAGCCTTCGGCAGCTCCTACACCATTGCACTGCGTACTCCTGTAGGAGCTGCCGAAGGCTGCGATCTTTTATCGATTCATCTGACTCACCCAAAAAAACAAAGCCACACCCGAAACATTCGCCGAACTCGGCTCTGCCATAAATCCAATAACATTCGGAGTAAGTCGCCCATGGCTCGTTTGCAACGCACCCTGTCATTAGGGTCGGTGGTGCTGTTCGGCATCGCCTACATGACGCCGATCATTGTCCTCGGCACCTTTGGCATCCTCGCGCAATCCACCGCCGGCATGGTCCCGGCCGCGTACCTGGCAGCACTGGTGGCGATGTTCTTCACCGCCATGAGTTACGGGCGCATGGCCGCCGCGTTCCCGGTTGCCGGTTCCGCCTACAGCTACGTGCGCAAAGCGATCAGCCCCAGGCTCGGCTTCATCGCCGGTTGGGCGGTGTTGCTCGATTACCTGTTTCTGCCGATGGCGATCTGGCTGATCGGCGCGGCGTACCTTGCTTCGGCATTCCCGTCGATCCCGCAGTGGATCTGGGTACTGGCGTTCATCGGCATCACCAGCGCGATCAACATCGTTGGCCTGAAGCTGGCCAATGGCATCAACGCCTTGCTGATGCTGGTGCAATTTCTGGTGCTGATCGCCTTCGTCGCGCTGTGTGTGCACTACGTCGGCGGTGATGCGCGCACGCCGTTGTGGTCGATCAAACCGTTCTTCAACGGTGACATGCAAATGCCGCTGATCATGAGCGGCGCGGCGATTGCCTGTTATTCGTTTCTCGGCTTCGACGCGGTCAGTACGCTGACCGAAGAAACCCGCGACCCACGCCGCACCATTCCACAGGCGATCATGTTGATCACCTTGATCGGCGGGCTGATCTTCGTCGGCGTGTCGTACTTCGTGCAGATCGCCCACCCGTCATTCCAGTTCGACAGCGTCGACTCGGCGGCCTATGAAATCGCACGCAACATCGGCGGCGACCTGTTCGTCTCGATCTTCCTCATCGGCCTGATCGTCGGCCAGTTCGCTTCGGGGCTGTCGGCCCAGGCCAGCGGTTCGCGCTTGCTGTTTGCCATGGGGCGCGATGGCGTGTTGCCCAAGTCGTTTTTCGGCACCTTGCATGCGCGCTTCGGCACGCCGGTCAACAGCATCCTGCTGTGTGCGGCTGTGGCGTTGCTGGCACTGAAACTCGATGTGACCACCTCAACCTCGTTCATCAACTTCGGTGCGTTCCTGGCGTTCAGCCTGGTCAACCTGTCGGTGATTTTTCATTACTGGATCGGTGGCGAGAAAAAAGGCCCGCGTGAGCTGGTGCTGTTTCTGGTCTTCCCGTTCATCGGGCTGCTGGCGGACGTGTGGCTGATGGTCAGCCTTGATCACCTGGCGGTGTATCTGGGCTTGAGCTGGCTGGCGATTGGCGTGGTGTATCTGGCGGTGCTCACTGGCGGCTTTCGGCGGCAGCCGCCGGAGATGGATTTTCAGGAAGCGACCTGAGGCGCCTCAGGCCGCGGGCCGGCTCTGACGCATCGGCAACTCGACGCGGAAGGTCGTGCCCACCCCCGGTTCGCTGCGGACCGAAATGTCGCCACCGTGTTTTTTGACAATGCCGTAGGACAGGGACAGGCCCAGCCCGGTGCCCTGGCCGACCGGTTTGGTGGTGAAAAACGGATCGAAGATTTTCTGCAGGATGTCCGGCGCAATCCCGGCGCCGGTGTCCGCGACTTCCACCCAGGCCGTGTCTTGCTGCTGCCCGGTGCGCAAGGTGATGGTGCCGCGCTCGGGGCCCATGGCCTGAGCCGCGTTGACCACCAGGTTCATGATCACCTGATTGATTTGTGACGGCAGGCACTCGATGTCCGGCAGCGGCTGATATTCCTTGATCAGGTCAGCCTTGTACTTGAGTTCGCTGGCGACAATGTTCAGGGTCGATTCGATGCCTTGCTGCAGATTCGCCCACTGCCATTGCTGATGGGTATCGACCCGGGAGAAATCTTTCAGATCCTTGACGATCTGTCCGACCCGGCCAATGCCTTCCTTGGATTCGCGGATCAGTACCGGAATGTCTTCGAGCAGAAAATCCAGATCGGCGTCTTTGCGCAGTTGCTCAAGCCGGGCCACGGATTCGCTGTCTGGCGTGGCGCCCAGCGTTTGCCAGGCATCGAGTACGCTGAGCAACTGATTGAAGTAGCCGTCAAGGGTGCCGAGGTTGGAGGAGATGAAACCGATCGGGTTGTTGATTTCATGGGCCACGCCAGCCGCCATTTGCCCCAGTGAAGCGAGCTTTTCCGACTGCACCAGCTGACTTTCCAGTTGCTTGCGTTCATCGATTTCGCGCTGCAGAGCTTCGCTGGCCTGCTTGAACTGGGCGGTGCGCTGATCGACCAGATGTTCCAGGTGATGCATCTGCAAGGAGGCGCGTTCGGTCATCTGCCATTTGGTCAGCAGGGTGTTGGCCATTTGTTGCACTTCAATGTTGTCGAACGGCTTTTTCAGAATCAGTAATCGGTCATGCGCCTGCAGCCGGTCGAGCAGTTCATCCCAGGAGTAATCCGAGTAGGCCGTACAGACCACCACCTGCAACAGCGGATCCTGTTGCCAAAGGTGTTCGATGGTTTTCGCGCCGTCCCAGCCGTCGGGCATGCGCATGTCGACGAAAGCCAGTGCGTAGGGACGTTGTTCGTGCAAGGCCTGCATCAGTTTGCCCAGGCCTTCCTCGCCGCCGTAGGCCGAGTCCAGCTCGAACGGCGGACGTTCGGCGCGCACCTGTGCACCAAACAATGCCGCCTCCATCTCGTCCAGTTCCACTGACTGCGCCGCCGGTGGCGCGAGAATCTTGCGGAAGTCTTCATGAATCGACGGCATGTCGTCGATCAGCAGAATACGGCGGTTCGACAGCTCGCTCATGCGTTCTCCGTGACGCTGATCAGGGGAATCTGCAAGGTGAACAGCGCACCCTTGCCCGGTCCGTCGCTGTGCGCGGTGAGGTGCCCGTTCATCTCGATGGCCGCCAGGGCGCAGCTGTGCAGACCGAAGCCGTGGCCTTCCTTGCGGGTGGTGAAACCGTGGGCAAAGATCCGCGTCATGTTTTCCGGCGCAATCCCTTCGCCATCGTCCTTGACGCTGATTTCGAGGAAGCTGTCATCGACGATTTTTACCGCCAGCGTCATGGTGCGAGGGCGGTTGCTGAGGTCGGACATGGCGTATTTGGCGTTGCTGATGAGGTTGATCAGGATCAGCAGCAAACGGTGTTTATCGCCCATCACCTGCGGCACCTCGGCGTACTCCCTGACCACCGTGACGTGGTGTCGGGTCAGCGCTCCGGCGTTCATGCGCAAGGCGTCTTCGAGCAATTCATTGATGAACAGCGGTTCAGTCATGCTGTTGGCGCCGGCATAGGACTGCTGGGTGGCGACGATGTCCTTGATGTGATCGACGCTTTTGTTCATCTGGTTCAGTTCGTCGACCATTTCCTGCTGTTCCTGGGCAATCGCACCCACCAGCTGGTTGAGGTAACCGGGGAGCAATCTGCCCTTGGGGTCTTCACACAGAAAAGCGCCGAGGTCATGCGGGTGTTCGTTGATCAGCTGCATGGCCTTGCCCAGGCCCTGGGTCTTGCTGTTGCGCAGCTTGCGCGTGATCAGGTCGCTGGAGATGTTCACGCTGTTGAGCACGTTGCCGACGTTGTGCAGCACGTTGGTGGCGATTTCCGCCATGCCGGCCTGACGCGCCGCGTCGAGCAGTTCGCTCTGGGCGTCCCTGAGTTCGCGGGTGCGTTCCTCGACCCGTTGCTCCAGGGCATCGTTGGCCGTTTGCAGGGCCGTGTTGACCCGATTGATCTCGGCGAAACTGCCGATCAGGCGGATCGCCAGCCACACCAGCGAGAGCATCAGCAACACCGAAAACAGCAGCAGGTAGAAGTGGTATTGGCGGTCGACCCGGTCGGCGCGCTGTTGATCGCGATCGAGCAGAGTGGTGAGGGTATCCAGGCGCTCGGCCACGGGAATGTTTTCGATGCTTTCGAGCAACTGATTGACCAGCGGCTGCTCGCGCGCGATCAGGCTGATGTGGTTGCTCATGATTTTGATCGGGGTTTCAAACGCAGGCGGCAGCCGTTGCGCATTGACCTTCAGTTTGTTCAGGCCGACCTCGATGTCGGCGGCCCTGTCGTCGGAAGTGACCTGGGCGAACTCCAGGGCACTGAGCAGCAGGTCGTAAGTGTCGGTGGTGATGTTTTGCAGCTGTAATTTATCCAGGTCCGACAGGTTGGCGAGTTGCTCCTGAATGTCGTCTTCGGCGGTGGGCAAAAAGGCCAGGGAATTGCGCAACAGAGCGTTGTGCGATTTGAACTGTTCGACCAGGCGGATCTTCTCCTGCATCGCCTGCAGAAAACCCTCGTGGGCGTCGTTCCATTGCGCCGAGTCGTTGCGACCATGCCCGGCCTCGATCGCGTCGAAGCGCGCCCAGAGCCGGTTCATCTCGGTCATGGGTGACACCAGCGGATCGTAATTGTGGGTGAGCGCCACTCGCGCCTTGAGGATCTCGTTTTCCCACAGCGAATTCTGCTGTTTGATCTGCCGGATCAGATCCCGCGACTCGGTATAGGTCATGGTCTGGTCGGAGCTGGACTTGAAGTACAGAAACAGCAGAATCGACGCCAGCACCAGAGCGACCAGCGTGAGCAACAGCAGACTGCGCCGACGGGAGATGTTGATCATGGCTTGCCTTCCCTTTGGCCGGTCAGGGTCTCGAGAAATAGAATGATCAGCCGTTTGTCCTCTTCGGTCGGCGTGCGTCCCAACTGATACTGGAACATCACATCCACCGCCTTTTCGAGGGTGTCCGCCGAACCGTCGTGAAAGTAGGGCGCCGTCAGCGCGACGTTGCGCAGGCTCGGCACTTTGAAAAATTCACGATCCGCTTCGTCCCGGGTCACGTTGAAGCGGCCCTGATCAGCCACGGTCGGGTTGCCGCGATCGGCAATGTAATCGCCAAACACGCCAAACTTCTGGAACATGTTGCCGCCGATGTTCACCCCTTGATGGCAGGCGATGCAGCCGTATTCCTTGAAGCGCTGGTAACCGTACTTTTCCTCGAGGGTGAGGATGTCGGTGTTGCCCAGCAGGTATTGATCGAAGCGCGAACCGGGCGTCAGCAAAGTACGTTCGAAACTGGCCAGCGCCTGCTGGACATTGGCCTGGGTCACGCCGTCCGGGTAGGTGGCGGCAAAATCGCGACGGTAGTCGGGGTCGTTCGAGATCCGCTCGATTACCGTGCGCCAGTCGCTGCCCATTTCATGGGGACTGGTGATGACGACGTTGCTTTGTTCCTCCAGCGTTTCGACACGGCCATCCCAGAACTGGCGGAAATTGAGGGCGGCGTTGAACACGGTCGGCGTGTTGACCGCCACCGGTTTACCGTCGAAGCCCAGCGACAGGGCGCGGGTGTCGGCACCGTTCTTGTCCAGTTGGTGGCAGCTGGCACAGGACAGCGTGTTGTTGATCGATAACCGTGGTTCATGGAACAGGCGCCGACCCAGTTCCACGCGGCGGACGTCCTGCTGCGGCACCGCGGGCAACGGTTTGAGCGGCTCGTCCAGCGGCTCGGCACCGGCCCCGGCGCAGAGCCCGCACAGCAGCAACATGATGGCGTGGTGGAAAAGACTCATCGGCAATCGTCTCCCTGACTCAGGACCGTTTTCAGCGTGTTGATCAAATCGTCCACGGCATGGGTTCGCTGCCGGCCAGCAAGCGTGCAAACGCGTCTGCCGGCAGGGCCTTGCTGAAAAAGTAGCCCTGGCCTTCCTCGCAGTGATGCGCCTTGAGAAAGGCCAGTTGTTCGGCGGTTTCAATACCCTCGGCAATGACGTTCAGCCCCAGACTCTTGCCCAGATGGATGATGGCGCTCACCAGTGCGGCATCGTTGGGGTCGTTGCACAGGTTGCGAATGAACGACTGGTCGATCTTCAGCACATCGATGGGAAACCGCCGCAGGTAACTCAGGCTGGAATAGCCGGTGCCGAAGTCATCGATGGCCAGGCGCGTGCCCAGCGTTGTCAGGCGCTTGAGCGCGGTCATCGTCGCCTCGACGTTTTGCATCAGCACGCCTTCGGTGATTTCCAGCTCCAGGCAGTCCGGGGCCAGGCCCGTCTGCTCAAGCACGCGCTCGATGCCGGCGACGAAGTCACGCTGGCGAAAATCGATCGGCGAAGTGTTGACCGACATGCGGATCGGCGGCAGTCCGGCGACTTGCCAGTCGCGGGTCTGACGGCAGGCCTCAGCCAGCACCCATTTGCTCAGCGGCACGATCAGACCGCTGTCCTCGGCCACCGGGATGAAGTCCGACGGATAGACCCAGCCGTGTCCCGGTTTCTGCCAGCGTATCAGCGCTTCGGCACCGACCACTGTGGCCGTGCGCAGGTCGATTTTCGGTTGGTAGTGCAAGACGAATTCGTGCTCATGCAGCGCGCGGCGGATGCCTGATTCGATGCTGTGCTGTTCCCGGGCGTGCTGGTTCATGGCTTCGATGAAGAAGCCAATGCTGTCAGGGCCGTGCTCCTTGACGTTGCGCATCGCCGTCTCGGCTTTCTTGATCAACTCGATGGCTTCGAGGCCATCTTCGGGATAGACGCTGATGCCAACGCTGGCGGTGACGCTGACGTCATGCCCGGCAATCGCTTGTGGCAGGCGAATGGCGGCCAGGAGTTTTTCCGCGAGGCCGTGGGTTTGCTGGGGATGGTTGATGTCGCCAAGGATCACCACGAACTCGTCCGAGCCATAACGAAACACCGAGTCGGAATCACGTACGCAGGACAACAATTGCCGGGCGACCCGTTTGAGCATCTCGTCGCCCGCCGGATGGCCCAGTGCATTGTTGATGCGCTTGAAGCGATCCAGACCGAGGAACATCACCACCAGTTGCTTGTCATGGCGCCGGCATACGGCGATGGCCTGGCTCAGGCGATCGCCCAGCAGGGTGCTGTTGGGCAGCTCCGTGAGGCTGTCGTATTGCAGCAGATGCGAGACTTTGAGCAATTCGTGCACCCGCGCCTCGATGGTCTGCTCAAGGCTGAGCATTTTCAGGGCCGCGTCCTGCGCCAACTGCCACTTCCAGGTCAAGGCGTTGGCCATCTGGCGGATTTCCAGGCTGTCGAACGGTTTTTTCAGGATCAGCAACTGGTCGCCGAACTCCAGCCGTTCGGCCATCGCCTCCCAGCTGTAGTCGCTGTACGCGGTGCACAAGGCAATCTGCAGGTTCGGATCGACCCGCCATAATTGTTCGATGGTCTCCAGGCCATCCCAGCCGGGCGGCATGCGCATGTCGATGAAGGCGAGGGCATACGGGTTGCCGCTGACCAGCGATTGTTTGACCAGAGCCAGAGCTTCCTGGCCCTGATAAGCGGAATCGAGCTGGAAGCTCAGGTGCGGCGTCTGCTGGGTGCCGAACAGCGTCTGTTCCAGTTGATTCAGATCGACGGCGTCCTGAACCTGTGGGGCAAGGATCTTGCGAAAGTCGTCGTGAATCGCCGGCGTGTCGTCGATGATCAGGATGCGCCGGTTGGTCTGGGGGAACGGCGTTTTCATCACTCGTCCTCCTTCGGTGCCGGGTGAGCACTGTCCTTGAGCAATCGCCCGGCCTGTTCGGCGCTGACCGCCGCGCTGAAATACAGCCCGCGCGCGCTGGGCAGCGGGGCTGCGGCAGGTGGCGCGCACGGCTGATCCGGCGACGGCTGGCATTCAGCGATGATGCCGATGTCCAGGTCCCGGGCGAAGTTGACGATGGCGCGCAAGGCGTTGGCGCCGGCCACATCGTGAGCGGCATTGTCGATGACGCTCTGGGCCAGTTTGAGCTGATTGACCCGGTAGGTTTTCAGGTAATCGAACGAGGAATATTCGGTGCCGAAATCATCGATGGCGATGGTCACGCCCAGTTCACGCAGGCGCGGCAACGCGTCGTTGTGCGTCCACTTGGTCTGGGCCAGCGTGGCCTCGGTGACATCGAAGCGCAGGTCCCAGGGGGCGAGCTCCCAGCGGGCGGTGGTGCGCAGCACGGTGTAGATCAGTTCCGGGCCGCTTTTGAGTTGCGCCAGGGAAATCTTGATCGCCATCACGGGCGGCGCCACCCCTTGATTACGCCACAGATGCATCTGATGGCAGGCGTGATCCAGCACCCAGCGTCCGAGCGGAATGATTGCGCCGGTTTTCTCCGCGATCGGCACAAAGTCCGCTGCCGGCAGCAGGCCGCGCCGGGGATGCTGCCAGAGGACTTGTGCCTCCATACCCAGAATCCTGCCGCTGTGCAGATCAACTTCCGGTGCGTAATGCAGCCGCAGTTGATTGCCTTCAAGGGCGGTCATCAATTCGCTGACCAGGGTCATGCGCTCGGCCACTTCCCGAGAGATGTCCTCGGAGTGGAAGTGATACTGGTTGCGGCCCATTTCCTTGGCGCGGTACAGCGCCATGTCGGCCTGCCCGAGCAGGCTGTCGGCGTCGAGACTGAGCTCGCTGTAACTGCTGATGCCAATGCTCACCGAAATGTGCAGTGCATTGCCGGCCAGGTTATACGGCGCCAGCAACGCGTCGCGGATGTTGGCGGCCATCGCCGCCGACTGGGTCGGGTCACTGACGTCCAGTTGCAGGATCGCGAATTCATCGCCACCCAGACGCGCCACCACGTCGCTTTCGCGGACACCGGACTTGATGCGCCGGGCGACCTCCTGCAGCAGCAGATCGCCAACCGGGTGGCCCAGCGTGTCATTGATCCGCTTGAAGTGGTCCAGATCCAGGTAAAACACCGCAAACGGCATTGCGCCGCGTCGCGCAGCGGCAAACGCCTGGTGCAGGCGTTCGATCAGTGTGGCGCGATTGGCCAGGCCCGTCAGGCCATCGGAGCGGGCGAGCAAGGCCAGTTTGTCCTCGGCCTGGCGACGTTCAGTGATGTCGAGGATGATGCCTTCGACTTCCAGCAGACGGCCGTCCTGATCGCGTACCGGGATGTAGCGGTTCTCCACCCAGCGCCAAGTGCCCTGGCCGGTGCGCATGCGGAATTCGATGGACGCGCCCGACGCATGCCGATCCAGTACCCGGGCCATTGCCGCGTCGACGCTGGCCTGATCGTCCGGGTGAATCAGGACCTTCGCCCAGTCGGGCGAACCCACCAGGTCGGCGGCGACATGGCCGTAGCGGGTGATGTTGTGGGAGATGTACATCAACGCGAACGAGGGCTCACCACGCAAGCGGTAAAGGATGGTCGGGCTGTTCTGCACGATCACGTTGGCGTCCGACAGCTCCCGGGTCCGCTCCTGCACCGCGTGCTCCAGCAGGCTCATTTTCAGCTCGGCGTCTTCGGTCATTTGCCATTTGACCGTGAGGGCGCTGGCCATCTGCCGAATCTCGATTGCGTCGAAAGGCTTTTTCAGAATCAGGAGCCGGTCGTTCAGTGCCAGGCGTTGGTCGATGTCTTCCCAGGAGTAGTCGGAATAAGCCGTGCACAGTGCGACTTGCAGTTTGGGGTCGACTTGCCACAGCCGTTCGATGGTCTCCAGGCCATCCCAGCCTGGCGGCATGCGCATGTCGATGAAGGCCATGGCGTAGGGGCGGTTTTCAGCCAGCGCGGCTTCGAGTTTTTCCAGGGCTTCGTGGCCCTGAAAGGCCGAATCCAGCTCGAAGTGTGGGGTGTGCCGGACAGACGGGGTGCCGAACAACAGGTTCTCGGTTTCGCCCAGGCCATCGTCGCCGGGAACGACGGGGCTGAGAATCTTGGCAAAGTCGTCATGGATCGCCGGACTGTCGTCGACAATGAGCACGCGGCGATTGATCGGCGCGGTGGGCGGGTTCATGCCGCGCCCTCCTCGGGAAGGCGTGTTGTGATCATCCGGGGCATCCTTTTCCCTCGCCATTGCCTGTTTTGTAAGCCGATGGAGTTCTTTGCCGTGTACAGCATAGTCGGCCCCTCGGTACTGCGCTGGCGACGCCGGACGAAGATTTACGTGAATGCACTGAAAAATCATCTAGCCTTGGACTCAGGCGCGGGCCAGTGGGGCGGTCGGTCGGTGTGTCGTTAACTCTGTTTCGCGTGAGGCCATGCCATGCAAGAGCAATCCGCGCCGATGCCGTCGCATCGCCCCACGGTGCTGCTGGTCGATGATGAGGAATCGATCCTCAACAGCCTGCGCCGCCTGTTGCGGGGGCAACCTTATGACGTCCTGTTGGCGACCAGCGGTGCCCAGGCGCTGGAGATGCTGGAGCAGCAGCCAGTGGATCTGGTGATGAGCGATGCGCGCATGCCGAACATGGATGGCGCCTCGTTACTGGCGCATGTCCGTCAACGCTATCCGGCGACCGTGCGCATCATGCTGACCGGCTATGCCGACCCATCGGCCATCATCAAGGCGATCAACGACGGGCAGATTCATCGCTACATCAGCAAACCGTGGAATGACGAGGAGTTGCTGCTGATCCTGCGCCAAGCGCTCGACCATCAGCATTCCGAGCAGGAGCGTCAGCGTCTGGAGCGCCTGACCCAGGTGCAGAACGACCAGCTCAAACTGCTCAACAGCACCCTGGAAAAGCATGTCGCGGCGCGTACCGCCGAACTGCAGCAGACCGCCGACATGCTCGATCTGGCGTACGAAGAGCTCAAACACAGTTACGTCACCGGCACCGAAGTGTTTTCGCTGCTGGCCAATCTGCGTCTGCCGCCTGCCAAGCAGACCAATCGGCAGATCATCGAACTGGTGCGCAGCTACTGCAAACAGCATGCTCTGGACGAGGCCACCAGCCGCGACCTGACCATGGCCGCCGCGCTGTACAACGTCGGCAAACTGAGCTGGACCGACGGCATGATGACCACGCCTTCGGATCTGCTGCGTCACACCGATCGCGAGCGTTATCGCAGCTACCCCAAGCAGAGCGAATCGCTGCTGATGACGCTGGACCCGATGAAGGACGCGGCCCGCCTGATCCTGCATCACCAGGAACGCTGGGACGGCAGCGGCTTTCCCGACCGGCTCAAGGGCGAGGCCATTCCGTTCGGTTCGCGCCTGCTGAAACTGGCGGTGGATTTCGTCGAATTGCAGCGCGGTCTGATCCTCGAACGGCATTTGAACAGTGACGAAGCGCTGCTGTACCTGCGGCAGTACGCCGGGCGTTTGTATGACCCGCAACTGATCGAAGATTTCATTCAGGTGTGCGCGGCATTTCTGGGCGACATCACCCTGGCCGACCCGACGGTCAAGGTCCTGACCACCCGGGACCTGGCGGCGGGGATGATTCTGGCGCGCAATCTCAATGCCGATAACGGCATGTTGCTGCTCAACGCCGGCAAAGTGCTCAGCGCGCTGTTGGTGGAAAAGCTGATTGCCTTTGAAGCCATGGAGGGCGGCAAGTACCAGATTTTCGTCAAGCTGCCGGAGGCGGATGAAACTGCGCTCAAGGCGTTGGGAGAGTGACCTGTGAGGTGACGTGATCAGCCCGGGCATGGGATCCTTGCGCTTTTTCCAGGCCGGTGGCTGACCCATGACCTCTGCATCCGTTGTCGCTCCAAACCTCATTCGTATTGCCGCTGCGCTGTTGCTCAACCCCCAAGGCCAGACCCTGCTGGTGCGCAAGCGTGGCACCACGGCGTTCATGCAACCGGGCGGCAAGATCGAGGCGCATGAGTGGCCGGTGCACGCGCTGGCCCGCGAGCTGGAAGAAGAGCTGGGGCTGACGATCGATCCGGCGCAGGCGTCTTTTCTCGGCCAGTTCTCGGCGCCCGCCGCCAACGAGCCGGGGTTTGTGGTGCAGGCGGAGATCTTTCAACTGACCATCGATGCCGATGTGACGCCCGCTGCCGAAATCGAGGAAGTAATCTGGATCGATCCGGTCAGTGATCCTGCTGTCGTTCTGGCGCCATTGACACGCGACCTGATCCTGCCGTTTTATCGCCACTCGCTGACCGCGATCGCCTGATCCCCCACGCACAGGATGTCCACCATGATCCCGCTTCAAGACCTGTTGATCTTCGCCGCCGCCGCGTTGTTGATGGTACTGACGCCGGGGCCGAACATGATTTACCTGATCTCGCGTTCGATCTGTCAGGGACGCAAGGCCGGGGTCACCTCGTTGCTCGGTGTGGTGGGTGGCTTCTTCGTGCATATGTTTGCCGCGGCTGCCGGTTTGAGCGCGGTGTTTCTGGCGGTGCCGATGGCCTACGAGGTACTGAAGTGGGCCGGTGCGCTGTATTTGCTGTGGCTGGCCTGGCAAGCGCTCAAACCCGGTGCGCGTTCGCCGTTCGAGGCGCAGCAATTGCCCCCGGACTCGTCGCGCAAACTGATCACCATGGGCTTTCTCACCAGTGCGTTGAACCCGAAGATTGCGGTGTTCTACCTCTCGGTGTTTCCACAATTCATCAGCCCCGAACACGGCTCGGTATTCACCCAGAGCATCCTCCTCGGCCTGACCCAGATCAGCGTCAGTTTCAGCGTCAATCTGCTGATCGCGCTGTTCGCGGCACACATTGCTTCCTGGTTCGTGCGCAACCCGACATGGCTGGCGCTGCAGCGTTACTTCATGGGGTTTGTACTCGCCGGTCTGGCGGTGCGCCTGATGCTTGAACAACGCAGGACCGCCTGAGCATGTGGATCGAACGCCTCGACGCCAGTCATGCGCTGGCTTACCGCGAGCTGATGCTCGAAGCCTACGACCGCCATCCGCAGGCCTTCACCTCCAGCGTGCGCGAGCGCGCGGTGATGCCGCTGAGCTGGTGGGAAGCGCGGCTGACCAGCAAGCTGGATGTGGTGCTCGGTGCGTTCGAGGCAGGCACACTGGCCGGCATCGTCGGCCTGGCGTTCGAACCGCGAGAGAAGGCCCGCCACAAGTCGACCTTGTTCGGCCTGTACGTCTCAGCCGATTTTCGCCAGCACGGCCTGGGCCATCAGTTGGCCGAGGCTGCCATCGCTGAAGCCCAAACCCATCCCGAACTGAAAGTCATCCAGCTCACCGTCACCGCCGGCAACGACGCCGCGTTCAACCTGTACCAGCGTTGCGGCTTCATCCAGTTCGGCCTTGAGCCATTGGCGGTGCGGGTGGGTGAAGACTACTTCGACAAGATTCACATGTGGCGCGAACTCTGATGCCACACTGAACCGGCTTCCACAAGAGGATGTGAATCAACGCACCGCGCTAACACCATCCAGCGTCGAGAACGAGGTGTCCTTGGCGGTCAGCAGGAAATCGCGCATGTACGGTGCATCCAGCATGTCCGCACGGATCGCGGCGTACAGTGTGGCAAACAGGCCTTTTTCGCCCAGGCGCTTGGCTTTTACATAGCCGCGCGAGCTGTATTCGTGCAGTGCCCAGTGCGGCATGCCGCACACGCCACGGCCGCTGGCGACCAGTTGCATCATCATCACCGACAGCTCAGAGGTGCGAACCTGCGCCGGTTCGATGTCGGCCGGTTCGAGGAAGCGGGTGAAGATGTCCAGCCGGTCGCGCTCCACCGGGTAGGTGATCAGCGTTTCAGTCAGCAGGTCCTCGGGGACGATGTACGGTTTGCTCGCCAGTGGATGCTGGTTCGCCACTGCGAGCATCGCTTCGTAAGTGAACAGCGGCACGTAGGTGATGCCGGCGATGTCCAGCGGATCGGAAGTCACCACCAGATCCAGGTCACCGCGGGCCAGCGCCGGCAGCGGGGCAAAGGCGAAACCCGAGGCGAGGTCGAGTTCGACTTCCGGCCAGGCGTCACGGAACTGGTCGATGGTCGGCATCAGCCACTGGAAACAGCTGTGGCATTCGATCGCCATGTGCAGGCGTCCAGCGGTACCGCCGGCCAGACGACTGATGTCGCGCTCGGCGGCGCGCAACAGCGGCAGGGTCGCGTCGGCCAGTTGCAACAGGCGCAGGCCGGCGCTGGTGAAACGCACCGGTTTGGTTTTACGCACGAACAACGGCATACCCATGCGCTCCTCCAGTTCCTTGAACTGGTGCGACAGCGCCGATTGGGTCAGGTGCAGGCGGTCGGCGGCATCGACCAGACTGTCGGCCTCGCGCAGGGCATGCAGGGTTTTCAAATGACGGATTTCAAGCACGGCTGGCCCCATGAGGAAAACTTGTGACAAATTCGAAGACGGTGAGTTTGTCTCATGTTGACAGTGCTGTCGACCACTCGAGCAGAAGCGGGGCATCGCCATGCCCCGCTTCTTTTCGCCCTAGAGGTCTGCGAAATGCCGGATACCCAGCGGTTTACCGATATCGCCGCGCCAGATCGCCTCGACCTGTGCACCGCTGGCGGCCTGAACCTGCTGCCATTGCAGGCCGAGGTTGCGTTGCTCCGGCAATTTCAGGTGCGCCTTGACGAAGTCAGCAAACGGCACCTTGTCCGAGGTGTAGTGAAAATGCGCGTACCACAGCGTGCGCGGCGGCGTGGAGGTGAGGTCGCGCACGGCGTATTCCTGAAGGAAATCCTTGCGTCCATCAGCCCTTTTGCCCAGTGCCCGCAGCGGACCTTCGCGGCGGATATCCACCACTTGCTGTTGCAGCAGATAATCCAGATAGCCTTCAGTGGGCGTCTTGCTGCGCAGTGACTGATCAATGCGCAGCGTACGCCCGGTACGGCGCAGTTCGCGGGCCTTGTCGTGCAGTTGCAGCACCACCGGTTCGGTCGGCGACAGTCGCTCGATGGCCTGGGCACGGGTGCTCAGTTCGGTCGCTTCGCTGCTGAGCATGTGTTCCAGATCCACCGGCAGCATGTCCTGGCGGGCATAGCCCTGCACCTTGTTGCTGTAAGCCGGAACAGCTGCCAGACGTTTGCGCGCTTCGACCAGCAGTGGCTGAACATCAGTTGGCAACGTTGCTGGCGTGGGGGCGGTGCGCACTTGCAGATGGTATTTGCCACTGGAGCGCGGCAGCCAGGTTTCGCGGAATCCGTCGATGCCTTCAATGGTGATGCGTTTTTCCCGGGTGCCGGCGTCGATGCTTTCCGTGCCGATCAGCAACTGGTTGTCCTCGGTTTCGAACAGTTGCTTGCCGCCAGGCTCTTTCGGCTTGATTGGCGCACGTTGTCTGATCGCATGCCGCGCCTGCGCTTCGACCTGGGTCAGCCCCTCGAGGAACAGCCCGACCTGTTCCAGATCCAGATGCTGTGCATAACCCAGTGTCCAGGCGTTCAGCTGACGACGGAAATCGGCATAGATCTGCAGGCAGTCCTCAAGGACCCGATTGCGCTGGACCAGGCTGGCGCTGACCTCTGGCAGGTGATGCTGGGTCAGCAATGCGCGCCCGACCTTGGTCCGGGCGTCTTTGAACTGGGTATGGAAATACGCCCAGGACAGGTCAGTGACCGCATCGTAGCGGGCAATGATTTCCAGCAGATGCGCAGTTCTCAGGTAGTGATGCGTGTGGTCTCCCAGGTCGCGGTTGATAGCGGCCATGTCTTTCGCCATCCGGGCTTTCTGCGCGCGGTTGCTGATGCGGTTGTTCCACAGTCTGGCCTGCTCGGTGATCGCATGCAGTTGATCGAACTCCTTGAGGAAATCCTCGCGCGCCCGCTTGCGCCGAGCCATGAGTGTGATATGGACGCTGGTGTGGTCGAAGGGCACGGCATCGGACTCGGCGACCAGTGCGTCGATCCGGTTCAGGTGTTCCAGCAAGCGGTCGCGGGCGACGGTGACGCGCTGCACGGCGCGGTCGACCACGATCCAGGCGCAGCGGCTCTGGATGGCTTCAATCTGCAGACGTTTGCGGCCGTGGCTCAGGGGCAGCAATTCGACAAGGTTGTCGTATTGGGCGATCGCGACGTCGATGTCATTCAGGCATGCTGCGTCAACGGCTGTCTGCAGGGGCCTGCGCTGGGCAATATCGAGGTTCTGATAGTTTTCCAGCAACTGGTTGGTGGCGCGGGTCTGAGCATCGAGGCGCCGGGTGTAGTTGTCGGCGGTGTTGGTCAGGGTCATTTGCCGGCGCAATTGCCGATCGGTCCACCAGCGCGGTAGCCACTGGCGGATCGGCGCAGGCCATAGCGGATCCAGGCCGTCGACCAGATGTCCGAGCACTGCGCCGCCGCCAGGACCGCCACCGTCCATTACCGTGCCGTGCACCGCATAGTGGGTGTTCCACTGGCCGCTGTCGTCGAGGGCGATCGGTTGTTTGTAGCCGCGCATCCATGTGCCGTAAAGCCTCCAGCCACGCGGTGCATCGCTGAGCTGAACCCGATAAATGCGGCCCTGACGAACGATGAAATCGCCATCGGCGTGACGGTAGACGTTGCGATAGACACCGTGGGTGGCCGGATGCAGGCCGGCCAGGGAAATGTCGAATTCGTACTCGTAACCCTTGAAGCGGTCGAGCGACTGCCGGGCCCGTTGCCAGGACGACGACATGGTGGCGAATCCGCCCAGGGCCGCGCGTTGCCGCTGACGGGTGGCCAGACGTGCTGCTGCGGGGGCCGAGACGGTTCCGGGCAGCACATCCATTGCCGCGTCGATCAGTGACAGCAGCACTGCCTCCACCTCCGCCAGACCATGCCCGAGCTCGCCGCGCAAGAACGCCGCGACGGCCAGATTGGCGCTGTTCCAGGCGTCATACAGGGCCACTGCCGCCCCCACGAACGGCACCATGCCGATGGCCATTTTCAGATAGTTGAACAACGCCCCGGATTTCAGTGCACAGCGTTCCAGATACAACGCATCGTTGGAACGCGAACTGCTGCGATGGGCTTCCAGCAATCGACCCATGTGCACGTTCAATAGATGAATGGCCAGCGATGTGGTCGCCGGCCAGGCCATTCCGACGCCGATCAGAGCGTCGAAATTGCGCAATTGCGCCTGATTGATACGGCTGACATGGCTGGCAAAATCGCCGCCCACGGCGCGTCCGGCCAGGTAATTGAACATTTTGCTGTCCATACAACGCCTGAACAGATCCATTCGCGCCTGTTCCAGCGTCGGGTACTGCCGCAGGAAGATGGCGTCGGTGCTGTCGGGCAGGTAGAGCAGGGTCAGGCCACTGTTCTGTTCGACAATGAACGTCAGCCCGGCGAGCGTGCTCGGTCCCTGATGCGCGGTGTCCTCTCCACCAACCGTCAGGTGCACCGGCAGCAGCGCGATGCGCTTCCCATCAACGGCATACGCCTGGGGTGAAGTCGCATCGATGGCGACCTTCAGTACGGCATGGCCGGCACTGTCGATGTGCCGTTGCAGCAGGGCGAATTCACCTTGCAACCTGAGCATCAGCCGCCACGGCTCGCTCAGGCATTCGCGGCGCCAGGCCTGCTGAAACGCAGGCTCTGCCGGCGCGCCGAAAAACACCTGGCGAATCTGTTCTTCGTAACGTCCGGGCAGATCCAGCTCTGTCACCAGTTTGCGCAAGTAGTCCGGGTTGAGCCCGGCTTCGACGCGCTGCCGATCGGTTTCGTCCTCGGCACGGATCCTGGCCTGCATGAATGACAGGCGCCACCACATGGCCTGATCGATGTTGTGCTGTGCCAGTTGTTCGAGGGCGAGAACGCTGCGCTTGTCGCTCGGTGTCAGGACATTGCGTTGCGGCGTGCCAGGCGCAGCCCCTTCCATCACGGTTTTTTGCCAGACCGTCGAATCGGGCAGATCGAGGCCCACGCTCACGCTTTGTTTGAGTGCGAAGTCCGCGCGCAAGCGGGCTTCGATGCGTTTTTCGGCGAACGCCTGACGCGACGGCAGCTCCCGTTCGAGCAGCGCATGGGCGCGATGCATGGCGCCGAGGTAGTGGCTGATCAGCGCTTTGATCGTGGTACGACGCGCCGCGTCGAGGTTGTCGAACCACTCGGGCAGGCTGCCGGCCAGCGCGGCACTGCGGTCTTGCGTCTGGCGTTCGGCAAATGCCTGTTCGCGAGCCTGCGCGATCGGCACGGTCAGGCGTGGCAAGTGTTGTTCGCGCAACTTTTCCATCTCGGCCTGGCGCTCGCCGGCTCGGCCGGGCAGCGGGTTGTCGCGCAGGATCTGCGCGGCCTGTTGTTCGCATTGATAGAGCTGCTGATCGAGTGACCAGGCGAGCGGGTCATCGGTCAGTGGTGTCAGGTGCAGGGTCAGTCCGCCGTCCTGGGGCGAGCGTTTGAACACGTTCTGCTCCAGTGCCGCACGCGAAGCAAAACGTTGCAGGCCGCCAAACTCGCCGGGCCAGTAAAGCAGCAGGCTGTCGGTGGAGCCGGGGGCCAGCGCTGCGGGGGGGGCGATGATCAGTACACCTGGCAGCTCCTCGACGACGGTGATGTTGTCGTCTGTCGTTGCCAAGGATATGCAGGCGATGACCCCGTCCGTTGGCGGCAGGTGGTGTCCCGGTGCGTCCAGCATTGCGATGACTCGCCGATGTTCGGCGACGGACAGTTGCTCCAGCGTCCGTTGCAGTTCGACCTCCGCGCGCAGCCCTGCGATACGCGCCTGCAGCAGGGCCTGGTAATGCTCGTTTGAGCGGCGGCGTAACTCGAGCATGGTCAGCGGATTGTGGCTGTCGAGCAGGGCCGATGCCGCGTCATGACTGGCCTGCTGAGCCTCGCTCAAGGCGACGAGTCGTTGTGCCAGTTGTTGACGTTGCGGACTGTTCGGCTCGGCGTCACCAAACAAGCGGTCAAGCGCGCGCTGTTCAAGCGCCAGCGTCTGCCGGCGCAGATCCAGGGGAATGTCGGCCATCAGCAAACCGAAGGGCGCGACCTCATCGACGCTTGGCCCGGCACTTTGCGACAGAGCGGGCGTGATCGGGAAAAACTTGTCGAGTGCGATCCCGTTGTCGCCAGTGACGGGCGAACTCGACAGCAGCGGTTCAACGCCGCGCTTGAGCGGATCACTGCCGAATTCGATGAAGTCCAGCGAGGAGACTTGCAGTCGCTCCGGTTGCTGATCCGTCAGCCAGCGCTCAAGGTCGGCCTGTTTTTCGAAGCGGAGCAACGGTTGTGGGTGTGCGGGCAGGTAAAGCAGCAGCGTTTCCTCCAGCTGGAGCAGCAACGTGCCGTACAGGCGCAGCCGACGGTTATCGAGACGATTGAGTACCGGTTGCGCGACCCGCAGATCCGCCGCGACCTGGCTCGACGGGGTGAGAAGCTGCTCAAGCCTGTGGCGTTGTGAGGTGTCGAGCTTGCCTTCGGCAGCCGCCCATTGAAGCGCGGCCTCAAAGTGCTGCTGATAGAGACTCAAGGCATGCTCGCGTCGTGACAGCGCAGTGCCGGGCGCGCGGGCATCCCACCAGGCGCTTTCGGGTTGCCCGGGATGCTGGGCCATGAGGTCCAGCCATTGCTGGTGACAGTGGTTCAGACGAGCCGTGGCCAACAGGTGCAGATGTTGATCCACGTTGGGCTGTAGCCGCTGATCAAGGCCGAAGTCGGCTGTTACAAGGGGAGGCGAATGGGTCATGCGACAGGGCTCCAGAGGGCATGCAGACCGGGTGATTCCGGTTTTCATGCCTATTAGAGGCGCGCTGTCACAAGCCCATGCGGTACATGGTTATCGCTGGGTCGTGGTTTTGTTGCAGAGGATGTACAGACCGTTCCGGCCTGATTCGTTGTCGGAGAATGACCGCTCGGCAAACTTCATCAAACTGTCACGCAACTGTGGCAGCGCGCTTGAACAAACTTCATCAGACTCGCGCTCTACTGGGGTTCTGCGTTTCGGTGTTTTTTCATGCGTTTATTTTTTCTGTTGGCCGCGCTGTTGTTCGGCCTGCCGTCGATGGCGGCTTCGCGTTGCGACGTCAATGTACCGACCGAACGAGTCGATCTGGCCCAGGTGAGCCTGGCGTACCAGAGCATCGGCCGTGCTTCGGATCCGGCGTTGTTGCTGGTCATGGGTTTGGGCGGCCAGTTGATTCACTGGCCGGACGAGGTGGTGGTTGCGCTGTGTCAGCAGGGTTTTCGGGTGATCCGCTATGACAACCGCGATGTCGGTCTGTCGACCTGGCGGCAGGCCCCGGCCGACGCCAACCTGACCTTTGAAGTGCTGCGCTACAAGCTAGGCTTGCCGGTGTCGGCGCCGTACTCGCTGACCGACATGGCCGACGATGCGCTGGGGTTGATGGACGCGCTGCACATCGACCAGTTTCACGTACTGGGCGCCAGCATGGGCGGGATGATCGCCCAGCATCTGGCGGCGATGGCTCCGCAAAGGGTGGAGAGTCTGACGCTGATCATGACCAGTTCCGGCGCCGAAGGTTTGCCGGCGCCGAGTGCGGCGCTGGTGCAATTGCTGGCACGGCGCGGCGCACCGAATCGCGAAGTGGCGCTGGAGCAACAGGCCGATCTGCTGGCGGCGCTCGGTAGCCCGGCGGTTGCTGATGACCGGCAGGCGTTGCTGCATCAGGCAGCGGTGGCCTACGACCGGGCGTTCAACCCGGAAGGTGTGAAGCGCCAGATCATGGCGATCCTCGCCGAGCCGAGCCGGGTCACCTTGCTCAATCAACTGCGGGTGCCGACCCTGGTGGTGCACGGCACGGCCGATCCGCTGTTGCCGGTGATGCACGGCGTGCACCTGGCGGCGCACATCCGTGGCAGTCAGTTGAAGCTGATTCCGGGGCTGGCCCACCGTTTTCAAGAGGCGTTCAAGGCGCCGTTGCTGGCGGCGGTGTTGCCGTATTTGCAAGCGCATCGTGAAGACGCGTCGCACTGGGCGCAGATCGAGCCGGTGGCAAGCGGCAACCTCCTGTAGCTGAGGTTTTAAGGGGGTTGATTCGGGCCTCTTCGCGAGCAAGCCCGCTTCCACATTTGCTATGCGGTTTCCTTGTGGGCGCGGGCTGTGATCAGCTATGCACGCGTACCCACACCGAGACCAGCACGGTCGCCGCGATCAACCACGCGACCACCGCCACCGCCAGTGACGTCTCCAGGCGCATGCGGTCAACCATCACGTACAGCGTCGCCAGATAGATGAAGTACGGAATGATCGACCACATGCCGAAGACGATGGTCGCCTTCAGATCATCGACCGAACGGCCCTTGCCGACGATGTAGTGGGCAATCAGCGCGAAGGTCGGAAACAGCGGCACCAGACCGGCGATGTAATAGTTTCGGGTCTTCGACAGCGCGGCGAGAATCACCACCACTGCTGCGCCGAGGGCGGCTTTGAGAATCAGATCCATCAGTGGCTCAACCCGTATTTTTTCACTTTGTCGAACAGTGTGGTCTTGGCCATGCCCAGCTCCAGACTGGCTTGAGTCAGGTTGCCGCCGCTGCGTTGCAAGGCATCGTTGAGCAGGTTGCGCTCGAAGGCTTCCACCGCTTCGGCGAACGCCAGCCCCTGACCGCCGCTGCTGGCGCCGGACTTCTTGAACGCCGGCAGGCCGAGGGCAAAGCGCTCGGCGACGTTACGCAGTTCGCGCACGTTGCCCGGCCAGTCGTGGCTCATCAGGTTCGACAGGGTCTGGTTGTCCAGCTCGGGCAACGTGCGGTCGAAACGCAGCGCCGACTGCTGGGTGAAGTGTTCGAACAGTTGCAGGATGTCCTCACGGCGCTCGCGCAGCGGCGGCAGTTCCAGCGTCACCACGTTGAGGCGGTAGTACAAGTCGCTGCGAAACTCGCCGGCCTTGCTCGCTTCGTCGAGGTCGGATTTGGTCGCGGCGATCACCCGGCAATCCACCGCCACGCTCTGGTTCGAGCCGAGGCGTTCGAGGGTGCGTTCCTGCAATACACGCAGCAGTTTGATCTGCAACGGCAGCGGCATGCTTTCCACTTCATCGAGGAACAGCGTGCCGCCGTCGGCGTGTTCGATCTTGCCGATACGCCGTTTGCCGGCACCGGTGAAGGCGTTGGCCTCGTGGCCGAAGATCTCGCTTTCGAACAGGTTCTCCGGCAGGCCGCCACAGTTCAGCGCGACGAATTGCTTGGTGTGGCGGCGGCTGAAATCGTGCAGGCAGCGCGCGACCAGTTCCTTGCCGGTGCCGGTCTCACCTTCGATCAGCACGTTGGCCGAGGTGTCGGCGACGTTGGCGATCAGTTCACGCAGGTTCTGCATCGCGGGGGAACGACCGATGATCCGGCCTTCGAGGGAGTCGCGTTCGGCCAGTTGCCGACGCAGCGACGAGACTTCGCGGGCGAGGCTGCGTTGCTCCAGTGCGCGGCGGGCGACGTCGACCAGACGCTCCGGCGAGAACGGTTTCTCCATGAAATCGTAGGCGCCTTTCTGCATCGCACCGACCGCCATTGAGATGTCACCATGACCGGTGATCAGCACCACCGGCAGACTGCGGTCGCGTTGCTTGAGGCGGGTCAGCAGTTCCAGGCCATCGATGCCCGGCAGGCGGATGTCGCTGATGACGATGCCGGCGAAGTTGTCGCCAACCTGCTCCAGTGCTTCTTCGGCACTGCCGACACCGATGCAGGGAATGTCTTCCAGGGTCAGTGCCTGCTGGCAGCCGAGCAGCACATGGGGGTCGTCTTCGACGATCAGCACACTAAGGTCGTTGTTCATATTGGCTCGGCAGGAGTAGGGCTTACCAACGGTAAACTGAGGACGAAGGTGGTGCCACCGCTGGCCGGATGTTCGACACCCAGGTGCCCGCCGGTGGCGGCAGCGAGGCTGGCGGAGAGGGTCAGGCCGAGGCCCAGGCCCTGTTCGCCGGGTTTGGTGGTGAAGAACGGCTCGAACAGATGCTTGCGCGCCTCGGCATCGACGCCGTGGCCGTTGTCGCGCACCCGCAGACGATATTTGCCGTTGAACTCTTCACCCTCCAGCCACAGTTCCGGCTGCGGCTGCGCCTGCATGGCGTCGAGGGCATTGCCGACCAGGTTGACCAGAATCTGTTCGAGGCGGGTCTGGTCGATCTGCACTTGCACGTCGATGAATTGCCGATGCAGTTGCAGTGACGCGCTCTCGACCCTGGCACCCAGCACCTGCAGCGCGGCGTCCACCGCTTTGCCGAGACTGGCCTGGCCCTTGTCGTCCCCGCGTCGGGCGAACGAGCGCAAACTGGCAGTGATCCGGCCCATGCGGTCGATCAGGTCATTGATGGTCTTGAGGTTGGTGCTGGCGACGTCGAGCTGGCCGCGTTCGAGGAACCGAATGGTGTTGCCGGACAGGGTGCGCATCGCCGCCAGCGGCTGGTTCAATTCGTGGGCGATGCTGGTCGACATCTGGCCGATGGCCGCGAGTTTGCCGGCCTGCACCAGTTCGTCCTGAGCGCGGCGCAGGGTTTCTTCGGCTTGCCGTCGTTCGCGGATCTGGCTCTTGAGGCGCTCGTTGCTGGCGCGCAGGTCGCCGGTGCGTTCGGTGATCCGCCGTTCGAGTTGACTGTTGGCTTCCTGCAAGGCTTCGCGGGCGGCGAGGCGGGTGGCGATGACCTTGCGCCGCTCGTTCCAGGCAATCAGCAGAAACGCCACCAGAGCGAACGCCACGGCCACCAGAATGCCTTGGTTGATCGCTTCGCGGCGCAGGTCCTGCAACGGCGTGAGCAAAGTGAAATTCCACGGTGTGTCGCTCAGTGGCCGGGTCTGGGCCAGATAGCTGATGCTGTCGTCATCGGCGCTCACTTCGCTGTTGGCAGGGAAGGTCAGTTTCTCCACGCCTTCGGCCAGGGTTTCGCGGGCCAGTGGTTGCAATTCGTTGAGCGGGAACCAGTAATATTGCAGGCTGCGGGCGAGCTTCTCTTTGGTTTCATCGCTCAGCGGAACCACCGATTTCAGGCGCCGCGCCGGATCGCTGGAAAGAATGATGATGCCGTTCTCGTCGCTGACGAAGGCTTCCAGACGGGCGCGCTGCCAGCGTTCTTCCAGGGCTTCGAGACGCACTTTGACCACGGCGACGCCAATGATCTTGCCGTGCTCTTCCAAGCCGTGGGCCAGGTAATAACCGGGTTCGCCGCTGGTGCTGCCGATGCCGTAGAAACGTCCGGGCTCGCCGCGCACGGCTTTCTGGAAATAGGCGCGGAACGACAGGTCTTCACCGAGGTAGCTGTCGACGTCGCGCCAGTTGCTGGTGGCCATCACGCGGCCGGTGGTGTCCATGACATAGATGGCCCGACTGCGGCTGCGCCGGTTCAGGCCTTCAAGGTAAGCATTGACCGTTTGCCGGTGTTCCGGGGTCGGGTCGGCCAGCAATTGCGGGACGCTGGTTTCCAGTTCCAGCAGGCTGGGCAGGTAGGTGTATTTGCTGATCTCGCTTTCGACGGTGCGCGCGTGCAGTTCAAGCTGACGCTGGCCGTTTTCGCTGAGGCTGCGGATGCCGAAATGTTCACTGGTCCAGAAACCGGCGTAACCCAGTCCGATCATCAGCACGATGATCAGCGGCGGCAGAAACAGATGGCGAATCAGACGAGGCTTCACGGCAAGTGATGGCGGCGCTGCGCGATAGAGATTGGGGTCGCATTTCATCACAGTTGCCTTGGGTCAACCAGCATGGCTAACAGCATCCTGGTTTGTTCGAGCGCGGAACCTGTGGCGAGGGGATTTATCCCCGATCGGCTGCAAAGCAGTCGTCAAACCGGCAGATGCGGTTTGATTTTGAAATGCTGGGGTCGCTTCGCGGCCCATCGGGGATAAATCCCCTCGCCACAAAGCTCCCTCGCCACAGCGTTCAGTGTGTTGCTTTTAGTGCTGCAGGATTTTCTCGAGGAAATGCTGCGCGCGTTCGGAGCGGGCGCTGATGTCGCCGAAGAACTCCTCTTTCGGGCAGTCTTCGATGATCTTGCCGGCGTCCATGAAGATCACCCGGTCAGCCACTTTGCGGGCGAAACCCATTTCGTGGGTTACGCACATCATGGTCATGCCTTCCTGGGCCAGTTGCACCATCACGTCGAGCACTTCGTTGACCATTTCCGGATCGAGCGCCGAGGTCGGTTCGTCGAACAGCATGACGATCGGGTCCATCGCCAGCGCGCGGGCGATCGCCACACGCTGCTGCTGACCGCCGGACAGTTGCCCCGGGTGCTTGTGGGCATGCGCCGACAGGCCAACGCGTTCCAGCAGTTGCAGACCTTTTTTGGTCGCTTCTTCCTTGCTGCGGCCCAATACCTTGATCTGCGCAATGGTCAGGTTTTCGGTGATGGTCAGGTGCGGGAACAGTTCGAAATGCTGGAACACCATGCCGACGCGCGAGCGCAGTTTCGGCAGGTTGGTCTTCGGGTCGGCAATCGAGGTGCCATCGACGACGATGTCGCCCTTCTGGAACGGCTCCAGCGCGTTGACGCATTTGATCAGGGTCGACTTGCCCGAGCCCGATGGGCCGCAGACCACGATCACTTCGCCTTTCTTGACCTCGGTGCTGCAATCAGTCAGCACCTGGAAGTCGCCATACCACTTGTTGATGTTCTTGATGGAGATCATACGGCAAACCTTTTTTGCAGACGCTTGACCAGCAGCGAGGCGGAAAAGCTGATGATGAAGTAAACGACACCGGCAAAGATCAGGAACTCGTTGGAACGACCGATGATGTCGCCGCTGGAGCGGGCGGAGTTGAGGAAATCCACCAGGCCCACGGTGTAGACCAGCGAGGTGTCCTGGAACAGGATGATCGACTGTTGCAGCAGCAACGGGGTCATCTTGCGGAACGCCTGGGGCAGGATGATCAGACGCATGGTCTGGCCATAGGTCATGCCCATCGCCTGCGCGGCGGCCATCTGGCCTTTGGGGATCGACTGCACGCCGGCACGGACGATTTCACAGAAGTACGCGGCTTCGAACATCATGAAGGCCACGACGCAGGACGTGAACGCGCCGATCGGGGTGTCTTCGCCGGTGATCCAGCGCAGCACGAACGGTACCGCCAGGTAGAACCAGGTGATCACCAGCAGCAGCGGGATCGAGCGGAAATAGTTCACATAGGCGCCGGCCACGCGGGACAGCAGTTTGCTGGACGACAGGCGCATCAGCGCGAGGATCGTACCGAGCACGATGCCGCCGACCACGCCCATGACCATCAGCTTCAAGGTCATGAGCATGCCGTTCCACAGGCCCGGGATCGCGGGGATGATGCCGCTGAAATCGAAGTCCATTATTTACCCCCCACGGAGATCAGGCCGGGCACCGCGACTTTCTTCTCGACCATGCGCATCAGCAGCATCAGGCTCATGTTCAGGGTGAAGTAGATCAGCGTGGCCAGGGTGAACGCTTCAAACAGGTTGGCCGAGAATTCGGCGGTCTGTTTGGTTTGCGCCAGCAGTTCCATCAGGCCGATCAGGGACGCCACGGAGGAGTTCTTGAAGACGTTGAGGAATTCCGAGGTCAGCGGCGGAATGATGATGCGGTAGGCCTGGGGCAGCAGCACGTTCCAGTAGATCTGCGGCAGCTTGAAACCCATGGCGCGGGCGGCGGATTCCTGGCCCCGTGGCAGCGCCTGGATACCGGTGCGCACTTGCTCGCAGACCCGGGCGGCGGTGAACAGGCCCAGGCACACGACGACGCTCAGGTAGGCCGAGGTGGTCGGGTTCAGATCCTGTTTGTACCAGTCCTGCAGGTTTTGCGGCAGCAGGTCGGGCACCAGGAAGTACCAGATGAACAGCTGAACCAGCAGCGGCACGTTGCGAAACAGCTCGACGTAGCACGTCGCGATGCCCGACACGAGACGGCTCGGCACGGTGCGCATGACCCCCAGAATGGAGCCCAGCAGCAAAGCGATGATCCAGGCCACGACGGCGATGGCGATGGTCCAGCCCAGACCGGAGATGAACCAGTCGAGATACGTCTCGCTGCCCACGCCGGTGGACTTGAAGAACACGCCCCAGTCCCAGTTGTAATTCATTAGGGTCTCCCCTCGAAATCGATCGATGTACAAGCACCCGCTTGGGGAAGATCCTTTCCCGTCCGACGTTGAACGTCGGGCACACGCGATCGGCTCGGAAACCGCCTGGTCGAGTGTTCCACAGTAAAGCCAGCAGGTAGTAACAGACGTCTGAGGGAAGTTGCTCCCTCAGACGACAGGTTAGTCAGGAATCAGATTTTTACGTCAGGCGCAGGCTTGTCGCTCGGATTGGCGATCAGCTCTTTCACCTTGTCGCTCATCGGGAAGTTAAGGTTCAGGCCTTTTGGTGGAATCGGGCTCTCGAACCACTTGCTGTAGATCTTGTTGATCTCGCCGGACTTGAACAGGCCGACGATGGCGTCATCCACAGCCTTCTTGAAGGCCGGGTCGTCCTTGCGAACCATGCATGCGTAGGCTTCGAACGACTGCGGCGTACCGGTGATGATCCAGTCGGCCGGCTTCTTGGCCTTGGCTTCTTCACCGGCCAGCAGGGCGTCGTCCATCATGAAGGCAACGGCGCGGCCGCTTTCCAGCATGTTGAAGGATTCACCGTGGTCCTTGGCGGAGATGATGTTCATGCCCATCTGCTTGTCGGCGTTCATCGCTTTGATGATGCGCTCGGACGTGGTGCCAGCGGTGGTCACGACGTTTTTGCCCTTGAGGTCGGCGAAGTCTTTGTAGGACGGGTTGCCGTCCTTGTCTTTCTTGACCAGCAGACGGGTGCCGATTTCGAAGATGTTGACGGTGAAGTCGACCTGTTGGGCGCGTTCGGCGTTGTTGGTGGTCGAGCCGCACTCGATATCCGCGGTGCCGTTCTGGATCAGCGGGATACGGGTTTGCGAGGTCACCAGGTTGTACTTGACCTGCAGGTCTGGCTTGTTCAGGTCTTTTTTCAGGGCTTCAACGATGGCCACTTGAATGTCGTGGGAGTAGCCCACTGGCTTGCCGGAAGCATCCGCGATGTAGGAAAACGGGATGGAGCTGTCGCGGTGAGCGAGGGTGATGGTGCCGGAATCGTTGATTTTCTTCAGGGTGCCGGTGAGTTCGGCGGCGAAAACTGGTGTGCTGATCAGAGCGGCCGCAATGGCTGCGCCCAGGATAGGGGGAACGATGCGCATCAAATTTTCCTCGAATTGTTTTTTTTATGGAGCCAGTTCGTCGGCCCTTTTGTGCTTCGAATGCCTGACGGCTCCTGAAGTGTTGGCACGGCAGGCATTCGTCGAGAGAGTGTAGAGCATGAGTCGTGCCAGACCAGTTGCGGTGGATCAACTGATTGATTAATAAGGAAATTAAAGTTTTTGGGTGGTGTTTTTTGCTGGAATTGATCCGGTTATCCGAATCGACCGGGAGGTCGCGTTCGGAAAGCCGAACGATCTATCGTCGGTTGTTTTCGGCAGCGCGACCTTTGTGGCGAGGGAGCTTGCTCCCGCTGGACTGCGCAGCAGGCCCGCTTTTATGAATGGGGCCGCTACGCGACCCAGCGGGAGCAAGCTCCCTCGCCACAGGTAAAGTGGCCGGCCCGGATAAACAAAAAAGCCCCTGAATCGTGAGATTCAGGGGCTTCGTTTCAAGCGCTGTAAACGTCAGGCCGCTTCAGTCTTGCGGTTCTGCTCGACCTTGCCCAGGTAGGCCGCCAGTTTCTCCTGCTCGGCCGGGGTGGTGAACAGGCCC
The DNA here is from genome assembly GCF_949768395.1 of Pseudomonas sp. IT-P260. Lineage (NCBI taxonomy): Bacteria > Pseudomonadati > Pseudomonadota > Gammaproteobacteria > Pseudomonadales > Pseudomonadaceae > Pseudomonas > Pseudomonas sp. IT-P260. The sequence continues at coordinate 207,664 of NZ_CATKPO010000039.1, forward strand.
AGTTTGCTGCGACGCCACAGAATGTCGTGCGCCGTGGTCGCCCATTCTTCGCTGCACAGGTAGTCAACCTCACGGGTATAGAGCCCGCCGCCGAGGTGTTCGCCCATGTCGGCCAGCGTTTCCACGCCTTCGAGCATGCGCCAGGTGCGGCTGCCATAGGTGGTGGCCCAGCGGCGAGCGATTTCGCTCGGGACGAAGTCGAACTTGTCGCGGACCTGTGCGCTCAAGGCTTGTGGGGTGGTCATGTCTTCACCGCCGGGCAGGGTCGCGGTAGCGGTCCAGCTCGGGCGCATCTGGGTGAAGTACGGCATCAACTGGGCCATTGCCGACTCGGCGAGTTTGCGGTAGGTGGTCAGCTTGCCGCCGAACACCGACAGCAGCGGTGCCTCTTCGCCACCGCCAGACAGGGCCAGGGTGTAATCGCGGGTCACGGCCGACGGGTTATCGGATTCGTCATTGCACAGCGGGCGCACACCCGAGTAGCTGTGCTGAATGTCGTCGCGGCTGATCTGCTTCTTGAAGTGGGCGTTGACCACTTTCAGCAGGTAATCGGTTTCGCCGTCGGTGATTGCCACTTTCGCCGGATCGCCGGTGTATTCACGGTCGGTGGTGCCGATCAGAGTGAAGTGGTTCAGGTAAGGAATGGTGAAAACAATGCGCTGATCTTCGTTTTGCAGGATGTGTGCGTGATCGCCTTCGTACAGTTTCGGCACGATGATGTGGCTGCCCTGAATCAGGCGAATGCCGTACGGCGACTCCATCTTCAGGTCGTCACGGATGAACTTGGCGACCCATGGGCCGGCGGCGTTCACCAGCGCTTTGGCGGTGATCGAAAACAGGCTGCCATCGGCGCGTTCCAGGTTCAGGTGCCACAGCCCCTTGGCGCGGCGGGCGCTGACGCAACGGGTCTGGGTGTGAATGTGCGCGCCGTGTTCACGTGCAGCCATCGCATTCAACACAACGAGGCGGGCGTCATCGACCCAGCAGTCGGAGTATTCGAAGCCTTTCTTGATTTCGCTTTTCAGTGCGCTGTCGGCGCCGAACTTCAGGCTTTTCGAACCTGGCAGCTTTTCGCGCTTGCCGAGGTTGTCATAAAGGAACAGGCCCGCGCGGATCATCCACGCCGGACGCAGGTGCGGGCGGTGCGGCAGCACGAAACGCATTGGTTTGACGATGTGCGGCGCCTTGGCCAGCAGCACTTCGCGCTCGGCCAGCGCTTCACGCACCAGACGAAATTCGTAATGTTCGAGGTAGCGCAGGCCACCGTGGATCAGCTTGCTGCTGGCCGACGAAGTGTGGCTGGCCAAGTCATCCTTTTCGCAAAGGAACACCGAAAGACCGCGACCGGCGGCATCCGCTGCAATCCCCACGCCATTGATCCCGCCGCCAATCACGGCAACATCGTAGATCTCGGCAATCGGGGGCGTACGCAAGGTAGAGGTGGACATCGGCTGGCCTCGGGCTTTTTTGATTTTCTGTCTTGGAAATCGAACATAAATGTTCATTTGCGAAAATGGTAGCCCATAAAGACGCGCGCAGCCAGTCGCCTTCGATTGAAAAAACTCATCGAAGGGCGGCTAAAAGAAAATATTCGAACATTATTGAGGCAGGGATGCTCTCTGTGGCGAGGGGATTTATCCCCGATGGGCCGCGTAGCGGCCCCTCAATGTTGGATATCAGGCACACCGCATTGGGTGGTTTTGGGACTGCTTCGCAGCCCATCGGGGATAAATCCCCTCGCCACAGGGGAATGTCGACGGGGTTAAACGACTTCCAGGCGAATCTTGTGCTGGCTCAGCAATTGCGCCAGTGCCGGCACCGGCTGCTGATCGGTCACCAGGCAGTCGATCAGGCTGATCGGACCGAGGCGGATCATCGCGTTACGCCCGAACTTGCTGGAGTCCGCCGCCAGAATCACCTGCCGCGCGTTGGCGATGATCGCCTGCGACACGCGCACTTCCTGATAATCGAAGTCGAGCAGGCTGCCGTCTTCGTCGATGCCGCTGATACCCACCAGCGCGAAATCGACCTTGAACTGGTTGATGAAGTCCACGCTCGCCTGACCCACCACACCGCCGTCACGGCGCACGTTGCCGCCAGTCAGCAACACATCGAAATCATCCTTGGCACTGAGCATCGAGGCGACGTGCAGGTTGTTGGTGATGATTTTCAGATGGTTGTGATTGAGCAGGGCGCGGGCAATCGATTCGGTGGTGGTGCCGATGTTGATGAACAGCGAGGCGTGATCGGGGATCTGCGCGGCGATGGCTTCGCCGATGCGTTGTTTTTCGTCGCGCATCTGGTCGGCGCGCATCGCGTAGGCGGTGTTTTCGACGCTGGAATCATAGGCCGCGCCGCCATGGTAGCGACGCAACAGATTGGCTTCCGCGAGCTGATTGATGTCGCGGCGGATGGTTTGCGGGGTCACAACGAACAGCGTGGCCATTTCCTCGATGCTCACATAGCCGCGTTCGCGGACCAGCTCGAGGATTTGCTGCTGACGGGGAGGCAGATTCATGGGGCTTCCTTTGGGCTGCCGTGCAAAATTTGCCCATGATGACGCAGGAATCTCCTCCCGACCAGTTTCCAAACAACGTGAAAGCTAATGCGCTCGGCAATCCTGCGTTAAAAACAGGCTCGGACTGCTCATTTACAAACCCGTAAACTCCGCGTCCTCGCCTGTTTTTGCCTTGTCTTGCCTTCGCTCGCTACGCTTTCACGCTGTTTGGACAGCTTAAGTCAGTCCTCAGACTGGCTTATTCAGCGTCTTCACGCGCCCAGTCACGGGTGCGGCTGACGGCTTTTTTCCAGCCTTTGTACAGTTTCTCTTTCTCGACTTCGTCCAGGCTCGGTTCGAACTCGCGCTCGATTACCGCTTTGCCGCGCAGTTCTTCCAGGCTGCCCCAGAAACCGCACGCCAGACCGGCCAGATACGCCGCGCCCAGTGCAGTGGTTTCGCGCATTTGCGGGCGCTCGACCTGGGTGCCGAGGATGTCGGCCTGGAACTGCATGAGGAAGTTGTTGGCGACCGCGCCGCCGTCCACGCGCAAGGCCTTGAGGCGTTCGCCGGAGTCCTGTTGCATGGCGTCGAGCACGTCGCGGGTCTGGTAGGCGATCGATTCCAGCGCGGCACGGATGATGTGATCCACGCGCACGCCGCGCGTCAGGCCGAACAGTGCGCCACGGGCATACGGGTCCCAGTACGGAGCGCCCAGACCGGTGAACGCCGGTACCAGGTACACGCCGTTGCTGTCCTTCACTTTGTTGGCGAAGTATTCGGTGTCGTGAGCGTCGTTGACGATCTTCAGTTCATCGCGCAGCCACTGCACGGTCGAGCCACCGTTGAACACCGCGCCTTCCAGGGCGTAAGCCACTTCGCCACGTGGGCCGCAAGCGATGGTGGTGAGCATGCCGTGCTGCGACTTCACCGCTTTGTCACCGGTGTTCATCAGCAGGAAGCAGCCAGTGCCGTAGGTGTTTTTTGCCTGGCCTGGCTCGACGCACATCTGGCCGAACAGTGCCGCTTGCTGGTCACCGGCGATACCGCCGATGGCGATGCCGCTCTTGGTGCGACCGTAGATTTCCGAAGAGGCCTTCACTTCCGGAAGCATCTCACGCGGGATGTCGAGGATTTCCAGCATCTTCGAATCCCACTCCAGCGAGTGGATGTTGAAGAGCATGGTGCGCGAGGCGTTGGTGTAGTCGGTGACGTGCACTTTGCCGCCGGTGAATTTCCAGATCAGCCAGCTGTCGACGGTGCCGAACAGCAGTTCGCCGTTGCGCGCACGTTCGCGGCTGCCTTCGACGTTGTCGAGGATCCACTTCAGCTTGGTACCGGAGAAGTACGGGTCGGTGACCAGACCGGTGTTGTCGCGGATGTACTCTTCATGGCCATCGCGCTTGAGCTGCTGGCAGATCTCGGTGCTGCGGCGGCACTGCCAGACGATGGCGTTGTACACCGGACGACCGGTGGTCTTGTCCCAGACCACCGTGGTTTCGCGCTGGTTGGTGATACCGATGGCGGCGACCTGATCGTGATGCAGACCGGCTTGGGCCAGCGCTTCGACCATTACCGCGCTCTGGGTGGCAAAGATTTCCATCGGATCGTGTTCGACCCAACCGGCTTGCGGGTAATGCTGGGCGAATTCGCGCTGGGCGGTGCAGACCACGTTCGCGTCGCGGTCGAAGATGATCGCGCGGGAGCTGGTCGTACCCTGATCGAGGGCAATGATGTAGTTCTTCTTATTCTGAATGTCGGTCATGTCGATTGCCTTGGACGAAATAAGGGAGAGTGGGCCGTGGCGCGGGTTCTAAATGGGCAGGAACCCGCGCCGACTGTTTCAAGAAGTTCTTGGTTTGCCGTCAATGGCCGGTTCTGCATCCTTTGTAGCAGGTGTGGCGCCGGTCAGGTGACGGGCAATGAGCCCGCGATACCCGGCAGCGCCGAGGCAGGCACCGACAATCGGTGCAAAAATCGGAATCAGGAAGTACGGAATATCGCGGCCGCCAGTGAAGGAAATTTCACCCCAGCCGGCGAAGAAAGTCATCAGTTTCGGACCGAAGTCACGCGCCGGGTTCATCGCAAAACCGGTCAGCGGGCCCATCGAGCTGCCGATCACGGCAATCAGCAAACCGATCAGCAGCGGAGCCATCTGGCCTTTCGGCAGGCCGTTGTTGTCATCGGTCAGGGCCATGATCACGCCCATCAGGATCGCGGTGATGATCATCTCGACCAGGAATGCCTGGGCGGTGGACAGCACCGGATTGGGGAACGTCGAGAATACCGAGGCCAACTCAAGGCTGGCGGCGGTGCCACGCATCATGTGGTGGGTTTGTTCGTAATCGAAGAACAGGTTGCTGTACAGCGTGTAAACCAACAGCGCGCCGCAGAAGGCGCCAGCGATCTGCGACAGGATATAGAACGGCAGTTTGCGCTTTTCGAAGTCGGCGAAAATGCTCAGGGCGATACTCACGGCAGGGTTCAGGTGCGCGCCGGAAACACCGGCGGTCAGGTAGATCGCCATGCTCACGCCGACGCCCCAGATGATGCTGATTTCCCACAGACCGAAGCTGGCGCCCGCGACTTTGAGCGCGGCGACACAGCCGGTGCCGAAAAAGATCAGAAGTGCAGTCCCCAGAAACTCGGCCAGGCATTGGCCGGAAAGCGATGGTTGCTGTAAAGCAGTTGTCATTGAAAACCTCGGTTTTTGTTGTTGTCTGGCGCGTTTGCCGTCAGGGCAAGGCGCGATTTTCCCCGGGGCAGGATCCCCATCCTGTTCCCGGTTTACTGCTGGGTGCTGCAGTGACGATAATTCTTACATTATTCAGATTCGAAAAAATATAGACAAGAAACAAACCTGTCAAAGGTCGAAAGTGAACCGTCGGTCACAATTCAACTATCAACCTGCTGAATGGTCCTGCCGATGGCGGCGGCGATAGCCTGGCGACTCACACGCAAAGCCCGGAAAACGGGGCTTGCGCTAGAGCCTTTTGCGCTGTGATGACCTAGAATCCGGCGCAGGATTTTTCTGTTGATGCCGAGCCTGGAGCTGCCATGACCCCTGCGTTGGACTTGTTGAAAAAAGTTCGTGCCGAACATCGCGTGCACAGTTACGAACATGACCCGAAGGCCGCGTCCTACGGGCTGGAGGCCGCAGAGAAACTGGCGCTGGAGCCGGCTCAGGTGTTCAAGACGTTGCTCGCTGCCAGCGAAAAAGGTGAATTGCTGGTGGCGGTGGTACCGGTCGTCGGAAGCCTTGATCTCAAGGGGCTGGCACACGCGGCGGGCGTGAAGAAAGTCGAAATGGCTGACCCGGCGGCGGCGCAACGCTCCACCGGTTACCTGCTGGGCGGGATCAGTCCGCTGGGGCAGAAGAAGCGTCTGCGCACCTTCATCGATAACTCGGCTCAGGGTTTTGCGACTATTTATGTCAGTGCTGGCCGGCGCGGCCTGGAGGTCGAGTTGGCGCCCGCCGTACTCGCCGAGCACACCCAGGGCAAATTTGCCGACATCGGTCGGGTGTAACGCTGAATTCTGTATGAAGAAAATTGGCCGGTTCTGTCACTGGCGCTGAACCGGCCCGCGCCGCATGCTCTGCCCACGGACTTAGGGAGAAGGTTATGCAGCTTGAGTTTCATCAGGTCGACGCGTTCAGCGACCGACCGTTCAGTGGCAATCCGGCGATGGTGTATCGGCTCGACGCATGGCTTGCGGATGAGTTGATGCAGAAGATTGCCGCCGAACACAATCTGGCAGAAACCGCGTTCGTGGTGCGCGAAGGCGCCGCGTGGCACATCCGCTGGTTCACTCCGACCACCGAAGTGCCGTTGTGCGGGCATGCGACGCTGGCCAGTGCCTACGTGTTGTTCGAGGTCTACCAGGAAAACGCCGAGCGTCTGGACTTCACCTGCAAGTCCGGGCCGTTGAGTGTCAGTCGCGAAGGCGATCGCCTGTGGCTGGATTTCCCTTCAATTGTGCCGTCAGAGATTGGCGTGACGCTGGATGTCGAGCGTGCGCTGGGTGTCGAGGCGGTGGATGTGCTCGGTTCCAACGAGTTGTTCGTGGTGCTGGAGTCGGAGCAGGCAGTGCTCGACTGCACACCGGACATGGTCGCGCTGGCGAAACTGCCTTGGCTCGGCGCCATCGTGACGGCGCGCGGCAATCAGCATGATTTCGTCTCGCGCTACTTCGCCCCGGCGATCGGCATCAATGAAGATCCGGTCACTGGATCGACGCATTGCAGCCTGATTCCGTATTGGTCGAAACGTCTGGGCAAATCCAGTTTGACCGCGTGCCAGCGCTCGGCGCGGGGCGGGGAGTTGTTCTGTCGGCTGGAGGGGGAGCGGGTGAAGATTGGCGGCAATGCGACGCTGGTTGCCAGCGGCACGCTGATCCTCGGTTAACGCAAAACTTTGTTGGAGTGAGCCTTTGTAGTGAGGGGATTTATCCCCGATGGGCTGAGCAGCAGCCCCAAACCATTACTTGCACAGTGCCAGGCACTCCGCGGTGCAGGTTAAAGGGCCGCTTCGCGCCCCATCGGGGATAAATCCCCTCACCACAAAAAACCTCCACACTCCGATGTTCTGTTTGATCAGAGGGCGGTGCTGTAGCGGCGGACGCCGTTTTCCACTGCCGGGATTTGCGCGGCGGTGCTGCCCGATGCCTGGAACAGGACCAGGTGTTCTGCAGCAACCCGAATCCCGACATCCGCACCCACCTGATGGTCGGCATGGCTGGGGAAGATCGATTCCAGCTGCGCACCGGTCGGCAGTTGCAGGCGATACAGGGTCGAGGCACCGAGGAAGGTCTTGCCGACGATGCGTGCTTTCAACGCGCTGTCCGGCGCATAAACGATGTCATCCGGACGCAGCAACACATCCACCGCGCCGCCCACCGGCCAGGTATAGGCCCGGTTGCCGCGCAGTTCGCCGAGTTCGGTCTGCACCGATTCCGGGCTGCCGAGCTGACCGCGAATGAAATAACCCTGACCAATGAAACTGGCCACAAACGGCGTCGCCGGCTCGTGGTAGAGATTGTAGGGTGTGTCCCACTGCTCCAGCCGACCTTCCTTGAATACGCCAACGTGATCGCTCACGGCGAAGGCTTCTTCCTGGTCGTGGGTCACCAGAATCGCACTGGTGCCACGGGCCTTGAGGATGTCACGCACTTCGTGACTGAGCTTGCGCCGCAGTTCGCCATCGAGGTTGGAGAACGGTTCGTCGAGCAGCAGCAGTTGCGGTTCCGGCGCCAGGGCGCGGGCGAGGGCGACGCGTTGTTGCTGGCCGCCGGAGAGCTCGTGCGGGAAGCGTTTGCCGAGGTTCTTCAGGTTGACCAGCTCCAGCAGCTCTTCGGTAACGCGCGCCTTGTTCGGGTGCTTGCGGATGCCGAAGGCGATGTTGTCCGCGACGCTGAGGTGCGGGAACAGTGCGTAGTCCTGGAACACCATGCCGATCCGGCGTTTCTCCGGGGCCAGAGTGAAACCGGCGCTGGAAATGGTTTCGCCGCCCAGCGTGATTTCCCCTTCGTGCACCGGTTCAAAACCGGCAATCGCGCGCAGGGTGGTGGTCTTGCCGCAGCCGGACGAGCCGAGCAGGCAGCCGATGTCGCCGGCGTTGAGGTGCAGATTGAGATTCTGCACCACGCGTTGATCTTGGTAGCCGCAAGCGAGGTTGCGCAGGTTCAGCAGTAATTCATGACTCATGCGTGGTGATATGCCGGTTCGACGAGGAACTCAAGCAGGGCCTTCTGTGCGTGGAGACGGTTTTCTGCCTGATCCCAGGCAACGGAGCGCGGGTCATCGAGCAGGTCGAGGCTGATTTCTTCACCGCGGTGCGCCGGCAGGCAGTGCATGAACAGCACATCTTCAGCCGCCAGATCGAGCAGGGCGCGGGTCACCTGGAACGGTGCGAACAGCTTCAGGCGCTTGGCAGTTTCCTCTTCCTGACCCATCGAAGTCCAGACGTCAGTGCTCACCAGGTGCGCACCGCGCACGGCGTCTTGCGGATCACGGACGATGGTCACGCGATCGCCGGCGCGGGCGACGAACTCAGGATTGGGCTCGTAGCCTTGCGGGCAGGCAACGCGCAACTGGAAGTCGAACTGGATCGCCGCTTCTATATAGCTGTTGCACATGTTATTGCCGTCGCCGATCCACGCCACGGTCTTGCCCTGAATCGAGCCACGGTGTTCGAGGAAGGTCTGCATGTCGGCCAGCAACTGGCACGGGTGCAGGTCATCGGACAGGCCATTGATCACCGGCACGCGCGAGTTGGCGGCGAATTCGGTCAGGGTGCTGTGGGCAAAGGTACGGATCATCACCGCGTCGAGCATGCTCGACATGACGATGGCGCAGTCACCGATCGGTTCGCCACGGCCCAGTTGCGTGTCACGCGGCGACAGGAAGATCGCCTGGCCACCGAGCTGGATCATGCCGGCCTCGAAGGAGATCCGGGTACGGGTCGAGGATTTCTCGAAGATCATCCCCAGGACGCGGTTTTTCAGCGGCTCGAACAGTACGCCGCGGTTACGCAGGTCCTTGAGCTCAACGCCGCGACGGATCACGCTGACCAGCTCTTCGGGCGTGCAATCCATCAGGGAGAGAAAGTGCCTTGCGCTCATCATTGACTACCTTTTTGTTACAAACCGCAGATGCTCAAAGCCTTGTTTAACGGAACAACGGGCGAGACCTGCGGCGTAAGCCGCACGGGGCGACGAAATAGGGGAAGGCGCGATATTGACACTAAATGTCGCGTTACGCCAATAGGCTACGGATTTTGCGGGATTCGGAGGGTGTATCGGATCTTGCTGTCGGACACATGAAGCCCAGTTCAAGGCCGCCACGAGCCTCTTTGTACACTGGCCTTGCAGGGCTTGGCAATTCAGCGTGGCGGGGATCGAGTCGCCTGGGTCGGTTTGCGACCGTGGCTCCATGCCATCACTTGGTCGGATGCTCGGACTGAAACATTTGCTAAAGCAAAGTGCTGGGTTATAAATAAGTTTCGAGCGACGCAGGAAGCCTCCGCATGGAATCGAAAGAAAAACTGTTAATGGAACTGCTGGGTCACACGGCTCGCTCATTGACCCATCTCACCGCGTCGGTGACCTCAATGTCCTTCGAACTGCTGCGCAGCGAAGACGAAGTGGTCAAGACCGCCGGCCGTCACATGATCGATCGCATGGCGACCATCAGTGCCGGGCTCGACGAGCACTGGCGGCTGATCGGCGAACTCACCGGCGTGCATGTCGCCCACGAGCAGATCGAAACCATTCAGGAAATCCAGTTGCAGGCGCCGCCGCAGTTGCCGTCCAACTGAACCTGACAGGCTATCGGCTCGCCTGATAACCGTCGATTCACAAGACGAACATCGCTGGCATCGCTTCCTTGCACGGGCCATAGTTTTGTTCCCGCAGGCATGCCCGTTGCCTGCCCAGAACAAGACAGAGACTGGCCATGACCAAGACTCTCCATCACCGTGCCTGCCACCTGTGCGAAGCCATCTGCGGCCTGACCATCGAGACCACCGAAACCGATGGCAACGTCGCGATCACCTCGATCAAGGGCGATGCCCTCGACACCTTCAGTCGCGGGCACATCTGCCCCAAGGCCGTGGCCCTGCAAGACATCCAGAATGATCCCGATCGCCTGCGTCAGCCGATGCGCCGGGTCGGCAGCGAATGGCTGCCAATCGAATGGGACGAGGCCTTTGCACTGGTCGCCGAGCGTCTGGCGGCGATTCAAGAGCGTCACGGGCAGAATGCAGTGGCGGTCTACCAGGGCAACCCGAGCGTGCATAACTACGGGCTGATGACCCACAGCAATTACTTTCTTGGCCTGCTGAAGACGCGCAATCGCTTCTCGGCGACTTCGGTCGATCAGTTGCCGCATCACCTGAGCAGTTACCTGATGTACGGCCATGGCTTGCTGCTGCCGATCCCGGACATCGATCACACCGATTTCATGCTGATCCTCGGCGGCAACCCGCTGGCGTCCAACGGCAGCATCATGACCGTGCCGGATGTCGAGAAACGCCTGAAGGCGATTCAGGCGCGCGGCGGCAAAGTGGTGGTGGTCGATCCACGGCGCAGCGAAACGGCGGCCATCGCCGATCAGCACCTGTTCGTGCGGCCCGGTGGCGACGCGGCGTTGTTGTTCGGGGTGCTCAACACCTTGTTCAGCGAAGGCCTGACCCGTGACAGCCACTTGCCGGTTGATGGCCTTGATGAAGTGCGCGCAGCCGTCGCAACCTTCACTGCCGAAGCCATGAGTCCGCTGTGTGCGGTGCCGGCCGAGCAGATCCGCCAACTGGCGCGGGATTTCGCTGCGGCACCGAGCGCGGTGTGCTACGGGCGCATGGGCGTTTCAACGCAGGCGTTCGGCACCCTGTGCCACTGGCTGGTGCAGTTGATCAATCTGGTCACCGGCAACCTTGACCGGGTGGGCGGCGCGTTGTGCACCGAGCCGGCGGTGGATCTGGTGGCGTCGACCTCGGGCGGGCATTTCAACAAGTGGCAGAGCCGGGTATCCGGACGGCCCGAGTACGGCGGCGAGCTGCCGGTCTCGGCGCTGGCCGAAGAGATGCTCACTGAAGGCGAAGGGCAGATTCGCGCGCTGATCACGGTGGCTGGCAATCCGGTGTTGTCGACGCCCAACGGCCGGCAACTGGAGCAGGCGCTGGACGGTCTGGAGTTCATGCTCAGCATCGACCTGTACATCAACGAAACCACGCGTTACGCCGATTTGATCCTGCCGTCGACCTCGGCGCTGGAGAACGATCACTACGACACTACGTTCAACCTGTTCGCGGTGCGCAACGTCACTCGCTTCAACCGGGCGATTCTCGCCAAACCAGAAGGGGCGTTGCACGATTGGGAGATCTTCGTCGGCCTGGCCAAAGCCTTTGCCGAAAAGACCGGCAAGGAACTGAAACCGACCTTGCCGCCGGCGAAGATGATCGACATGGGCCTGCGCATGGGGCTGTATGGCGATACGTCCGATCAGAAACTCTCGTTGGCGACATTGTTCGATCATCCGCACGGGATTGATCTTGGGGCGTTGAAACCGAATCTTGCCGCTCGCCTCAAGACGCCAGATCAACGGGTGCAGGCTGCGCCGCCTGAGATCCTCGCTGATCTCGCACGCTTTGCGGCCTTGCAGGCACCGGCAGCCGATGAGCTGCTGATGATCGGCCGGCGCCATGTGCGCAGCAACAATTCGTGGATGCACAATTACCATCGGCTAGTGAAGGGCAAACCGCGTCATCAATTGCTGATGCACCCGGACGATCTGGCCAGTCGGGGGCTCGACGACGGGCAATTGGTGCGCGTCAGTTCGCGGGTCGGACAGATCGAAGTGGAGGTGCTCGGCAGCCTGGATATGATGAAAGGCGTGGTCAGCCTGCCCCATGGCTGGGGGCACGCGCGCCCGGGCGTGCAGATGGCGATCGCCAGTGGCCAGCCGGGGTCGAGTGCTAACGACCTGACCGATGAATGCCAGCTCGACGAGCTGTCGGGCAACGCGGCGCTCAATGGCGTGCCGGTGACGGTGGTGGCGGCTTGAATATGCCTGTCGGGGAGACCGAGCAGTGCGCTCGGGATTCCGTTACAATGCGTCACCGTGCCGACCCATGAGTCGGAAAGTTCAGCCGAGGTGCTCCATGGATATCATCGAAACGATTAAAGAGCAGATTGCCAACAACACCATTCTGCTTTACATGAAAGGCTCGCCGAATGCCCCACAGTGTGGCTTTTCCGCGAAAGCTGCGCAGGCTGTAATGGGCTGTGGCGAGAAGTTCGCCTACGTCGACATCCTGCAGAACCCGGAAATCCGCGCCAACCTGCCAAAGTACGCCAACTGGCCGACTTTCCCGCAGCTGTGGGTTGGTGGTGAACTGGTCGGCGGCAGCGACATCATGGCTGAAATGTTCGCCAACGGTGAGCTGCAGACTCTGGTCAAGGAAGCATCGGCCAAGGCAGCTGCGGCCAAGTCCGAAGCCTGATCCGGCTTTCACTCGGCACATGCTTCTGCTGTAGGAGCTGTCGAGTGAAACGAGGCTGCGATCTTTTGATCTTCAGCCAATAAAAAGCCCCGCACCTCGAAAGAGGGCGGGGCTTTTTAGTGCGCTGGAAAAGTTAACGCGAGTTGCCGGTGCAATCTGAAAAGATCGCAGCCTGCGGCAGCTCCTACTCCTCGCCCATCTGCGATTGCAGATAGTTCTCGAGACCGACTTTATCGATCAGGCCCAGTTGGGTTTCCAGCCAGTCGATATGCTCTTCTTCGGATTCGAGAATGTCTTCAAGCAGTTCACGGCTGCCGAAGTCGCCAACCGATTCGCAATGGGCGATGGCGGCTTTCAGGTCGGCGTGGCCGGTCTTCTCGATGCGCAGGTCACACTCAAGCATTTCCCGGGTGTGCTCGCCGATGTGCAACTTGCCCAGATCCTGCACGTTCGGCAGGCCTTCCAGGAACAGGATGCGCTTGATCAGCTTGTCCGCGTGTTTCATCTCGTCGATGGATTCGTGGTACTCGTGCTTGCCCAGCTTGTTCAGGCCCCAATCTTCATACATGCGGGCATGCAGGAAGTACTGATTGATCGCGACCAGCTCATTGGCAAGGATCTTGTTGAGATGCTGGATGACTGTAATGTCGCCTTTCATGATGGGAGTCCTGCCCTGTAATAGCCGTATATAAGGCGGAGTTTGAGCCGGGTACTTATAAGTGTCAAACCTAAGTTATTGAATAATAAATGAAATTAAATCTGAATAAGAATGTTTGTGTTCCGCGTCTGGCACCTAAGCACTTGATTTGCGGACATAAAAAAACCGGACATAAGTCCGGTTCTTCGAAATCTGGGTAATTACGCAGCCGTAAATTCTACCGGATAGGGGATCGCGGCCTGAGCGGTTTGCAGCTTGGTCAGGGTTTCGCGAACCACTTCCTTGGCCAGGCAGGCACATTTGCCGCACTGGCTGGCGACGCCAGTGGCCTGGCGGACTTCTTTGTAGCTGCAGCAACCTTCATAGATCGCTTCGCGGATCTGTCCGTCGGTGACGCCAGTGCAGAGGCAAACATACATAAGTGAGAACCGTCGCTGGTTGTGACTCAATTGCGATGGATCTTAATGTTAACGAGAATGATTGTCAAAGTGCTTTCTGAATGGTTTTCGATCGAAAGGCGGGTCACTGACGAACGGTGATTAATGGCGAATGGCCTGGCCCCGAAAATGCGGGTCCGTTATCGGCCTTGGGCAAAAAACCGTTAAGGACAGGCGAAAAACGCAGTGTATGATGGTCGGCCCTTGCGAAGAGGGTTCGTGTCACAGGGCTGTCGCCTGAGGGTGGCAGGCTGGCCCGGACCCTGAACTTCAAAGTTATTCACCAGGAGATATCCATGAGCGTACTCGTAGGCAAACAAGCCCCTGACTTCACCGTCCCGGCCGTACTCGGCAATGGCGAGATCGTTGACAGCTTCACTCTGTCCTCGGCCATCAAAGGCAAATACGGCCTGGTGTTCTTCTACCCGCTGGACTTCACCTTCGTCTGCCCGTCCGAGCTGATCGCTCTGGACAACCGCATGGCTGACTTCAAGGCGCGCAATGTGGAAGTGGTCGCCGTGTCGATCGACTCGCACTTCACCCACAACGCCTGGCGCAACACCCCGGTCAACAACGGCGGCATCGGCCAAGTGAAATACACCATGGCTGCCGACATGAAGCACGAAATCGCCAAGGCCTACGACGTTGAGTCCGAAGGCGGCGTGGCTTTCCGTGGCGCGTTCCTGATCGACGACAAGGGCGTCGTCCGTTCGCAGATCATCAACGACCTGCCACTGGGTCGTAACATGGAAGAGCTGATCCGTCTGGTCGACGCTCTGCAATTCCACGAAGAGCACGGCGAAGTTTGCCCTGCCAACTGGAAGAAAGGCGACAAAGGCATGAACGCTTCGCCAGAAGGCGTCGCGGCTTACCTGACCGAGAACGCTGCTGCCCTGTAAGGCTCAACGTCGAGGTACAAAAAAACCGGCCCAAGTGGCCGGTTTTTTCATGCGCAGGAAATACCCGACGAGGATCAGTCGTCGAAGTCTTCCCAGCCGCCCATCTGTTTCCAGCGGTTGACGATGCCGCAGAACAGCTCGGCGGTCTTCTCGGTGTCGTAACGCGCCGAATGCGCTTCACGGCCATCGAAGTCGATGTCGGCGGCCTGACAGGCTTTCGCCAGAACGGTTTGACCGTAAGCCAGGCCGGCCAGCGTCGCGGTGTCGAAGCTGGAGAACGGATGAAACGGATTGCGCTTCATGTCCAGACGCGCCACGGCGGCATTCAGGAAGCCAAGGTCGAAACTGCTGTTGTGCCCGACCAGGATCGCGCGCTTGCAGCCATTGGCCTTCAGCGCCTTGCGCACGCCACGGAAGATGTCGGTCAGCGCGGTTTCTTCGCTGACCGCCATGCGCAGCGGGTGATCGAGCTTGATCCCGGTGAATTCCAGCGCTGCCGCTTCAATGTTCGCGCCTTCGAATGGCTCGACGCGGAAGAAGTAGGTGTGGTCCGGGTAAACGAAACCCTTTTCATCCATGGCGATGGTGGTCGCGGCAATCTCCAGCAGAGCGTCGGTGGCCGAGTTGAAGCCACCGGTCTCTACGTCGACGACAACCGGCAGGTAGCCGCGAAAACGCGCTGCCATTGGATGGCGGGAACCGCCGCCGCCACCTTGACCGTCCAGTTCGTCGTCGAAATGGTCTTCACTCACGCGTGTTCCTCCAGCAGGCGCCAGCGCAGTTTTTCACCGGCGCGCAGCGGGATAACGTTCAGCTCGCCGAATGGCAGGCTGGTCGGGGCGGTCCATTCTTCACGAACCAGGGTGATGCGATCGGTGTTGGCCGGCAGACCATAGAAGCGCGGGCCGTTGAGGCTGGCAAACGCTTCGAGCTTGTCCAGCGCATTGCGCTGTTCGAACGCTTCGGCATACAGCTCGATGGCGGCGTACGCGGTGTAGCAGCCGGCGCAGCCGCAGGAGGCTTCCTTGGCGTGCTGGGCGTGCGGCGCCGAGTCGGTGCCGAGGAAGAACTTCGCGCTGCCGCTGGTGGCCGCGTCGAGCAGGGCTTCCTGATGGGTATTGCGCTTGAGGATCGGCAGGCAGTAGAAGTGCGGGCGGATCCCGCCCACCAGCATGTGGTTGCGGTTGTACAGCAGGTGATGCGCGGTGATGGTCGCGCCAACGTTGGCCGAGGCTTCGTTGACAAACTGCACGGCGTCGCCGGTGGTGATGTGTTCGAACACCACTTTGAGCGTCGGGAAACGCTCGACCACACGGCGCATGTGTTCATCGATGAAAATCTTTTCGCGGTCGAAGACATCGACATCGCCACGGGTGACTTCGCCGTGGATCAGCAGCGGCATGCCGACTTCGGCCATGGCTTCCAGCGCCGGGAAGATCTTGTCGATGCTGGTGACTCCGGAATCGGAGTTGGTGGTGGCGCCAGCCGGGTACAGCTTGGCGGCGTGCACGAAACCGCCGGCCTTGGCCTCACGAATTTCTTCGGGCTGGGTGCGGTCGGTGAGGTACAGCACCATCAGCGGTTCGAAACGACTGCCGGCCGGGCGGGCAGCGAGAATCCGCTGGCGATAGCCATCGGCTTCAGCGGCGTTGCGCACCGGTGGTACCAGGTTGGGCATGATGATGGCGCGGCCAAAGGTGCGCGCCACATCGGCAACGGTATTGGTCAACACGGCACCATCGCGAAGATGAATGTGCCAGTCGTCGGGACGCAGCAGGGTCAGGCGGTCGGACATGAGGGGATTCCAGGCGGGTCAAACTGAGGGGAATGCTACCGGAAAAGACTCTTGCAGGCACTCGCTATCAAGTTTTGCCGGAACCTTCCGATAGCCCGTAGGTATGCCGTAAACATAGTGTGAATCGGTCTTTGTGTTACAGAAGCCAATGGAGCCTCCCGTGCGCCAGCGATATTTAGCCTTGCTCAGTGTGTTTGCCAGCCTCCCCGCGATGGCGCTCACCTACCAGACGCGTCTGGAGAACATTGAGTGGACGGTCGAGGGTGACAAGTTCGAGTGCCGTCTGACCCAGCCGATCACCGATTTCGGCTCGGGCCAGTTCGTGCGCAAGGCCGGCGAGCAGGCGATATTCCGCCTCAATGCCTATAACGCCATGCTCGGCGGCGGTTCGGCGACGTTGCTCGCGGCGGCTGCGCCCTGGCAGCCGGGGCGCAACGACATCAATTTGGGCAGCGTGAGGATCGGCACCGGCAACGTGCTGTTCAACAGTTCGCAATCCCAGGCCGGCGGGCTGATCAGCGGTTTGCTGGACGGTCGCAGTCCGGTGGTGCGCCGTGCGTCCGGCGATGGCCGGGTTTCTGAAGTGCGTCTGTTGCCGGTCAAGTTCAGCAAGGCATTCAACGAATACCAGACATGCGTGGCGAAGCTGCTGCCGCAGAATTTTGATCAAGTCAAACACTCGCAGATAGGCTTTCCTGGCGAAGGCACCGATCTGGATGCCGACGCCAAGGCCAGGCTGCAGGTGATGCTCGAGTTCATGAAGGCCGACCCGACGGTCAATCACATCGAACTGGATGGCTATTCCGACAACAGCGGTAATCGTCTGACCAATCGTGAACTGTCGCGCCGGCGCGCGCTGGCGGTGGTCGACTTCTTCAAGGCCAACGGCATCGCCGAATCGCAGATCACCGTGCGTTTCCACGGCGAGCAATACCCGCTGGTGCCGAACAACAATGCAGCTAACCGGGCGAAGAATCGCCGGGTCAGCGTGAAGCTGGCGCGAGTGGCGCCGACCACCGCGCCAGCCCCGCAAGCCAGTACGCCTGCCAATGCTGCAGCGACTTCCTGACCCACCGGTCATCGTCGCGCTCTCGACAGATTCTGTCGCTTTGTCGTCTTAAGCTGTCGCGCCTCTGTAAATTATCGGATTTGAGCGGTAGACTCCTCGGCTTTCCGTAGAACCCCGTGGAGTGATGGCATGGCGGACGTAAACAAGGTCGTTCTGGCGTATTCCGGCGGCCTGGACACTTCGGTGATCCTCAAGTGGCTGCAGGATACTTATAACTGTGAAGTGGTGACTTTCACCGCTGACCTGGGTCAGGGCGAAGAGGTCGAGCCGGCTCGCGCCAAGGCTCAGGCCATGGGCGTCAAAGAAATCTACATTGACGACCTGCGCGAAGAATTCGTGCGTGACTTCGTGTTCCCGATGTTCCGCGCCAACACCGTTTACGAAGGCGAGTACCTGCTGGGTACTTCCATCGCACGTCCGCTGATTGCCAAGCGCCTGATCGAAATCGCCAACGAAACCGGCGCCGACGCCATTTCCCATGGCGCCACCGGCAAGGGTAACGATCAGGTACGTTTCGAACTGGGTGCCTACGCGCTCAAGCCAGGCGTGAAAGTGATCGCGCCATGGCGTGAGTGGGACCTGCTGTCGCGCGAGAAGCTGATGGACTACGCCGAGAAGCACGCGATCCCGATCGAGCGTCACGGCAAGAAGAAGTCCCCGTACTCGATGGACGCCAACCTGCTGCACATCTCCTATGAAGGCGGCGTGCTGGAAGACACCTGGACCGAGCACGAAGAAGACATGTGGCGCTGGACCGTCTCTCCGGAGAAGGCTCCCGACACCCCGCAATACCTGGAACTGACCTACCGCAACGGCGACATCGTTGCCCTGGACGGCGTCGAAATGACTCCGGCCACCGTACTGGCGACGCTGAACAAGATCGGTGGTGCTCACGGCATCGGCCGTCTCGACATCGTGGAAAACCGCTATGTCGGCATGAAGTCCCGTGGTTGCTACGAAACCCCGGGCGGCACCATCATGCTGCGTGCACACCGCGCCATCGAATCGATCACTCTGGACCGCGAAGTCGCTCACCTCAAAGACGAGTTGATGCCGAAATACGCCAGCCTGATCTACACCGGTTACTGGTGGAGCCCGGAGCGTCTGATGCTGCAACAGATGATCGACGCTTCGCAGGTCAACGTGAACGGTGTGGTTCGTCTGAAGCTGTACAAAGGCAACGTGATCGTTACCGGCCGCAAGTCCGACGATTCGTTGTTCGACGCCAATATCGCGACCTTCGAAGAAGACGGTGGCGCTTACAACCAGGCTGACGCGGCGGGCTTCATCAAGCTTAACGCGCTGCGCATGCGCATTGCAGCCAACAAGGGCCGCAAGCTGTTTTAAGTCACGCAGGGCTGTATGAAAAATGGCGGCTTGTCCCTGGACAATGCCGCCATTTTTTTATGCTCGTCTGACGCTCTCCTGGATTGTCTGTCGCTACGGCCCATTCCGGGGTTTTCTTGAATACCCATTTCAGGCATCTGCCTTGCGTTTCATAGTTCTCTCAGAACCGTAGTGCTTTGTGTACTCACGTTATAGGCGACAAAGAGTTTCGCGCCGCCGCCTTTCTTCGACTGTCTGATAAGGCTGAGCGTCATTTGCTTGAGCAAAACCTCGGATGCGGGATCAGTCAAAAAAAGCACTGCCTTGGCCGATTGTTTGCCCAGGCGTGGAAAGTGTTCGACCAGCGTATTGAACGCCTGTGAGTTGTTCATCGGACGAACATCTATGGCACGCAACGTGCCCATGGGTTTGGGTAACTCAATGTTGTGTTCGATCCAAGGCTTATTCGCGAAGGCTATCTCAGCAGGCTGATGGCATGGCCTCTGTTCAGTATCGTGTGTTGGTAGCGTTGGTTCTTGTTTATTCGAATTTGATTTCTTGCCGGTTGCAATGGAAGTGTCTGTCGGAGACAAATCCGGGTTGCTCTCGGAGGTCTTGAGTTCCTCAAAGGTTTTTAGAAAACTGTCATCTTTCTCGAAATCCGAGGGGGCGTACAGAGAGCGGTAGTTGAAGTTCAGTGTTAGAAAAAACAGCAGCAACAAGTAAAACGGGAAGCTGATCAGAAACCAGACATAGACCTCCCTTTCGTTGTTATCTAAAAAAGGCAAGGAAATGGCGGCTGATGATTCGGAAATAAATGCAAATATCGCAATTATAGTCATGGGGTTGGTTATCTTTTTTCTGACTTTTATCATGGGGCGTGCTCATTAAATGTGTGTTTCCAATAGGTGGAGTGGTTGGGTGTGGGTTGAAGTTTATACTTGAGGCTATTTTTATATTAAAGAAAATCAGTTGGGTAGAAGTATCTTGTTTCAGACATTGATTGTTAAAGTGCTTTGAATGGTTTGTATGTTGTTTTTTACAATTGGTCATCTGCCAAGTGCCGATCGCGGATGAGTCATAGGTATTCATTGAACAGCAATATGCTGTCTGCATTCGATAAGCAACTTGCTCTGAAAGCGAGTGCGCAAGGGCTTCAGGGCGTAGTATTTTTCACGTCGGTGCAGGGGGCGGAAAAACAGTCGTGTCATGGAAATAGTGCGTAAGTGGGTTTTTTTGTAGGAATAGTCTTTATTTGTTGTAGGGAATGTCTTTCGCTGGGAGTGCGATGGAACTCTCTTGTGCCATGTCGGAAGTGACTGGGCTATTGTGCGTGTTCTAAAAATTCGAACAGCGAAACTGGACTTGCCCATGAATAAAGTGCTGATCGTGGATGATCATCCCGTCATTCGTCTTGCTGTGCGTATGCTGATGGAGCGTCATGGCTACGAAGTCATTGCAGAAACGGATAACGGTGTAGATGCCTTGCAACTTGCGCGTGAACAGATGCCGGACATTGTTATCCTGGATATTGGAATACCGAAGCTCGATGGTCTTGAAGTTATTGCGCGTCTGAACTCGACACCGATGCCCTTGAAAGTGTTGGTGTTGACTTCCCAGGCCCCAGGGCATTTTTCAATGCGCTGCATGCAATCGGGGGCGGCAGGGTATGTTTGTAAGCAGCAGGATCTGACGGAGCTGCTCAGTGCGATCAAAGCCGTACTGTCCGGATACAGTTATTTTCCCAATCAGGCCCTGCATACCGTACGTACCAGCCTCGGTAATGCCAGCGAGGCCGATATGGTAGACCGCCTGTCCGGGCGGGAAATGATGGTGTTGCAGCAATTGGCGCGAGGTAAAACGAACAAGGAAATTGCCGATGGCATGTTCCTCAGCAACAAGACGGTCAGCACTTACAAGACCCGTCTGCTATTGAAACTCAATGCCCGGTCGTTGGTGGATCTGATTGAACTGGCGCAACGCAACGGGCTTGTCTGATGCTCCTGAAACCCGAGGCAACGTGGGCCGCGCCGTGTCAGATGCTGCAGAAAGTAAAAAGCCTCCGGTGAGGGAGGCTTTCAAGTGTCAAAGATCAAAATCGTAATCGGCCAATTGCTTTTGCAGTCGGCGCTCCTCAAGCAGGTTGTCGATGGTGCGGCGTTTGCTCAGATTGGTCTTGGCGACTTCAACCACCGGTTCGGCGTCGTCAGTTTCTACAGCGGTGAAATCGTCATCTACATCCAGTTGTTCTTTGCTGTCAGTCATAAGGTGAACTCCAGGCTAAGACTGCCTTTGGCGCTCCTTATATCGATATTCCTGCTGCGGGTAAAAAAGATTTTTTCAATCGATAAATCAATTATTCCAATAGCCAATCAATCGTCCGAGGTTTTGTGTTTGTACTCGCACAAATCCTCGATCCGGCAGCTGCCACAGCGTGGCTTGCGCGCCAGACACACATAGCGACCGTGCAGAATCAGCCAGTGGTGAGAGTCCAGCAGGTAGTCTTTTGGCACAAATTTCATCAGCTTCTTTTCAACTTCAACAACATTTTTACCCGGGGCAATACCGGTGCGGTTGCTCACACGAAAAATGTGCGTGTCGACCGCCATGGTCAACTGACGGAAAGCGGTATTCAGGACCACGTTGGCCGTCTTGCGGCCGACGCCGGGCAGCGCTTCCAGTTCTTCGCGCGTCTGCGGGACTTCGCCATTGTGCAGTTCGACCAGCATGCGGCAGGTCTCGATCACGTTTTTCGCTTTGCTGTTATAGAGACCGATGGTTTTGATGTATTCGGACAGCCCTTCGACGCCCAGTGCGTGGATCGCAGCGGGGGTGTTAGCCACCGGGAACAGTTTGGCCGTGGCCTTGTTGACGCCGACGTCGGTTGATTGCGCCGAAAGAATGACCGCGATCAACAACTCGAACGGCGAGGAATAGGCCAGTTCGGTCTTCGGCTCGGGATTGTCTTCGTGAAGTCTGCGGAAGATTTCCAGACGTTTTGCGGCATTCATGGATGATGTGTTTCCTTGGAGAGAGCGTTCGAGCGCGTCCAGGCCTGGCGGGCGGCGAGCAGAAGCCCAAGCACGATAAAGGCGCCGGGAACCAGGGTGAACAGGTGCAGCCCTTCGTTAAACAGCACCAGGCCTTGCCAGTGCTCAGACAGGCCACGGCCGATGTGGCCCTGACCAAACAGTTCACGCAGTCCAGCCAGTGCGATCAGCAACCCGCTCGACAGGCCAAAAAACTTCAGGCGCAGGCCAAATGCCTGAGCAAAGAATCCATTGTATTCCAGCACCACGCATTGCAAGGCGATCAGCCCGGTATAGATTCCGAGTGACTGTTGCCACTGCAACGCCCAGCGTTGCGCGAGGATATTGGCGCAACTGGTCAGGGTGGCGGCCAGCAGCAGACTGGCCAGCATCCGGTCGCTGTCAGACAGTCGCGAGCGCAATGCGCCGAAACAGACACCGTAAACCGCCACGACGACGCCCGACATCAGCAGCATGCCCAGTGCGCTAGCCAATGTTGTACTGGTGCCAAGCAGCACAACCAGCATCAAAGCATTCGTCAGGTTCGTCGGCCGGTTCATGATCCGATCCCCAGCAAGGTTGCTCGGTGCTCATCAAAGTAGCGCAAGGCGTCGTGAATGGCATTGACGGTGGCCCGGGAGGTGATGGTTGCGCCCGCCAGTTGATCGAACTGTCCCTGATCCTTTTTCAGCGCCCAGCCTGCGTCGTCAGGCGCGTGACGCGATTGCCCGGCAAATGTCGCCAGCCAGTGGTTCGGCCAGTCGCCAATAAGTCCGCCGAGCGCAGGCGTTTCGTTGTGCCGCAGGGTTTTTATCCCCAGCAGTCTGCCGTTGGCATCGATGGCGATCAGCAGTTCGATAACGCCGGCATAGCCCTCGGTCTGCGTGCGCAACAGCACCGCCACCGGCTGCCCGGCTTTGCTGGCGCGGTAACCCGCCAGCAGTTTGCTGTGGCTCAACGTCGCATCAGTCAACGCCAGTGGCTGCTCCAGCGGCTGATTGTCGTATGCATCGGCCGCGAGCACATCGAGCAGCTTGCGGCTGTCGAGCAGGGCCTGCTCGCTGGCAATCTGCGGCGCACTGGCGCGTTGCACCACATAAGTCAGGCCGAGCCCCGCGCCGGCCAGCAGCACGAGCGTCACGACAGAAACCGTGCGGCTCATGGTTGCACCTGCGTCTGGCGGGCGGCGGCAAAACGTTCCAGCGCTGGCACGCAGAGATTCATCAGCAACACCGCAAACGCGACACCGTCCGGGTAGCCGCCCCAGGTGCGAATCAGGTAGGTGAGCAAGCCGACGCCAACGCCGAACAGCAGCCGGGCCAGCGGACTTTTGGCGCCCGACACCGGTTCGGTGATGATGAAAAAGGCACCGAGCATGGTTGCCCCGCTCAACAGATGAAACAGCGGTGAGCCGTGGGAATCGGAACCCGAACCGTTCCAGCAGAGCAGGCTGACGACAAACAGGCTGGCCAGCATGCCGACCGGCGCTTGCCAGGCGATTACCCGGCGCTGCAACAGCCACAGCCCGCCGGCGAGAAACGCCAGATTGATCCACTCCACGCCGCGTCCGCCGAAGCGGCCGAACGCCGGGTTGGCGGCGAACAACTCATCCATGGTCAGGCTCTTGTTGATGCGCAGGCTGTCCAGCGCAGTGGCCTGCACCCAGGCGTCCGGGGCCTGGCCCAGATTCAGGACTTGGGCAAAAGCGGCCTGCAGATTCATGCCGTGCGCCGGCCAGTGGGTCATCGGTTGTGGGAACAGCACCATCGCCAGGGCGAAACCGAGCATGGCGGGGTTGAACGGATTTTTGCCGACTCCACCGTACAAGTGCTTGCCGAACAGAAGGCCCGAAGCCACCGCGGTCACGGTCAGCCACCACGGACAGTAAGGCGTCAGGGCAGCGGCCAGCAGTGTCGCGCTGACCAGCGCGCTGCCATCGCTGAGCGTCGGTTGCAAAGGTTGGCGCCGCAGGCGGGTGACGCCGGCTTCGATCAGCAGCGCGGTGCTCGCCGCCAGAATCAAATTGATCAGCACGCCCCAGCCGTAACACCAGAACAGTGCCAACAATCCCGGCAGCGTGGCCAGCAGCACCTGCTTCATCGCCTGTTGCAGGCGATCATCCGGTGCCTCACGGGGCGACATGGTCTTGCACCTGACGCTCGGCGGCCAGCAGGCGAGCGCGGGCCTTGTCGAGGATGTCATTCGGTGTGTCGGCGCGGCGTTCGAGTTTGCTCAGGTCGGCGCGGGCGTAGGCCAATTCGGTTTTCAACTGGCGGAGCTGGTTGTCGATTGGGCGCTTTTCCACCCGGACCAGATCAGGCACAGGCTGCTCACTGGCCGCCTCGGCCACATGCAGGGCTTGCTCGGCATCACGCAGTGCCTGTTCCAGCGTGGCAATCTGCTGCGCGGGTGCTTCGGCGGTCTGAGCCTTTTTCAGTTCGGCGCGACGCATGGCCAACTGGATTTTTGCCCGTTTCAGATCCGCGTCTTTCGCTGGAGCCGGAGCCGCAGCGGCTGGAACGGCGGTGCTGCTTTCGAGTTTTGCCAGCGCCTGTTCTGCCGCTTCGAACTGCTGTTGCAGCACGATCAGTTGCGATTGCTGTTCGAAGGTCGGTGGATGGCCGAAGGCTTTCAGCGATTTGTGCAATTGCGCGCGGCTCATGGCGACATCGATCTTGGCTTTCTTCAGTGCTGCATCGGCGGTCGCGGCTTTCTGCGCGCGCACCCGTTCCAGAGCTGCCTGCACCGGATCGAGAGTGGCCGTCGCCGGTTGCGCAGCCCGTTGCGCGCGGGCTTCGCGCTCAGCCTGTTTGTGCTGTTCTTCGCGTTGCAGGCGGGCGTTGCGGCGTTCGAAACGCTGGCGCGCATGATCGCGTTTGGCCGTGCGTGCGCGCAGCTCTTCAAGGCTGGTCGCCAGACCACCGACCACCGGCAAGGTGCCGAGCGGCAGCGGGTGCATCTCGATGCAATCCACCGGACACGGTGCCACGCACAGGTCGCAACCGGTGCATTCGTCGATCAGCACGGTGTGCATCAGTTTCGCTGCGCCGACGATGGCGTCGATCGGGCAGGCTTGGATGCACTTGGTGCAGCCGATGCACTCGGCTTCGCGGATGTAGGCCACTTGTGGCGGTGCCGCGCCGCGGCTGACGTCCAGTTCCAGCACCGGTACTTTCAACAGTTCAGCCAGGGCGGCGATGGTTTCGTCGCCGCCGGGCGGGCACTTGTTGATCGGTTCGCCGTCGACGATGCCTTGCGCATAGGGCTTGCACCCGGGGTGGCCGCATTTGCCGCATTGAGTCTGCGGCAGGAGGGCATCGATGAGTTGAATCAGACTCATGTTTTGATCAGTCCACTGAATCCGAGAAAAATCACTGCGATCAGTCCGGCGCCGATCAGGTCGATCGGCAAGCCGCGAAAGGGCAGGGGAATGTCGTTGTCCGCCGTGCGTTCACGCAAGTCGCTGAACAGGCTCAGCACCAGCCAGAAACCCAGCCCGGCGCCCAGGCTCAACGCTGTTGCCTGCAGCAGGCCACGATCATTTTGTGCATTGATCAAGGCCAGCCCCAGCACGCCGGCGTTGCCCAGCAACAATGGCCATAGCCCATCGAAGGGCCAGTCAGGCAGCGCACGGGTCAGCAGTTTCAATACCGGCGCGATCAGCAGCACGTTGAGTGGCAAGAACACGAACAGCTGCAGGGCTTGCAGTTGCAGCGGTACCAGCAGCCAGTGCCAGATTGCGTAACCGAAGATGCCGACGCTCAGCATCAGGCACGCCGTTGCCAGCCCCAACGCATGCACCTGACGCCGACTGCCGGCCAGCAACGGATCGACGCCCAGCGGCCAATGCAACACGAAGTTGTTGAGCAGGGCGGCACTGATCAGCGTAAGCGCAAGTTCGGTCATGGTTCTGCCGGCAGCAACGGGCGGGTGTCACTTAAGGTTAGGCATTATCCGGCACCCGCGAAGGGTGGGCCAGATATGAAAAATCCCACAGGCCTGCAGAACATGCCTGTGGGATCGTTTTACCGCTGGGTCTTACTTGATGCGTTGACCCGGCTTGGCGCCGCTGTCCGGGCTCAGCAGGTAGATTTCTTCACCGCCAGGGCCGGCGGCCATCACCATGCCTTCGGACATGCCGAACTTCATTTTGCGGGGCTTGAGGTTGGCGATCATCATGGTCAGGCGACCGTCGAGTTTCGACGGATCCGGGTAGGCGCTCTTGATTCCGGAGAACACGTTGCGCTGCTCGTCACCGATGTCCAGGGTCAGGCGCAACAGCTTGTCGGCACCTTCCACATGTTCAGCCTTGACGATCAAAGCCACGCGCAGGTCGACGGCGGCAAAGGTGTCGAAGTCGATTTCCGGCGACAGCGGATCCTTGGCCAGTTCGCCATTGCCCGCAGGTGCGGCAGCACCGGTGTCGGTCTGGCTGGCGGTCAGGTCTTCTTTCGAGGCGTCGGTCATGGCTTGCACTTTTACCGGGTCGATGCGGGTCATCAACGGTTTGAATTCGTTCAACTGATGGTTGGCCAGCAGGGTGGTGTGGTCGTTCCAGGTCAGCGGGGCGACATTGAGGAATGCCTCGGCATCGGCGGCCAGCAGCGGCAGCACCGGTTTGAGGAAGATCACCAGTTGGCGGAACAGGTTGATGCCGGTGGCGCAGATCGCCTGGACTTCATCCTGCTTGCCTTCCTGCTTGTTCAACGACCATGGCGCCTTGTCGGCGATCCAGGCGTTGGCGCGGTCGGCCAGGGCCATGGTTTCACGCATGGCGCGGGCAAAGTCGCGGGCTTCATAAGCGTCGGCAATGCTTGGCGCCGCGGCAAGGAAGGCTTCGGTCAGTTCTGGCGCAGCATTGTTGTCGACCAGCAGGCCGCCGTTGCCCTTGTGGATGAAACCGGCGCAACGGCTGGCGATGTTGACCACTTTGCCGACCAGGTCGGAGTTGACCTTCTGCACGAAGTCTTCGAGGTTCAGGTCGAGGTCATCGACGCCACGGCCCAGTTTGGCCGCGTAGTAATAACGCAGGTATTCCGGCGACAGGTGATCCAGGTAGGTGCGCGCCTTGATGAACGTGCCACGGGACTTGGACATCTTCTGGCCGTTGACGGTCAGGTAGCCGTGCACGTTGATCCCGGTCGGTTTGCGGAAACCGGCGCCTTCGAGCATGGCAGGCCAGAACAGGGCGTGGAAGTTGACGATGTCCTTGCCGATGAAGTGGTACAGCTCGGCGGTGGAGTCCTTGCCCCAGAACGCGTCGAAGTCCAGCTCCGGCGTGCGGTTGCAGAGGTTCTTGAAGCTAGCCATGTAGCCGATCGGCGCGTCCAGCCACACATAGAAATATTTGCCCGGCTCGTCCGGAATCTCGAAACCGAAGTACGGCGCATCGCGGGAGATGTCCCACTGCTGCAGGCCGGCGTCCAGCCACTCGGCGATCTTGTTGGCCACGGCGTCCTGCAGGGTGCCGCTGCGGGTCCAGGTCTGCAGCATCTGCTGGAAGTCTGGCAGCTTGAAGAAGAAGTGCTGGGAATCCTTGAGCACCGGAGTCGCGCCGGAGATGGCCGACTTCGGATCCTTCAGGTCGGTCGGGGCGTAGGTCGCACCGCATTTTTCGCAGTTGTCGCCGTACTGGTCTTCAGTGCCGCATTTCGGGCAGGTGCCCTTGATGAAGCGGTCGGCCAGGAACATTTTCTTTTCCGGGTCGAAATACTGGGTAATCGAGCGCTGGGCAATGTGCCCGGCATCGCGCAGTTTCAGGTAGATCTGGCTCGACAGCTCACGGTTTTCTTCGGCGTGAGTGGAGTGGAAGTTGTCGAAGTCGACCAGGAACTCGGCAAAGTCGGCGCTGTGTTCAGCCTGCACATTGGCGATCAGTTGTTCCGGGGTGATGCCTTCCTTTTCCGCGCGCAGCATGATCGCCGAACCGTGGGCGTCGTCGGCGCAGACATAAATGCATTGATTGCCGCGATGCTTCTGGAAGCGCACCCACATATCGGTCTGGATGTATTCCAGCATATGGCCAAGGTGGATCGAACCGTTGGCGTAGGGCAGGGCGCTGGTGACGAGTATCTTGCGTGGTTCGGACATGTGGGGCTTCGCTACTTGATGAAACGGAGGTCGGCCACTATAAAGCGCTGGCGCATATTTTTCACCCTGTGCACCTGTTTCATTGGATGAGCAGACAGAAAAGATCGCAGCCTGCGGCAGCTCCTACAGTTGTACGCCGATCTCCTGTAGGAGCTGCCGAAGGCTGCGATCTTTTCAGGTACGATACTCATCATTTTTCCCAGTCTTGTTATCGGAGTTGCCCATGAGTGCCGTCACTCGCGCAGCGGTGGAAGCCGTCCTCAGCCAATACACCGACCCCTACCTGAACCAGGACCCGGTCAGCGCCGGTTGTGTGAAGCACATCGAGATCGATGGCGACCGCGTCAAGGTTCAGCTGGAAATCGGCTACGCCGCCGGCCTGTTCAAGAGCGGCTGGGCGCAGTTGCTGCAACTGGCCATCGAAAACCTCGATGGGGTGACGATCGCCAGGGTCGAGGTCAACAGCGTGATCGCCGCGCACAAGGCTCAGGCGCAGATTCCGGGGCTGGCCAACGTCAAGAATGTGGTCGCTGTGGCTTCCGGCAAGGGTGGCGTAGGCAAGTCGACCACCGCGGCCAACCTCGCGCTGGCACTGGCCCGCGAAGGCGCCAAAGTGGGGATTCTCGACGCTGACATTTATGGCCCGAGCCAGGGCATCATGTTCGGCATCCCCGAGCGCACCCGTCCCGAGGTCAAGGATCAGAAGTGGTTTGTGCCGCTCAAGGCCCACGGTGTCGAAGTCATGTCGATGGCGTTCCTGACCGACGACAACACGCCGATGGTCTGGCGCGGGCCGATGGTCTCCGGCGCGCTGCTGCAACTGGTTACGCAAACCGCGTGGGGCGATCTGGATTATCTGGTCATCGACATGCCGCCAGGCACTGGCGACATCCAACTGACCCTGGCGCAGAAAGTCCCGGTGGCTGGCGCCGTGATCGTCACCACCCCGCAGGATCTGGCGCTGCTGGACGCACGCAAAGGCGTGGAAATGTTCCGCAAGGTCAATATCCCGGTGCTGGGCGTGGTGGAAAACATGGCGGTGCATATCTGCTCGAACTGCGGACATGCCGAGCATCTGTTCGGTGAGGGCGGTGGCGAGAAGCTGGCGACCCAATATGGCGTTGAACTGCTGGCTTCGCTGCCGCTGTCGATGCTGATCCGCGAGCAGGCCGATGGCGGCAAGCCAACGGTGATCGCCGAACCGGACAGCCAGATCGCCATGGTCTATCAGGAACTGGCCCGCCACGTCGGCGCGCGCATTGTGTTGCAGGAAGCGGCGACGCCGGCGATGCCGAATATCAGCATCAGTGACGATTGATAAGCAGAAACACAATCTAATGTGGGAGCGAGCCTGCTCGCGAATTCGGCGTGTCATTCAACCGATGAGTTGTCTGATCCACCGCTTTCGCGAGCAGGCTCGCTCCCACATTGGTTTCTGTATTGGCTGTTAGATGCGCAACCCGCCATCCATCTCCAGAATCCGCCCGGTGTAGTAGTCGTTCTCGAAGATGTACGCTGCCGAATGGGCAATCTCTTCCGGCTTGCCCATGCGCTTGAGCGGAATCCCCGAGGTCATCTTCTCCAGCGCTTCCGGCTTCATACCCAGGGTCATCTCGGTTTCGATGAAGCCCGGCGCAATGCCCGCCACACGAATGCCGTAACGCGCCAGTTCCTTGGCCCAGGTCACAGTGGCTGCGGCCACGCCAGCCTTGGCGGCGGAATAGTTGGTCTGGCCGACGTTACCGGCGCGGGAGATCGATGAGATGTTGATGATCGCGCCGCTGGTCTTCAGCTCGACCATTTTCGCCGCCACTTCACGGGTGCACAGGAACACGCCGGTCAAGTTGACGTCGATCACCGCCTGCCACTGGGCCAGGCTCATTTTGCTCATTTCGCCATCTTTGACCTTGAGCAGCAGGCCATCGCGCAGGATCCCGGCGTTGTTGATCAGGCCGTGGATCGCGCCGAAGTCTTCGGCAACCTGCGCGACCATGTGCTCAACCTGTTCTTCATTGGCCACGTTGCACAGATAGCTGCGCGCCTCGACACCCTTGGCTTTGCAGGCTGCCACCGCGTCATCGAGTTTTTCCTGATTGAGGTCGACCAGTGCGAGCCTGGCGCCTTTGCCGGCGAAATACTCGGCCATGGAGCGGCCCAAACCCTGGCAACCGCCGGTGATAATGATTACTTTGTCGTTGAGTTGCATGCGCATGCCCCGATAGCCGGTCTGAGTGGTTTTTGTTATTGGCGACGCTCGATCTGTACCGGTATGGCCAGATTGCACATGAGCATTGCCCGATGGCGTTACAGGGACTTATCCCCCGGCGCCTGTCCGTTTTTTCGACGGATTCTATTTAAGGAGTCATAAATTGAGCGTTGAAGCGGCCAAGAATGCCCGAGAATTGCTTCTCAAGGAATACCGTGGCGTATTGTCGACCCACTCCAAATCGATGCCCGGTTTCCCGTTCGGCTCAGTGGTGCCGTATTGTCTGGACGAGCAAGGCCGGCCGCTGATCCTGATCAGCCGCATCGCCCAGCACACTCACAACCTGCAGAAAGACCCGAAGTGTTCGCTGCTGGTGGGGGAACGCGAGGCCGACGACGTGCAGGCCGTTGGTCGCCTGACCTATCTGGCCGAGGCGCAAAAGCTCGAAGAGCCGGCGGCTATCGAAGCCGCCGCCGAGCGTTACTACCGGTATTTCCCCGATTCGCAGAATTACCACAAGGCTCACGATTTTGATTTCTGGGTGCTCAACCCGGTACGTCACCGCTACATCGGCGGTTTCGGCGCGATTCACTGGGTCGATCAGTTGACCCTGGCCAACCCGTTTGCCGGCAAGGCGGAAATCAGCATGGTCGAGCATATGAACAGCGATCACGCCCAAGCCATCGCGCATTACGTGGAACTCAGCGGATTGCCGCAAACCGTGCCGGCGCAACTGGCCGGGATCGACAGCGAAGGCATGCACCTGCGCATCGGTCAGGCACTGTATTGGCTGCCGTTTCCAGCGCCTTGTCATACGCCGATACAAGTGCGCGAGGCCTTGGTTTCTCTGGCTCACGCCGAGGTCTGGCCAAAAAATGCAGTGGCCGACGCTTGAATTCACGAAAGGGCGACGTCATCTAAGGCTTACTGCAAGGCATTTCTTGCGTTGAGGAATCTTTGATGCGCCCTTTTTTGTTGCTCTTTCTGCTGTTTCCGGTGCTGGAGCTGTTCGTATTCGTCAAAGTGGCAGGGGCGATCGGGTTTTTCCCGGCCCTGCTGCTGATCATTCTCGGCTCGAT
Source organism: Pseudomonas sp. IT-P260 (assembly GCF_949768395.1). Classification (NCBI taxonomy): domain Bacteria; kingdom Pseudomonadati; phylum Pseudomonadota; class Gammaproteobacteria; order Pseudomonadales; family Pseudomonadaceae; genus Pseudomonas; species Pseudomonas sp. IT-P260. The sequence continues at coordinate 238,747 of NZ_CATKPO010000039.1, forward strand.
GTTCGGCGTGTTCGTGCTGCGCGTCGCCGGTCTGGCCACGGCACTGCGTGCCCGTGAAAGCCTGAATCGCGGTGAACTGCCCGCGCAGACCATGCTTGAAGGCCTGATGCTGGCACTGGCCGGTGGCCTGCTGATCCTGCCGGGTTTCGTCAGTGACGTGGTCGGTCTGGTGATGTTGTTGCCGTTCACTCGTCGCCTGCTGGCGAACAAGATGCGCCAGCGCGCCGAAGAACAGGCGATCCGTCAGCGTGCTTTCGCCGATGACCTGCAACCCCGTGGTGGTCCTGCACCGCGTCAGCCTCTGGGTCGCGAGGGTGATGTGATCGAAGGCGAGTTCGAACATCGCGACAGCCAGTAACCCCTGCATCGACACGGCACCTTCGGGTGCCGTTTCTTTATGCGCGGCATTCAAGGGGCACATGATGAAAAATTTTCTGTCCCCGCCCTTGTAATAAGCTTATGCGCCCTTATGTATCGGTCACCGAAAGGTTTCCGGCATTCAAGCCGGACAGACTTCCGCGGTTCGCTCGACGAACCGCAACCGGCGCAGGCCGGATTTGTTAAACCCGCCGGGACTACACCGGCCGATGAAAACCACAATTAGGAGAGATCGACAATGAAGCTTCGTCCTCTGCATGACCGCGTCGTCATCCGTCGCAGCGAAGAAGAAAAGAAAACCGCTGGCGGTATCGTCCTGCCAGGTTCGGCTGCTGAAAAAGCCAACCACGGTGTGATCGTCGCTGCAGGCCCAGGCAAGACTCTGGAAAACGGTGAAGTGCGTGCGCTGGCCGTTAAAGTCGGCGACAAGGTTGTGTTCGGTCCTTACTCCGGCAGCAACACTGTGAAAGTCGACGGCGAAGACCTGCTGGTAATGGCTGAGAACGAGATTCTCGCTGTACTGGAAGGCTGATTTCCCCGCTCATTTTCCCGTTACTACAAAGTATTTAAGGAATATCGATCATGGCTGCTAAAGAAGTTAAGTTCGGCGATGCCGCCCGCTCCAAGATGCTCAAAGGCGTCAACGTTCTGGCTGACGCGGTAAAAGCGACCCTGGGCCCGAAAGGCCGTAACGTGATCCTCGAGAAGAGCTTCGGCGCTCCGACCATCACCAAGGACGGCGTATCCGTCGCCAAGGAAATCGAACTCGAAGATCGTTTCGAAAACATGGGCGCGCAGCTGGTCAAAGACGTTGCCTCCCGTGCCAACGATGACGCTGGTGACGGTACTACCACTGCGACCGTTCTGGCTCAGTCGATCGTCAACGAAGGCCTGAAAGCCGTCGCTGCCGGCATGAACCCGATGGACCTGAAACGCGGTATCGACAAAGCGACCATCGCCATCGTCAAAGAGCTGAAAGCCCTGTCCAAGCCATGCGCTGACACCAAGGCGATCGCTCAGGTCGGCACCATCTCCGCCAACTCCGACAACTCCATCGGCGACATCATTGCCGAAGCCATGGAAAAAGTCGGTAAAGAAGGCGTGATCACCGTTGAAGAAGGCTCGGGCCTGGAAAACGAACTGTCGGTTGTAGAAGGCATGCAGTTCGACCGCGGCTACCTGTCCCCGTACTTCGTCAACAAGCCGGACACCATGGTGGCCGAGCTCGACGGCCCGCTGATCCTGCTGGTCGACAAGAAGATCTCGAACATCCGCGAAATGCTGCCAGTGCTGGAAGCCGTTGCCAAAGCCGGCCGTCCACTGCTGATCGTTGCCGAAGACGTTGAAGGCGAAGCCCTGGCGACTCTGGTTGTGAACAACATGCGTGGCATCGTCAAGGTTGCAGCCGTCAAGGCTCCAGGCTTCGGCGACCGTCGCAAGGCCATGCTGCAGGACATCGCCGTTCTGACCGGCGGTACCGTAATCTCCGAAGAGATCGGCCTGAGCCTGGAAAGCACCACCCTGGAGCACCTGGGTAACGCCAAGCGTGTGACCCTGTCCAAGGAAAACACCATCATCGTTGACGGTGCTGGCGTTGAAGCCGACATCCAGGCGCGTATCGCTCAGATCCGTGCTCAGGTTGCCGAAACTTCCTCGGACTACGACCGTGAAAAACTGCAAGAGCGTCTGGCCAAACTGTCCGGCGGCGTTGCAGTGATCAAGGTTGGCGCTGGTTCCGAAGTTGAAATGAAAGAGAAGAAGGCCCGCGTTGAAGACGCCCTGCACGCAACCCGTGCAGCCGTTGAAGAAGGCGTGGTACCTGGCGGTGGCGTTGCGCTGATCCGTGCTCTGGAAGCCCTGACCGAACTGACCGGCGACAACGCTGACCAGAACGTCGGTATCGCTGTGCTGCGTCGCGCTGTTGAAGCGCCGCTGCGTCAGATCGCTGCCAACTCCGGTGACGAGCCAAGCGTAGTGGTCAACGAAGTGAAGAACGGCAAAGGTAACTTCGGTTACAACGCTGCTTCCGGCGAATACGGCGACATGATCGAAATGGGCATTCTGGACCCAACCAAGGTCACCCGTTCCGCTCTGCAAGCTGCAGCCTCGATCGGCGGTCTGATCCTGACCACCGAAGCAGCTGTTGCTGATGCACCGAAGAAAGAAGGCTCGGCTGGCGGCGGTATGCCAGACATGGGCGGCATGGGTGGCATGGGCGGCATGATGTAAGCCAGCCTTACCCCTGTAACGAAAAACCCCGCCTGCGATGAGCAGGCGGGGTTTTTTATTGCCGGGATTTCAAGCTTCACACCGTCCCCTGTGGGAGCGAGCCTGCTCGCGAAAGCAATCACACCGTCACTACATCTGTGACTGATACAGCGCATTCGCGAGCAGGCTCGCTCCCACATTGGGATCTGCATTTCCTGTGATAACCGGTTGCGCAAAAAAAGCCCCGGTGCATCAGCCCGGGGCGTTTCTATTGACGGTTACTGTTCGCTGACTTGGACAGTGCTGTCCTTCACAGGCTTCCAGCTCAGCAACTGCTGTTTGAAGCCATAACTGGCGGTCTGGTAATAGGTGATCGTGCGTGTAATCAGCGGATCGTCGCTGCTGACCCGCGACTCGCGGCTTTCGGTCAACGCATCGTCATGCCGGCGCAAGCCCTGGCGCGGACTGAGGATCGCCAGATCCTTGCCATCGAACAGGCCCAGATGTTGATAGTTGCCTACCACCACGCGCGGTGGCAGCGGGTTGTCCTGCAACAGGTTGCGGCCGAAGAACGTCGAGGTGTAATCCAGGTTGAGCAAGCCCAGCAGCGTTGGGGCCAGATCGATCTGGCTGGCCAGTTGCGCGCTTTCGCGAGCCTCGATCATTTTCGGCGCATAGATGAACAGCGGGATCTGATAGTTGGTGATCGGCAAGTCTTCTTTACCGGCACTGCCTGCAGTGTGGTCAGCGACGAAAATGAAGATCGTATTGTCGAACCACGGTTTCTGCCGCGCCTGCTCGAGGAACTGGCCAATCGCATAGTCGGTGTACTTCACCGCGCCATCGCGGCCGTTACCGGACTTGATGTCGATGCGGTTGTCCGGGTAGGTATAAGGACGGTGGTTGGAGGTGGTCATCAGTTGCAGCAGAAACGGTTGTTGCCTGGCGTAGTCGGCGTCCGCCAGCTTCAGGGTCTGGCGATACAGGTCCTCGTCAGCCATACCCCAGGCGTTTTTGAAGTGGATTTCGGCTTCATCGACGCTGCTCTGATCGACGACGCGATAGCCGTTGCCGCTGAAGAACGCGTTCATGTTGTCGAAGTAACCGCGTCCGCCGTAGACGAACACGCTGTCGTAACCTACGGCGCTGAGCTGTTGGCCAAGGCTGGCGAAACCGCTCTCACGACCGATGCGCTTGACGATCGAGCGGCCCGGCGTTGGCGGGATGGCCAGGGTGATGGCTTCCAGACCGCGGTCGGTACGGGTGCCGGTGGCGTAGAAGTTATTGAAGTACAGACTCTGCTTGCGCAGGGCGTCGAGGTTCGGCGTCAGGTTGCGACCGTCGCCGTTGCTGCCCAGGTACTTGGCGCTCAGGCTTTCGATGGTCACCAGCACGATGTTCGGCTTGCGCGGGGTGCCCGGGTTGTCGATCACCCGGCGAATGTCCTGTGGATCTTTGCCAATGAAGCGCGCGTCGCTCTCACTCAGCTCGGAACGGATCTGGCTGGCGACTTTTTCCGCCGGCAGGCTTTTGTAGAACTGGGTGTAGTCCAGTTCATTGTTACGGAACGCGGCGAAGAACTGATACGGACCGTTGCTGGCCAGTTCGTTCTGGTAGGCGTTGCCGCCTTGGGCACGTGGGGCGTCCTGACTGAGCAGTTGCAGGCTCAGACCCGCGACGATCAGCAGGCCCAGTGCACTGAGCAGGCGTCCGCGCAGCGCTGGCAGCGGGGCATTCATGGCGGCATTGAACGGCTTGCGCAAAGCGAAACTGATGACCACGGCCAATACGGCGAGGAGGCTCAGCAGTTTGCCGATCGGGTAGGATTCGAGGACGTTGTTCAGCACTTCGTCGGAGTACACCAGGTAATCGACAGCGATGAAGTTGAAGCGCACGCCGAACTCGTCCCAGAACAGCCATTCGGCCACCGCCACGAACAACATGGCGAACAGGCTGATCGTCAGCAGGGCGCGCAGGAATCCGCGATGTCCGCGACGGCGCCACAGGCCCGGCGGGCAGAGCAACAGGTACAGGCCCATTGGCACTGCCGCGTAGGCAAGAAACCCCAGGTCATACAGCGCGCCGATGCCGAACGCGGAAAGGGCGAAGCCACCGGCCTCATCCAGGTGAGTCAGCAACAGAACCGTGCGCGTCAGGAGAAAAATCACCAGCCAGGCACCGGTGATCAGCAGCAGAAGGCGCACGGGCGCTGTCTTGAAAGAGTCCATCGTCTCGTTTTCCTCATAGCAATGGCGCGCGAGTGTCGCGATGCCACTGTGATCAGGTTGTGAATCGATAGTGAAAACCTTGTTAATGAATTAATTTGCCTGGGCAAATGGACTTGCGCGCGTGCCGGCCCTAGCCCTGAACCGGCGTAGGCCTTAAGCTGCGCGGGCCAAGACGGCCGTCACCGTGTACGGAGGAAATGCCAATGCGAATTCTATTGGTCGAAGACAACCGCGACATCCTGGCCAATCTGGCCGATTACCTGGGGCTCAAAGGCTATACCGTCGATTGTGCCCAGGACGGTTTGTCAGGCTTGCATCTGGCGGCCACCGAGCATTACGACCTGATCGTGCTCGACATCATGCTGCCGGGAATCGACGGCTACACCCTGTGCAAGCGTCTGCGTGAAGACGCGCGGCGCGACACGCCGGTGATCATGCTCACCGCCCGCGATCAACTGGATGATCGTCTGGAGGGCTTCAAGTCCGGGGCCGACGATTACCTGGTCAAGCCGTTTGCCCTGTCCGAACTGGCGGCGCGCGTCGAGGCCGTCATGCGCCGGACCCAGGGTGGCGGACGCCGTGCGTTGCAGGTCGGTGACCTGAGCTACGACCTCGACACCCTGGAAGTGACCCGCGAGGGCAAGCTGCTCAAGCTCAACCCGGTCGGCCTCAAACTGCTGGCGGTGTTGATGCAGAAGAGCCCTCACGTCCTGCGGCGGGAAATTCTCGAAGAAGCGCTGTGGGGCGATGACTGCCCGGACAGCGACAGCCTGCGCAGCCATGTCCATCAATTGCGTCAGGTGATCGACAAGCCTTTCGCCAAGCCGTTGCTGCAAACCGTGCACGGCGTGGGCTACCGCCTGGCCGAGGGGCGTGATGGAGTTTAAGCAAAGCCTTTCCCAGCGGATCATCATCGCCTTTGCGCTGATGAGTGCGCTGGTGGCCGGGGCCTTCGCCATGGGCATTGTGGCGACCGTGCACCTGGTGGAGGAAAAACTGATTTCGGCGGGGCTGGGCGGCGACCTGCAACGTCTGTTGCTGATGGACAACGTCTCGGACTGGAGCCATCGCCCGGAACCGGATCAGTTGTTCTATTTCAGCGGCGGGCCAGGCGATTTCGAGCTGCCCAAGGATCTGCGTCACCTTGATGCGGGCTTCCACGAAGTGTTCCGCGAGCAGTTGTCTTATCACGCGATGGTCGAGATCGTCGACGGCCGTCGTTATGTCCTGCTGCAGGATCAAAGCGATTTCGAAGAGCGTGAACGCGTGCTGTTTGCCGTGGTGCTGGTGGGTTTTGTGCTCAGTCTGGCGCTGGCGGTGTTTCTCGGCTGGGTGCTGGCGCGCAAGGTCATGGCGCCAGTGGTGCGCCTGGCGCGGCAAGTGCGCCACCGCGATCAACTGTTGGGGCTGGCGCCACCCTTGGCACCGGATTATGCGGCTGACGAAGTCGGCGAACTCGCGGTGGCGTTCGATGCCACGCTCGGGCGTCTACGGCAGGCACTGACCCGCGAGCGGCTGTTCACCAGCGATGTCAGCCACGAACTGCGTACGCCGCTGATGGTGTTGGCCAGTTCCTGCGAGCTGCTTCTGGAAAACCCGGGGCTGGATCAGCGCGGTCGGGCTCAGGTCGAGCGAATTGCCCGAGCCAGCGAGGAAATGCGCGAACTGGTGCAGACCTTCCTGATGCTCGCCCGCGCTCAGCGGGAGGACGCCGGTTCTGCGCCGCAACAGACCCTTGCCCAGGTGGCCGACGGTCTGCTGGGTATCTGGCGTGAACCGATCGAGTCGAAAGGGCTGCGACTGATGTACGAGTCGGGCAACCCGCCGGACACGTGCTTCAATGCCACCCTGCTCAGCGCAGTCATGGGCAATCTGCTGCGCAATGCCTGTCACTACACCGAACATGGATTCATTCGCCTGACACTCAACGACAACGGTTTCGTCGTCGAAGACTCGGGTGTGGGCATTCCCGAGGAAAAACGCGAAGCCATGTTCCAGCCCTTCGTGCGTGGCAATGAAAAGCGCGGTGAAGGCTTGGGGCTGGGCTTGTCACTGGTGCAGCGAATCTGTGAAAACCAGGGCTGGGAGGTGACGTTGAGCACCATGGAGCCTAATGGTTGCCGCTTCGAGGTCACGCTGGGCAAGCGCTGAAGACCGTTGATGGCCCCGCGCTATTGCTTTTCGCGTGTAAAACCCTGTAATAATTTGCCGGTTTACCTGACGTAATTTTCACATAGGGACGACCTGACGCTGACATGCCACTACCTATGGTAAGGGTATCAGTCAATCAGGAGCCCCCATGATGAGCAGACCGATCAAGCTCGATTTTTCCGAAAAGTATGATGACCAGCATGCACAAAAATATTTGCGCAAGCATCAGGACGGTCTAGGTCGTCGGTTGTCTCACTGGCGGGACGAGCAGTTGGCCCGCAAGGCGTTGACGCTGGCCGGCGAGCCGGGGCTGGTTCTGGATCTGCCGTGCGGTGCAGGGCGTTTCTGGCCGTTGCTGGCGGAAAAGCCCAACCGGGTGATCATTGGTGCGGACAATTCCGAGTCGATGATCAAGACCGCGATGCAATCGCAACCGGCTGACGTCGTGAAACGGGTACAACCTTTGCACACGTCAGCGTTCGACATTGCTTTGCCCGATAACGCCGTCGACAGCATTTTCTGCATGCGGTTGCTGCATCACATCGGTGAAGCCGAGCACCGGCGGGCGATTCTGCGCGAGTTCGAGCGCGTCACCCGTGATAGCGTCATCATTTCGTTGTGGGTGGACGGTAATTTCAAGGCCTGGAAACGCAAGCGCGCCGAGCGGCGTCGCGGGCAGGAAGGTTACCAGAACCGGTTTGTGTTACCGGCTGTGACAGTTGAAAAAGAATTCGAAGAAGCAGGTTTTCGCATTCAGGAACAACTCGATTTTATCCCGCTCTATGCCATGTGGCGGGTTTACGTATTACGCAAGAGGTAACAGGATGGTGGTGCAAATAGCAGCAGAAACGGAAGTCGCTCCCCAGGATCGCTTCGATTACTACTGGAACCAGCGCGGTGAATGGGTGGAAGAGCCCAACGTACGCCGTGGCGGGGAAAGTGGTGTGCAACGGGTCGTGGGCCGTGACGGCCAGTTACTGTATGCCAAGCGCCAGACCGGACATATCTATCGCAGCTGGTTGCATCCTTTCGGCCGTCCGACGGTCTTGCGCGAGCTGGACGCGCTGACCGGCGTCAGCCGTCTCGGCGTCCGCGTACCGCAAATCGTCTTCTGCGGCGCGCAGCCCGATCCGCAATACAAGTGGCGTGCGCTGTTGGTGACCAAGTCACTGGACGGCTTCGACGAACTTGAAAAGTGGGAAGCCGCCGGTGGTCGTGCGCAATACGGCGAAGCCGTCTACGAGCGCGTGCTCAAGGACCTTGCAGAAAACCTGGCGCGCATGCACAAGGGCCGCTGGCAGCACAGCTGTATCTACATCAAACACGTATTTGTACGGGTGACCGGTGAGGGCGACGCGGCACAGGTCGAAGTGGCATTGATCGATCTGGAAAAATGCCGCCAGCGTCTGACCGCTTATCGCGCGGCCTCCCATGACATGAAGCAATTGCGTCGCCATTCGTCGTTCAGCGACACGGACTGGAAAAAACTCGTCTACTTTTATGAGACGGCGTTTGGCAGCGCTATCAAAGGTTTATAGCGATGAAACTCGAAATTGCACGAGGTTTGTTTTTGGTTGGAGCCTTGGCAGTTGCTTCATTGGCGGTGGCGGCCTGGGAGCAGCCCCGCATGCAGGTGATCGGTGCCACTACCGGTGATGCTCACTGCGCAGTACCACGGGTGGCGAAAGCCACCGTGGCGACTAAACCCGACCATGATCTGTTGTTGTTCATGTTCGGACTTTCTCAAGGGATGAGGCCACAGAGTTGAACCGATTGAAGCCAAAATGAAAGGCCTCGCAGATGCGAGGCCTTTTTTATTCATGAATGAAAATCCCCTGTGTAGGAGCTGCCGAAGGCTGCGATCTTTTGATTTTGTTTTTAAAAGCCAAGATCAAGATCAAAAGATCGCAGCCTGCGGCAGCTCCTACAGGGGCCAGGTCATGGCTTTGGATCAGGTTTGGCCAACAGGGTGTAGATGCACGGCAGCACAAACAGGGTAAACAAGGTGCCGATCGACATCCCCGTGGCAATCACCATGCCGATATCAAACCGGCTCACCGCACCGGCACCGGTCGCCAGAATCAACGGCACCATGCCGAACACCATCGCCGCCGTGGTCATCAACACCGGGCGCAAGCGGATTGCCGCCGCTTCCTCGACCGCTTCGCGCGGGGTCAGGCCTTTGTCCTTGCGTAACTGGTTGGCGAATTCGACGATCAGAATCCCGTGCTTGCTGATCAACCCGATCAATGTCACCAGACCGACTTGGGTGTAGATGTTCATGCTCGACCAGCCAAGGAACAGCGGAATCAATGCACCACAGATCGACAGCGGCACCGTCACCAGAATCACCAACGGGTCGCGGAAGCTTTCGAACTGCGCCGCCAGCACCAGGAAAATAATCGCCAACGCGAGGGCGAAGGTGACCCACAGGGCGCTGCCTTCCTGCACGTACTGGCGCGAGGCGCCACCATAGTCGAAAGCGAAACCCGCCGGCGCTTCTTCCCGGGCGATCTGCAGCACGGTGTCGATGGCTTCGCCCATGCTGACCAGCGGGAACCCGGAGATCTTCGCCGCGTTGAGTTGCTGGAACTGGTTGAGCTGGCGCGGTCGTGCCCGGTCGCTGACCTTGATCAGGGTCGACAGCGGCAGCAGCTCGCCCTGAGTGTTTTTCACGTAGTAATTGTTCAGCCAGCCAGGGTTTTCGCGGTACGGTCGTTCGACCTGGGCAATCACCTTGTAACTGCGGCCTTCGATGGTGAAACGGTTGATTTCCGCCTCGCCCAGCAGCGTCGCCAGTGTTCCACCGAGGTCCTGCATCGACACGCCCATCTGCGCGGCTTTGGCGCGGTCGATGTCGACCACCACTTCCGGCTTGTCGAACGCCAGATCGAGGTCGACGAAGGCGAACTTGCCGGACTCCATGGCGCGTTTCTTGATCCGGTCAGCGACTTGCAACAGCAACTCGTAGTCGTTGGCCGTGTTGACCACAAACTCGAACGGCAGGCCTTCGCCGGTGCCGGGCAGGGAGGGCAGGTTGAAACCGAAAATCTGCAGGCCGGGGATGCTCGCCAGTTTGCCTTGCACCTCGGGCAGGATCTGCATCTGGGTGCGGCTGCGCTCGTTCCATGGCTTGAGCAGGAAGCCGCCGATGCCCGCTTGCACACCGTTGTAGCCGTTGATCTGGAACGAGGAGTAGTACTCCGGAAACTCCTTGAAGATCTTGATGAACTCGTCGGTGTAAGTGCTCAGGTAGTCGAGGTTGGTCGGCTGGGGGGCCGTGGCCATCATGAAGATGATGCCCTGATCCTCATCCGGTGCCAGTTCCGACTTGGTGAACTTGAGAAACACCGGGATCAGGCACAGCACGATCACTGCGAACACCAGCACCACCGGCCGTGTGTTCAAGGTGCCGTGGAGCATGCTCTGGTAGCGGCGTTTGAGGCTGTCGAAAATACGGTCGAGGCGGTGCGCCAGGCCACTGGGGTTTTCTTCGTGGCGCAACAGCAGGGCGCACATCATCGGCGACAGGGTCAGGGCGACAATCCCGGAAATCACCACGGCACCGGCCAGGGTCAGGGCGAACTCCTTGAACAAGGCCCCGGTCAGTCCGGTGAGGAAGCCGATTGGCGCATACACCGCCGCCAGGGTGATGGTCATCGACACCACCGGCATGGCGATTTCCCGTGCGCCTTCCAGTGCGGCCTCCAGCGGCGTCTTGCCTTCCTCGATATGCCGGTGGATGTTCTCCACCACGACAATCGCGTCGTCCACCACCAGACCGATGGCCAGCACCATTGCCAGCAGGGTCAGCAGGTTGATCGAATAGCCCATCATCTGCATGAAGAACATCACGCCGATCATCGACAGCGGGATGGTCACCACCGGGATCACCACCGAGCGCAGCGCGCCAAGGAACAGGAACACCACCACGATCACGATCAGCACCGCTTCGAACAGGGTTTTCACCACTTCATCGATCGAGGCCTGGATGAACAGGGTGGCGTCGTAGGCGATCTCGCTCTTGAGGTTGGGCGGCAGCTGCGCTTCCAGCTCCGGCATCAGCTTGCGCACTTCCTTGATCACGTCCAGCGGGTTGGCGCCGGGTGTGGCCTTGATGCCGATGTACACCGACGGCGTGCCGCCGAACGAGCTGATCGAATCGTAGTTTTCCGCGCCCATCTCGACCCGCGCGACATCGCTGAGCAGCACGCGGCTGTCGCCACTGACCTTGAGCGGAATCGCCGCGAAGGCTTCGGCGGATTTCAGTTCGGTGTTGGCGTTGATGCTGGTGACCACGTATTCGCCCTTCACCTCGCCGGCGGCGGAGAGGAAGTTGTACTGGCGCACGGCGTTGGTCACATCGCTGGCGCTGAGGCCGAAACCGGCGAGCTTCACCGGGTCGAGCCACAGGCGCATGGCGAACACCTGATTGCCGAGAATCTCCGCTTCAGCCATGCCCGGCAGGGTCGCCAGTTTCGGCTGGATCACCCGCGACAGGTAGTCGGTGATCTGCGGGTTACTCAAGTCCTTGCTGAAGAAACTGATGTACATCAGCGCCGAGGCGTCGGCCGATTCCTTGCTCAGTACCGGGTCTTCGGCGTCCTGCGGCAGTTTGTTCTTCACCTCGTTGGCCTTGGCCAGCAGTTCGGTGAACAAACGGTCGGTGTTGGAACCGATGCGTGCGTAGATCGAGATCACCGAGAAGTTCTGGCGACTGACCGAGGTCATGTAGTCGATGCCTTCGGCGCTGGCCAGGCTTTGCTGCATCGGTTGGGTGATGTAGCCCTGAATGGTCTCGGCGTTGGCCCCGGGGTAGGCGGTGGTCACCGTGATCAGGGCGTTTTCCATTTGCGGGTATTGGCGCAGCGGCAGTTTGCTCCAGGCCTGGAAACCCAGCAGCACAATCAGCAGGCTGACCACGGTGGCGAGCACCGGGCGGCGGATGAACGGATCGGTAAAAGCCATGGGAATTCCTTGATCAGTCGGCGCGGGGCGGACTGTTCTGCTCGCCGAGGGTCTTGTCGTCGCTGATGGCAATGTGTGCGCCGTTGTCCAGTTTGATCTGGCCGGCGGTCACCACTTGTTCGCCGCTCTGCACGCCCTTGTTGATCATCACCAGGCCATCGCGGCGTTCACCGGTCTCGATGAAACGGCGTTCGGCGATCAGCACCGGCTGGCCCTGGTCGTCCTTGACCACACTGCCATCCTCGGCCTTCTGTTGCCCGACCACGTACAGCGAGTTGCCGTAGAGGGTGTAGGTGATCGCGCTTTCCGGCACCACGATGTGTTGCTGTGGATCGGGCAGCAGCACGTCGAGGCTGGCAAACATGCCCGGCAGCAATTTGCCGTCGGGGTTGGCCAGGGTCGCGCGCACCAGAATATTGCGCGTGGTGCTCTCGACAATCGGGTTGATCGCGCTGATGGCGCCGGGGAAGGTCTGTCCGGGATAGGCCGCAACTGCGATCTGCACCGGTTGGCCGATGGCCAGTTTTGGCACCGATTGCTCCGGCACATAGAAGTCGGCGTAGAGGCTGCTCAAATCCTGCAGGGTAGCGATTTTAGTGCCGCTGGCGAGGTAGTCGCCGATGTCGACCTGACGAATCCCGATGGTGCCGCTGAACGGCGCGACGATGCGCTTTTTCGCCAGTGCTGCATTGAGCTGATTGACCGTGGCCCGCTCCTTTTGCAGCACCGCCGAGAGCCGGTCGTATTCACCTTTGGAGATGGCCCGGCTGTCGATCAACTGGCTGCCACGGCCGAAATCCAGTTGCGCCAGGCCCAAGTCAGCCTTGGCGGTTTCCAGCAGGGCGGCTTCGACGGCACTGTCGAGCTGCAGCAGTGGTTGCCCGGCCTTGACCTTTTGTCCGGATTCGAATTTGAGTTCAGTGACGGTGCCGGCGACTTCCAGACTCAGCTCGACGCCTTGCAAGGCCTTGAGCGAGCCGACGGTGGGCAAACGCATCTGCCACGGCTGTTCGGTAGCGCGGGCCACGGCGACGCTGATCGGCGGTTTCGGTTTGGCAAAGCCCTGGATCATGGTGTAGATCGAAAAGGCTTTGTACCCGCCCAATACCAGGACGACCAGCAAGACAACACCCAACATGATCAGCATGCGGCGACGCAGCATTTTTCCAGTTCCTTGGATAAATCAGGTGAGACAGGCGGGCACATTACCCCGAGTCAGGTGGGGATTCCAACTGCCAGTTATTACAGGGGAGGACGGAGTGAAGAAGTCTGAACACTGAACCTGTGGTGAGGGGATTCATCCCCGATGGGTGGCGAAGCCGCCCCAAAACCTGACACCGCGGTCTGTCAATTGAACCGTGTGCGATGGTTTTGCGACTGCTGCGCAGCCGATCGGGGATAAATCCCCTCGCCACAGGTTATGAGTCGTACTCAGAGCAGGTGGATTATGCGATCAAGTGCAGATGGTTATCCCAGAGCCCCGCCGGCAGTTCCAGCGGTTTGGCGAGCAGTTGATCCTGGCGGCAATCGTAGTAACGGCAACGGCCCTGACCCGAGGTCACGACGAAGCCGTCCTGCACCGCACCGACGCCGGCGCAATCGGGCAGCGGCGCGTCGAGGCGCACTTCGCCGCTGTCCAGGTCCCAGATGAAGAAGCGGTTGCCGCGCGGTGCGGTCAACGCCACCAGCCGCAGTTCACTGTGCACCGCAACGCTGGCGGTGTAATGCCCCATCGACTGCAACTGATGCTCCGGCACCGGGAACGCCACGAAGGGCTGGCCCGGACGCTTGATCGCCAACAGTTCGGAACGCTCATGCGAGGCGCCCATGAACTGCTGGCCGGCGACGATGGTGCCGTCGCTGGCGATGCCCAGGTGACGCACGCTGTTCATCTGCTGCGCAAGGGTTTCCTTGCTCAGCAGGGTACCGTTGCGCTGCATCAGCACCAGGCTCGGTTCCATGGCGTTGAGGTTCATGTCGACGCGGCTTTCGGCCTCGGTGCGGATCCCGCCGTTGGCCACCACCAGAGTTTCGCCATCGGGCATCCACGACACCTGATGCGGGCCGAGGCCATGGGTGGAAATCTCGCCGCTGTGCACCAGCCGCTCGCCTTCGAACCTGTACACCCCGAGCAGGCCACGTCCCGGATCAGTGGTGTCGTTCTCGGTGGCGTACAGGTATTCGCCGTCCTTGTGCACCACGGCGTGGCCGTAGAAGTGCCGGTTCGGCTGCGAAGTCACGGTTTGCAGCAAGGTCCCGTCGCGCAGGTCGATCAGGTAGCTCTCGGTGCCCGGGCGGCGGGCGACGAACAGCGCAATCGGCAGCGTCGGGTGGTTGATGATGTCGTGACAACGCTGGCCGACTTCGGTGGCGAACACCCGAGTACCGTCCAGCCGATAACCGACGGCGTAATGCTTGCCGTCGGTGTCATCGCGCGCCGAGAGCAACAGCGGGCTCTGATCCTTGCGCTTGAACAGCGTCCAGCCGCCCAGTGTCACTGCTCCCAGCAGCAAACTACCTAAAGTCAGAGCCTGGCGTCGCAGCATGGCACTTGCCCTCATCAGTCACCGTCGTTGGCGTTGAAGCCCAGTTGGATGCCCAGCGCCTTGGCCAGTTCGCCTTCGTGCAGGCGATGGACGACGTTGAGGCTGTCGTAGAGATCGTTGAGTTGTTGACGACCGGCGTCGTCCTGAAGCATTTCGGTCAGCGAGCGTTGCGTGCTGCCGAACAGCTCCAGCGACGCGGCGTAAGCGGCGTCGATTTTGTCTGCCAACGGTTTCTGCTCGGCCGGCAACAGACCGCGCAGGCCCTTGTTGTCGACGCCTTCCCAGACGGTTTTGGCCGCTGCCAGACTGGCTTCCAGCGCGGTCAGCGATGACTGGCTACGCCATGCATCGGCCTGGAACGGTTGCGGCACACCCTTGCTCTGACGGCCCATTGGCGTGCCGAGTTTTTTCTTCAGGGTATCGAGGGCGGTGACCTGCACACGCAGCAGATCGGCGATCGCTTCGTGGGAGTCGGCGTAGCGCTGGTTGGGGAATTTGCTCATCTGCGCGAGCATGCCGTCGGTGTTGTTCCAGCTCTGCAGAATCTCTTCGGCCAGTTGCTTCTGGCGCTCGCCGATGGCGATCAGCAACGGGCAGTATTTGGCTTTTTGCTCGGCGTTGGCGACGTCCGGTTTTTCATCGAACAGGATGTATTCGTAAGCCGACAGGCCCTGTACCACCACGCTGGATTTGGCCAGTGCGGCGGCGTCGATCTGCGGCTGGGCGACCACCAGTTGCTCGACCTGACGACCAACGAGGTTCTTCTTGTCCGGCCAGAATTGCACCTGCCACGAACGGTTGCCCTCGGCCAGTGGCCCGATCAGCAACGGTTGCAGCTCGGCCCAGGCTTTCTGCGCGTGCAGGAAGTCGGCGCGGGCGGTTTCCAGGGTTTCCTTGCCTTGGCAGTAGGCGAGGGCGCTGACCGCCAGTTGCTTGTCGGCTTCGACCCAACGGGTGTAGGTCGGCAGGATCACCGATTTGGCGATGGCCGCCGACGTGACTGCTTGCGGGTCCTGCGGCGAGCAGGCGCCAAGAGCAAGTGCGGCAAGGCTGGTGAACAACAACTTGGGACGGAACATGTCGGGCTCCCGATTCTTTTAAGTGTTTAAAGTGAGTTCAAGAACGCCAGCAGCGCGGCACGCTGTTCGGCGTTGAAAGACAAAACCTGTTGCTGCGCCTGCTGCGCTTCGCCGCCATGCCAGAGCACGGCTTCGAGCAGGTTGCGAGCGCGGCCGTCATGCAAAAACTGAGTGTGGCCGCTGACTGCCTGCGTCAGGCCGATCCCCCACAACGGCGGGGTGCGCCAGTCGCGGCCGGAGGCCTGGAATTCGCTGCGGTGGTCGGCCAGGCCGTCGCCCATATCGTGCAGCAGCAGATCGCTGTACGGGCGAATCACTTGATTGGCCAGTTCAGGTTCGGCGGCGTTGGCGGCGGTGGTGTATTTCGGGGTGTGGCAGGACTGGCAACCGGCCTGGAAGAACAGGTTCTTGCCGGCCAGCACTTGCTCGTCGTTGACGCCACGGCGCGCCGGCACCGCCAGGTTGCGGGTGTAGAACAGCACCAGACGCAGGATGTTGTCGCTGACTTCCGGCTCACCGTCCGGGGCATTGCCGTTCGGCGCCTGCTTGCACGCGGTTTGCGCGTCGGTGCAGTCATCGAAGGGGCGCAGGCTGGTCGTGAGGCCCATGTCTCCGGAAAACGCGTGGACATTCTGCTGATTGAGATTGGGTTGCCCGGCTTTCCAGCCGAATCGACCCATGACGGTCTTTTGCTGCGCGTCATCCCAGACCCGATTCGCTCGGCCCTTGATGCCGTTGTTCTCTTTGGCTTGCGCGGCGGCGTTGGCGAGTATCGCGTCCTCGGGAATCGCTTCGAGCAAGCCGAGGCCGATCATCGGCGGCGCAACCCGGGCCGAGAAACGCGTGTCCGGGTGCATCGGGCCGTAGCCCAACTGAGCGAATTGCAGCACCGGTTTGCGCAGCTCGACTTCGGTGCCGTCCTTGAAACGGACCGGTACCGGGGTGTACTCGACGCGCACCTTGCCTTCAGGCGTGACACCGGGCACGGCCATGTCCTGGAACTGGCCGCCGTAGACCGGCTCCGGCACCACGCCGAGTTGCTCGATGACGTTGGCATAGGCCGGCGAATCGGGAATCGACAGGCGCACCAGCATCGACACCGCGTTCGCCGCATCCGGCGCTGGCGGGTGTCCGCGGCCGTCCTTGATGTGGCAGTTCTGGCAAGCGTTGGTGTTGAACAGCGGGCCGAGGCCATCGCGGGCGGTGGTGGTCGACGGGGCGATCACCCACGGACTGCGGAAGAAACTGTTGCCGACACTGAAGTCGACCCGACGCGACGGCGGCAGATTGGCCGAAGGCAGCGAGAACGCATTCTGATCGGTCTTGCGCACGGTCGTCGCCCCGCCCGAACGCGCTTCACCGGGCTCAGCCTTGGTAAAGCGCGGGGCGTCATCGCAGGCACTCAGGCCCAGGGCCAGAAACAGTGCGGACAAGCGAAGCAGCAGCGAGGGCATCAGACTTCCTGCGGACGGGCGAAAACAAAGGCGCAAAGTCTAACAGGGCGAGTGAGTTTGAATAAGAGGAATTATCGTTTGCTTGATGTGGCGCAACTCTTGAAGCTCATGCAAACCCTGTGGGAGCGAGCCTGCTCGCGAAAGCGGTGTCCGCCGCGCTGACGATGTTGTACCCGGTGACGCCTTCGCGAGCAGGCTCGCTCCCACAGGGATTGGTGGTGTACCTGATATCCAACACACCATGGAGCAGGGTTTTGTGTACGGCTGGCATGAAAAAGGCGACCCGAAGGTCGCCTTTTTTGACGCAGACGCGCGTGATCAGAACTCGTGATCAGCGTTGTCCGGGTTCAGGTCGCTGATGCCCAGCTTGCCGGCAGCGGCTTCGATCGAACCGGTCTGCTTGACCAGCGCGGCGATGGCGTCACGCACGATCTGATTGCCGGCGGTGTTGCCGGCTGCGATCAACTGGTCGTAGTGCTCACCCTTGTTGGCGTGATCGACCATGACCTGGATCTTGGCTTCGGTAGCGGCCAGATCGGCTTTCAGCGCGGTGTCGGCAGCCGGGTCAGCCTTGGCCACCAGCGACGACAGGCTGGCGCCGGTCATCTTGGTCCCGTCAACCCGGGTGTACTCGCCCAGGTACACGTTACGAATGCCTTTGGCATCGTAGAAGTGCGAGTTGTGGGTGTTGTCGCTGAAGCAATCCTGTTCGTCTTCCGGCGAGTTGGCTTCCAGCGAAACCTTCATGCGCTCGCCCGCCAGTTCACCCAGGGACAGGCTGCCCATGCCGAACAGCATTTTGCGCAGACCGCTTTCAGCCGGCTCGGCTTCCAGGGTGGCGCGGTAGTTGTCCGCCACGTTCGGCTTCCAGTTGCCGACCATTTCTTCCAGGTCGCTGACCAGCAGTTGGGTCACGGCTTTGAGGTAGGCACGGCGACGATCGTTGTGACCGCCGGTGGCGCCTGCGCCTTCCAGGTAGTCCGACGCCGGACGGTTGCCGGCGCCCGGGCCGGTGCCGTTCAGGTCCTGGCCCCAGAGCAGGAATTCGATCGCATGGTAGCCTGTGGCGACGTTGGCCTCGGAGCCGCCCAGCTCGTTGAGGCTGGCGAGTTTTTCCGGGGTGATGTCCTTCACGTCGACCTTGTCTTCGCCGACCTGCACTTCAGTGTTGGCGATGATGTTGGCGGTGGCACCCGGGTTGCCCAGTGCGTGTTCGTAGGACTTGTCGACGTAGTCGATCAGGCCTTCGTCCAGCGGCCAGGCGTTCACCTGACCTTCCCAGTCGTCGATGATGGTGTTGCCGAAGCGGAACACTTCGCTCTGCAGGTAAGGCACGCGCGCAGCGACCCAGGCTGCCCGAGCGGCTTTCAGGGTGTCGGCGTTCGGCTTGGCGAGGAACGCGTCGACCGCGGTTTGCAGGGTTTTCGCAGTGGATTCGGCATCGCTGTAGACGGCGAAGACCATGTCGGCGTAGTGCGCAACCACAGCCTTGGCGGCGGCTTCATCGACTTTACCGGCAGCGGCGGGGGCCGGTGCAGCGGCGGTGCTGGCGGCCGGCGTCGGCGCGGCCGGGGCGGCAGCCTTGTCTTTGCCTTCGCCGCAACCGGCGAGGGAAATAGCGATGGCCAGCAGACTGGCGGTAGCCAGAGGCATACGAATCATGGCGAACATCCTGCTTCGGTAATGGAATGGACAGGGCGCGGGGGTGCGCAAAGCTGCGACATAATGCAAATCTTTCGCATTATGTGTAAAGGGTTGTGGCTGGAAATATTTCTTGTTTACGCCGGTGTGATGGCGCAGATCAAAAGATCGCAGCCTCGTTTCACTCGACAGCTCCTACAGGGGAATGCGATCCCTGTAGGAGCTGCCGCAGGCTGCGATCTTTTGACTTTATAAAATAGCCGCGTTGCTGCGTTGGGCTTGCTTGAGGTAGGCCGTCAGCTCCCGGGCCGGCAGCGGCTTGCTGTAGTGGTAACCCTGACCTTCGTGACAGCCTTCGGAGATGATGTAGGACTCTTGCTCGGCGGTTTCCACGCCTTCGGCGATCACCTGCATGCCCAGGCTCTTGCCCAGCTGGATGATGGCGCGAACGATGGTCGCATCGTCGTCGTCATCCAGCAGATCCTGGACGAAGCTCTTGTCGATCTTGATCTTGTCCAGCGGCAGACTTTTCAGGTAACTCAGCGATGAGTAGCCGGTGCCGAAGTCGTCGATGGCGATCAGCGCGCCGGAGCGGCGCAGGCTCAGCAGATGCTGGGCGGCGGTGCTGATGTCTTCCATCAGGCCGGTTTCGGTGACTTCCAGCTCCAGGCTGCGCGGCGGCAGGCGGTAAATCTGCAGCAGGTTGTTGACCACCCGCGGCAGCTCGGCGTGGTGCAGTTGCACGGTGGACAGGTTGACCGCCATGCGCAGGTCGACGAAGCCCTGATCGTGCCATTCCCGAAGTTGCTTGCAGGCCTGATCCAGCACCCACTCGCCGATGGCGATGATCGTACCGTTCTGTTCGGCCAGCGGAATGAACAGGTCCGGCGGCACCAGACCGTGTTCCGGATGCTGCCAGCGAATCAGCGCTTCGACCCCGACCACGCGGTGATCGCGGTAGCTGATCTGCGGCTGATAGACGAGGTAGAACTGGTTGCGAATCAGTGCGTCGCGCAGGTCTTTTTCCAGCTCGCGACGGCGACGCATCTCGCTGTCGACACTGGCGATGTAGAACTGATAGCGATTGCGCGAGCGGGTCTTGGCCAGCGTCATGGTCTGCTCGGCCTTCTGCAACAGCTTCTCGGTGCTGTCGCCGTCTTCGGGGAACAGGGTAATGCCGATGGTCGCGCGCAGTCGGATCTGCTGATGATCGAGGTCAAACGCCGCTTCCAGATCATCGAGGATGCTTTGCGCCAGTTCTGCCGCCTCGTAAGGCTGCTCGATATCGGCCTGCACCAGCGCAAACTGGTCGCCACCCAGTCGGGCGAGGGCGCCGAGGCGACCGCTGTGGGCGCGCAGGCGGTCGGCCAGCGCCAGCAGCAACTGGTCGCCGGTCTGGTAGCTGAACTGCTCGTTGATCCCTTTGAAATCATCCAGCCCCACGCACAACACTGCGACCCGGCGTTGCAGCTTGCCGGCGTCGACCAGAATCTTGTCCAGTTGCTGCTGCAATTGCTGGCGGTTCGGCAGGCCGGTGAGGAAGTCATACTGGGCCATGCGCAGCAGGCTGTTTTCCGCTTCGTGGCGCAGGTGGGTGTTGCGTTCGATGGATTCGAGCAACTGGTTGGCGGTGTTGATCCAGATCCCCAGTTCGTTTTTCTCATGGCCCTTGAGCTGCGGAATCTTGTGCTCGCTGGGGCGATCGGGATTGATTTCGGTGAGGTGCTCGATGATCCGCGACAGCGGCTTGGTCAGCAGCCAGTGGTAGACCAGATACAGCACCAGGCCCATGGCCAGGGCGCGCAATACGCCGGAAATGAAAATAATCACCGAACTGACGATGAAACTCTCGCCATAGGTGGCGGTGTCGAGGGTGATGCTCAGGTCGCCGTAATACTCGCTGTACGGGCCGCGACCGACCAATTGGGTGGTGAAGGTGCGTTCCTGACCAAGGATCAGATCGGTCAGCCAACGGCTGTTGGAGTGCTGCAACTCACGGGACTTTTGCGCGAGCATCGCTTCGTTGGGATGGCCGATGGAGGCCTGGCGCACGGCGTCGTCCTGGAACAGACCTTCGATCACCTGCATGCCCATTTCCCGGTCCAGGCTGTAGACGGCCTGCGTCGAGGGATCACGGAACATGTCGAGGATGCGCTGCGCGTCGCCGGCCACCGCCTGGCGGGTTTTATAGGCATCGAAAACAATCTGGGCGCAGCTCAAGACCACGCCGACGATCAATGCCGAAAGGAGCACGACCCGGAGCAACTTCACCGACAAGCTGTTCTTGAGTTCCAGCTTCAAAGGGTTATTCCTTGTTCCGTGCGGGTAGCGTCAAGTTGCCATGAGTATTGGCAATCCCGTGTTGGCAGTCAAAGGGACAATCAAGCCCAGGGATATTTGCCTGTGGCGTTGGCCGAAATGCAGCTGCCTGGAGTGTCTGCTCTATTTGTACTGTGTCGGTAGTTTTGGCCCTCAACTTGAGCAGGCTGGAACAAATTTTCGCTGATTTGATGGTAGCCCGCTGTGCTGCACCGGCAAGTGGCCGGAGACAGCGTTCATCGTGAGATACACGCAGGCATAAAAAACCCGGCAATAGCCGGGTTTTTTGACTGGCGCGCAGCTTAAGCGGTGAAGGTTTTGCCTTCGAACTGCTCGGCAACGAACTTCCAGTTGACCAGGTTCCAGAACGCTTCAACGTACTTCGGACGCAGGTTGCGGTAGTCGATGTAGTAAGCGTGTTCCCAGACGTCGCAGGTCAGCAGCGGGGTGTCGCCGCTGGTCAGCGGGTTGCCGGCGCCGATGGTGCTGGCCAGGGCCAGGGAACCGTCAGCCTTTTTCACCAGCCAGCCCCAGCCGGAACCGAAGGTGCCGATCGAGGTTTTGCTGAACTCTTCCTTGAACTTGTCGAACGAACCGAACGCTGCGTTGATGGCTTCAGCCAGTGCGCCGGTTGGTTGACCGCCGGCGTTTGGCGCCAGGCAGTTCCAGTAGAATGTGTGGTTCCAGACCTGAGCGGCGTTGTTGAAGATGCCGCCCGAGGAAGTCTTGACGATCTCTTCCAGGGTCTTGCCTTCGAACTCGGTGCCTGGCACCAGGTTGTTCAGGTTCACGACATAGGTGTTGTGGTGCTTGTCGTGGTGAAATTCCAGGGTTTCCTTGGAAATGTGCGGCTGCAGGGCATCGTGTGCGTAAGGCAGCGGCGGCAATTCGAAAGCCATGATGATTCTCCTAATCAGGTCTGTTGCGGTGAGCGCAAGGCCGATCACGGGCGGCCAGAAATGCACCGACGAGTTTTTACTCTTTGCGGCGCAGGGTTCGGATCATAGCACCGGGGTCAAGGCTTAACCACGCAACAACTGTGTGGGATAGAGGTTCCAGAGCTGTTTGGAATAAATCACTGCGCCAATATCAATTGCCCGGCGACCGTGAACATCATCAACGCCACCACCAGATCGAGAATCCGCCAGGTACTCGGCCTTGCCAGCCACGGCGCGAGCCATGCGGCACCGAGGGCAAGGGTGAAAAACCACAGCAGCGAAGCACTCGCCGCGCCCACGACATAAGCGCCCGGCACCGACTGCTGCGCGCCGAGAGAGCCGATCAGCAATACCGTATCCAGATAAACGTGCGGGTTGAGCAACGTCACTGCCAATGCGCTGAGCATTACCGCGCGCAACGAGCGTACGGTGTGGTTTTCGCCCTGATCCAGACTCTGTTTCGAGAACGCCCGGCGCAGCGCCTGGCTGCCGTACCAGATCAGAAAGACCGCGCCGCCCCAGCGGGCCACCGCGAGCAACGTCGGGTTCTGCGCCAACACAGTGGCCAGACCAAATACCCCGGCCGCCACCAGCAGCGCATCGCACGCCACACACAGCGCCGCCACCGGCAGGTGATGTTCGCGGCGCAGGCTCTGAGCCAATACGAAAGCATTCTGGGTGCCGATCGCCATGATCAGCCCCAAGGCCACCAATAGCCCGTTCACATAGCTTTGCCACATCAATAATTACTCCGCATTGGCTGCGAGATCGCGCAGCACGTGCATGGCGCGTTCGGCGTCAGCCTGACCGACAAACAAATGGTCGTGGTAATAACCGGCGATCACGTTGCAACTGATCCCGGCCTTTCCCAGTGCACTGGCGAACGCAGCAGTGAGGCCGACTGCTTCCAGTGCCGAATGCACGTTGAGGGTGATCCACGCCGCGACATAATCGAAAGCGAACCCGGCGTGTTCAGCCTGGGAGCGCTCGAGAATCACGGTCAGGCCTTCCTGCTCGCGGAAGCTGCCGACAATCTCCACACCGCTCGGCAACTGGCCGTCACGCAGGGTGCAGAACACGTATTCGCCGGCATTGAGCTGCGGGCTCATGCTGCGCAGCAGCGTCGTGAGAGAGGTTTCGCCAGCCATTGCCGTGTTCCTTGATAAAGAGTGCTTGCTGGCTATTCTCCGGTCGAAAGCGGTATAAGAAAAACCAATAGTGCTGATCGCTCATTAGGAAAACTGATGTTCGACTACAAATTGCTTTCCGCGCTGGCCGCCGTGGTCGAGCAGGCCGGATTCGAACGCGCCGCGCAGGTCCTGGGCTTGTCGCAATCGGCGATCTCGCAGCGGATCAAACTGCTGGAAGCGCGGGTTGGCCAACCGGTGCTGGTGCGCGGTACGCCGCCGTCGCCGACCGAGATTGGCCGACGCCTGCTCAACCATGTGCAGCAGGTGCGCCTGCTTGAGCGTGACTTGCAGACCCTGGTCCCCGCACTCGACGAGGAGGGCCTGCCGGAGCGTCTGCGCATCGCCCTCAACGCCGACAGCCTCGCCACCTGGTGGGCCGAAGCCGTGGGCGATTTTTGCGCCGAGCAGCATTTATTGCTGGATCTGGTGGTGGAGGATCAGACCGTCGGCCTCAAGCGCATGCGGGCCGGGGAAGTGGCGGCGTGTGTCTGCGCCAGCGAACGCCCGGTGGCCGGTGCGCGCAGCGTGTTGCTCGGGGCGATGCGCTATCGAGCGCTGGCCAGTCCGGCATTCATCGAGCGGCATTTCCCCGACGGGGTGCGCGCCGAACAGTTGCCGCGCACCCCGGCGCTGGTGTTCGGCCCGGACGATTTCCTCCAGCATCGCTATCTCGCATCGCTGGGTGTCGATGGCGGATTCGAGCACCATTTGTGTCCGTCCTCCGAAGGATTTGTGCGCCTGACCGAAGCCGGATTCGGCTGGGGACTGGTGCCGGAACTGCAAGTGCGCGAGCAACTGCAACGCGGTGTATTGCGCGAACTGTTGCCAGATAAACCGATCGATGTGCCGTTGTACTGGCATCATTGGCGCAATGGCGGTCAGCTGCTGGCCTTGCTGACCGAACAATTGCTACGTTCTTCATCGCGCTGGCTGGTGCCCTTGGGCTGACGATCAGCGTCAAGACAGACGTATCAGGTAAACGAAAGACATCGGAGCGTTACATGAAAATTCTGGTCACCGGCGCAAGCGGCTTCATCGGCGGACGCTTTGCGCGTTTCGCCCTGGAGCAGGGCCTGGACGTGCGGGTCAACGGTCGCCGGGCCGAAAGCGTCGAGCATCTGGTGCGCCGTGGCGCCGAGTTCGTCCCGGGCGATCTCACCGATGCGGATCTGGTGCGCGAACTCTGCGCCGACGTCGAAGCCGTGGTGCACTGCGCCGGTGCCGTCGGCTTGTGGGGGCGCTATCAGGACTTTCATCAAGGCAACGTGCAGGTCACTGAAAACGTCGTCGAAGCCTGTCTAAAGCAACGCGTGCGGCGGCTGGTGCACCTGTCGTCGCCGTCGATCTACTTTGATGGCCGCGATCACCTCGGTCTGACCGAAGAACAAGTGCCCAAGCGTTTCAAACATCACTACGCGGCCACCAAATACCTGGCCGAACAAAAGGTCTTCGGTGCGCAGGAATTCGGTCTGGAAACCATCGCCCTGCGTCCGCGCTTTGTCACGGGTGCCGGCGACATGAGCATCTTCCCGCGCCTGCTGAACATGCAGCGCAAGGGCCGTCTGGCGATCATTGGCGACGGTCTGAACAAAGTCGATTTCACCAGTGTGCAGAACCTCAACGAAGCGCTGCTCAGCAGTCTGCTGGCGGCCGGTTCCGCACTGGGCAAGGCCTACAACATCAGCAATGGCGCGCCGGTGCCGTTGTGGGATGTGGTCAATTACGTGATGCGCAAGATGGAAGTGCCGCAGGTCACCAAATACCGTTCGTATGGCCTGGCCTACAGCGTTGCGGCGCTCAACGAAGGCGTGTGCAAACTCTGGCCGGGCCGCCCGGAGCCGACCCTGTCGCGGCTGGGCATGCAGGTCATGAAGAAAAATTTCACCCTCGACATCAGCCGCGCCCGGCATTATCTGGACTACGATCCGAAAGTCAGCCTGTGGTCGGCCCTCGACGAGTTCTGTGGCTGGTGGAAAGCCCAGGACATCCGTTGATACAAGTCGCCCGGCCAGCACTGAACCGCACTGCCGCTTGAGGGTCAATCCCTGCGGCTGCGGCGGTTATACTTCGCAGCATTTAGCCATCACCGCGTTCCACAAAGGTTGCCTCAATGTCCATGCGTAACGATGCCAACGACGATTTCGACGATGTACCGAGCCTGCGGGCCGACACCTTTGACGACGATGACATTCCGCCCAGCGCCCGCACCTCGGTGCACTCGCGCACGCCGCCGGTGGTCAAGGTCAAGGCTGCGAGCACCGGGCCGTTGTGGGCACTGGTCGGCGCGCTGTTCTTCGCCTTCATCGGTCTGGCCTGGTGGAGTTTCCAGCAGATTTCGCTGATGGAGCAGCAGTTGGTGGCGACTCAGGAAAGCTTTGCGCGCATCAGCGAGGAAGCGGCGGGGCGGTTGCAAGACATTTCCGGCAAGGTGGTGGCCAGCCAGAGCAACGTCAACAGCGACAGCGAAGCGTTGAAGCTGCAGATCAAACAGCTGGAAACCCAGTTGCTGGATCAAAGCAAACAGCAGCAAGGCGTGGTCGGTCAGGCCAGCGATCTGGACAAGCGTCTGGCGCAAATGACCGCGCAGACCACCGAACAACAGAACGCCAATACCCAGTTGCAGGCTCAGGTCAAAGCCTTGAGCGCGGAACTGGCCACTCTGAAAAGCGCCCCGGCCGACACCGGCAAGGTCGACGCCCAGCTCAAGAGTTATGACGCCCAGCTGAAAAGCCTCGGCGCTGATATCACGGCGCTGAAGAAGCAGGGCAATTCGAACGCGGCGATCGAGCGTCTGGAGCAGGAAATCGTCGTCCTCAAAAGCGAACAGGACAACCGTCCGGCCGCTGCGCAGGGTGGTGGCAATACCGCCGAGTTCGACGCATTTCGTGGCCAGATGACCCGCAACCTCAACACCCTGCAGGCGCAGATCCAGAACCTGCAGCAGCAGATCAATGCCCGGCCGTAGGGCCTGATGAACTGTAGCCAGGGACCTATGTGGTGAGGGGATTCATCCCCGATGGGGCTGCGCAGCAGCTCCCAAACCATTAGCTCGGTGTGTCAGAAAATATGTGTTCTCTCCATCAGGGCTGCTGCGCAGCCCCATCGGGGATAAATCCCCTCGCTACAGGATGTGGCGCCCCGTCCGAGCCCAAGCCGTCTACGCTCTTGAAACACCAACAAGAACGAGGGATGCGTTATGGGGTTTCTGCATAAAGTGGCGTGGCTCGGGGTGATGCTTATTGTGGGGGCAGGGCAGGTCAACGCCGCCACACAAAAGGACGACAGCAAGGCCGCCATCGCTTTGCTGGAAAAGGCCCTGGCCTATTACCACGACAACGGTGACAAGGCCTTCGCCGCGTTCAGCCGTCAGGGCGAGTTCGTCGACAAGGATCGCTACGTGTTCGTGGTCGACACCAAGGGCGTGATGCTCGCCAGCGGCGGGCCCTCTTCAGCCTTGATCGGCCGTGACGTCAGCGAGGTGCTCGCGCCGGATTTGCAGAAAGCCTTCAAGGACGCTCTGCTGGTGCCGGAAGGCAACGGCATTCAACAGGCCGAATACCGCTGGCAGAACTGGGCCGACGGCAAGGTCGAGCGCAAACATGTCTACTACCAGCGAATCGGTCAGCGGATTCTGGCAGTCGGTTATTACCTGCCGCGTGCATCAGCCGAGCAGGCCAAGGCACTTCTCGACAAGGCTGCAACCGATCTGGGGAAAAACGAGAAGGGCACCCTGACCGCCATCAACTCGCTCAAAGGTGGTTATCTGCAGGATGACTTGTATGTGTTCGTGGTCGATCTGCAGACCCAACGCTACGTTGCCCACGGCACCAACCTGCGCCTGATCAACACCGACTTCAGCAAGATCAAGGATCCGGAAGGCAAACCGGTGGGCGAGCCGATGCTGGCGCTGATCGCCAATCAGGATGAGGGTGAATACGAATACCGCTGGAAAAACCCGGTGACCGGCAAGGTCGAGGACAAGCATGCGTACCTGAAGAAGGTCGGGCATTTTCTGGTGGCGGTGGGTTACTACAGCCCCTGAAAACACCATTGCCCCCCTGTGGGAGCAAGCCTGCTCGCGAAGGCATAGTGTCAGCTGACATCACAGTTGAATGACACACCGCTTTCGCGAGCAGGCTCGCTCCCACAGGTTTTCGTGGCGCTGGTGCCTATTTGGCGCCGTGCTCGCGCCCGCGCAGCAGGTTGTTCGGCATCGCAATCGCCGCCGCCAGCCCCAGCAACGACACCGCCGTACTCACCCACAGCAAATGGCGGAACGTCACCGAAAGCTCGGCACGCAAGGCGTTCTGCGCATCGCCCGGTGCGGCGTTCAAACCGTCGAGCAGCACGTTGCCCGAATGCCCTTCGCTGAGCAGCGAGTTGCTCGCCAGATGGGCGAAACTCGAATCCTGCAACAACGCCAGCAACAACGCCGACATCAAGGCCACACCCACCGCGCCGCCCAGCGAGCGGAACAGGTTGGTGGTGCTGGTGGCGACGCCAATGTCGCGCTGTTCCACCGAGTTCTGTGTGCCCACCAATGAAGTCGGGAACTGCATGCCGCCGGCAATCCCGCTGAGCAGCATGAACAGACTGCTGACCAGCGTCGCATCCGGTGGGCTGAACGCCATGCCGAGAATTGAAATCGGCATCAGGATCGCACCCGTCAGAATCTGGGGTTTGTAACGACCGGTCACCGAGGTGCGGCGTCCGGCAAAATAGGCGCCTATCGGCAGGCCCATCGCCAGCGGCAGCAAGTGCAACGCCGCCGCGTCGGCCCCGGCGCCGGTGACGCTCTGAAAGCGCAGCGGCATCAGCACGATCAGCGAGATCGCCTGAAAACTGGTGAAGAAAATCGTGCACCAGCACAGCAACGCGTTGCGGTTGGTGAACAGGTGCATCGGCAGCAGCGGCTCGCGCGCCCGGCGTTCATGCCAGACGAACACCGCCAGCACCAGCACCGCACAGGCGAACAAACCAAGCACTTCGCTGCTGCGCCACGAATGGCCCTGACCGACCTGAGTGATGGCCAGCAGCAACGCGGTCAAACCGATGATCATCAGCAGCGTGCCGAGGTAGTCGATGATCGGTTTGCGCTGCGGAATCGGTAGCCCGCGCAGGTTGCGATTGGCCACCCACCAGGCGCCCAGCCCCAGTGGCAGATTGATCAGAAACACCCAGCGCCACGACAGGTATTCGGTCATGTAGCCGCCGAGCACTGGCCCGGCGACGCTGGCCACCGCGTACATGCTGCTGAAGTAACCCTGATAGCGCCCACGTTCGCGGGGCGGGACGATGTCGCCGATGATCGCCTGACTGACCGAGATCATTCCGCCGGCGCCGATGCCCTGGAGAATCCGCGCCAGCACCAGTTGTTCCATGCTTTGCGCCATGCCGCAAAACAGCGAGGCGAGGGTGAACAGGCCCATGCCGAACAGCATCAGTTTGCGCCGTCCGTACAAATCGCCGAGCTTGCCGTAGATCGGCACGGCCACGGTCATCGCCACCATGTACCCGGAAATCACCCAGGCCAGCAGGCTGACGTCCTTGAACTGTGCGGAGATGGCGGGCATCGAGACGGCGACGATGGTCTGGTCCAATGCCCCGAGAAAGATCGCCAGCATCAGCGCGACCAGCACGCTGCGAATGGCCGGTTTGGGTGTTTCAGGCTGGTGAAGATTGGTCACGGGCGGAACCTGCGGGCAGTGAGAATCCCGCAGGCCATCGGGCGAGCGGGGATGCTCGCCAGTGTAAGTCGGTAGGAAGCTATTCGATAGCCTCATAAGGAAGCCCGACGTAATTTTCTGCAATGGTTCTTCGACCGGCTTCTGAACTGACGAAGTAGTCCAGTTCCGAGGCGCTGATCCGTTGGCTGAAAGCATCATGCTCGTCGAAACGGTGCAGCATCGAGGTCATCCACCAGGAAAACCGTTCGGCTTTCCAGACCCGGCGCAGGCAGATTTCCGAGTATTTCTCCAGCAGATCCGTGCGCCCTTCGCGATAAACCTTCAGCAGGATATTGAACAGCGTACTGACATCGCTGGCGGCCAGGTTCAGGCCCTTGGCGCCGGTGGGCGGCACAATGTGCGCGGCATCGCCGAGCAGAAACATCCGTCCGTACTGCATCGGCTCAACGACAAAGCTGCGCAGCGGCGCGATACTTTTTTCAATCGACGGGCCGGTGACCAGTTTTTCGGCAAGCGCGGCGGGCAGACGGGTTTTCAGCTCAGCCCAAAAACGCTCATCGGACCAGTCGGCAACGTTCTCCTCGGCCGGCACTTGCAGGTAATAACGGGTACGGGTGGCCGAACGCATGCTGCACAGGGCGAAGCCGCGTTCGTGACGGGCGTAGACCAGTTCTTCGTGCACCGGCGGAGTGTCGGCGAGAATTCCCAGCCAGCCGAACGGGTAGACCCGTTCGAAAATCTTCAGGCAGTCTTCGGGAATCGACTGCCGGGCCACGCCATGAAAGCCATCGCAACCGGCGATGTAATCGCAATCGACGCGCCAGGTTTCGCCGTCCTTTTCGAAGGTGACAAAGGCCTCGTCGCTTTTCATGCCGTGAGGAACGACATGGCTCGCCTCGTAAATCGTCGACGCACCGGCCTCCCGACGAGCGGCCATCAGGTCGCGCGTGACCTCGGTCTGGCCGTAGACCATCACGGTTTTGCCACCGGTCAGACCCTGCAGATCGATGTGGGCCAGACGCCCATCCAGGGCCAGATCGAAACCGCCGTGCACCAGTCCTTCGGCGTCCATGCGCTGGCCGACTCCGGCCTGGCGCAACAGCTCTACCATGCCTTGTTCGAGCACGCCGGCGCGAATCCGCCCGAGGACATAGTCGGGCGTCTGGCGTTCAAGAATCAGGGTGTCGATGCCGGCGTTGTGCAGCAACTGACCGAGGAGCAATCCGGAGGGACCGGCGCCAATGATGGCGACTTGGGTTTTCAGCGTTTTCATTGTTTTTATGACTCGCAAGCTTCACGCGACGTGAGTCGGTGAATGATTTTTATGGATCGAGTGCTTGCATTTTTCCCTTGCGGGTCTGTCAATTGAAGGTGAAAACTGAGCCGATACCTGTACATTCTGCCAATCGGTGCGATTATCGCCCGCAAACCTCGAGGCCTGGATTGAAGTGATGAACAAGCCTGACCTGCCTTCGATTCCGGTGTTCAAGCTCTACGGTGAAAGCCTGGACTGGCCGACCCCTGACTTGCTGCACTGTGAAACCATTTCCAAACGCAGCCGCGAACATCAATGGGAAATCAAACCCCACCGCCATGCCGATTTGTGCCAGTTACTCTTCGTTTTCAAAGGTCAGGCAGAGCTTGAAATCGAAGGTCAACGCACGCAGCTCAACGAACCCGCGATTCAAGTCCTGCCCCCGTTGTCGGTGCATGGCTTTCGTTTTTCCGAGGACGTCGAAGGTTTCGTCGTTACCCTCGCCAATCCGTTGATCAACCACCTGCAGGCGCAACTGGGCAATTCGGTGCATGCCCTGGCGCAGGCCGAGCACTATCCGGCGGGCAAGGATGCGCAGTACCTGCACAGTCTGTTTTCAGCATTGCAGGCCGAGTACAACGGCCATCAACCCGCGCGGGAAATGCTCATGCATTCGCTGGTCAGCGTGATCATGGTCTGGGTCAGCCGTCAGGCGATCGTGCGTCATAACGCCAGTCAGCGCCCACAACGCCAGCGCGAATACCTCAACGGTTTCATTCAATTGGTCGAGGAGACATACCGCCAGCATGTGAAGGTCGAAGACCTCGCCCATCGCCTGGGGATTTCGGTGTCGCACCTAAACGGTACTTGCCGGGAACTGGCAGGGCAGCCAGCCCTGCAGATCATGCACGAACGCCAGTTACTGGAAGCCAAACGTTTGCTGACGTACACCAGCATGACCATTTACGAGATGTCGGAATTGTTGGGATTTTCCGATCCGACCAACTTCACGCGCCTGTTCCGGCGCAGGGTGGGGATTTCGCCAAAGGCGTTTCGCGACCGGCTGAAGGCCGAGCAGTAAATCTGTTGCCACCACAAATCCCTGTGGGAGCGAGCCTGCTCGCGAAGGCGGTTTTTCATTCAGCATCGTTGTTGGCTGACACACCGCTTTCGCGAGCAGGCTCGCTCCCACAGGACCGCATTCCAGCTCAGGTCAATCAGCGCAACGCGTTCAGCGTCGCATTGTGCGGAATGCAGCGCTCGAAATTGCAGCTCGCATAATCGCGGGGCAGTTGTCGCAGTTGCTCGACCCGCCAGGCCGCAGTGCCGTACAGCGCCAGCGTAGCGGCGCAGGTGATGAAGATCGCGAAGTACCTTCTTGTTCTGATGTTCATGGCGTAGACCTCTGAACGCATACCCTGCGGTATTACTTTCAGCATAGAACAAGATCAAAAGATCGCAGCCTGCGGCAGCTCCTACATTTGGAATGCATTTCCTCTGTAGGAGCTGCCGAAGGCTGCGATCTTTTGCTTTTCTACAACCCCACATCCCACTCTGGATTCTCGGGAAACCGTTGCACCAGAAAATCCAGCATGCTGCGCAACGCCGCCGGCATGTGCTTGCGCGAGGCGTACACCGCGTAGATGTTCATCTGCCGTGGTTCGGCATCCGGCAGCAGACGCACCAGTTCTCCGGCATGCACATGCACCCCGGCCTGATAGGTCGGCAACATCGCCACGCCGGCACCGGCCAGGGTCGCGCGCAACAGGGTGCTGGCTTCGTTGGCGCTGATGTTGCCTTGTACCGGCACTGACACCGGTTCGCCGTCCTCTTCGAAATGCCACAGGCTCTTGCCGAAATACGAATGCGTCAGGCAGTTGTGCCGGCTCAGGTCCTCGACCCGCTGCGGTGGCGGATTGTCGCGCAAGTAGGCGGGCGCGGCGCAGACCACCGAACGACACACCGTCAGGCGCCGGGCGATCAGGTTCGGGTCCAGGTCATTGCTGGTGCGGATCGCCAGATCGATGCGTTCATCCACCAGGTTCACCGTGCGGTCGAGCATCTGCAGGTCGATGCTGACCCCGGGGTAGCGCTTGACGTACGCCGCCATCGCGTCGGCCAGTTGTGCCTGGCCAAACGAGGTGCTGACACTGATGCGCAGCAGTCCGCGCGGCGCATCGTGGGGTTCGCTGACAGCGGCCTGCATATCGCTTGAGAGTTCGAGCATCTGTCGGCAGCGCGGCAGGATTTCGCTGCCGGCGGCGGTCAGGCTCAATTTGCGCGTGGTGCGGTGCATCAGACGCGCGCCGACCCAGTCTTCCAGCTCCGCCAGATAGCGCGACACCACCGGCCGTGACAGGTCCAGATGATCGGCGGCTGCCGACTGGCTGCCCAGATCCACCACCGTGACAAACACGCGCATTGCTTGAAGACGATCCATGATTTGCCCGCTTTCAGAAACAAACTATGTTCAAGCATCGCATTTTTTGTACCGAGTCAGGCAACTAAGCTCTGTCCCATCGCCAAACACGGCATTCGGATCACGGAGCAACAGATGATCGGCTTCACCACCCTCAAGCGCGTTTTGCTGGCCACCGCCACCCTCGGTTTTGCGGCCCACGCCGCTGCCGCCAACCTGACCCTGGACGTTTATAACCCCGGCACCAACGCAATCTTCCCGGTGACCTCGGTGCTGGTCAGCGGCGAGAAAGACGCGATCCTGGTCGACGCGCAATTCGGCAAGGCCCAGGCCGAGCAGGTGGTAGAAAAGATCCGCGCCAGCGGCAAGCACCTGACCACCATTTACATCAGCCACGGTGACCCGGATTACTACTTCGGCCTCGACACCCTGACCCAGGCTTTCCCCGACGCGAAGGTACTGGCCTCGCAGCCGACCGTAGATCACATCAACAAAACCGTCGCCGGAAAACTCGCCTTCTGGGGCCCGAAAATGGGTAACGACGTACCGGCCAAAACCATCGTGCCGGGCGTGCTCAAGGGTGACAGCCTGATGCTCGAAGGGCAGAAACTGCAGGTGGTCGGCCTTGAAGGCAAACAACCGGATCGCAGCTTCGTGTGGATTCCGTCGCTCAAGGCTGTGGTCGGTGGTGTTGTGGTCGCAGAGAACATTCATGTGTGGATGGCTGATACCCAGACCGCGCAATCCCACGCCGACTGGCTGCAAACCCTGCACTCGATCGAAACCCTGAAGCCGAAAACCGTGGTGCCCGGTCACTTTCTGGGCGAGAGCAGCCGCTCGCTGGCCAGCGTGAAATTCACCGCCGACTACATTAAGGCTTTCGACGAAGAAACCGTCAAGGTCAAGGATTCCGCCGCACTGATCAAGGCCATGCAAAAGCGCTACCCGACACTCGGCGAAGAAAGCTCGCTGGAGCTGAGCGCCAAAGTCGCCAAGGGCGAAATGCAGTGGTAAGCCGATTGATCTGAAACACAGGTCGAGAGGACTTTTGTGGCGAGGGAGCTTGCTCCCGCTCGCCTGCGCAGCAGGCGTAAAACCTGCCAATGCGTTGTAGCTGAAACAGGCGGGGAGTGCTTCGCCCTCCAGCGGGAGCAAGCTCCCTCGCCACCGGGAATACCGCTTCAAGATTAGATTTATGCCGTCGTTGAAACTCTCAAGCCAACTGGAGAATGTCATGAGCAAGATCGCAATCATTGGTGCCACCGGTCGTGCCGGTAGCCAACTGCTGGAAGAATCCCTGCGTCGTGGCCACAGTGTCACCGCCATCGCCCGCGACACCTCGAAGATCGGCGCACGTGCCGGTGTGGTCAGCAAGAATGTCGATGTGCTGGACTCGGCGGCGCTGCAAGCCGCCGTCGCCGGTCACGACGTGGTGATCAGCGCCGCGCATTTCGCCACCGTACCGGCCAGTGCCGTGGTTGGCCCGGTGAAGCAGGCGGGCGTGAAACGTCTGCTGGTGGTCGGTGGTGCCGGTTCGCTACTGCTGCCGGATGACACCCGAGTGATCGACAGCGCCGGTTTCCCGGCCGAGTACAAAGCCGAGGCCAGCGCCGGGGCAGCGTTTCTCGATGCCTTGCGTCAGGAGAAGGAACTGGACTGGACCTTCCTCTCGCCATCGGCCGAGTTTGTCGAAGGTGAGCGCACCGGCAGCTTCCGCGTCGGCAAGGATCACTTGCTGGTGAGTGCCGAAGGTCGCAGCTGGATCACCTTCGCCGACTACGCGATTGCGCTGCTCGACGAAGTGGAAACGCCGAAGCATTCGCGTCAGCGGTTTACCGTCGGCTACTGACCTGCAACGCAATCCCTGTAGGAGCTGCCGCAGGCTGCGATCTTTTGACTTTGATTTTAAAAACAAGATCAAAAGATCGCAGCCTGCGGCGGCTCCTACAGGGGAATGTGGTGTTTCAGCGGGTATGCGCCTGCTCCACCAGCCAGATCATCAGTTCTTCCAGCTGCGGCGATGCCCCTGCACCCTGCGGCATCACCACGTAGTAACCCAGCCCCGTTTTCACCTTCAGCTCAAACGGCATCACCAGCCGCCCGGCGCGCAGGTCGTCGCCGATCAACGACCAGTCGCCAATCGCCACACCCGTCCCGTGGGACGCCATCGACATCGCCTGATCCAGCGTCTCGAAATGCTGGCCCGTGTTGACGTTGTTCAACTGCAATTCGGCCGCCGTCAGCCACACCGTCCAATCCTGCGTATCGCGGGTCGGATGCAATAGCAGATGCTGTTGCAGATCGGCCGGTTCGCTCAGCGCCGGTGGGCCTTTCAATAACGCAGGCGAACAGACCGGCGTCAGTTGCTCATCGAACAGATGCAGGGCAGTGGATGAGTTGTCCGGCGGCGTGCCGTAGATCACCGCCGCATCAAACTGCTCGCGCTGGAAGTCGACACCGTGGGCCAGTGTGGTGGTCAGTTTGACCGGCACGTCCGGGCGTTCCTTTTGCCATTGCAGCAGGCGCGGCACCAGCCAGCGCATCACGCAGCTGGGCGCCTTGAGTTGCAGGGTCTGACGCTTGCGCCCGATCTGCTCGCTGGCCTCGCTGATCAACCCGAAGATCTTTTCCACCCGCGGCAGCCATTCGCGCCCTTCGGCGGTCAGCTCCAGGCCTCGGGCCAGACGGATGAACAGCTCATACCCCAGATGATCTTCCAGCCCGGCGATCTGCCGGCTCACGGCGCCTTGGGTGATGTGCAACTGCTCGGCCGCCCGGGTGAAGTTGCAGCACTGCGCAGTGATCAGAAATGTGTGCAGGGCGGGCAGGGGAGGCAGTCGTTTCATGTGGATCCAAGGTATGACGTGAGGACATGGCTAGTATGACTTTTAATCGATTGTTGCCGCTACCTGCCGCCCGTTCAATGAGCCCATGTTCAGATCATGTGGGAGCGAGCCTGCTCGCGAAGGCTGTTTCACATTCAGCATTGATGTTGGCTGATCCAGCGCTTTCGCGAGCAGGCTCGCTCCCACACGGGATCTGTGTTTTTAGCTGACAGAAGGGCAATCGACATGGCGACGTGTGGCGAAGTACTGGTCAAGTTACTCGAGGATTACGGGGTCGAGCAGGTGTTCGGCATTCCCGGGGTGCACACCGTGGAGCTGTATCGCGGGCTGGCCCGTTCGAGCATCAACCATGTCACCCCACGGCATGAACAGGGCGCCGGTTTCATGGCCGACGGCTACGCGCGCACCAGCGGCAAACCGGGGGTGTGCTTCATCATCACCGGTCCGGGCATGACCAACATCACCACCGCGATGGGCCAGGCTTACGCCGACTCGATCCCGATGCTGGTGATCTCCAGCGTGCAGACCCGCAGCCAGTTGGGCGGCGGTCGCGGCAAGCTCCACGAGTTGCCGAACCAGAGCGCGCTGGTCGGCGGCGTGGCGGCGTTCTCCCACACTTTGATGTCGGCGGCAGAATTGCCGGCCGTGCTGGCCCGTGCCTTCGCGCTGTTCCAGGCCGGGCGTCCGCGTCCGGTGCACATCGAGATTCCGCTGGATGTGTTGGTGGAAGAGGCCGACGAACTGCTCGCCAGCGTCCCGGTCAATATCGACCGCGCCGGGGCTGCACCGGCTGCCGTTCGGCGCATGAGCGAACTGCTGGCCGGCGCTCAGCGTCCGCTGATTCTCGCCGGTGGCGGTTCCATCGATGCCGCCGCCGAACTCACCGAACTGGCCGAGTTGCTCGACGCCCCGGTGGCGCTGACCATCAACGCCAAAGGCATGTTGCCGACCAGCCATCCGCTGCTGATCGGCTCGACGCAAAGCCTGGTCGCCACTCGCGCACTGGTCGCCGATGCCGACGTGGTGTTGGCAATCGGCACCGAACTGGCCGAAACCGATTACGACGTGACCTTCGCCGGCGGCTTCGAGATTCCCGGCAAGTTGCTGCGCATCGACATCGACGCCGATCAGACCGTGCGCAACTATCCGCCGCATGTGGCGTTGGTCGCCGACTCGCGCAACGCTGCGCAAGCGCTGCTCGGGGCGCTGTCGCAGCAGGCGCTGGCCGAGCGGCGCAACGATTGGGGCCAGGTGCGGGCAGCGCGTCTGCGCGATGAGCTGGCCGCGACCTGGGATGCGCCAACCCTGGCCCAGACCCGTTTTCTGGAAACCGTGCTGCACGAGTTGCCGGACGCGGTGTTCGTCGGCGACTCCACGCAACCGGTGTACACCGGCAACCTTACCTTCAACCCGGAACGACCACGGCGCTGGTTCAACTCGTCCACTGGTTACGGCACCCTCGGTTATGCCTTGCCGGCGGCGATTGGCGCGTGGCTCGGTGGCGGCATTGAGGGTGGCGCTCGTCCGCCAGTGGTGTGCCTGATCGGCGACGGCGGCTTGCAGTTCACCCTGCCGGAACTGGCCAGCGCAGTTGAAGCGCGCACGCCAGTTATCGTGCTGCTGTGGAATAACCAGGGTTACGAAGAGATCAAGAAGTACATGGTCAACCGCGCCATCGAACCGGTCGGCGTCGACATCTACACCCCGGATTTCATCGGTGTGGCCAAGGCTCTGGGTTGCGCCGCTGAAGCGATCAGCTCGGTTGAGCAATTGCGTGGCGCGCTGCGTGCGGCGACTGACCGCCAAGGCCCGACCGTGATCGAAATCGACCAGACCCAATGGATGCAGGCGGTGGCCCAATGATCAACTTCCCAACCACCCTCGATGGTCTGTACATCAATGGTCAATGGTCCGCCGGGCGTGAGCACCTGCGGGTGATCAACCCGGCCACCGAAGCACTGCTGACCACGGTCAATGGCGGCGATGAACGCGCGGTTGATCTGGCCGTCAGCGCGGCCACTGCAGCGTTCAAGCGCTGGTCGAAAACCACTGGCGCCGAACGCGGCGCGATCCTGCGCAACATTGCCAACGGTGTGCGCAACGGTCGCGATCACCTGATGAAGTTGCAGTCGAGCAACAACGGCAAGCCACAGTTCGAAGCAGCCATCGATGTCGATGATGTGATCGCCACCTTCGAGTATTACGCCGGTTTGGCCGAAGGCCTCGACGCCCAACTCGACAGCAACGTGGCGCTGCCCAGCGACGATTTCAGCGCGCGTCTGCGTCGTGAACCGTGCGGTGTGGTCGGGCTGATCGTGCCGTGGAATTTTCCGATGGTCACCACTGCGTGGAAGCTCGCACCGGCCTTGGCCGCCGGTTGCTGCGTGGTGCTCAAACCCTCGGAAGTCACGCCGCTGCCGGAGCTGGAACTGGCGGCGATCATTGCTGAATCCGGTCTGCCCGAGGGCGTGTTCAACCTGGTCTGCGGCACCGGTCTGGCGGTGGGTGCGCCGCTGTCGGCGGATCCGCGCATCGCGAAAATTTCCTTCACCGGCAGCAACGCTGTCGGCGTGCAAGTGATGCAGCGTGCCGCCGAAACCGTGAAGGGCGTGAGCCTGGAGCTGGGTGGCAAATCTTCGCTGCTGGTGCTCGAAGATGCCGATCTGGAACTGGCCGTGGAACTGGCTTGCGGCGGCGGTTTCTTCAATGCCGGGCAGATGTGCTCAGCCACCAGTCGCGTGCTGGTCGCCGATGAGCTGGCCGATGAATTTCTTGAGCGTCTGCAAAAGCGCGCGCTAGCGATTCGCGTGGCCGACCCGTTCGACCCGGACGTGGAGATGGGCGCACTGGTCAATCAGGCGCAATACCAGCGCGTGCTCGGCCACATCGATCGCGGTTTGAGTGCCGGGGCGAAGCTGGTGTGCGGCGGCAATCGTCCGGCGCATCTGCCGCGCGGTTATTTTTTGCAGCCGACGGTGTTCACCGACGTGCCCCTCGACAGTGCGTTGTGGTGTGAAGAGATTTTTGGCCCGGT
This sequence comes from Pseudomonas sp. IT-P260, assembly GCF_949768395.1. Classification (NCBI taxonomy): domain Bacteria; kingdom Pseudomonadati; phylum Pseudomonadota; class Gammaproteobacteria; order Pseudomonadales; family Pseudomonadaceae; genus Pseudomonas; species Pseudomonas sp. IT-P260. Next base: position 277,088 of record NZ_CATKPO010000039.1, read on the forward strand.
GCTCTGTGTGCGCCGTTTCGGCAGCGAAGCCGAGGCGATTGCCTTGGCCAACGACAGCCAGTTCGGGCTGGTCGCCAGTGTGGTGACGCGTAACGCCGAGACTGCCGACCGCGTCGCCAACGCCCTGCAGGCGGGGCTTGTATGGCTCAACGCGCCGCAAGTGATCTTCCCGCAGACGGCGTGGGGCGGCTACAAGCAGAGCAGCATCGGCCGTGAATTGGGGCCGTGGGGCCTGGCTGCGTTTCAGGAAATCAAACACGTGATCCGGGCGCTCTGAACGCCCGAAAAAGGTGAGCGCATGCCTCGCAACGAGGCATGCGTCGGTGTCATGGCTTCGATGAGTTTTTATCGATAGTCAGGTGTATTGCACGACCTCAGGATGAACCCGTCGGCTGCGCTGCAGGCCTTTGAATACAAGGCCTGCAGCGGATCCGGCCGCGCGGATGCAACGGTTGCGACCAACCTCATACTTAAAAGAACAAAGGGAGTCCTTCATGGGCGAGCATGATCTGAACAGGCGTCAATTCATTAAAACCGTCGGCGTCGCCTCGGTAGCGGCGGCGGCCCTGAGCATGCCCTTCATCCGGGCCAGCGCCAGCGACACGCGGTTTGCCGGCAAGACCCTGCGTTTGCTGACCTGGTCGGATGACACCGGCCTCGCCGCACTGCGCAACATTGCCGCCACCTTCGAGGCCAAGACCGGCGCCAAGGTCATCGCCGACCGCACTGGCAGCACCTCGGAAATGGTCGCCAAACTCAAGGCCGGAGGTGACCGTCCGCAGTACGACATCATCACCCTGGCCGGGGTCGGCGCTGAAGGTCTGGCCGCCGCCGGGCTGCTGGAAAAACCCGACCTCAACCGTATTCCCAACCTGATCGACGTACCGGAAAAATACCGCACCGGCGCCAACGGGCATGGCATCGGTTACCTGCTGTGGTGCAACAGTCTGGTCTACAGCACCCGGACCCTCAAACAGGCACCGGACAGTTACGCCGCGCTGTGGGATGCCGATCTGGCGCCGAACATTTTCCTGCCGCCGCCGAACTGGACCGAGGCGATGGACCTGATCATCATCGCCGCGAAACTGGCCGGCGGTGACGAACACAACATCGAGCCGGGCTTCAAGAAACTCGCCGAGCTGAAGGATCGCGTGGTCACCCTCGGCGAGAACCCGAACCAGATCGCCGAGCTGTTCCGCACCGGTTCCCTGGACATGGGTGGTTTGTACGCCCCGGCGTTTTTCCCCAAGCAGATCCGTGACCCGAACTACGGCCTCGGTGCCACGTTTGGCATGAAGGAAGGTTTCTACACCGACCTGATGCTCTCGGTGATGCCGAAGAACCGTCCGGGCGACACCGATCTGGCGTATGCCTTCATCGACCACTCTCTCGACCCGCTGGTGCAGGGCAAGATGGCCGAAGACATCTTCAACGGCCCGGTCAACGCCAAGGCGATCATCTCCGCGGAAGCGCGCAAGAGCCCGTACATCCTCACGCCGGAGCAGATTGCCGAGAAGGCGATCATGCACGACAACGCCTTCCTGGCGACTGTGCATGACCAATGGATTCGTCGTTATACGGAAATTTTTTCTTCCTGACCCTAACACCTCCTGTAGGAGCTGCCGAAGGCTGCGATCTTTTGCCTTTGATCTTCTTTGCGCAGATGAGGATCAACAGCAAGATCAAAAGATCGCAGCCTTCGGCAGCTCCTACAGGGATGTGTTGTTTGGCTTTCCATTGACGAGATCATTGCTATGGAACATCAATCCCTGACCCAACCGGTCGACGCAGGTGACGTGCGCCCGGCGCGCGGTGTTTCGCCGACCGCCCGGGCGTGGTTTTTCCTCACGCCGTCGATGCTGTTTCTCGGTGTGCTGATCGCCGCCAGCCTGCTGGTGCTGCGCATGAGCGTCGGCACTAAAGGCGCGGAATGGAGCGGGTTCAGCCTCGCCAGCTACGCGCAATTGCTCGAACCCTATTACCTGAAATCCCTGCTGCTGACCCTGCGTCTGGCGCTGATCAGTGCGGTGATCGCCGTGCTGCTGGCGATCCCGGTGGCGTACACCATGTCACGCCTGACCTCGCCGTTCGTGCGGCGGATTTTTCTCGCGGCGGTGCTGTTGCCGTTGCTGGTCAACTTGTTGCTGCAAAGCTACGGCTGGCTGGTGATTCTCGGCCCGGGCGGGATGCTCAACCAGACGCTGATGGGCCTGGGCCTGATCAAACGCCCGATCATGTTGCTGTACAACCAGAACGGCGTGCTGATGGGCCTGGTGCAGACCGCGTTCCCATTGGCCGTGCTGCCGATTGCCAGCGCCATGCGCGGTGTTGCGCGTACCTACGAAGAGGCCGCCGCGACACTGGGCGCCAGCCGTTTTCAGGTGTTCCGTCAGGTGGTGTTGCCGATGAGTCTGCCGGGAATCATCACCGGGGCGACGCTGGTGTTCGCCTACAACGCCAGCAGTTTTGTCGTGCCGTTGCTGCTCGGTGGCCGCCGTGTGCCGATGCTCGCGGTGATGGTGCATGACCAGATCGCGCCGCTGATGAACTGGCCCGCGGCATCCGCGGCCGGGGTGGTGCTGATCGTCACCACGCTGGCGATCATGACCCTGTCCGAATACATCACCGGCCGTCGTCGGCGCCTGCTGGAGGCTTCGCAATGAGTTCCCTGACCAACAAGCGCATGGCGCTGCTGCCCGGCGACACCGGCAAGTTCGCCGGGATCCTTTCCGGGGTCATTCTGCTGCTGGCGGTGTTGCCGATCCTGACCATGATCGTCATGTCGTTCAGCGGTGCGTCGAACCTCGACTTCCCGCCGAGCAGCTACAGCCTGCAATGGTACAAGGCGGCCTGGCACACCTTCGTTTCGCCGGACGCCAGCGACGTGCTGAGCCTCGGCCAGGCCATGGCCACCAGCCTGCTGGTGTCGTGCCTGACCATGGTTTTCGCCACGCTGATCGCGGTGCCCGCCGCCTATGCGCTGACCCGCTGCGAGTTCCGTGGCAAAGCCGTGGCGCTGCAACTGATGTCGCTGCCGCTGGTGTTTCCGATGGTGGTGTTGGGCCTGGCCTTGCTGCTGGTGTTCGACAGCCTGCCGTTCCACCTGACCACCTCGCGGCTGGTGATTGCCCACGTGATTCTGGCGCTGCCGTTCGTGGTGAAAAACTGCACCGCCGCGATGCTCTCCATCGGCAACGAAGTCGAAGAGGCGGCGCGGATGCTCGGCGCCTCACCGCTGCGGGCGATTGTCGATGTGGTGGTGCCGTTGATGAAGTCGGGGATTCTGGCGGGGATGCTGCTGGCGTTCATCGTCTCGTTCAACGAATTCACCGTGACCTATTTCCTCTACACCATCGACGTCATGACCGTGCCGATCTGGATGTACAGCCGCACCGTGTCATCGCTCGACCCTACCGTGTTCTCGTTTGCCGTGCTGATCGTACTGATCGACTTCGTCCTGATCTGGGCGCTGGAGAAGCTGGTGGGCGAGGGCGGCGTTTCCTTTTGATTTGAGGTGCAACATGACTGGTCTGATTCTGGAAAACGTCGAGAAATTCTACGGCTCGGCGTGCGCGGTACAGGACGTCAATCTGCATTTGCCGGAAGGCCAACTGGTGTGTTTTCTCGGCCCGTCGGGCTGTGGCAAAACCACCTTGCTGCGGATGATCGCCGGGCTGGAAACCCTCACCGGCGGCGAGATTCGCCTCGAAGGCGAGGACATCGGTCGCACCCCGGCGCACCTGCGCAACTTCGGCATGGTGTTCCAGTCGCTGGCGCTGTTCCCGCACATGACCGTCGGCGAGAACATCGCCTACCCGCTGAAACTGCGCGGCGTGAGCAAGGCCGAGCAGCAGGCGCGGGTGGTGGAGTTGCTGGAGCTGATCCAGTTGCAAGCGATGATCGACCGACCCGTGGCGAAACTTTCCGGCGGGCAACGACAGCGGGTGGCGATTGCCCGGGCCATCGCCTCGCGGCCGAAAATCCTTCTGCTCGACGAACCGCTGTCGGCGCTGGACGCCAAGCTCCGCGAGTCGATGCAGGTGGAAATCCGCCAGTTGCAGCAGCGCTTGAACATCACCACGATCATGGTCACCCATGATCAGCGCGAAGCCATGACCATGGCCGACATCGTCGTGGTGCTGGGCGAACACAAGGTGCAGCAAGTGGGCACGCCGATCGAAATCTATCGGCATCCGGCCAACGAGTTCGTCGCCGACTTCATCGGTTCGGGCAACATCTTTCCGGCCACTGCGCTGGGCGACGGCAAAGTCAGCCTGCCGGGCGGTGATGCGCTGCAAGTGCCGATCTGCAGCAGCATCGAGGCGGGGCAGAAGGTAAAGATGCTGATTCGTCCGGAAGACCTGCAACTGTCCGCGCCACAGGCAACGGCGGGCAATCGCTTGCTCGGCAAGGTGACGTTTGTGCGTGATATTGGCGCGACCATCGAGACCACGGTGGAGTGTTCCGGGGTGAGTTTCACCGCGTTGAGCACGCCGTGTCAGGGGATCGGTTTGGGGATCGGGCATCCGGTGTCGGTGACGTTGCCGAGCGAGGCGTGTCGGGTGTTGGGGGCTTGATCCGGACTTGATGCTGGCTTCACTGGCCTCTTCGCGAGCAGGCTCGCTCCCACATTTGCAAAAGCGTTCCTCTGTGGGAGCGAGCCTGCTCGCGAAAGCGCCAGATGCAGCAACGCCAAGTCCGGATCAGACCGACTGCCGCAACCGCGCCAGATCCCGCAACGGCGGTGCACCAAACAAGCGGCTGTACTCGCGGCTGAACTGCGACGGGCTTTCATAGCCCACGCGATAGCCCGCCGCCGACGCTTCCAGCCCTTCGGCCAGCATCAGGCGCCGCGCTTCCTGCAGGCGCAATTGCTTCTGATATTGCAGCGGACTCATCGCCGTCATCGCCTTGAAACGGTGATGCAGGGTCGAGACGCTGAGGTTCACTTCTTTCGCCAGATCATCAATGCGCAGCGGTTGTTCGAAGTTGCCGTTGAGCCATTTGATCGCCTGGCTGATGCGATGGCTCTGACTGTTGGCAATCGCAATCTCATACAAACGGTGGCCCTGCGGACTGCGCAGCAGGCGATAGAGAATCTCTCGGCGAATCAGTGGCGCGAGCATGGCGATGTCTTTCGGCGCATCCAGCAGTCGCGCCAGACGCAACACCGCGTCGAGCATCGCGCTGTCGATCTTCTCCACATACAGGCCGCGCCCGGTCGGCCGGGTCGGCACGCCCATGGGGCCGGCGTCGGCGATCAGTGCGGTGATTTCCGCCGGGTCGATGTCCAGGCGCACGGCGAGGATCGGCTCCTCCGGCGAGACATTCACCACCCGCCCGCTCAGCGGCATCGAGACCGAGACCACCAGGTAATTCAGCGGGTCGTAATTGAAGAACTCATCGGCCAGGCGCACCTCTTTGCGGCCCTGGGCCATGATGCACAGCGCCGGTTGCGCGAGCACCGGGGCGAAGTCATGGGATTTTGTGTGGCGCGACATGAACAGTGAGCCGATGGCGGTCTGGTAACTGCCGTCGTCGGTGGTGTTGCGGCGGATGATCGCCGCGAGTTCTGCGCGCTGTTTTTCCATGTCGGCATCGGGCGGAGACTGGAAACGATCGAATGACGTCATGCGCGGCATCCTCGGCAAGGAATCTGGAATGGAGCAGAGCCTATATTTGTGCAAGCGCAAGCGGTAGACACATCCTGTCAAATGCTTGCCTGATTCTGCATCGGCTGGTTTTGTGCCACCGCCATCAACCTGCACCCGACGCATAGCGACCTGCAGTCGAATCCCCCTGTAGGAGCTGCCGAAGGCTGCGATCTTTTGATTTTAAAAACAAAAGTCAAAAGATCGCAGCCTTCGGCAGCTCCTACACAAAAGCGTTGTGACAGCGGTGTGACAGGTTTCTACCCGTCGACATCGGGCGTTTGTGCAGTCTCGCAGGATTGTGCAACGCAGCGGCAGGAATCGACTAACGGCACCTTGCGCGCGGCCCTTAATCTTGGATCCTGTCGCAGCCCGTCCCCCGGCTGCCACGCGACTCCCTGGGAGGGTTGAACATGTCCAAGCAGATTCCCGTCAGTCATATGGCCTTCGTTCGAGCGCGCGCCGGACGCTCCGCCGAACTGGGTGTACGCCTCAGTGCCTTGATCGAACCGTCACGCAACGCCCCCGGTTGCCTGAACTTTGCCCTGCAGCAGTCGCAATGCGATCCGGACCTGTGGCTGGTCTCCGGTTTCTGGAGCCATCAACAGGCAATGACCGCGTATTTCAACAGCCCGTCGATGCAGATCTTTGCCGAATTGGTTCAGGATCTGGTGGTCAACAGCCTGGATTTCCACACCTTCAAAGAAGTGTCAGCGGTGCAGGCGCTGGGACAATGCCCGGCACCGATACACAAACTCGCCGGTTGAGGGTTTAATGTCCGGCTTATTGGTCTGAGCCAGGATGTGTGCCATGGCACGTAAAGAGTTCGAACACTTCGAAGCAGTCTCCGCAGTCGTCCCCGTCGAGTTGGGCGGCAACAAGGGTTATCACGCGGCAATCGCGGTCAAGGCCCTGGTCGATGGCGGTGCGCCACGCTTTCACAAACTGCTGGGTGATCAGGTGTTCCCCGGCGCCATCGCTGCCGATGAGGCTGCCATCAATGAGCTGGACCGCCTCAAGGGTGTCACTGATGACGCCGAGTTGATCTGGTAGTTATTTGACCGCCCCCGGGCGCCACATCTTGAACAGGGCTTCAGGCCCCAACTGGAAATAATCCGCCGGCCCGCCGCCGCGCAGAATCGGTTCTGCCGCGGCGGTGTCGTAGATCCCGTCCTTCAACAGCCACTTGGCGATATGCACGGCAACCACTTCGCCGAGAATCAGCCAGCTCGGCACGGTTTCGCCATCGGCGCGCTGCAACTGAATGATCTGCGTGACCTTGCATTCGAAGGACACCGGGCTTTCGGCAACCCGTGGCACGGCAATCACCTTCGACGCTACGGGCGTCAGTCCGGCCAGTTCAAACTCGTTGACCTGCGGCGCGACCATCGCGCAGCTTTGGTTCATCTGCTCGGCCAGCGGGCGGGTGGCGAGGTTCCAGGCGAACTCGCCGGTCTGCTCGATGTTGTTCAGGCTGTCTTTGCGCCCGACGCTGGAAAAACCAATGATCGGCGGAATGTAGTTGAACGCGTTGAAGAAGCTGTAAGGCGCCAGGTTCAACTGCCCATTGGCATCCTGCGAAGAAATCCAGCCGATGGGGCGTGGGCCGACGATGGCGTTGAACGGATCGTGGGGCAGGCCGTGGCCGTGGGCGGGTTCGTAGAAGTGGATGTCATCGGACATGGACGGGGTTCCTCAAAAGGGCAATCTGAAAGACGCCATAGTGTAAGAGCGCACCGCGTATTTCCAGTCGAACGCTGATCCCACTGTAGGAGCTGCCGAAGGCTGCGATCTTTTGATCTTGATCTTAAAAACAAAATCAAAAGATCGCAGCCTTCGGCAGCTCCTACAGGGGATTTGTATGGATTTCAGAAATTGTAATGCTTCAGAAATGACTAAGCCCGGCCGAAGCCGGGCTGTGGAAGAGCTGCTGATATTCAGCTGATGGCTGCAGCAGTACCGGTCTTGTCGAAGCCATCGGCGGCCACGCTTTTGCCGATGTTGGTTTTATCGAAACCGTCAGCGGCGTAAGTGCCCGAGTGGCTGGTTTCGATGGCGGCGCTGGCGCCGGAAATGAAGTCGGCCGATTTGGTTTTGTCCGAACCATCGGCAGCGAAAGTGTTGGCGGCCAATACGGACAGGGTCAGGGCGAGGATCAGTTTGGTTTTCATGTCAGTTACTCCAGATGCGTTGGCGATGTGTCTTGCTTGGATCTAATGCTACGCCAACTAAATTGATTAAAAAGCGCAAATAAATGCTAAAAACAATCGATTAACTTGATATTAAGGGCGGCGCATTCAATTCGCTTTCGTCGTTAGAGCGAGCGCCGCGCAGGTCATCGATCAGGCAGGTGCAGGATGCGGGAGATGCATTAACCGCTAATTAATGGCCTCCTTCGGGCTGTGTGACAGATTTTTCATACATTCCCGACCGGTTTTTCACCGGCAGAACGCCAGTCTGCCCACGGCCAGAAAACCAAGAACCGGGCCTGGCGCCTGAGCGGCGATTCGCTGAACGTCAGCAAGGTGCAAACCTTTCGGGGCGAGATGTTCTACTGGATGGCGATTCTGTTTTCCAACACCCTGGGGACCGCACTCGGCGACTACCTGGCCGATGATTCGGGCCTGGGTTTTGCCGGTGGCGCGCTGCTGATCGGCTCGACCATTGCCGTGGTGGTTGCGCTCAAATACTTCACCAGGATTTCGACCGTGGTCTTGTTCTGGGTGGCGTTCGTGCTGACCCGTCCGTTCGGTGCGACCTTGGGCGACCTGATGACCAAATCCCATGAAAAGGGTGGCCTGGACTTCGGCACCATCGGCTCGTCGGCGGTGCTGGCAGGGATTCTGCTGGTGATGATTGTCGGCGCGTCGTATGCGCAGAAGCGTTATGGCAAGCCGCCGGTTGCCGAGTTGAGCTGATACCCAGTCGCGTCATTCGCGAGCAGGCTCGCTCCCACAAGGGATTTGTGTCGATCACAGATCCAATGTGGGAGCGAGCCTGCTCGCGAAAGAACCACCACAGCCACCGTTGCGGTGGCTGTGAAAACCCGATCAGTCCGTCACGATCCGCGAATGTTTCTGCGTGTCTTTCATGGTGATGTACACCAGCAACGACACCGCGATGCACGCGGTCACGTACCAGTAGTAACCGGTTTCCATGCCGATGCTCTTGAACCACAGCGCGATGTATTCGGCGGTGCCGCCGAAGATCGACACGGTCAGTGCATACGGCAGGCCGACGCCCAGCGCGCGGATTTCGGTCGGGAACAGCTCAGCCTTCACCACAGCGTTGATCGAGGTGTAGCCGCTGACGATGATCAGTGCGGCCATGATCAGGAAGAACGCGCCCCACCAGGTCTGGATGGTGTGCAGGGTCATCAGGATCGGCACGGTGAAGATCGTCCCGAGTACGCCGAAAGCGATCAGGATCGGACGACGACCGATTTTATCGGACAGGCCACCGATGATCGGTTGCAGGCACATGAACAGGAACAGCGTGGCCGCGGAAATGGTGGTGGAGTCGGAGATGCTCATGCCGACCGTGTTCACCAGGTATTTCTGCATGTAAGTGGTGTAGGTGTAGAACGCCAGCGTACCGCCCATGGTCAGGCCGACCACGGTGAGCAGCTCTTTCGGATGGCGCAGCAAGGTGCGCATGGCGCTTTCCTTGGACTTCTCTTTTTTGGTGAACGACTCGGTCTCTTCCATGCCGCGACGCAGGTACAGCGCGACGACCGCGCACAGTGCGCCGATGGCGAACGGAATACGCCAGCCCCACGCGTACAGCTGTTCGGTGGTCAGCAGGTTCTGCAGCACGATCAACACGCCCAGCGCGATGAGCTGGCCAGAGATCAGGGTCACGTACTGGAAGCTGGAGAAGAAACCGCGACGTTCCTTGGTCGCCATCTCCGACAGGTAGGTGGCCGAGGTGCCGTATTCGCCACCGACCGACAGGCCCTGTAGCAAACGGGCAAACACCAGCAGGATCGGCGCGCCGATGCCGATGGTTTCGTAGTTCGGGCTGAGGGCGATCAGCAAGGAGCCGAAGCACATCAGGTAGACCGAGGCCATCAAGGCTTTCTTGCGACCGACTTTGTCGGCGTAGAGGCCCATCAGCCAGCCACCGATCGGACGCATCAGGAAGCCCACGGCGAAGATCGCGGCGGTGTTCATCAGTTGCGCGGTGGTGGAACCGGCGGGGAAGAAAGTCTTGGCGAAGTACAGCGAGAAGGCGGCGTAGACGTACCAGTCGTACCACTCGACCATGTTGCCGACCGAGCCGCTGAAGATCGATTTGATCCGGCTGGCGGTGGTTCTTGTTTTGGCGGGCGTGGCAGCCGACCCAAGGGGCAGGGCGTTGGAGTTATCCATTGAAGGATCCTTCGTTTAATTGTTTTTGTGGAGCGCGTTAAAACGCAGCCTGCCGGGGCTATAGCAGGAGCTGTGCCAACGGCGAGAGGGGCGGTTTAGACGGGGTGGCGGGATTTGATGAGCGGAAATCCGCTTATGGCTGGATTGTGGTGAGCGGAAAATTGCTCATTCAGGCTGATGGATAATGGTTGCCTGTGCCGGCCTCTTCGCGAGCAGGCTCGCTCCCACAGGGGAAACGCATTCCAATTGTGGGAGCGAGTCTGCTCGCGAAGGGGCCACTAGCGACAATCAATAAATCAGCTGCCCGGAACAAACATCTCCCGGCTCAACCCATGCCGCTGCAGCTTTTCATTGAAGGTGCGGCGCGGCAGCTGCAATTCTTCCAGCACCGCTTTCACATCGCCCTTGTGCCGGGTCAACGCCGCACGCAGGCACTGCGCTTCAAACGCTTCCTGCTGCGCAGCGAGGGATTGGCCGGGGTCGATGCCCTGTACCGGCTCATCCAGCCCCAGCACCTGGCGCTCGGCAACGTTCGCCAGTTCCCGCACGTTGCCCGGCCAGTCGTGGCTGAGCAGGTGACTCAATTGCGCTCCGGAAAGAGGCGCAAAGGTGCGGCCCAGACGCTGGGCGGCGTTGAAGGCGAAGGATTCGAACAGCAGCGGAATGTCTTCGCGCCGATCACGCAGCGGCGGCAGCCGCAGCTCGGCGACGTTCAGGCGATACGCCAGGTCTTCGCGAAAACGTCCGGCCCGGGCCTCATCCAGCAGATCCGGTTTGGTCGCGGCGACAATCCGCAGATCGACACGAATGCTCTGGTTCGACCCGAGGCGCTCCAGCTTCTGTTCCTGCAGCACCCGCAGCAATTTCACTTGCTGGGCCAGCGGCATGCTTTCGATTTCATCGAGAAACAGCGTGCCGCCGTCGGCGTACTCCAGCTTGCCGATGCGCTTGCCGGACGCTCCGGTGAACGCACCACTTTCGTGACCGAACAACTCGGCTTCGAACAACTGCTCGGGAATCGCCGCGCAGTTGAGCGCCACGAAGGGCTTGGCGGCACGCGGGCCGAAATCATGCAGGCAGCGCGCAATCAGTTCCTTGCCGCTGCCGGTTTCGCCACGGATCAGCACGTTGACCGGCAGCGCCGCCAGATCCAGCACCTGGCGGCGCAAGGTCTGCATGCCACGGGACACGCCGAGCAGCGTCGCATCGAGGCGGGCGCGGTGGTCGGCCTGCGCGTGCAAGGCGCGGTTTTCCAGGACCAGCCGACGCTTGTCGAGCGCGCGGCGCAGGCTGCCAAGCAGGTTGTCCGGGCTGAACGGTTTTTCGAGGAAGTCGTAGGCGCCGTCACGCATGGCTTCGACCGCCATCGGCACATCGCCGTGGCCGGTCAGCAGAATCAGCGGCAGATCGGCATCACGTTTCTGCACTTCGGCCAGCAATTGCAGGCCACTGAGCCCGGGCATGCGCACATCGCTGAGGATCACCCCGGGAAAGTGCGCCGGCAGGGCCGCGAGGCAATCTTCGGCGCGACTGAACAGCTGCACCTCGAACCCCGAAAGACTCAGCCATTGCTCCACGGCGTTGCGAATGCTGCTTTCGTCATCGACCACCATCACTGAATTGAGCATCAGAGGTGTGCCTCCAGATCGATCGGCAGGGTCAGGGCAAACACCGCACCGGCTTCGCCATTTTCCACGCTCAGACGCCCGCCGGATTCGTGCACGATAGCGAAGGATACCGCCAGCCCCAACCCCAGACCGTCGCCGACCGGTTTGGTGGTAAAGAACGGGTCGAACACCTGATTCAGGTGTTCTTCGGCAATCCCGCCGCCATTGTCGATCACACTCAGGCGCCACAGCTGTTCGTCGGCTTCCAGGCGGATTTCCAGACGCTTGCACGGTTTGCCTTGCATCGCATCGAGGGCGTTGCGCAGCAGATTGATCAGCACCTGTTCGAGGCGGATCGCATCGCCCCGCACCCAGGCCGGACGCGTCAGGTGCAGCACCAGGCTGACCTGTTCATCGCGCAGACGGGCGTCGAGCAATTGCAGCGATTGATCGACCACCGTCGCCAGATCCAGGCGTTCGCGCAGGCCGCTGGGGCTTTTGCGGGCGAAGGTTTTCAGATGGCCGGTGAGCGACGCCATGCGCGTGAGCATGTCGTCCACCGGTTTGAGCGCCTTGTAGGCGTCATCGACACGGCCGTGCTCGAGCAGCAGGCGCAGGGTCGCCAGTTGCATGCGTTGCGCGGTCAGCGGTTGATTGATTTCGTGGGCCAGGGCGGCGGACATCTGCCCCAGCGCCGCCAGTTTGGCCGATTGCACCAGACCGTCCTGCGCGGTGCGCAGATCGCGGGTGCGTTCCTCTACCAGTTGTTCGAGTTCTTCGCGGTTGCGCTGGCGGACTTTCGACAGGCGCCAGCGCTGATTGAGGAACAACAGCAGAAACACCAGCGCCAGCCACACACCTGCAGCGGCCAGCCCGGCGTTGCGCAAGTCTTCGAACGCCACCTGCGGGCGGCGCAGCAGGTGCAGGGTCCAGCCTTCGGTGGTCAGCGGCAGCGATTCCCACAAGTAATCCGCTGTTCCGTCCGGGCCTTCGACCCGGCGCAAGTCGCTGTTGTCGTCGAAGTGACGCAGCGACAGATGCGTCAGCGGGACCAGCGATTGTTTGTCGTACTGCCGCGTACGCTTGATCTCGGCCATGTCGCGGCTGTCCAGCGGCCGTAACGAGCGATAGCGCCAGCCGGGCTGGTTGGCGATGAAGATGATCCCGCGCGCATCGCTGACCAGCAGCGTGTCACTGCCCTGGCTCCATTCCCGCTCAAGCTCGGGGAACTCCAGCTTGACCACCATCGCCCCGAGGAACTCGGCGTTGTCGCCGAGCACGGCGCTGGACAGAAAATATCCGGGGATGCCGCTGGTTACGCCCACTGCATAAAAGCGCCCGCTGCCCTGAGTGCGGGTCTGGCTGAAGTACGGACGAAAACCGTAGTTGTGGCCGACGTAACTGCTTGGCAGGCGCCAGTTGCTGGCAGCCACCGCAAGGCCGGTGTGATCGAGCAGTTCGAGGGTCGAGGACTGCGCCGCGCCGTTGATCTGCTCCAGCTTCAGGTTCAGCGCGTTCTGTTGCTCAGCACCCACTGGCCCGGCCAGCGCGCCGCGCAATTGCGGATCCAGCGCCAGCACGGCGGGCAGGGCGCGGTAGCGGTCGATCAGGGTATGCAGTGAATTGGCATACAACGCCAATTGCTGGCTGGCGCGGGTGGCGTCTTCCTCCAGCGCCTGACGCTCGGCGTGGCGGATGGCAAGGGTCGCGGCGATGGCCGCACCGGCAATGATCAGCAGGGTGTACAACGACAAACGCAGGGTACGAGAAGTCGGCAGCATGCTGGACTGATGGATAAGGGGACGGGCGGGCACGATAGCATGGGGCCGGCGATCCTGTTCGCTTCATGTGTCAGCAGATCAGACCGTAGTGAACTGACGGGATCTGGAGCGCAATATAGTGCGCGTGTATTCCAGCTCGTTGATCACGGCCGCCGTGGCATACCATAGATTGTGCGGTGTATTGCCTTCGTTTCGGCCCAATAGCCCATAGGTATTGATTGCCGTTAAGCCTGCGCTCTCGAAGGCTTTTTCGATATCGAGCATGTTGGCAGACAAATAATCGATCAGGCCGCTCGCATTGGCGATGCCCTTGGCCATTTTTTCAGCGCTGAGCTCATGACTTGCTCCGGCGATTTCATGGCCTATTTCAATTGCACCCAACAGTGCCCCCGCCGTGGCGCTGATTTCAGCGGCAGCTTGCGGCAGCATCTCCTTGGCGCCAACATTGATCAGAGTCGACGCCACTTCCTTGGAGCCCTTGAGCACGCCCTTCTGCGTATCGGGGATCATTTTCGCGTACTTCTGCTGCAGGTAATTGATCGGTGCCATGGTTTTATATTCGGCTTTCTCGACAATTTTCTCCTTGGACAGACGGCTGGCCTTGAATTTGACAGAAGCGCTGGTGCCGGTGCGTTCTGCGGCGTAATCCCACAATCCGCTGATCAGTTTCTTCGCGCCAATGCCAATCGCAATCCCAACGACGTTACCTGCGCCGGGAGCGACGGTGCCCAGCGCCTGGGCGCCGATACCGACCAGAATGCCGCCACCGTAGGCCACGACCTGGCCGGTCAGGTGCACACCGGTGCGGCGCAGGACGGCCCCGGCAAATTGCCCCGTCGAGCGCTGGTTGAGTACCTGTTGCTGGGCATCCAGACCGCGACGCAGCGACAGCGCCAGAATGTTCAGATGACGATCGACCTGTTGTGACAGACTGACCCGATCCCGGTAACGCTGCTTTTTCTCTTTGCTCAGTGCCTTTCTCTGATCGCGCTGAGCGGGGGTTTCGATAAACCTGTCCAGGGTCTGGCCGTCGGTGTCGATGTGGCCAATCGGATTGTTGGCGACAAAGGCATACAGGTTCAGCCCGTCGATATCCAGGGCCGGATCAGCGCTGACCCAGCGTTGCAACCACGGTGCGTAATAGCGTGCGCCATAGTAATAAAGGCCGCTGCTGTCCATTTCCCGGCCTGAATAGCGAATGGTTTTGTAGCCGACTTCCAGTGCCGAGCGAGTCGCCAGCCAGGCGGTTCCACCAAATGCGTAGTAATGCTCCAGGCTGATCACGTCAGCCTGCCGGTCAAGCTCCAGTGCGCAAGAACCAAGATGGTCATCAAGGTTATAGCGCAGTTGATCGGCTTCGATGCCGGACGGTCGGCCATTGAGCCAGTGCAGGCAACGTGCGCCTGGAAGATTGATGACATGCAGTTGCTGCCCGTCACTGCGGCTGTGGATTTCCAGGCCTGGCAGGTAGCGTACCTCGTGACGGTGGGTGACGGACGGGGTGTGGCTCAGCGAGCACTTGTAGATGCGCTCACCTTGGCTGTAACGGTAGGTTTCAACGTCGTCGGGCAAGCCGTTGCTGTGTTGCAGCAAGGTAACGCGGATCAGTTGATCCCGACTGTCCCACGCCAGAGGCTGAGCGCCGGGTTGCAGTCTCAACTGGTTACCGTGCTCGTCGAAGTGATCGCTGAACACCGGGTCGGGATCACCGGGTTTCCAGCGCACCCCACGATTACTGTTCGGGTCGATCTTCATCAGTTGAGTGAAATTATGGCCTTCGCGCACATGCACAAGCTCGACGAGGTTGTTTCCCGCGTCATATGCATAATGTTCGGTGTAGTTGTAGCGTCGTCCTGGATCGACAGGCTGGATCGGTTGCGGCAAACCGGGCGACTGCTGCGGGATCTCGCCTTCGAAGCCAAGACTTTCGATCAAACGATAAAGCGAGTCGTAGACAAAGAGACGGACGCCATCGACGCGCTGATTGGCAAAATACACCGTGGCCAGAGTGCGGTCCTCGATACGCAGGACATTGCCGACCGGGTCGTAGGTGTAGCGCAAGTCCTGCAGCGGTTTTTCCTGATCCTTGCCGGCCAGCAGATTCAGCAGCCGACCGTCAGCGGGATCGTATGCGCGGCGGCTGCGAACACCATTGCCGGCCAGTTGTTCCAGCGGTTGGCCGGAGGCGTTGTACGTGGCAGCGTCGAGCACCGGTTGTGCCGCGTCAGCCCCCGCTATCCACAGCGATACCCGACTTAACTGGCCGGCGACATCGTAGCTCGAGCGTTGTCGGTGACCACCGGCATCGGTGACTTGCACCACATTGCCGTGCGCGTCGAAATCCATACGAGTGATGAACGCTGCCGTCTCGCCAGACAGCGTACGGGTTTCACCCACGGCCGTGCCATGCAGGCTGTATCCGTCGACCACCACCGTGGCGCCCGGGTCGGCGCTTTCGCTCAACTCACCGCGCAGGTTATGCCCGGGGTCGGCATTGTGGTCGGCATAGCTGTAGCGCTCGACATCGTCTTGCGCATTTTCCGTGACGGCGATCAACCGCATCATCGGGTCGTATCGATAGCGCCATTGCTTGCCGCGCTGGTCGTGGCGTTGCAACACTTCATTGGCCAGACCGGGCAGATTGACGCGCCAGCCGGAATCGACGCTGTCGACTTTCAGCGGTTCCCCGTCCAGACGGTAGGCGGTGGTCAGGCAGGGCACTGGGAGCCGTGGGTCGTATTGTTCGATCAGACGACCGTTGGAGTCGTAGCATTGGCGGGTGATCTGGCATTGGACTTCGGCGTCCACCATCGCCCGCAGATAAGCAACGGCTCTGACCGGCAGCCCCCTGGGATCGTGAGCCGACAGGGTGGGTGTTCGCCAATGCACTGAAGAATTCATGCCCGCCCCTCCGTGAAACGGATCATTCAGGCTGCCTTTTTCCGGGTTCGTCGCTGCGCCAGCAAGAACTGATTGTCAGTAGTGCCCATCGCTTTGTACGCCGTCATCATGTCTTGAGAGCTCTTGATGTTGGACAGCGTAAAACGGGTCAGACGACGCAGGTCTGAGCGAGAGATGGGGGCCAGGGTCTCTGCCGATGTCATATGGTTGATGTTTGGCAGGGAGTTGGCCGGGTAAACGATGTCGGTGCCCAGCGCATCGAATGCATTTTCAGCCCAGCCGGCGCGTTGTTCTACCGCCGATTTCCAGTCATCGAGCATTGTGTCTATTTTCTTGATCTTTACCGGATCAAGGCGGTTTTTGATGTCTTCTGCTTCTACTGCCCGGGCAAACATGTTCAGTGCTGCGGGGATGATCGATATCCACGAAGCCATGAGCCGGCCCATCACGAAGGAGGGGTTGAGTACCGCATCAAGGCCCGGATGAATCAACTCGTCCTTCACGTTTCGCCAGGAGCTGATTTCCTTGGCGTCCGCTCTGATGCCCAGCCCGTGATCAATGGCCTTGACCGAGATCTGCGAGGTTTGCGGAATCAGTGGGCCCGTTCTGAGACCAGCGCTGTTGGCTATCGGATCTATCATGGCCGTGGCGGAGTCGCCGCCAATATTGCCGCCGATCACCCCTCCGGTGGTGGTGTAGGGTGTGGTGCCAGGTACATTGGGCATGATCAGGTCAACCTGCTTGCCGCCTGCGACACCACCCTCATAGCCGACGACCCCTCTCACGACTTCACCTGCCATGTTCAGTGCCAGATTCATCGCCACACCTTCCTCATGGAGAATGTTGTGGATTTGCCCCGCCACCTGCGTGGAGTGTCCCTGGACGCTTGAAAGAAAGGCTGAATACAGCATGATCACACTTTCCGCCCTGTTGTTTCCGTCAGGATCCACATAGCGCAGCGGATGGTTACCGACGAACGCAAACCGGTTCGGCCCATCGACATCTCCCGCCGGATCCGCACTGAGCCATCGTTGCAACCACGGCGCGTAATACCGCGCACCGTAGTAATACAAACCGCTGACATCCATTTCCTTGCCTGAATAGCGCAGCGTCTTGTAGTCAACCTCAACAGCCGAATTCGCGCTCATCCACGCGGTCGCACCGAACGGGTAATAGCCTTCGTGGCTGATCAGGCGTGCCTGCTGGTCCAGTTCCATCACGCAGGAGCCCAAGTGATCATTGAGGGTGTAACGCAGCTGGTTATCGGCAACGCCCGGCGGTTTTCCGCTGAGCCAATGCAGGCAAACGACATGGGCACCGCCGGTGGCGAGGCTGATGACGTGCAATTGCTCTGCGTTGTCCTTGCTGCGGATCTCCAGTCCGGGCAGATAGCGCACTTCGTGGAAATGCCGGGTAGAACCGTTGTAGGTGTCATGGCGTTTGTAGACGCGCACGCCTTGGCTGTAGTGATAAAACTCGGCGTCATCCGCGCCGTTTTCGCGTTGGAGCAGGGTCACCGAGGCCAGTTGATCGCGAGCGTCCCAGCGTAATGTCTGTCCCGGTTGCAGGGCCATCAGGTTGCCGTGGCGGTCGAATAGCTGATCGAAGTCCGGTGCGGGATCACCTTCTTTCCAGCGCACACCGCGATTGCTCGCAGCGTCGATACGCATCAACCGGGTCTGGCAGGCGCCGTCGCGCACATGACACAGTTGCGTCAGGTTGCCGCCGTGATCGTAGCGGTAGGTCTGCAGGTAATTGCGTCGGTCGTTGGGGTCGCTCGGTTGCGGTCGGCCGGGAATGTCGCCGGGTGCAGCGTCGTCGTAACCGCTGGCGCTGATCAGCCGATACAGCGAGTCGTAGCTGAAGGTGCGTTCGCCGTCGACCCGCTGGTTGGCGAAATGGCTGGGCGTGAAAGCGTGGTCGAGGATCCGGGTCGGATTGCCGACCGGGTCGTATTCATGTTCGAAGTCCTGCAGGGGCTGCTGCGCACCTTTCTGTGCCCATTGCCGTTGCACAAGCCCGGTGTCCGGCTCATAACGCCAGTAGCGGCTGACACCATTGCCGGCATGCTGCGCGATGATCTGTCCGGCGGCGTTGAAGTGCGCGTCGAGCAATACCGCTTGCCACGTGTTGTGTCCGGCCAACTGCAGTTGCAGATGCTTGAGCTGACCCGCGAGGTCATAGCGCGATTGCTGGCGGTGGCCGCCGGCGTCGGTCTGTTCCAGCACCGCGTCCAGCGGGCTGAAGATGCGCTGGGTGACAAATTCCCGGGCATCGGTAAAGGTGCGCCGTTCACACCGCAACTGACCGGTCAGGCTGTAGCTGTCCAGGTGCAGGGTGCCGGAAGGGTCGAACTGTTCCAGTAGTCGGCCACGCTGGTTGTGATCGGCCGGGGCACTGGCATCGGCATAGGTGAAGGTGTCGCTGAGCGGGTCGGCGCTATTGCTGATCGACACCAGGCGCAGCAGCTCATCGTAACGGCTGCGCCAGTGCACGCCGCGTGCGTCCCAGCGCTGCACGGTTTGCCCGGCCAGCCCGGGCAGGCTCAAACGCCAGCCGGCATCAACGCTGCTGACTTTCAGTGGCTGGCCGTTGAGGTCGTAGAGGTGGGTAGTGCTCGGACCGCTCAGGCGTGGATCGAACTGCGCCACCAGACGCCCGGCCATATCGTGCTGTTGGCGAGCCACCAGGGCCTCGGCCGGTTCATCGGCCCGTGCGCGCAGGTAGGCAACCTGACGCAGCGGCAAGCCGCGACTGTCGATCACGAGGAGCGACGGCGTGCGCCGATGGAGATTGGCGTTCATCAGTGCAGGGTCCAGGGTGATGCCGGCTTCGACTCGACGGATTCGTCGGTGTCGTTGAAGTCTTCACTGGTCTGATACCACGGATGATAAGTCTCGCGGGAAAAATAGCCCTTGGCGTTGATCAACTTGACCGGACGCCCGAGCGGGTCATAGAACAGTTGATCGAAGTAGCCGTACCGTCGTAGCGATTGATCATTGACGTAGCCGTGAGTGTCGGCAAAAAACGGCCGGAACTGCCGCACGACCAGCCCTTTGTTGTTGTATTCGACCCGCGCACTGACCCGCCAGCGTGACTCGGCGTGTTCCTCGCGCAGCTGTCCGCGATCGACGATCAGCGACCCATCATCGGCCACTACGCGGGCGATTCCGGGTTCGACCCGTTGCAGGGTTTGCAACGCGCGACCAAAACCGTCCACGTAGCTGATGATGATCTGCACTTGTGCCGCCACCGGATCATCGGGATAGCGGTCGGCACTCAGCGTCGCGCTGTGCACCGGTGTGCGCGCAACCGCGTTGATGAGTTCACGCAGTGCCTGTTCGGCGGCTGTCGGCGACGTCAATTGCGCCAGCCGTCGGCGCGCGCTGGCGCGAATGTGCAGGCTCGGCAACACATCGCCGCTGGCCAGCCATTGGTCAAGCAGCTGCGGCGTTGCGTTGATCGTCGCAGGCAACCGTCCCATCCAGCTGAACAAATCCCTATGCAAGGTGCTGGCCGCTTTTTGTACGGTCGCTTGCGGGTTGGCAATCGCGGCGTCCGGATCTGGATCTACTGGGCGAACGTATTCGTCGAGCGGTCGAAAACCGGCAGCGACAGCGTTTTCTGTGCCATGGAAACTGGCCGCAAAAGGTTGGCCAGAAGGTGCGTAAAGTGCTTCCTGAATGTTCTCGTTGGCATCGATGATGCGCACGGGCTGCAGGGCATGGCGATCGTATTCGCAGCGGGTGATGCAGCCATCCGGCAGTTCGACGCTGATGACCAACAGGCGATACTCGTCGTATTGCGCCTCGGTCCAGCCGTGGCTCAGGGTTTCGCGATACGCAAGGACCCGGAAGAAATCCTTGGCCTCGGCGTACTTCGCGTAGTTGTAATGCGCGGACCAGAGGCTTTCTGCATCCGCATTGATCGCCGAGTCTTCGAACAGCAACGCCATCGGTGTGTAACCGATGTTCGCCAGCTCCTGCAGGATATCGAACGGTGGCGGCACAACGTCGTAGGCGGCGAGGGCCGTCTTGTCAAAGCTGGCCATTTCCAGCGGCCCTTTCAGCGCTTCAAATTCTGCCGAGCCGTCGGGCAGCAGACTGCCGTCCTCTTTCTTGATGTAGCGCTGCACGGTTTGTCCGGTCAGCACCCGCAGGGCATTCCACTCGGGCGAGCGGACTTGCTCTTTGAGTAATTCCCATGTCACCTGTTGCGGATTGAGGCCCGACGGCAGATCACCTTTGGGCAGCATCAGCGCATTGCTGCGTTGCTGCCAGGGCAGGCCTAGCCGCCATTGATAGAGCTTGTCGTCCAGATCAATCGCGCGCGCGCGCGTTTCGTTGATATAAAACGACTGCTGCGCCGGGTCATGCGCGTCCCGCCACCACTGTTGTTCGTCGGGGTCGCTGAAAGGCGGGGGATCACCGGGCAGGCGCCGTCGTGCATAACTGATGGTCAGGCTGTGAGTGGCGTGGCCGTATTCGCTGCTGGCGAGCAAGATTTCATGACGGCACAACGGGTCGTCAATGAAACCATCGTACTGATAGCTGAGTTTTTCCAGGGTCTGCACCAGCAGCACGGCTGCCGATCCCTGCCGACCTGTGGGCTGGACATCTCGTACCCGATAGCGAAACTCTTCTACCGCACAGAGCCGTGTATTGGCCGGCTCGTCAGTGCCGGTCCAGGTTTCGATGCGGGCGACGGCGCCGACCAGCGCGCGCGCGATTGCATGGCGTACGCCTTCGTCCTCTGGCGTTACGGGTTCATCGTATTCATCGCCGGGGTGATAGCGACTGAAGACGGTGGGTCGCAAATCAACTGCGTCACGGTCACCGTCGAAGTAGCCGTGCCTTGACCGATCCATCGCCTGCCCGGTCAAGAACCAGGTACAGACCCGCACCGGTGCTGTGAAGCCAACGTCGTCATCGCCCGCCGAACGTTCACTGTCGCTCTGCTGCAGGTGACCGAAACCACGAAATTCACGCTCGGTGCTGTCGTAGACGCCTTCGCGATAGACGCACGATTGCGTCAGGCAATTGCCGGTGATTTCATCCAGTTGGCGTTGCCGGCTGACGACTTGAACCGCGAACGGTAAATGGCAGACCGGTATTTCTCCGGGATGATCGGTAAGCCACTGCTGTTTTTCATCCAGCCATTCCTGGGCAGAGCTGCGATAGACCACTTGCGTGGCGCAGCCCATGTTGTTGTTGCTAGCGGTCAGCAAATAAGGCTTGGCTGCGACGAAGTCGTAGCGCCAGTGCTGCGGGGTCATGTGCGGCACCGTCAGGATCAGGCTGGCACAACCCAGGCCTTGCAGATCGGCGAAAGTGACCTGACACAGGCGGTCGTAACTCACGCCTTGCGGCCACGGCACGAAGACGGGCGTCTGTTCCAGGCCATTGCCGCCGCGATTGAGGTAGATCTCGAAGCCGGCGGTTTTCAGATAAAACAAGGCCGGTGCGCCGGAGCCGTCGAGGTCGGCGATCCGCAGTTGTTCGACGTTGAATTCGCCATACAGGAAGGGCAGGGCACTGATCACCCGGCCTTCGCCGAATTTGCCATGCCCCAGATTGGGCCAGCATTTGATTTCGTTGTGCCGGATCCGGCACAGCTCGCTCATGTCACTGCCGAGCATGTTGCCTAGAAACACCAGTTCTGTTGGGGCGTTGCCGAACAGCGGCAGACTGTCCTCATTGTCTTCGCGAGGCACCTCTTCGGCGCTGGAAAATCCTTGCTCCCGGCGATTGGCATACAAGCGCACCGCGCGCGGACCGATCAGTGCCAGCGAGTTGAGGCCGTCACCGACCAGGTCGCCGAGCTGCGAAAGTGTGTTGAAAAATTCCAGCGGCATGCCGTTAAACGCGATGAATGGCGCCCAACTGCGGTCGGCATTCAACGTGCGATATCCGCTGATGCCAGGTTCGGCAACGCTCCAGTCCAGTCGCCCGTTGCCGGTCAGGTCGAGCAAGATCTGCCGGGCGGCGCCGTCGCGTCTGGCCACCGGGATCTGTTCCAGTTCAGTCCAGGGCGCATAGGTGATGGCGTCAGATCCCGTCATTGCACGAAGCGGTTCGCGGTAATACCAGCACTGATCGTAGCGGCAGAGAAATCCCGGTACACCTTCACCGTACAGATCGACGCACTGGTAAAACTGGCCATCCTCAACGCCCGGCATATTGTCTTCGGCGAACATCCGGGTCGGGATTTTATTGATCGCGAAGGGCGAGTAGTCAAACTCCACTGGCGGTGTCGTCTCCAGCGCGCCGCTGGCATCGAAGGCCTGATAGTGCGCGGCGTTGATCCGGTTGTAAGTCCAAGGATCGGAGGGCGACGGGTATTCGAGCAGCAGCCGCCGCACCAGCAGTGGATCCTCATCGGCAGGCCGCGAGAAGTTGTGGAACATCAGGATTTGTCGGCACAGGCGCCGCGTACCCAGCTCGAAACCCTGACCGAAGGTGCAGAACGGATCCCGGCGTTTATCCCAGACAGCCAGGCTGTCGCCAGCGTACACCGGAGCCTCTGTCAGTGAACGAGTGCGCTCGCCGTAATCGAACAACAGATGGAAATGCCAATCCAGTTCGGCCGGATCCTCCACGGTCCAGCTGTACAAATGCTGACTGGCGCTGACATTGCCATAGAACACCGCGTGCAAGTAACGCTGGGCGCGGTAATCGTGAATCGGGTCGAGGTCCTGATCATCGGCCAGATAGGCGAAGCAGATGTGCTCGCCAAGCGGGTTCATGCTCTCGCACAGCAACCAACTGCCGACGCGAAGTGCATCGTCCGGATCGGCCCGGCGCGAGGCGCGGGTCTTGCCGTATACGTGCAGTGAACCGTTCGCGCCGTGGATCAGCCAGAAGGGCGGCTCCTCTGGTTCACCCTGCGCAGAGACCGGCTGCCAGCGTTCGCGCAGGGTAAAGTCGCTCTCTACCCGTGGCCAGAAGCGCACCACGTTATGAGCGCCGACGGGAATGGCGTTGTAGCTGTCTTCTACACGGGACTTTAGTGTGCCATCACTGTTCAGTTCGGGGGTCCAGACTTCACCGTCGTCACCGATGATTTCATCGAGATCGCTATAACGCGGTACACCTTTTTGAATACTGCGGCTGATCTGTCCAATGCCCAGGCTCCAGCCGATGCCGAACGGTCCGTTGCCGGCTTGGCTGCTGTAAGTCAGCGTGAGTTGTGGATCCCAGCCGCGTCCGGCGGACAAAGGCAGTGGCAGTTCAAATGAAGCCGCGCCGGTCGCACCGACCGCTCCCCAGCTTTTGCCGATGGTGGTGATCGACGCGCTGCTGGCGATGGACGGGGTGATGATGCTCAGCTCTTGATCGGCCATGGTCGGATCCATTGCACACGTGACACACGTGAGTGCACAGACGCTACCAACAAGTGGGAAGTACGTAACCTGTCAGATCTGACAGGTGCCAAAGGGCTATTGATGTGCTGGGTACAAAAAAGGCCGGCCCGTCACAGGACGGGCCGGCCTCGTTCATGGCTGTAAAGCGCTTACTGCACTTCTACCGCCAGGCTTTCGGCGATCTTCTGTTGCCAGATCGCCGGGCCGGTGATGTGTACCGACTCACCGTTGCTGTCCACCGCGACGGTGACCGGCATGTCCTTGACCTCGAACTCGTAGATCGCTTCCATGCCCAGTTCGGCGAAGGCCAGCACCTTGGACTTCTTGATGGCCTGGGCCACCAGGTAAGCGGCGCCGCCCACGGCCATCAGGTACACAGCCTTGTTGTCCTTGATCGCTTCGATCGCGGTCGGGCCACGCTCGGACTTGCCGATCATGCCCAGCAGGCCGGTCTGCTCAAGGATCTGACGGGTGAACTTGTCCATCCGCGTCGCGGTGGTCGGGCCTGCCGGGCCCACCACTTCGTCACCGACCGGATCCACCGGGCCGACGTAGTAGATGAAGCGACCTTTCAGATCCACTGGCAGGGTTTCACCCTTGTTCAGCATCTCGACCATGCGCTTGTGCGCCGCGTCGCGGCCGGTGAGCATCTTGCCGTTGAGCAGGACGGTTTCGCCCGGCTTCCAGCTCTGCACTTCTTCCGGGGTCAGGGTGTCGAGGTTGACGCGACGGGCCGACGGGCCGGCTTCCCAGACGATTTCCGGGTAAGCATCCAGCGATGGCGCTTCCAGCGAGGCCGGGCCGCTGCCGTCGAGCACGAAGTGCGCGTGACGGGTGGCGGCGCAGTTCGGGATCATGCACACCGGCAGGGAGGCGGCGTGAGTCGGGTAGTCCATGATCTTCACGTCGAGCACGGTGGTCAGGCCACCGAGGCCCTGGGCGCCGATGCCCAACTGGTTGACCTTCTCGAACAGCTCCAGACGGATCTCTTCGATACGGTTCTGCGGGCCACGGGCTTTCAGTTCGTGGATGTCGATGGACTCCATCAACACTTCTTTAGCCATGACCGCGGCTTTCTCGGCGGTGCCGCCGATGCCGATGCCGAGCATGCCCGGTGGGCACCAGCCGGCGCCCATGGTCGGAACGGTCTTCAGCACCCAGTCAACGATCGAGTCGGACGGGTTGAGCATGGCCATTTTCGACTTGTTCTCGGAACCGCCGCCCTTGGCCGCCACGTCCACTTCCACGGTGTTGCCCGGGACGATGGAGTAGTGGATGACCGCCGGGGTGTTGTCCTTGGTGTTTTTGCGAGCGCCCGCCGGGTCGGCGAGGATCGAGGCACGCAGGACGTTTTCCGGCAGGTTGTAGGCGCGGCGCACGCCTTCGTTGATCATGTCGTCCAGGCTCATGGTCGCGCCATCCCAACGTACGTCCATGCCCACGCGCACGAACACGGTGACGATGCCGGTGTCCTGGCAGATCGGGCGGTGGCCGGTGGCGCACATGCGCGAGTTGATCAGGATCTGCGCGATCGAATCACGGGCCGCTGGCGATTCTTCGCGCAGGTAGGCTTCGTGCATCGCCTGGATGAAATCCACGGGGTGGTAGTAGGAAATGAATTGCAGGGCGTCGGCAACGCTCTGAATCAGGTCATCTTGCTTGATCACGGTCATGAGTCGCGCTCCTCTAAAAGACGGGAACATTCAATAAGGTGCTTGCAGCTTGGGTGCATCGGTCGGTTGCAAGCACCTTTCAAGGCACGCCGGGGCTGCTGGCGCGACGCTAAAAAGGCGCGGCAGTATACCGCGCCTCTTCGGGGCATACACGCGTCGGCAGTCATTCGTTGGTCGCATGGTTGGGCGAATATCGAACATCGGGTTTGCACTTCAATACCTACCCCCTCACCCCAGCCCTCTCCCCCAAGGGGGCGAGGGGGGAAGGGAGCCGATTTGTGGCGAATTCAAAACCTGAGTTCGGCATGATGTATCAGGTCGGCGTATCTCAAATAAACAATGCGGTCAGTTCCCTCTCCCTCGGGGAGAGGGCTAGGGTGAGGGGCTTTTGAGGCCACACTTTTGACGTCAATTTTCGAGCCCGAAAATCGGTGGTCATTTATCGACCGCCCCTCTAAAGTGGCATCCGGTCTGTAGAGTAGGACACTCGGTCAGCCTCCTATCGCACGGTGAGTCAACGATTGACCCATAACGCCATTCAACGTCTTTTGCTCAAACGCTTCGCCCTCGCTGCGGCCACCTATGGATTGGCTTTGCTGTTGCTGTGGCTGGCATTTTTCACCGGACATTACCCGCAATCATTGAACAGCGTGGCCATCGGCAGCGCGCTGGTGGTCATCTGCCAGGCGACGTTGTTTGCGCTGTTCTGGGCCGGGCACAATCAGCGCTTTGCCGATCCTAGCCTGACCGAAGCGCAAGTGCTGCTCGGGCTCGGCTGGCAGACCTGGCTGATCGCTCATCTGGACGAAGCACGCGGCGCGTTTCTGGTGTTCTACGTGCTGATCCTGCTGTTCGGCCTGTTTCATTTAACCCGGCGCGCATTCATTCGTTGCGCGCTGCTGGTGTTCTTCAGTTTCTGTGCGATCACCCTCTGGGACGGCTACCACTTCCGTCTGCCGGATCCGGCCCTGGCGGCGTTGCAGGTGTGCATTCTGGCGATGGTCCTGGCCTGGCTGGTGATCTACGCACGCTTTGTCCAGGTCTCACGACAACGCATGCGCCAGCGCCGGTTTGCCCTGCAGGCGCATCAGGACACCCTGCGCGGGATGATGCGCCAGCTCGAAGATCTGGTGGCCACCGATGAGTTGACCGGGCTGTTCAACCGCCGGCATTTTCTGCGCCTGGCCTCACGGGAACTGGCGGAGATGGAACCGGGCGTGGTGCATGGTCTGGCGCTGATCGATCTCGACCATTTCAAACGCATCAACGATTTGCACGGCCATGCCGCCGGCGATCAGGTGTTGCAGGCCTTCGCCGGTGTGGCGGGTGCCTGCCTGCGTGACGGCGACGTGCTGGCGCGTTACGGTGGCGAGGAATTCGTGGTGTTGCTGCCCGACTGCGATGCCGAACGCCTGACGGCTTGTTGTGAACGCCTGCGCATTGCTTTCACCGACGTTGAACTGGTAGGGCTGAATGTGCGCAACCTCAGCCTGTCGGCGGGCATGACCCTGCTGGAACTGGGCGATGATCTGGACGACGCTTTGCAGCGCGCCGATCAGGCGCTGTACCGGGCCAAGCGCGACGGGCGCAATCGCTGTGCAGCGGCGTGGGAGAATGTGGATGCCTGAACTTCGGGTCGGTGACCGGCAATGGTCGGTGGCGGCGGGCAGCAATTTGCTCGACGCGCTGAATCAGCACGGCGTCGCGGTGCCTTACAGCTGCCGCGCCGGCAGTTGCCATGCCTGTCTGGTGCAGTGTGTTCAGGGTTCGCCCGCCGACAGTCGCCCGGATGCCTTGAGCGCCGAACAGCGCCAGGAAGGCTGGCGGCTGGCTTGTCAGTGTCAGGTCACGGAAGATTTGCAGGTACACACCTTCGACCCCGTTACCGACGGGCGCCCGGCGCTGGTCGAGGCGCTGGACTGGCTCAGTGACAACGTCCTGCGTTTGCGCCTCACCCCGCAACGACCGCTGCGCTACAGCGCGGGGCAGCATCTGGTGCTGTGGATCAACCACATCGCCCGGCCGTATTCGCTGGCGAGCCTGCCGCAGGAGGATCGCTTTCTCGAATTCCACCTCGACTGTCGCCAGCCCGGCGAATTCAGCGATGCGGCGCGGCGCCTGCAGATCGGCGACACGATCCGCCTCGGCGAGTTGCGCGGCGGCGCCCTGCATTACGACCCGGACTGGCACGCGCGCCCGCTGTGGCTGCTGGCCGCCGGCACCGGGCTGGGTCCTTTGTTCGGCGTGCTGCGCGAAGCCTTGCGTCAGGATCACCAGGGCGCCATCCGCGTCATTCACCTGGCTCATGATGCGCGCGAGCACTATCTGGCCAAACCCCTGGCAGCGCTCGCCGCGCAGCGCGAAAACCTCAGCGTCGAGCTATGGACGGCGGCCGAGTCAGCCGCCGCTTTGGCGCAACTGCGCCTTGTTTCCCGGCAAACCCTGGCCTTAGTCTGCGGCTCAACCGCCAGCGTCGAGGCCTTTGCCAAGCGTCTGTACCTGGCCGGACTGCCGCGCAATCAACTGCTGGCCGATGTGTTTTTGTCCCGCAGTTAAGCGCTGATCCTTTTGGAGCAAGGCGGAACCCTCTGGCGAGGAGATTTATCCCCGATGGGCTGCGCAGCGGTCCCACGATTTTGTGAGCGCTGCGCACTCAATCGGGGATAAATCCCCTCGCCACAGTGAGCTTGTAAACCAGCCATGTTGAGACACGCCATGACCGAAGCCATCCTGCTGGAACGCGAACGCGGTTTACTTACCCTGCGCCTCAACCGCCCGGACAAGAAAAACGCCCTGACCCGCGCGATGTACAGTCGCCTTGCCGAGGCCCTGAAGCAGGCCGACAGCGATCCTGAAATCAATGCCGTGCTGATCACTGGCAGCGCCGAATGCTTCACCGCCGGCAACGACATCGCTGACTTCATCCAGCAACCGCCGAGCGACCTCGACAGCCCGGTGTTCCACTTCATGCTCAATCTGCTCGAATGCCGCAAACCGGTGATCGCCGCCGTGGCCGGCGCGGCGGTGGGCATCGGTACCACGTTGTTGCTGCATTGCGATCTGGTCTACGTCAGCCGCGATGCGCGGTTGCGCATGCCGTTCGTCAACCTGGGGCTGTGCCCGGAGTTCGGTTCCAGCCTGATCCTGCCGCGTTTGCTCGGGCAGGCCAAAGCGGCCGAGTTGTTGTTGCTCGGTGAAGGTTTCAGCGGTGAGCAGGCCGCGCAGTGGGGCATCGCCAGCGAGGCGCTGGGCAGCGGCGAAGCGGCGCTGAACAAGGCGCGGGAGATGGCGCTGCGTTTCGACGAATTGCCGCCGGACGCGGTGCGCATCAGCAAGCAATTGATGAGGGCGCCGGATCGCGAGTTGATCCGTAAGGTGATCGAGGAGGAGGGCGCGCTGTTCACCCAGCGCTTGCGCTCGCCGGAGGCGTTGGCGGCGTTGACCGGGTTTATCAAGCGGCATTGAGATTCTCGCTGGCCGGGCTGGCCTCATCGCTGGCAAGCCAGCTCCCACAGTTTTTGTGGTGGATGCAAGATCTGTGATCACCGCCTAGCCCTGTGGGAGCTGGCTTGCCAGCGATGAGGCCGGAGCCGATACAGAATCTGTTGGAGCAGAATGCAAAAAGCCCCGGCACTCACATGCCGGGGCTTTTGGTTTTCAGCGAATCACTCAGACCTGTGGATCGCCAACGTGCAGGATCTTCATGCCGTTGGTGCCGCCGGTGGTGTGGTAGCTGTCGCCCTTGGTCAGGATGACCCAGTCGCCTTTTTCCACGACGCCGCGCTTGACCAGCTCGTCGATGGCTTTCTGGCTGACTTCGTTCGGGGCCAGCGAAGCCGGATCGAACGGAACGGTGTACACGCCGCGGAACATCGCCGCGCGGGCCTGGGCTTCGCGGTGCGGGGTGAAGCAGTAGATCGGCACCGACGAACGGATACGCGACATGATCAGCGGGGTGTAGCCGCTCTCGGTCAGCGCGATGATCGCCTTGACGCCCGGGAAGTGGTTGGCGGTGTACATGGTCGCCAGCGCAATGCTCTCGTCGCAGCGCTCGAATTCCTTGCCGATACGGTGGCTGGACGTCTTGCTGGTCGGGTGCTTTTCAGCGCCGACGCAGATGCGCGCCATGGCCTGCACGGCTTCCAGCGGATAAGCGCCTGCAGCGGATTCGGCAGACAGCATCACGGCGTCGGTGTAGTCGAGCACGGCGTTGGCCACGTCGGACACTTCGGCGCGGGTCGGCATCGGGTTCTGGATCATCGACTCCATCATCTGGGTCGCCACGATCACCGCTTTGTTGTGGCGGCGTGCGTGCAGAATGATCTTCTTCTGAATGCCCACCAACTCGGCGTCGCCGATTTCCACACCGAGGTCGCCACGGGCAACCATGACAGCGTCGGAGGCCTTGATCAGACCGTCGAGGGTTTCGTCATCGGCCACGGCTTCGGCGCGTTCGATCTTCGCCACCAGCCAGGCAGTGCCGCCGGCTTCGTCGCGCAGTTGACGGGCGTAGTTCATGTCGGCCGCATCACGCGGGAAGGACACGGCGAGGTAGTCGACTTCCATTTCGGCGGCGAGCTTGATGTCGGCCTTGTCTTTTTCAGTCAGGGCCGGCGCGGTCAGGCCGCCGCCGCGACGGTTGATGCCTTTGTGGTCGGACAGCGGGCCGCCGATGGTCACGATGCAGTGCAGTTCGGTCGCGGTGGCGGTTTCGACGCGCATCACCACGCGGCCGTCGTCGAGCAGCAACTCGTCGCCCACGCCGCAGTCCTTGACCAGATCCGGGTAGTCGATGCCGACCACTTGCTGGTTGCCTTCGGTCAGCGGATGGCTGGTGGAGAAGGTGAACTTGTCACCGATCTTCAGCTCGATGCGCTTGTTGGCGAATTTGGCGATACGGATTTTCGGGCCTTGCAGGTCGCCCAGCAGGGCAACGAAGCGACCATGCTTGGCCGCGAGGTCACGCACCAGCTTCGCGCGAGCCTTGTGCTCGTCGGGGGTGCCGTGGGAGAAGTTCAGACGGGCGACGTCCAGACCAGCCAGAATCAGCTGTTCGAGAACTTCCGGCGAGTTACTGGCCGGGCCAAGGGTAGCGACGATTTTGGTACGACGGACGGACATGCAAAGACTCCTCAGGTTCAAGCGCTCGCAGAGGCTACTACGCTCTTTGGGTGTAGTCATTGTTCGTTTGCACTACTTATTGTTTTCTTTATTGAACGCGACAATCGGAACAAAGGACTCTGAAGATTTCTCGCCCGAGGTCGATAATGATCACAAGACAGGAGAATACCCCATGCGATTCGTGCCCATTGCCGCCCTTGCCCTCAGCGTCCTCGCCGTCACGGGCTGCACCCGTTGGTCGATGAACCATCATCTGAACAACGCCTACAGCGCCTATGACCGGGGCAACTGCGAGCAGGTGATGCTCGAACTGTCCAAGGTCGAACGCGCCAGCCGGGCCCGCCCGTATGTGTGGCCGGAAGTGTCGATGATGCGCGGCCAGTGCCTGGAACGGCAAAAAATGTACATCGATGCGGCGCAGACCTACCAGTTCATCATCGCCTCGTACCCCAACAGCGAATACGCCTTCCGCGCTCGCGCGCGCCTGGAAACCCTGCAGAGCCTGGGCCATTACCCGACGCGCAGCGCAGCGGCCGTGCCAGGTTCGCAACGCTTCTGATGCCGGATGTCGTACAAACGCTGGCCGACTGTACAAGCTGAGCTATAGTCCAATGATCCGGTTCAGCGCTTGGCGCCTGAACCTGGGCAACACCTGCGACTGGTAGAGGTTGAAGTGATGGCGTATTGGCGACCGTCAAACCGGGAGCGGGGAGAGCGTGTCTGCGAGACGGGCACGTTCCGAAGCAAAGGTGCGGCTCTGTGATGGAGCCTTGCATGGCGTACTGCGCATGTTTACCGACCGCCGAATCGAACGGCATCAACTGCCGTACTTCCTCCGGGTGTACAACAGCGTCACCGACAAACCCATCGGTTTTCTGGGCAACGTGTCCGAAGACGGGCTGATGCTCATCAGTCAGTTGCCGATGATGATCGGCGCCGAATTCCATCTACGCCTGAAAATCCCTGCCAGCGATGGTTGCCACCAGGTGATCGACCTCAACGCGTGTTGCCTGTGGTGCCAGGAAGACGCAACACCGCTGCATTACGACGCCGGCTTCAGCCTGCAACGCCCGCCTCCGGAATACGGGCAACTGGTCGAGGCGCTGCGCCAGTACTTCAGCTTCCAGCCATTGCCGGCTTCGGCCTGACTCCGGCGGCGCTCGCACGATTGCCATCGCGGGCAAGCCCGCTTCCACAGTGTCCTCGGTTGATCAAAGCGTTTGTGCACACCACAAATCCCTGTGGGAGCGGGCTTGCCCGCGAATGCATCAGCCCAGACAACGTCTATTCATGAGCTAACCCACAGCAATCGCCCGCTCACTGTCCAGCGTCTTCTCCGCCGCAACAGGGAACATCTGCATGCCGCGATCCACGGAATTGCGCGAGGGTGGCGGCTGAATGCAGGTTAGTCGACCGGGGGAAACCATCACCAAAAACCGGCTCGCCCGAAGGCGACCTGCGACAGCCACCATCGAGTGCGGGGATAGGGAATACCCGACTTGATGACGCTTATGCACATTGGTGAAACCCCCGGGCGACTGAACCCGACCACTGATTGGCAGCGGCACGGATCACGTTACGGGGCATCGGCAAGGCGCACAAGCCGGCGGATTCTGGCGGATCTGTAGGCAAACGCGCAAGGCGTTGTAGTTTGCTGCGCGTGTCGAAGTAGGGCTGGGAATCGTTAGCTATTTTAGTGTCTATAAAATATTTTTTTAGAAGTATTTGATCTTTTTAACTGTCAGTTCTGACAGTAGGCGGGTGAGCAGCGGGAAAGTAAATTAAAACTTCACTTGAGGAGAATGTTATGAAGAACGCGAAAATTGATTTGAGTGAAGTTGAGCTTTGGGCGAAGTTCCAAGCTGAAAGGTCAGGAACTATTTATCATGGGCGAGGTGAATTTTTTGATACTGATTTTACTTATTCTGATGGCTGGGATAACGCAGTAACTAGAGTGGCTTATCTTAATCATAGGATTCCAGAGTTGCATGCGTGGTTGTATTATCAATATAAAAAATCTGCCGACGGAAGAACGGTTGATGTCAGGACTAATATGTACAAAATGACTACGCGTCCAATAGGTAAGCCGTGGTACAGAGGGAATTTGAATCTTGAATTTCATAATTTCAGTGTGGCGCGAGATATACCTTCCCCCGATGCAATGTGGCAGGAAGTACAGCCTTCAGAATTTATTGCCTATGTACGATACGGATCAATTCCGGTTCAATCCGCTAATATACAATTCCGTATCGCATGCAACTTTGATGGTACTCATAATGATGGGTGGGAGCATTCTTCATGGGAAGTATTTCCAATAAATGCTGTTCAGGGTGATGAGGTAGTTGATGAGAGGCTCGGCAATCCGCGAATCGTTGTCGAGCGATTTTTTGAAGAGCGAAAGAATAAACAGGGTGAATGAGTGAATGCATTTTAATAGTTCCCCAATGAACTATATACAGATGTTCAATTCTTGGGGGTGGAACCGGAGGGAGTGTTCATGGTTCAGGAATATGATGGCGAAACTGGTCCAGCCAGCGCTGTAATTATCACGCCTGCAAATAATGGAACTATCCCTCCTGTTCCGATTTCCGTCACGGGCACCACAAGCCTTCCGATGAATATAGTATTGCACTTGTACCGGGGGCAAGAATCGGTTCAGATAAGTAGCGGAATAATCAACGGGAATACATGGTCCCGCATCCTGAATGCTCATCCCCCTGGTAGTTATCACCTGGAAGCGATTCAGGCTTCGACATCAAGAGTGTCGTTCACTATCGAAGTTACTACACCAATTATTAATGAGCCTTCCGGTGACGTAACGTCACCCCAATTCACAGTGCAGGGTAGTGGTGGTTTATTTAATGATGGTGTAATCACTCTCTATAATGCTGCGGATGATGCCTTGCTGGGTAACGCCACTATTCGGGTCGGTGGCAGTTGGACGGCTAATATCAGTCTGCCTTTTGAAACACAGCCACTGACTTATTATGCCATTCAGAAAGTTGGCACATACTCGTCCTCTAGATCCAATCTGATGACTGTGGTTTTGAAAGTGGCTCCGGTCATCGATTCCCCGTCACCAGGAGCAGTGGTACGCGCCAGCGCTCAACTATTGATTACCGGACGGGGTACGCCGGGAAAAACAATTGACGTGATGAAACCCGGCGGTGTTTTACATGCAACAGCACTTGTTAAATCCAACCGCACATGGGAGGCCCCGTTCAACCAGGATAATTATCCTAACGGTGGTCTGGTCGAAATGCAGGCTGGTCACCGCGGGCTGAATGACTGGACTGCAACGCAATATTTCACCTTGCTTCTGCGGCCGACAATCACGACTCCATCCGAATCAGCAGTGACCGATCCGAGAGGTCCGATAGCGGGGGGGAGGGCTGTTTCAGGCGCCGTTGTCGAAGTCCTAAAGGATTTGGAACATTCATTCAAGATTGGCCAGGGCACAGCAGAAAGCAACGGACAATGGCAGGTCACTGCGTTCACTCAAGACATGCCGCCGGGCAGCTTTACGATTGTTGCGCGGCAGACGCTGTCAGGCGTCACTTCCGATGTAAGTTTGCAGCGCTCGTTCAAAATCCGCCCCCCTGCACTGACCTCCGTCAGCGTCACCTATCCAACCCTCACCACCATCGAGTTTTCCGGCTCAGGTTTTACCGGCGCCGAGGTCGAGATCACCATCGTCAAAGGCCCGGCAGGTGCGACGCGGCCACCTGACGCAGACGTGACCGCAGGCCGTTGGAGAACAACTTCACAAAACTGGCCCATCGGCGACTACGATCTGAAGGTCGTGCAGAAAGTTTCCGATAACGCCGGGGGCTCAATTCCCTCGCACGAGTACCTGTTCAAAACTTCATCGAAATTGCCGGCGCCCACGGAGGTGACTCACACCGTTTCCAATTACACCCCCACCTTCACGGGAAAGGGCGTTACCAACGCATCGATCGAGGTTACCGACAAGGCCAATGGCAGTGCGGTTGCGCCGGCAACCACCGTCACGGCGCAAGGCTGGTCGACCCGGGCTTTTCAAGCTTGGGCGCCGGGTTCGACGCGCACGGTGCGAGTCGTGCAAAAACTGGGTAATGCGGTGTCGGATGCGGTGGAGCGGATCATCAATATCGACCGTTTTCCAGCACCGACCGACCTGTCTTATACCGTGGTCGATTACACGCCGATCCTGTCTGGCAAGGGGGTCAGTGGCGCGACCGTGCACGTGACGGACAAGGCAACCGGCGCGCCGATTGCACCGCCTGCACCGGTCACGGCGCAGGGTTGGTCGGCACAGGCCTCTGCACGCTGGGAACCGAACACCACCAAGGTGGTGCTGTTGGTGCAGAAGGACGGTGCGCTGGCTTCCGACCCGGTGGAAATGACGATCACCGTGCCGCTGCTGGCCCCCATCATCACTGCCGTCGAGGACGATGGACTGTCACCGAAAATCTCCGGCACCTGCTGGCCCGGCGCGACGCTGAGCCTGAAGTACAGCGACAGTGCGACCGAGCACCGGCCGGTCGGCACCAGCGGTACATGGACCTTCAAGCGCGACGCGGGATTCGCCCCGGACAAGCAGCACACCGTGACGGTGATCCAGACCGTTGCCGGGCGCCCTTCACCGCCAGTTTCGCAAGCGTTTTCGGTCAGCCCGGAGCGGCCGGTGATCACCGAACCGAATGAAGATGCAGATTGCCACTACGACCTGATCGTGCGCGGTATCAACGGCTATAGCGGTGCGACGTTGCAACTGCGGGACGCGCAATTTGGACGGAATCTGGGTGAGCCGAAACAGCTGACCACTCATAACGCCTGGTTCATCGAACTGAAAAAACTCGAGTTTCGCAAATACCAGATCGAAGCCGTGCAAACCATTGCTGGCAGACCCTCTTTGCCCAGTGCCGTGCGCAGCTATTTTGTCGTGCTGGTGCCGCCGGTCATCGAGGTGCCGGCGCCGAATCAATCGCTGGCCCGTACCTCGACGCTTTCGGGCACCGCCGAACCCTTTGGTCAAGTGACGATCTGGCGTGAAAATCCGAGTGAAATCCTGCTCGATAAAGTCCCGGTCGACTCTTTGGGGAAATGGCGTGCCGAGGTAACGTCGCCGGTCGGCAATTACACCGTAAA
This sequence comes from Pseudomonas sp. IT-P260, assembly GCF_949768395.1. Lineage (NCBI taxonomy): Bacteria > Pseudomonadati > Pseudomonadota > Gammaproteobacteria > Pseudomonadales > Pseudomonadaceae > Pseudomonas > Pseudomonas sp. IT-P260. The sequence goes on from NZ_CATKPO010000039.1 coordinate 312,685, forward strand.
AGGCCGGCAATTTATCGAGAACCACGAGTCAAAGGAAAGCGCTCCGCGCACTTACAAAGTGGTGCCTGCCGCCCCGGTGATCGAAAGCCCCGGACGAGGCGTGCACGTCGGTCGTCAGGTCGTTGTGTCCGGCTTCGGCTATCCGGGTGACACCGTTCTTGTGACGCTGACAGGCAATGGCGGCACGGTGCGAGCGAGCGCTTCAGTGCTTGACGACCGTACCTGGTCATTGATGCTTGAAACGGGGCAGTCCCTCGGCCCCGCAGATCTGGTGGCGGTGGCTTCGCGTGATGAGTTCGAATCTGCCGCCTCGGCTGCACTTTCAGTGGTACTGGGCACATATTTGCCAGCGATCGATGAACCGGCGCCGGGGTTCTGGGTAGAAAATCCGCTGCGCTTTGTCGGCAAGGGACGCACGGGCGTCGGGCGCGTAGTGCCCTGGTTCAACCCTGAAACCGCGCTGAGCGCAGGCATTGCCGTCACTGCTCAAGGCTGGTGCGGCGAAGCAACGCAACCCCTGCTCCCGGGCGGTCAGTGGTGTGGATTCCAACAAACCATCACCGACGCAGCGGATGGCTCGACCGTATCCGACTGGGTTGAAAGCGAGCGTTTCGAGATAACGTCGATTGCTCCGGGAGCCCGACCATGACCGAGCCTTCCATCCGCCCTGTGCAGCAGTGGCTGAAACAAGTCTTCAGTGACGAACAGCGCGAAACCTACGCCGATTTTTGTGAACACCTGGAAAACGGTGGTTCGGTTTTTCCGCTGGTCGAGCAAGGCGTTCAGGGGCTGGTCAGGCATTACCGGTTGAACCCCGACGATGCGCAGACCTTTTTACGCAGGGCCAACAGCCTGGCGGTGTTTGTCCGGCGCCAGTTCATTGAACATTCGTTGAGCGGTTCGAACGCCCGGGTCACCCGCCCCGAGAGCGGTCTGTTGTCGAGGGTCGATGGCCCAAGCTACGAGCAGCTGTTCTCGTCAGATTTCGATGCCATGTGCCCGCCGCAGGCACTGGAGTCAATCGTCTCCCCGGTGGCCTACCTGATTGAGCTGTTGCGCTGGATCGAAGAGAAAATACTCCCCATGGGCAGCGCCGATAAGCTCGATTTGCATGAGCGCCGGCAGGATCTGAAGAGGCTGCTGGTTGACTTCAATGCCGTGCATCAGGTGGTGTCGGCGCTGGACATCATCGTCCCGGTACTCGAAACGTTCATCGAGGAAAACGACAGCGCTGCTGACCTCGAAGAGGCGTTGATCCAGACCCGTTATCCCAACGGTCTGCCGTACTACCAGCACTGGGTCACGCTTGATTTTGTCGCCCGTGAACATGGCTCGTCGGTGGGCAATATCGTCCAGATGGTGGATTTGGCCTTTCCCTACTTCCTGCAGCCCGAGGCGTGGGACAACGATGCCGGTCGCGCCTTTACCCATGCGTCGCGGTTGGGGCCCCACCAGCGTGAGCTGTTGACGGAAGCGCCCACTGACGAGGCAAACAAACTCGAATATTACCAACGCAACTTTGGTACGACCGGAGAAGATTGGGAGCACCTCAATCAGGTGAAGTTCTTTGGCCAGCAAACAGGGCTGGACACCCGTGATATCGAGTCGTTGCTGTCGATTCGCGAATTCGCCCCGACGCGTTCGGCCAACGTCACTGTGTATGAAAGCGAGCAGCCGGGCGCTGACGAGAGCCAGCGATCCGGCTCGGTGTACCTCAATGCCGCGACCAGCCCGGCGCTTGGCATTGCTTACAGTGAAGACAGCGCAACTTTTCTGCATCGTTTTACACAAGACCCGGCCACCATTGACCGCTACGAACGAATGAATCGCAAGTTGCGCCTGGATCGATGGCTGGAGCTGCCCAGCGAGCAGGTGGACGCGTTGTTGACGGCAGCGATCAGGGCAGAGACACGTCAGGCGCAACGGGCAAACCCGTGGTGGATTTCCACTCATCAGGTGCAGGCCCTCGGCTTGTTTCAGTCGCTGCGTGAACGTTATGGCTGTTCGGCAGAGGACTTCGCGGTATTTATCGATGAAATCCCGATTTACGGCCGTGCCGATGCCCTGTCATTGTTCGATCGTACCTTCAACAGCCAGGGCAATTATCGTCAGCCGCTGGTGCTGGACGGCGAAGCATTTGCGACGCTGCCGGTGCAGTCTGGGGCGGAGCTGACGATCAGCCAGTTGTGCAGCGGATTGGGTATCGATCTGCAGACATATGCCTACCTTGCGGTCGCGATCGAACGGGCACACGGGTTCAACGGCACGCTCAAGCGCACCCCGGCAGTCATTTCGAGTTTCTACCGATTGGTGAAGTTGCCACGGTTATTGGGCGTTACCCCGGTCGAAGGGGTGCTGATGCTGACCCTGTTGGGTGGCGAGCGCTGGGTCGACGGGCTGGCAGGCGTGCCGCGCCTGTACACACGGCCCGAAAGCGAAACCCCACCGGATGTGCTCAATCTGATTGATGCCCTGCACGCCTGTGTGTCTTGGTGCAGGGATCGCGAAATCCCTGTCCTATGGATGTTGAATCAGGTGGCACCGCTGCAGGCCCTGGCGGTGGCCACGCAAGCTGAGCGTCGGTTGTTTGAGCAGATTCTCAACCTGCTGCCGGCGACGCTGTTCAACAATGCCGGGTTGTCGATGGCTGGCGTACCCTCGCTGGAGGGACTGGACTGGCTGCAATTGCTGACCAAGCTGGTCGACCACAGGGGGTTGATCATTGATCTGCAATTACCCGAGGCCCAATACGTGAGCCTGGCCCGGGAGATTTTCGACCAGGCCATCAGGGAAGGGCTGGGCGAGAATGACGCCAGTGTTCGGGGCGCGCTTGTCGAGCGAATGCTCGGCGTGCTGTTGCAGGCGCGGGAAGCGCAGGTCTCGGTCGCCAGGGAGTGTCTGGTGGCGTACACCGGCCTTGATATCGAACGCGGATTGCTGATGCTGACCTGGGCACAGTCCACGGTTTATCAATTGTTGTCTCAGGTCAGCGCACGTGCCGATCATGATGCCGCTGATGCGCTCAGCCACGCTGCGCGTGCTTCTGAACAGCCCGACCCGCTGCTGAACTTGTTGGCTGATGTGCGACGTCGCAGCGCCGTGACGAACCAGCTGGATCTGTCTGCGGTGTTGCTCGAAGACTTTCTGCAATACGGCCACAAGGCCTGGATGGCTCAGAACGATCGACATCAGCTGTCGATTCGTACCCTGTATTACCTGAGCACGCTGGGTCGGGCCTTCGAGCTGAGCGAGCAGCCGGCCGGCAAACTGCTCGACTACCTGCGACAGGTCAATGCATTGCCCAGCCCTCTGACAGGCGATGCGTTGCGCCTGGCACAAGAAGCGGCCGCGTTGCGACTGGCGGCGTTTTTCGACTGGAGCGTGCAGGAGGTGCGTGAGTGTGTCAGCCGCATCGACCCGACGTTGAAGATTCTCAAGACACTGCCCCAGCTCGATTTGCTGATGCGCGTCCGCGTATTGGCCCGGGACAGCGGCATGGACGCCCTGACGATTTTCCTCGTGGGAAACCTGCCGCAGACCGTAGACCGGGATGCTTATCGAGTCGCTGCAGAGCGCTCGCTGTTCAGCCTTTCAGACAACCGTGAGTCGGTGGGCGCCTTCGCCGATGAGGTAGCGCAACCGCTGGTCACCATGACCTGTGTTGTAGACAAGACTGAGGTGGTGGCCGGCAAAGACGACGAGAAAGTGATGTTTACCGTGACGCTGCGCGATGCCGACAAGCGGCCACTGAGTGGCGTCAATGTGTACTGGCAAGTGAGCCTCGGCACGATTGTGCCCAAGGCCACTGAGGTCGATGGAACGGTAACGGTCGAGTATCTGCCGGGCAAGGTCATGGGGCAGGAAACGCCGCTGTTCTGGCTTGACCTGATCGACGCGCAACAGGCCCCGACCATCAACATCGCCGATGACCCCGAGACGCTCTTCTTCCCGGGACCATTAACGTCTCAGGTGCCGCTGGAGCCGGTTCCTGCGGGGCAGGAAGTCGCGTTGTACGCCACGCTGCGCGACAACTATCGAAACCCCGGGCGCAATCGTCTGGTGCGCTGGTTTGCCGAACCGGCCAGCGGCAGCAGCGGCACGGCGGTGATCCGTCCCGAACAGAATTATGCCGATGCCGAGGGGGTTACACGGGTGTACGTGTCGAGTTCGTCCGGTGGCACGTTCATTTTCAGCGTGCGCTGCGAAGCCAATAACCGCCAAATAGATTTTGACCCGGTCACTTTCACCGAAGCCCCGATTCTCCAATGACAGCGTTGGTTGACGCAGCGTTAACCCCACGACTCAGGACAAGACCATGACTCAACGCAAGTTGTCACCCTTGTTGGAAAAGCGCCGCGCAGCATTGGTCGATTACTGCATCGGTCAGGCTGCCAGGGAAAATTACTCTTTCGTGAAAACGCCGCAGGACCTGTTCGAGTTATTGCGCATGGATCCGCTGGACAACTACCCGGTGCAAAGCTCGTGGGTCGCCGAGGCGACCAGTTGCGCGCAGCAATTCATCCATGCGGCCTATCGCAAGCTTGAGCCGGGTTACAGAGACACGGTTTTCCCGACAGAACACTTGAAACTCTGGGAGCTGTACAGCAATTACCCCGATTGGGCGGCGCTGACGTTGATCGCGTACTATCCGGAAAACTTCATCAATCCCTTTGTGCGGCAACGCAAGACCCGTCTGTTCAAGGCACTGGAAAATGACTTGAATCAAACGCGTCTGACCGACGATTCGGTGCGGCGTGCGTTGCAGGAATACCTCAAGGCATTCGAACAGACCTGCAATCTGGACGTTATCAGTGCCTGTCTGGAGGGCGATTCGGCAAGCCGTGCAACTTACTATTTCGTCGGTCGTCAGCGGGTGCAGCCGTTGCAGTATTACTGGCGCAAGGCCGATATCGACCTCACCACTGCCGGCAATCCGGTCAACCCGGCGACATGGAATGAATGGCAACCCGTCGACATTCCGGTGGGCGGCCGGGTTCTGGATATACGGCCGCTGGTCTGGGCGGGACGCTTGTGTCTGGTGTGGGCCGAATGGTCTGATCAGATAGGCGAAAAAGGGGTGAACGGCTATGTGCCCCCCAAGCTGGATATCAACCTGGCGTTCATGAGCCAGAACGCGGAATGGTCCGCACCACTGAGCCTGTACAGCGCTGATCAGGACAGTGATACCAGCGCGGATGCCCGGTTGCTGGCGATGACGCTGGCCGATGACCTGATTCACCCCAAGGGACGGCTGGGTGTATTGCTCCGCAGCCCGGCGGGTCTGGAAGTACGCGCCACGCGTGATGTGCTCTTTCGTCCGCTGGCCGAAGACAACGGCGATTGGCTCGATCATCTGGCCAATGAACGCTTCACCGATATTCTGACCTTGCAGCATTCGCTGACGCCGAAGAATCAGCCAGTGGTCGCGATCAAGAGTGAGACCCCGGGGCCGCTGACGGTTTATTACGGGCTGCAGGCGGTGTTTTCGGAGAAGGGTACAGAGGATTTTCTCTGGGTCAGGGGGCTGTGTCGGGCGACGGGCGGAAACACTGGCGAGCGCGCCGAGTTTGAGCTGGCACTGAGCAATGGTGCAGAAGGCGACCCTGTACCTGTCAAGGCATCAGAATCGGTTGCAGGGGGATGGGCCACCCAATGGATGGAACTCAAGCGCTTGAAAGGAGGATTCACCGGGCTGGTCGAGTTCTCCTTGAGCAACGCCGAACAAGGCAGCAGGCAATTTACAGTCTCGCTGACCAAAATCACCCGTTTCGTGCCGCCGACGCTGGAAAAAAATACGCTGGATGCCGCGCAGTTCATCGGCTTCAGGCAGCCCGGTGTGTTGTCCCGCACGCGCTTGAATTCGCTGTTCGGCCCGGAGCTGGTGCAGCGCAGCAATGTCTCCGTGGATGCCGTACTGGACTGGGACACCCAGTTCCTGACCGAACCACCTCCAGCTGCGGGACCGATCGATGAGCCGAACGGGGCGTTCGACGGGGCCAATGGTCTGTATTTCTGGGAGCTGTTTTTTCATCTGCCGCATCTGGTGGCGACCCGTTTGCGGGCTGAGGATCGCTATCTGGAAGCGCAGAACTGGCTGCACTATGTGTTCGATCCGCAAGCCGTTGAAACGTCGGTGGAGCCGAAGAAACCTCGTTTTTGGCGCTGCCGTCCTTTGTACAGCGAGGGGAAAGTCGGGCACGAAGCACAGATGCCCACCGATCCTGATGCGATCGCCTATGCCGCGCCACAGCACTATCAGATTCTGTTGTTCACCGAGTACGTGAGAAACCTGGTCGCTTGGGGCGACTGGTACTACCGTCAGCTCACCCGTGATGCACTGGTGGCGGCAAAACTGTGTTACGTACAAGCCGAGTTTCTGATGGGCAAGCCACCTTCTGTTCGCGCGGTGACCCGTTGGCAAGCGCAGACGGTAGACGACTTGTTGAGACAGAGCACGAACCGCCCCGCGCTCGAACAGTTCGAGCAGGAACTGCAGTTTTCTCCGGCAGACATTCCCCCGGCTGCCGAAGCGTCACCGTTGATGGGCCTGCTGGCGAACGAGCCGTTCAAACTGCCGATCAACGAACAGTTGCTTGATCTGTTCGACTGGCCGGGCCAGCGTCTGAACAACTTGCGCAACAACCTGACTCTGGATGGCAAACCACTGGACGTTGCGCTGTTCAGCCCGCCCACCGATCCCAATCAATTGTTGCGCGATCTGGCCGCTGGCGGGGTTGGCGTGCCGCGGCCGATGGGCGGACGTCTGGTGGTGGGCGCCTTCCGCTGGCGGGTCACCTATGAGGCGGCATTGCGCGCCGTGCAGACCTTGCAGGAGTACGGCAGCCAGGTTTTGCGCCTGCTGGAACAGCGTGATCGGGCCGAGCAGGAAGAACTGCAGCAAGAGTATCTCAAGGAACTGGGCGATTACGCCCGTGCGGTTCAAGAACAATCCATTGCCCAGCTTGAGGCGGGACTCACGGCCCTGAGCCAGAGTCAGACCATGGCCAGGCAGCGGGCCGAACGATACAACGCCTGGTACGACGAACACATCAGCGATGCCGAATACCAGGTCATGGAAAAGCTGCAGGCCGTCAAATGGATGAATGCAGGGACGCACGCGATCAAGACCGGAGGCGCGGTCGTGGGGGCCCTGCCGAATATTTTCGGCGTGGCCAACGGTGGTCATCGTCCAGAAAAAATCGCCGATGCCGTGGTTTTCGGTCTGGAAATCGGCGCGATGTTGTTGCAGATCGACGCGGATAAACAAGCCATCACCGAAAGCTACCGCCTGCGCCGCAGAGAGTGGGAGTTGCAACGCGATCAGGCACTGGCCGAAGTCGGTGCGATCGCAGAGCAGATCACCGCGCAGACATTCGCCCTCGAGGCGGCCAGGACAAGTCTGGAGCAAACCCTGCGGGCCAACGGTCAGGCACTGGTGCTCTACAACTATCTGAAGAAACGCGCGACCAATGCAGAATTGTTCGGCTGGCTGCTGGGCCAGCTCAAGGCCTTGCACTATCAGGCTTACGATGCGGTGGTCAGTCTGTGCCTGAGTGCCCGGTCATCGTTGAGTGCTGAAACCGGCAATTACGACACCGTTGAGGCGTTACCACAGGTCTGGCTCGACAATCGTCACGGATTGACCGCCGGTGAGCACTTGCGCGAATACCTGCTGCGCATGGACCGCCTGTACCTGCAAAGCCATGAACGCCGTCTGGAGCGGGTCAAGACCGTTTCGTTGCGACGCTTGTTCGATGACCGGAAAGATCCGCAGCCGGGATTCTCCGACTGGACCCAGGCACTGAAAGAGCTGACCGACAAGGGCACGCTGGAATTTCAGCTGACGCAGCTGTCATTCGATCGCGATCACCCCGGCGAGTATTGCCGGCTGATCAACCTGGTCGAGGTCCATACGCCCGGACTGCTCGGCTCTTATCAGGATCTACAGGCGACGCTGCTGCAGATCGGCAGCATGATCGCTACCCAGGCTACGGCGCAGTCCGTCGAGTACCTGCATCGTCCCGCGGGCAAGGTGGCGCCGGACGAGGTGCTGTTCAATCTGCGCAGTGGTCAGCAGATCGGTTTATCGGCAGGGATCGCCGACACAGGCATGAACGCCTCTAAACCGGATGAGGGCTTGCTCAACCCGTTCGAGAACACCGGCGCGGTTTCGCGCTGGCAGTTGCACTTTCCCTGGCCCACATGCGAGCGGCAAGCGTCGATGCTCAACTCGCTTACCGACATCATTGTGCGCGTGCGGTACACGGCCAAGGCCGGTGAGCCGACGTTTACCCTCGCCGTCAAAGACCTGGTCACCCGGGCGTTGACTTCCCGCCAGTCACATAAAAACCAAGGAGCAGACCATCATGTTTGAACCGGTGATTCAGGCTAATGACAATCTGGTGCTCAATGGGGATTTCCGTGAGGCTCTGGAGTTCTGGGAAAAGGGCGACAATCCCCGTGAGATTTCAGTCACAGGCGAGGAGTATGAAAATGTGCAGATTAAAGTGCTTACTGCGGGAAACTGTGCCTCTGTCTCTCAACAGTTCACTTTACCTTTGGAACCGGGTGCCAGCGCCAGGTATGTGCTGAGTTTTCTGTATGAAACGCGGCACACCGACCCGGGAAAAATGCTCATCACGGCTGAAAATGGCACCCTGTTGAGAGAAATACGGTTGCCGCCGGGCGACCTTCGCAACTCTGCAGAAGATCAGGTCCGGATTGCCAGTGGGCAGCCGCTGGAATTCAAACCGAAGATCTACAACGCTCCGTTCGATCTGCCGGTGCAGCGCCAGGACAAGATTCGCCTCACAATCGTCGCTCCGGCCAATGCTGATTCCGAGGACTACCACCTGCAGGTTGTGATCACCCGAATTCGCCTGGACTTGCACCTTGCGCTGCCGCAGATGCGCACGGTGAAGGTAGACGCAGAGCACTTGTTGCCTGACGAGTCGGTTTTTCTGGGGCTGGGCGCGACGGAGGACTTGCAGCACCGACTTGAGTTCATACTCGCCCCCGACAGTCCCTGGCTGCACACCAAAGCTGCGTTGGTGTGCAATGACAATCCACAAGGTGCCATTATTGCGACCCCTGACTGGGGCGTGGATCAACCACTGGATTCACCGTGGTTCCTTCAATGCCCGTTGATCGGTGATCAGGAACCTTACCTGTTTACGGTGCAACTGGTGAACCAGTTCATCGCCGAGCCTTATTCGATGCAGGTCTCGCTGGGGCATCACCGGCTGATGTTCGGTGAGGTGCTGGAAGCCGCATATTTCCCGGTGCTGGAGTTGGAACAATCAGTGCGTCTGGGGGTGCGAGTGGCGTCCTGGTACACCGGTCAGTTTCTGGCTGGGCGCACGGTGACCTGGGCCACAGAAGAGCGGGGGGTTCTGAGCACGACACCCACCGACCCGGAAGGCTGGGCGTATTTCGATTATCTGCCCGTTGCCGCAGGCGACATCGCCATTCTGGCCTCGGTGGCGAGCCCTTACTACGCCAGCGGGGTCGAGACCACGACGCTGGACGTTCGTGTGCTGGCGACCGATCCATGGAAGGACGTACTGGCCGTGGTAGAAGGCGATGCCTCGCCTTGGGCGCAAAAGACCGGTTATCCCAATCGGGGTTCGACTTATCAGCTGAGTGTGCGGCTGCCTGAGGCGTTACGTGGCACCGAACTGGCCATGCGCTGGGAAGGCGATTCCGCGGCCCAGTTGGGTGTGCGGGTACGTCCCGAGCTGGAAGAGTGGGTGCCGTCCGACGCCGCTGACTTGAGCTGGGAACTGGACTGCCGGGACGAGCTTGACGGGCGTTTCCAGTTGCAGCTTTCGTGCTCAAAGTTATTGCTGCGTTCGGGCAGAAAACCGATGTCACTGGCACGCAATCTGGTGCGCATTGGCGACGTTCAGGAGGCCAACAAGTTTCCCGTGGTGGACGAAGGCGAAAGTGTTCTGTTGCGGGTGCAGGTGGTGCATGTGATCACCAGCGGCGACGGCGAGCCGGTCAACAATGCACGGGTGGACTGGCAGACGCCCGAAGGCACGATTGTCACCCGATCGGGGCTCGGCGGCTGGGCCAGTGTGCTGTATCAACCGAGCCGCGCCGGTGAGCTGGTGGTGACCGCTCGCGTGCGGGCACACGATGACGCGGTGCCGATAGAGCGACCGTTTGCAGTGACGGCGCTGGCCAGCAGTTCGTGGAAGAATCAGGTCAGGATTTTGTTCGACGATGTAGCAGTCGATCTGGCCGAGCTGGGGTTGCTGTGCTGGCGCGGAGCCCCCCACACACTGAAAGTCGAACCCACGGCCGGCAGTGTGCTGCTTGACCAGATGGTGACGCTGCAATGGCGGGGGGAGTCGCCGGGAATCGGGTTGACCGTCACGTCTATCGGCGAGCCGCGCAAGCTTGAGGTAAACGGGCTGGAGTGGACGTTCAGTTCGCAGGTCGCCTCGAGTACCAGCAGTCTGTTCAGCCTGACCTTGAGCAGTCCGTTGCTTGCCGCGCCCCGGGAGTTGTTCGGGCGGCTGATCTCTACAGAGCTTGTGGATGAACTGACGGTGATGCTGGATCAGATGACTGCGACAATCGCCAGTCAGAGAATGTTTCCCTGCATCGGGGCCACGCACAGCTTGCGCTACCTGCCCAATGCATTGAGCCCTCTGGTGGGACTGCAGGGGACGTTGATGTGGCTGGGAACCCCGGCTGAAGAGCTGGACGCGAGCGTCGAACCTCCGCTCGATACTGCCCGGCCACTTGATGACGGTGGTGTCGGATGGGTACTGGACTTCAGCGCGAGCAAGGTCTCCGGCAACTTTATGCTGGGTCTTCATTTGCCGGCATTGAGCCTGTCCATGACCGCCAACCCGATGCAGCTCGGCCACAACAAGTTGCGAATCGAAGACTGGCATGAGTCCGCAGTCGAAGCTGTTGTTGGCAAGGACAAAGCCTGGAGCTGGATCCGGGTGGTCTCGGCTTTCACCCGCCAGTCAGTCGCACAGGTGGCGGTGCAGTGGAAGAGCGCAATCGGCTCCGACACCGTCGCCAGCGATGACCTCGGCTGGTCGGGTTTTGGCCTGCTGCCGGATACGGCGGGTCAGCAGGAGGTGGTGGCCCATGTGCACAGCCTGTTCGATGGCTATGAGGAGCAGCGTGCCCTGTCCTTTATGGCACTTGCCCGTGACCCTTGGAAAGATGTGCGGGTACGGTTCGATGGGCATGATGAACATCCATGGGGCAGTCACACCTACTTTCCGCGACGCAACGGTTCACATGTCGTCGAAGTGCTGTTCCCGGACAACAGCCCGTTATTGGAGCAGGATCTGACCTTGGGATTGACCGGTACCGGGCCAGTGGAACTGGGGCTGAGTTTCGAACCCGCGCTCGGCGCGCCACGCCAGCCTTCAGCCTTCGGTTTTCTGCGCTATTCCTTGCGTTGCGCCGACCTGAAGGACGGCAGCTTCGCGCTGCGCCTTGGAGCCGAGCGCCTGGCCAGCCTGTCGCCGGCCAACGCGATGTCGCTGGGGGAGGGCGCGCAGGTGTGGAAACTTCTCACCAGTACTAGCGTTCAGCAAGTGCTGGAATGGGAGCAGGAACTGGTCGAGCAGGTGAAAGTGGTGTCGTCCGTTTCTGGTCGAGGTATCGCTGGCGTATTGGTGACCTGGCGTAACGAAGATCTGGGGACATCTACCAGTCTGACCGACTTTTATGGTGTTGCCACTGTGCGCTTCAAACCGCAGACGCCGGGCCCGGCGGTAGTGACGGCGAAGGTGGGAGAGACGGCGCATGCGGAGTCGGTTGAGCTGCGGTATACGCTTGAAGAACCGCGCGTCATCAGCGAATTGTACGAACCGGAAGACTCTCGTTTGCCACCCAATGAGCAACAGGCGCATGCCATAGCCAAAGTGGTGTCGGCACGTACCGGTTTACCGCTGGCGGGTGTGCAGGTGCGCTGGGATTTTGCAGGCAGTACCTTGACGCCGTCGGTGACGGATGAGGAGGGGCTTGCGCGGTTGACCTTTAATTATCCGGCTGACGTAGATGAAGTCTTATCGGCCATTGTCCGAGGCGGGCTGGGTGGTTGGGATATGGCGCGACTGGGATATTTCGGCATAGTGCCGGAGATTGAGTCGTTGACCAGTCCCGATACAAATATCGATCTGGGCAAAGAGGCAACGGCCGAGGTTCGGGTGGTGTCGCGTCACGATGGCCGGGCCCTGGCAGGCGTCAGGGTCATCTGGGATTATCCGGAGTTGACGTTGCCGGCTACTTACACGGGGCCGGATGGAAAGTCGCGCGTTGATTTCAGACCGATTGAAACAGGAGTGTATGAGTTGCGGGCAACGGTTGCCTTGGGCGGCTCGCAGTCACTGGAGTTTGAGGTATTTGATCCTGCGAGCAGACCGCAGATCGTAATGATACAAAAGCTTCATGGGCAGTCGATTATTGGTAAGGAAGCTCATATACAGGTTCGCGTTGCGAACACAGCCTTGGTGCCGATCAAGGGCGAGCAGGTTTTCTGGAGTTTCCCGAATTTGGAACTTGCGGCGTCACTAACAGATGACGACGGCTTTGCAGAGGTCAGATTCATTTTGCCCGCTTGGGATAGCGTCTCGGCGACTGTCAGGGGAGGTTCAAGTTGGAGTTTGCGTCTGTAAACGTGCTCCCGTTGTCATAGGTGTTATCAAAATACACCGGATCGCTTCCAGCTCATGTAACGGCTCAGCAGCTCCGTGCTTAGCCCGCTGGGGCGCACATCCAGTACCTGAACGGCATGAGCATTCAACTGCTCATGCAGCTCTGCCCGGGCATTGAGGTAATCCACCGTGCCGCAATAGGCCAGTGCTTCGGGCAGCGTTTGTACCGGAGCATTGCGCACGCGATCGAGGGTTTCCTCGTGCAGGCTGACCACCAGCACTTGATGCTGCTGGCTCAGGCGTTTGACGCTGGCGAGCAGGTCTTCGGTGTCCTCGTCACGCAGGTTGGTCAACAGCACGATCAGCGCCCGGCGCTTCTGCCGCGCCAACAGCTGATGGGTCGCGGTTGAATAGTCGGCAGGACGCTGACTGCTGTCCAGATCATAAACGGCGTTGAGCAGGACCTTGAGCTGACTGGCACCCTTGATCGGCGCGAGAAAACGCGGTTGCGCGACGGCGAATGTGTTCAGCCCCACGGCATCACCCTGACGCAGGGCCACGTGGCTCAGCAGCAGACACGCATTCAGCGCATGGTCGAAATGCGACAGCTCACCATCCTGGCTGCGCATTTGCCGGCCGCAATCGAGCATGAACATGAGCTGTTGATCACGCTCGTCCTGATACTCGCGGGCAATCGGCGTGCGCTGACGGGCGGTGGCTTTCCAGTCGATCTGGCGCAGGCTGTCGCCCTCGCGAAATTCGCGCAGTTGATGAAACTCCATCCCCTGGCCACGACGCTGGCGCTGACGTACGCCGAGCTGGCTGAGCCAATTGTCCACTGCGAGCAGTTCGCCGCCGTACAGCCGGGCGAAGTCCGGATAGACGCGGATCTCGCCGCGCACGTCGAGCAGGCGTTTGCCTGTCCACAGACCGAACGGGCTGGGCAGATTGATTTCGCAATGCTCGAAGCTGAAGTGCCCACGTTTGAGCGGGCGCAGGCGATAGCCGACCTCGCTGTATTGCCCGGGTTGCAGTTCGACCGCCAGCGGCAGGTTTTCGAAGCTCAGCCCCTGTGGCACGTGGTCGAAAATATCCACCGCAACCGGCTCGTTGAAGTCATGGCTGAGCTGTAGCCGTACCTCGCTCCAGCGTCCGAGCGCCAGGCTGCCTGGGGTCTGGCGCTGAATGCGTGGCGAGGGCCGGTGACGGAGGCGCAGCGCATCGATGATCGCCAGTACCAGCAGCGCCAGGAGCAAGCCCCAGTTGACCGCCGACAGCGGGGCGGGCACGTCGATGTCGAGAGCTTGCAGGGTGCCCGTGAGGATACCGATGAGGCACAGGGCGGCGAGCCAGATCAATAACAGGCGCGAAGGTTTCATGGCGCGGTACCGGGTTGTCTGCTGAAAAGATCGCAGCCTGCGGCAGCTCCTACAGGGAGCGTGATTCCGTGTACGAGCTGCCGAAGGCTGCGATCTTTTGATCTTTCCTGAACTCTCACAAGCGCGGTGCCGGCACTTGGTCGAGCAACTGCTGCAGCACCTGATCGACCTGCAGACCTTCGATGTCCAGCTCTGGCGCTACTCGCACCCGATGGCGCAGCACCGAGAGCGCGCAGCCCTTGATGTCATCGGGAAGCACAAACTCGCCGCCGCGCAGCAACGCACGGGCGCGGGCGCATCGCACCAGTGCAATCGAGGCTCGCGGGCCGGCGCCGAGGCTCAGGCCGGGCCAGGAGCGGGTGCTGCGTGCCAGTCGCACCGCGTAATCCAGCACTTGGTCGTCAATCGGCAGGTCGCTGGCGATGCGTTGCAAGGCCTGCACGTCCTTGGCCTGCAAGACCGTGCGCAACGGCTGTACATCAAGCATGTCGGCGCGGGTCGAGCGGCTGACCTGACGCACCATGTTCAACTCCTGCTCGGCCTCCGGGTAATCCATGCGCACCTTGAGCATGAAACGGTCGAGCTCGGCTTCCGGCAGCGGATAAGTGCCTTCCTGTTCGATCGGGTTTTGCGTGGCGAGCACCATGAACGGCTGGGCGATCGGCAGCGCCCGGCCTTCGAGGGTGACCTGGCGTTCCTGCATCGCTTCGAGCAATGCGGCTTGAGTCTTGGCCGGGGCGCGGTTGATCTCGTCGGCCAGCAGCAGGTGGGTGAACAGCGGCCCCTTGCGCAGCTTGAATTGTTCGCTTTGCAGGTCGTAGACCGCGTGGCCGGTGACGTCGCTGGGCATCAGGTCCGGGGTGAACTGGATGCGCGCGAACTCGCCGCCGAAGCATTTCGCCAGGGCGCGAACCAGCAGCGTCTTGCCAAGTCCGGGGACGCCTTCGAGCAGCACGTGGCCGCCGGCGATCAACGCGGTCAGCACGTCGTCGATCACGCTGTTCTGGCCGATCAAGACCTTCTGCAATTCGCCGCGCACCGCTTGCGCCAACTGGCTGGCACGCTGGCGTTGCTGGGCGGCGTGGGTGGCGCTGCCGGGCTCGATCTGTTCACTCATAGCGTGTTCCTCAAGGTTTGCAGGTGGGCCACCTGGCGACTGAAATCAGCGCTGCTCATGCGCTGTTTCGGCACCGGGCTCAGGGCTTGGCTGATGGCGCGGGTCGGCTGTCGGGTCAGGCGCGACAGCACCAGCCATTGCTCAGCCACGTTCAACTGGTCGAAGCCGGGATGGCGGCGGCGAGCGCGGCGCAGTACATCCTGTTGCAGGGCTTGCAACAGCGTGTGCTGACCGTTGTGGCGCAGGATGAAATCGGCACTGGCGCGCAAGTGTTCCTGCAACTGGCGACGGCCACTCGGGGCAGGCGCCTGCAGTGGCCCTTGGCGCACAGCAACGTGCCACAAGCCAAGGACGATCAGCGCCAGCAGGGCGACGATGGCTTGCGGGAAGTAACGCCAGAGCAAGGTCAGCAGACCATCGTGCGCCGTGCTGTAAATCAGCGTGACGTCGGTGTCGGCGCTCAGGTACCAGAGCAGCCAGGCGTTGTCGTGCTTGCCGATAGCCGGGGTCTTCCACAGTTCGGCATCGGTGACCACCGTGATCGAGCCGACGCCGTAGGGCAATTGCATCATGTGCGTGGCCTTGGCGCTGTTGGCCCAGGCCTGGGCGAGATTCTTCGGGTCATCCAGATGGAACGCGGTGTCGAAACCGGCGTAGGCCGGCGCGTCTTCGTCTTCGAAGTAGAGTTTGGTCAGGTTCGGGTACGGGTCATCGGCCAGGTCCGCCGGCGGTTCCTTGAGATCCTTGCTCAGCGACTGGTGCAACTGCACCCGGTCCAGCAACAGGTCATCGCTCTGTTTGGCCTGCTTGTCCCACAACGCTTCGGCCACGAACACGATTCGCCCGCCGGCGCGAGCCCAGTTCAACACTTGATCAACCTGACGCGGGGCCATGCGCGAACGCTCGCCAAACAACAGCAGGGTGTGCCGGCGCGGATCAATATCGGGCAGCACCGCCAGCGTTTCGGCATGGCTGACGTTGAGGCCGTGCTCGCGCAAAAACATTTCTGCCGCCAGATAAGGATTGGCTTGCGCCTGGGGCGACGGGCCGTGATCGATCACTTCCTGATAGGGCCGGGCCTTGAGGTACAGATAAACGCTCAACGCGGCGAGCAGGGCGACGATCAGCCCGCCGAGCAGCCACGCGCTGCGCCGGCTCAAGCGTGCGCTCCATGGTCGAACAAAGCGCGCCAACCGTCACACAGTTCCCGTTGCAGATGGGCCGCCGGCATGCGGTGCCCATAGGCCATGTTCTGCCAGTGCAGCGTCAGGCTGCGACTGAACGCCAGCAGTTCAGGGTGCTGCAATTGCTCAACCCGCAGCAGGACCTGATGCTCGGTGTCGGCGGATTTCAAGGTCAGGGCAAAATCGTGCAGCAGACGGCTGAGCAATCCGCGATAGAGCAGGCCCAGCGCGGCGCGCGGCTGGGTTTGCCAGAGTTGTTCGGCGCTGGCGGCGATGTCGTCGGGCAGGGATTGCGGGTTCAGGTCAAGGCCGAATGCTTGCTGTGGGGCAGGAGGCCTGACGCGCGCGGGCAGCTTCGGCCGACGGCTGACGAAGGTGCGCAGGAATTCGCGGTAGCGCCAGATCAGCCAGCCGATAGCCGCGAGCAACGCGCCCCACAGCAGCACCTCGATCAAAACCGCCACAGCATTGAAGCGTTGACCGTCGAGCCAGCCGAGCAGGGTTTTCAGCCATTGCGGGGCCTCGCCGGGTTTGCCCTCGGCCGGGGCTGCCGGGTCGTCACCCAAGCGATAGCGGGTCACGCTTTCCTTGTTCTTGAACGGTGGTTGTTCGAGCAGCGCCTTGATGCTGTCGTGCGCAGCCTGACTGGTCAGCGGTTGATTCAGCAGGCGAGGGGCCTCCGGGGCGTTGGCCGGCGCATCCGCCCACGCCGGCGGCACTGTCGGCAACCATAGACAGACGGCCAGCAGCAGGCCCAGAGCGCTGCCGCTCAGGCGCTGGCGCAAACGGCGGAATACCAGTTCGATGTCCCACGCCTCCAGTACAGTGCGTCGGTTCAGATACAGACTGAAACCGCAGGCGACATACACCGGTTCCCAGACCACCAGTACCAGCGCGTAGAAAGCGTTGGTCAGGTGCTCCAGCCAACGCCAGTGGTGATCGCTGTCGAGGATCAGCGATTGCCAGTCCCAGTCGGTTTCGATCTGCTGCGGCAGGAGCATGTAGAACAGCACCATCAGGCCGATCCACAGCGCGGTCTCCAGATGCATGCCGATGATCGTCAGCCATTGCGCGGCGCCGGCATTGCGTTGCAGCAACACCTGCAAGCGCTGCTGACGCGCCGTGCCGTCGAGGCCTTCGAGTTGCACCACCGGCAGCAGGAAGCTGCGACTCAGGCTCAGGCGGCGCCAGGTCAGGCTGGCCAGCAGCTGTGGTTTCAACAGCCGCGGAAATTCGCGCAGGGCCTGTTTCAGCGTGGGCGTTTCGCCGAACAGGGCCTTGGACAGGATGTACAGCGGCAGGCGCTCGTACGCCGGTTTCAGCCACCAGAAAATCAATACCGCCAGCGACGGCGAATCCCACAGCAGCAAGGTCAGCATGGCGAACAGCGGCAGGGTGACGATGGCCCAACTGGTCATCAGCAGGCGTCGATGCTGCTGGCTCATGAGCACGCCCAGGTCCATGGCTTCCCAGCTGCTGCGCGGGCGGATCGCCACGGTGGCATCACTCAGGCGCATGGCGTGTCATTCCGGCGAACAGCAGATAAGCCGCGACGGCGATCCACAACGCAGCACCGACCGCGTATTTGATCTTCGGTGTGACCCCGGTCTTCGACGACCAGTACGCTTCGATGAACGCCGCGATCAACAGGAACAGCATGACCCCGCACACCAGCAGCACGCTTTTGCGCGCGGCCTCCACCAGCGCCTCGCCGCGCGTCAGCCGCCCGGGCGCAATCACGCTCCAGCCGAGTTTCAACCCCGCCGCCCCCGCCAGGGCGATGGCCGTCAGCTCGAAGGCGCCGTGGCCGATCACGAACGACCAGAACGTCTGGCCAAATCCGATCTCGGTCAGGTGCCCGGCCACTGCACCGATGACCAGCCCGTTGTAGAACAGGAAAAATGCGCTGCCCACGCCCAGCAGCAAACCGCTGGCGAAGGTCTGGAAGGCGATGCCGATGTTGTTCATCACGTAATAACCGAACATCACCCAGTCCTCACTGGCCGCCCGTTCGGCCGAGCGCCCGAGGTGCCCGGCCACCGGGTCGTACATGCTCTGCATCTCGCGCACCTGTTCGGCGGGGATCAGGTTGTAGATCAGTTCGGGAAAGGCATACACCAGCAAGGCGAAGCCGATCAGGCTGCCGAAAAACACCAGGCCAGCGGCCAGCACGAACGGCCATTCGGCGCGCACCAGCCGGGGGAAGTCAGCGAGGATGAAACCGAGCAGGTTGGCGGCGAAGCGACTGCGGTGCCGATACAGCTGCTGGTGGCCGCGCAACACCAGTTGTTGCAGCGAGTCGATCAGAAAACTGCTGTAGCCGCGCTCCTGCGCCAATGCCAGATGCTGGCAGAGGCGTCGATAAGCCTTGGGGAATCCGGCCACCTGCGAAGTGTCCTTGCCACGTTCGAGGCGTTCCAGAGCCAGCGTGAAACGCTCCCATTCGGCCTTGTGGCGAGCTTCGAAAAGACTTTGCTTCATGTCGGACCCAGCAAGCCGCGCGCGATGCCATTGAGCTCGCTGACCGCTTTGGGCGCCGGGATGTGCAGCGGCTGGGCGAGCAGGGCGGCCAGCTCATTGACCCGCGCCGGCGACAGTTCGGCCTGGCGTTCGGCGAAGGCGAGCAGGGCCCGTTGTTCACTGAGGTTGAGCGGCACGGGTGAGCGGCGCGGCTGGACGTCGGGTAATTGCGGGCGAAGCAGGGCGGGTTCGCTGTAGACCACCAGAGTACCGGCGGCGATGTCACCCAGGCGTTTGAAGGTGGGATGTTGCAGGCAACTGATGGCGCCGAAGGCATAACCGAACGGCAGCAGATCGACAAAACGCAGCAGGTTGCGCAGCAGCGACGCCGACCAGCCGACCGGTGTGCCGTTGTCGTGGATCACTCGCAGGCCCATCCATTGCTTGCCTGGCGAACGGCCCTGACGCAGCACTTCAAACAGCACCATGTACCACCAGCTGACGGCAAACAGCAGCAACGAACCCAGGCCCATGCCGAGCTGGCCAAGAAACGCCAGCACCAGGAACAGCCCGCCGAGGATGGCACCGCGAATGCCCAGGTCGATGCCGAAGGCGAGGCTGCGCACCATCAGACCGGCCGGGCGCAACGGCAAGTCGATGCCCTCCGGGGTTTCCACTGGATGGCGGGTATCGAGTGGCGGGTTCAGCGGTGCTTTCCGTGGCAGTGCTGTGTTCTCGAGCATGGGCTACCTGATGGGGCCGGATCGGGATACGAGGTTTGTCCGATGCTAGCAGCCTCTTGGGGGAAAACGACATAACTATGTATTGCACCGCGTGTAGCGCAAGGTGCTCGAATGACACGGTGCTGGCCGCAATGGCGGTTGAACGCCTAGACTTTGCCGATCTCAAGTTCAGGAACCGCCCGTGACTTCAATCTTCTGGTACGACTACGAAACCACCGGCATCAATCCGCGCAACGACCGTCCGCTGCAGGTCGCCGGGATTCGCACCGACCACGATCTCAATGAAATCGACGAACCGGTCAACCTCTACTGCCAGCCCAGCGAAGACATCCTGCCGCACCCGGCGGCGTGCGCCATTACCGGTATCACCCCGAGCCGTCTCGCCGAACAGGGTTTGAGTGAAGCCGACTTCATGACTCGGGTGCATGCGCAACTGGCGGCACCCGGAACTTGCGGTGCGGGTTACAACACCCTGCGTTTCGACGACGAGATGACCCGCTACAGCCTCTATCGCAATTTCTTCGACCCGTATGCCCGTGAATGGCAGGGCGGCAACAGTCGTTGGGATCTGATCGATGTGGTACGCGCCGCGTATGCGTTGCGCCCCGACGGTCTGGTCTGGCCGACCGATGACGAAGGCAAGGTCACCCTCAAGCTCGAACGCCTGACAGCCGCCAACAACATTGACCATGGGCATGCTCACGAAGCGCTCTCGGACGTGCGCGCCACCATCGCCCTGGCGCGGTTGATCCGCGAGAAACAGCCGAAGTTGTATGACTGGCTGTTTCAACTGCGCAGTAAACAGAAAGTCATGGATCAGATTCGCCTGTTGCAGCCGCTGGTGCACATCTCCGGACGCTTCTCGGCGGCGCGCCACTATGTCGGTGTGGTATTGCCATTGGCCTGGCATCCGCGCAATCGCAATGCCCTGATCGTCTGTGACCTGCACCTTGACCCGCAAGGTCTGCTCGATCTGGACGCCGAAACGCTGCGTCAGCGCCTGTACACCCGTCGCGATGATCTCGCCGAGGGGGAACTGCCGGTGCCGCTCAAGCTGATTCACATCAATCGTTGTCCGGTGGTGGCGCCGTTGTCGGTATTGCGTGCCGCAGATCAGCAGCGCCTGGATCTGGACATGGCGCTCTACCAGGCGCATGCGCTGCGGCTAAGTGACGCACAACAAGTTTGGAAAGATAAAGTTACGGCAATTTATGCCAGCGAAGACTTCACCCCGAATGAAGATCCGGAACAGCAGTTGTACGATGGATTCATCGGTGATCGCGATCGGCGTCTATGCGAGCAAGTGAGGACAGCGGATCCGGCGCAATTAGCGCAAGAGCAATGGCCGTTCGATGATGAACGTCTGCCGGAATTACTCTTTCGATATCGCGCACGCAACTTTCCCGATACGTTGAGTTTTGCAGAGCAAGAGCGCTGGAGAATATTCTGCCGGCAGCGTTTGTCCGAGCCGCACATGGGCGCACCTAATACCCTGCAATCTTTTGCCGAAGCCGCGCAGCAATGGGCGCTTAGTGCTACGCCGATGCAGAATCAAGTGCTCAATGAGTGGCAGAATTATGTCCAGGCATTGCGCAAACGTTTGAATCTTTGAAATCGAACATAGTGCGTCGATGAAACATCACGCATAAAAAAACGCCAGCGTATGCTGGCGTTTTTCATGGGTCGCAGAGGCTATCGGCGACCGGCGTTGCGGCTTAGCCCAGCAGGGTAGCCCAGCCTTCAACCACGTCACCGCCCCACTTGGCTTTCCACTCTTTCAGCGTCTTGTGGTTGCCACCTTTGGTTTCGATGACTTCGCCGTTGTGCGGGTTTTTGTATTGTTTAACTTTGCGTGCGCGCTTGGTGCCAGTAGTTTTGACTGCGACGCCACGGGTGCCTTTGGTTTTCGATTCCGGATCCAGCAGGGCGATGATGTCGCGCAGGGACTTGGAGTATTCGCCCATCAGGGTGCGCAGTTTGCCTTCGAATTCCAGCTCGGCTTGCAATTTGTCGTCTTGCGACAGATTCTTCAAACGGGCTTGCAGCTCTTTGATTGCTTCTTCGGTGGCGCGATATTCGTTGATCAAGGACATGGTAACTACCTTATGCGGATGTGTTGAATGGCAGGGACAGTGCCGCAATAATAGTCAGGCTGTTTCATCAAGTAAACATTTAAGCGGTTTTTTTATTTGAATTAGTTACGTGAAATAACCGGTAAATTGAATGGTCATCTAAATAATGTGATGCAGTCATCACGAATATTCACAATTATCTGGCCGAACAGCTTCACGAGCACATCATCGCTTTGTCGTAGAGTGCGCTCAGGCGCCATGAACCGCGCCTTCTCGGGGCAAGTGTGCTGATCAATACTGCAGTTTCCGCGCACAGTCGCTAGAATGGCCGCCTTTGCGAAGTTCTGGAGTTTCCCCCTCATGCGCACCTTTCGGTTGGTGATTTCCTGCCCTGACCGCGTTGGCATCGTTGCCAAAGTCAGTAACTTTCTGGCATCCCACAACGGCTGGATCACCGAAGCGAGCCACCATTCGGATAATCAGAACGGCTGGTTCTTCATGCGTCACGAGATCCGCGCCGATTCGCTGCCGTTCGGTATTGAAGTGCTGCGCGAGAAGTTTGCGCCAATCGCCGAAGAGTTCTCGATGGACTGGCGCATCACTGACACCGAGCAGAAGAAACGCGTGGTACTGATGGCCAGCCGCGAATCCCACTGCCTGGCCGACTTGCTGCACCGCTGGCACAGCGACGAGCTCGATTGCGAAATCTCCAGCGTGATTTCCAACCACAATGACCTGCGCAGCATGGTCGAGTGGCACGGCATTCCTTATTACCATGTCCCGGTCAATCCGCAGGACAAGGAGCCAGCGTTCGCCGAAGTCTCGCGTCTGGTCAAACAGCACGATGCCGAAGTGGTGGTACTGGCGCGCTACATGCAGATCCTGCCGCCGGCGCTGTGCCGCGAATACGCGCACAAGGTGATCAACATTCACCACAGCTTCCTGCCGTCGTTCGTCGGTGCCAAGCCGTACCATCAGGCGTCGTTGCGCGGCGTGAAGCTGATCGGCGCGACTTGCCACTACGTGACCGAAGAGCTGGACGCCGGTCCGATCATCGAGCAGGACGTGGTGCGCGTCAGCCACAGCGACAGCATCGAAGACATGGTGCGTTTCGGCCGTGACGTCGAGAAGATGGTGTTGGCCCGTGGCCTGCGTTATCACCTCGAAGACCGCGTGCTGGTGCACGGCAACAAGACCGTGGTGTTCTGATCAAACCCACGCGTACTTGAATAATGAAGGGCCTGGGCGTTCAATCGTCCCAGGCCCTTTTTCGTTTCAGCCCCTTGAGGAACTGCCCGTGAGCGAGCCACTGGACAAAGCCACTTCGAAAGCGCCTGCCACATTGGGCGAAGGTTGTCTGAGCCGTTATGACCCGGATGACCTGAGCCCGGAAGACGGCACCGAGTTCCCCGGCGCCGCCGAGTTGTGGGAGCAGATGAAGGAGACGGACGAACCTAAGAAGCCTGCCTGAACTTCAGCAGCTTCTTGAGCAATGGCCGCCCCAGCATCAATAGAAACACCGGGCCGCCCACCACCAGATAGAAGTAGAACGTCACCACCCGCCAGATCAGAATCGCTGCCGCCGCGGTGGATGTGCCGACCATCGGTGCCAGCAGTGCCGCCGAAGTCAGTTCCGCCGCCCCCGCGCCACCGGGCAACAGGCTCATTTGACCCGCCCCCAGCGACAGCATCTGCACCAGAAAACTCCAGGCCCACTGCAGGTCCGCGCCCAGCCCGCGCAAGGCCAGGTACAACACGCTGTAACGCAGCAGCCAGTGCATGCAGGTCAGGGCGAAAACCTTGATCAGCGTCTGCCACGGCAACTTGAGCGTGTCGATGAACGCGTCGAGAAAATGCAGCAGCTTGCGTGCCCAGCGCCGGCGCGTGGCCGGTTGCACGTTGAGGCGGGCGAGCAGGCGTCCGCTCAGAAGAATCAGCCGACGGTGGTAGCGCGCCAGCAGCACGCAACTGAACAGCCCACCGAACAGTGACACGGCGCTGACCATCAGCAGCCACTCCAGACGATCGCTGAGGTGCTGGAACAAGGCGTAAATCAGAATCCCGCTCAAGGCGCAGAGAAAGAACAGCAGATCGCTCAACTGATCCATGGCAAACACCGCACTGCCTCGGGCCGGGCGCACGCCGCTGCGCGCCAGCAAGGCCATGATCGTCAGCGGCCCGCCACTGCCGCCGGGAGTGGCGCAGTAGGCGAACTCCGCGGCCATCACCACACCGAGGCTTTTCAGCGGCGTGACCCGATCGCGCTGATCGCCCAGCAGCAGGCGCAGGCGCAGGGTGTTGATGCCCCAGCAAAGCAGAATCATGCCGAACATGATCAGCAGCCAGTGCAGCGGAAAGTTCTGCAACCGTGCGCCGATCTCGCCGCCGCCAAGCAGCACCGGGATCAGTACCGCGGCGAGCAGGCCGATCAACAGCACAATGCCGCGACTCATGCAGCGCGCTCCATTCGCTCGCGGTGCCGGGTAAGCCAGTCGATTTTGCTCATGGGCGTGCGTCCTTCTGCCAGCAGCCGTTCAAGGGTTTGCAGCCAGTAATCACGCGCGAAGGCGTGGCGCATGTCTACCGGATGCAAGCCTAGACGAATCACCGCGGCGTCGCGCCAGTGCTGTTGGCGCTGTTCGCTGACGATTTTTGACAAACCCCGGCGCCAGGCACTGCGCGCGCTCCAGACCAGACCCGGGGCGTTGATGGCGGTGAAATCCGGCAATTGATAAAGATGTTGCGGGTCGCTGGTGTAGCTCAATGGCGTTTCACAAAGGGCCTGGCGGGTGCCCTCGCTCATCAGCCAGGCCGGGGCGACGAAACCGTGCAACGGCCAGCCATTGCGCCGGAACAGTTCGATGCCGTGGCGCAGGCGAGCTCGCGCCGCTTCCCGGGACAGGCGGTAAAACTCACCCTCGTGGGTGTAGATGCGGCGCATGAACCAGTCGCGGGGCGTGGTCGGGGCTGGCTCGCGGTCGTCATGGTAATAGCCGTGCAGGGCCAGCTCATCGCCACGGACAAGCCGCTCGCCGAGCATTCGGCAGAACGCGGGATGATCCTCAAGCGCATCGTGACCATGGAAGTCCGGAACGACCAGCCAGGTCATCGGCACGCCACCCATTGCGTCGACCGCCTCGACAAATGGCCGATAATCCGCCCACGTCGACGGCGCCACGTCGTGTAGCACCAGCAGCACCGCGCGGTCATTCAAGGAATCAGCCATTGGCCACTCTTTGCCGCGAGTGACCGAGCACCGCGTGGTAGTGACCGAGCAAGCTGTCGACCACGCTGTCCCAGGAATAACGCCGTTCGACATGTTGTCGCGCTTGTTGGCCGAGTTTCACGCAGCCGCGACTGAACAGCTCGCGCACCGCATTGGCCATGGCTTGCGGGTTGTTCGGTGCACAGAGCAAGCCGCAGCCTTCGGCGACGATTTCTTCAAACGCACCGGCCGCCACCGCGACCACCGGAACCCCGCAGGCCATGGCTTCGAGGATCACCAGACCGAAGGTTTCCTGATCGCCGGCATGGATCAGGGCGTCGGCGCTGGCCATCAACCGGGCCACGGTGGGCGCCGGGCAGAAGGAGTCGATCACGCTGACATTGTCCGGGACCACGGCGGGCATCGATGAACCGACCAGCAACAGGTGATAGCGCGGGCCGAGGCGCTGCATGCATTTGAGCAGCACTGGCAGGTTTTTCTCTTTGGAGCCGCGTCCGGCAAAAATCAGCAGACGGGTGTCTTCGGCAATTCCCAGTTCGGCGCGCAAGCCCTTGTCGCGGGCGCCAGGATGGAAAGTTTGCAGATCCACCCCCAGCGGTTGCACGAACACGTTGCGCACCCCCAGGCCTCGAAGTTTGTCGGCCATCACCTGACTCGGCGCCAGCACCCGGTCGAAGTTGCCGTACAGTTTGCTGACGTAAGCCTCGACATTCGGCGTGAGCCAATGGCCCATTCGGTTACTCACCAGCAACGGCAGGTCCGAGTGATAAAAGCCAATCACCGGTACATCCAGTTGACGCCGCGCGTCGAGCGCCGCCCAGGCAGTCAGGTACGGGTCGCCGACTTCGATCAGATCCGGCTGTAAATCCTGCAGGACGTTGCGCCAAGGGGCGAGACGCAACGGGAAGCGATAACCTTTGCCGAAGGGCAGGGCGGGTGCGGGCACTGTGTAGACGCCGTCGTGTTCACCGAAGTGCGCACCGGGGATCAACAGGCTGTGGCGAATGCCCGGTTTGACGCCCAATCGTCGATGCTTGGCGTCCAGGTATGTGCGTACGCCGCCGCTGGCCGGGGCGTAGAACATGGTGATATCGGCGATGTGCACAATGACAAGCCCTCCGCTGTGCTGCTCTCCCTTGGTTGACCTTTATCCAGAATAGATGTTCGGTCGGGAATTGGCGGTGGGTCTCAAGGGTAAAAAGATCGCAGCCTGCGGCAGCTCCTACACAGGATGTGTGTCCACCCTGTAGGAGCTGCCGCAGGCTGCGATCTTTTGATCTTAGATGCGGAAACTGCCGACCAACTGCTGCAGCCGCGAAGCCTGCTGCTCCAGATCCGAACAGGCGCGCAAGGTCGCCTGCAGGTTTTCGACGCCTTCCTGGTTCAATGTGTTGATCTCGGTGATGTCGACGTTGATCGACTCGACCACCGCTGTCTGCTCCTCGGTCGCGGTGGCCACCGACTGGTTCATCCCGTCAATCTCGCCGATGCGCTGGGTCACGCTGTTCAGGCGTTCGCCGGCAAGATTGGCGATTTCCACGCTGTCCTGGCTGTGGCGCTGGCTGTCGCTCATGGTACTCACCGATTCACGGGCGCCGACCTGCAGCTCTTCAATCATGGTCTGCACTTGCTGCGCCGATTCCTGGGTGCGGTGCGCCAGGTTGCGCACTTCGTCGGCGACCACGGCAAAACCGCGTCCGGCCTCACCGGCACGCGCCGCTTCGATGGCGGCGTTGAGCGCCAGCAGGTTGGTTTGCTGGGAGATGCTGGTGATCACTTCCAGAATCTGCCCGATGTTCACGGTTTTGCTGTTCAGCGACTCGATATTGGTGCTGGAGGCGCTGAGCATGCTCGACAGTTGGTTCATCGCCTTGATGCTGCGGTCCACCACTTGCTGGCCGTCTTCGGCGAGGCCGCGGGCGTCGCTGGCCTGGTTCGAGGCTTGTGCGGCATTGCGCGCGATTTCCTGGGCGGCAGCGCCCAGTTGATTGATCGCGGCGGCGACGCTGCTGGTGCGCGAGGCTTGCTGATCAGAGTTGTACATCGACGAATTGGACGCCGCGACCACGCGCAGCGCGACCTCGTTGACCTGGCCGGTGGCCGAGGACACTTCGCGGATCGAGCCGTGGATACGCTCGACGAAGCGGTTGAATGCGGTACCCAGCACGCCGAATTCATCGTTGTTGACGATAGTCAGGCGCTTGGTCAGGTCGCCCTCGCCATCGGCGATGTCTTCCATGGCGCGGGTCATGACGTGCAGCGGCTGAATCAGCAGGCGAATCAGCATGCCCAGCAGCGCAATGATGATCACCACCGCAATCACGGTGGCAATCACCGCCGAGGTGCGGAACTCGCTGAGCATCGAGAAGGCTTTGTCCTTGTCCACCGACAGACCGATGTACCAGTTCACCGACGGCAGGCCTTTGATCGGCGCGAAGCTGACGATGCGCGTCTTGCCATCGACCGTGATTTCACTGAAGTCGCTGCTGATGCGCGGGGTGTCCTGCGGATAGGCTTCTTTCAGTGACTTCATCACCAGTGCCTTGTCCGGGTGCACAAGGATCTTGCCGTCGGCGCTGACCAGGAAGGCGTAGCCCATGCCGGAGAAGTCGCGGGCGGCGAGGGTGTCGACCAGGGTTTGCAGGCTCAGGTCGCCGCCGACAACGCCGACGCTTTGACCCGCTTTTTTCGAGGCGGTGGCGATGGAGATGATCAACTGGCCGGTGGCGGCGTCGATGTACGGTTCGGTCAGGGTCGAGGCGCTGCTGCTCTCGGCACCTTTATACCAAGGGCGCACCCGTGGATCGAAGCCGTCCGGCATCTTTACGTCCGGGCGGATGGTGAAGTGACCGGTGGCATCGCCCAGGTACGTGGCCATGAACGTCGAGGTCAGGGATTTCTGCTCCAGCAGGCTGGCGACGTTGGCCGGTTCCGGATTGATAGCGATGTTCTGCGCGGCGTTCTCGACTAACAGAATGCGCCCGTTGAGCCAGGTCTGGATGTTATCGGCGGTGACTTCGCCCATCTCGTTGAGATAGTTGTTCAGGTCATCGCGGATCGCGTTGCGTTGCAGCCAGTCGTTGTACAGCGTGAACGAGGCGAAAGCGGCGATGACGATGAGGGCGGCGGCAAGCAAAATTTTATGGCTGAAGCGCAGGTTTTTGTTCATGGCTTGGGGTTCCGCTAAGGTCTTAATGTCCTGGGCGTGCTTTTATAAAGACGCGCAATATGGGCAAGGGTAAAAAAAACTGATATTTCCGGCTCTCCTTAGGGAAATGTCCGACCGACTTTTCAGTCAGGTTCTCGCCCTTAGCTATCGGCCACAGCGGATTAAAGATTAACCATAGGTGACAAAATGCCTGACACATCGCAACTCGTTATCGGCGCCGATCTGGCGGGGCAACCGATTGCTCAGGCCATGCGCCTGGCCAACCGCCACGGGCTGATCGCCGGTGCGACCGGGACCGGCAAGACCGTGACTTTGCAACGTCTTGCCGAAGCGTTCAGTGACGCCGGGGTCGCGGTGTTCGCCGCCGACATCAAGGGCGACCTGTGCGGCCTGGGCGCTGCCGGCAATCCGCAGGGCAAGGTCGCCGAGCGCATCGCCGGGATGCCCTGGCTCGACCACAAGCCGCAGGCCTATCCGGTAACGCTGTGGGACATTCACGGCGAATCCGGTCATCCGTTGCGCACTACCTTGAGTGAAATGGGCCCGCTGCTGATCGGCAGCCTGCTGGAACTGACCGACAGCCAGCAGTCCGCGCTGTACGCGGCATTTAAAGTGGCAGACCGCGAGGGCCTGTTGCTGCTGGATCTGAAAGACCTCAAGGCACTGCTTAACCACCTCAAGGACAACCCGCAACTGTTGGGCGAAGACGCGGCGCTGATGACCACCGGTTCCAGCCAGGCGCTGTTGCGCCGGCTGGCGACCCTGGAGCAGCAGGGCGCTGAGGCGTTGTTCGGCGAACCGGCGCTGCAGCTCGAAGACATCCTGCAACCGGCGGCGGACGGCCGTGGGCGCATTCATTTGCTCGATGCCAGCCGTCTGGTGCATGAGGCGCCGAAGGTCTACGCGACGTTCCTGCTGTGGCTGCTGGCCGAGCTGTTCGAACAGTTGCCGGAGCGCGGCGATGCCGACAAACCGCTGCTGGCGCTGTTCTTCGATGAAGCGCATTTGTTGTTCGGTGATACGCCCAAGGCGTTGCAGGAGCGTCTGGAGCAGGTGGTGCGGCTGATCCGCTCGAAAGGCGTGGGTGTGTATTTCGTCACCCAGTCGCCGGGGGATTTGCCGGATGACGTGCTGGCGCAACTTGGCCTGCGCATCCAGCACGGCTTGCGTGCGTTCACCGCCAAGGAACAGAAATCCCTGCGCGCGGTGGCCGACGGCTTCCGGCCGAATCCGGCGTTCGATACGTTGTCGGTATTGACCGAACTGGGCATCGGCGAAGCACTGGTCGGCACGCTGCAGGAAAAAGGCACGCCGGAAATGGTCCAGCGGGTGCTGGTGGCGCCGCCGCAGTCGCGGATCGGGCCGCTGAGCGAAACCGAACGCACCGTACTGATCGCCGGGTCGCCGTTCAAGGGACGTTATGACAAACCGATCGATCGTGAGTCGGCGTATGAAATCCTGATGGGCCGCAAGAATCTGGCGCCGGAGGCAGAAGTGCCGACCGGTAAGGCCGCGCCTGAAGAACCAAGCCTGGCCGATCGGGCCGGGGAGTTTCTGGGGACGGCGGCGGGGCAAGCGCTGAAGTCAGCGATGCGTCAGGCGGCCAACAATCTCGGCAAACAACTGGTGCGCGGGCTGATGGGGTCGTTGCTCGGCGGCAGCAAACGCCGCTAAAAGCAAAGATCGCAGCCTTCGGCAGCTCCTGCAGGGGAACGCATTCCCAATGTAGGAGTTGCCGCAGGCTGCGATCTTTTGCTTTTGCTTCAGGTCTTGTCTTTGGCGTGCGCCGCCAGACGCTCGAGCGCTGCACGCAGGCCAGGATCGCTGATGCCTTCGGCCGTTGACTGAATCGTCTGCGCTGCATCCGGCGACAAATCCATCGAGTGTCCGCCTGGCCGATGCTGGACCAGCGGCGGTTGCACGCGGAACAGGATGCGCGTCAGGTTGGCGAGTTCTTCGAACAGCTGCAGTTGGCGTTGCAGGCGTTTTTGCTGGTAACGCAGGCGCGTCGCCCAGTGCCCGTCGGTCACCACCAGCGTCAATTGGCCTTCACGCCACTTGGCCACATGGCAATGCGTGCGGGCGGCCGGTTGCAGCTGGCTTTCAAGCAGGCGTTGCAGATGAGCGAGGCGTTGG
The DNA here is from genome assembly GCF_949768395.1 of Pseudomonas sp. IT-P260. Lineage (NCBI taxonomy): Bacteria > Pseudomonadati > Pseudomonadota > Gammaproteobacteria > Pseudomonadales > Pseudomonadaceae > Pseudomonas > Pseudomonas sp. IT-P260. The sequence goes on from NZ_CATKPO010000039.1 coordinate 342,803, forward strand.
GCATGGCCGAGAATGGCTTTGAGCGGCTTGGCTTCGCGTAGCAGAACGGCGGGCGCTCTGGCTGTGAGGGGGCGAAATGCCATGATCGAACACCTGAAGTAACAGACGCGCCATGGTAGCAGAAAGCGACGGAACCACTCGCCCATTGCTTTTGTCCCTGCTTTACCCATTAAATCAACGACTAACTTCTTGCCTTGATGGGTTGAAGTTGAGCAAAACGCCCTTATTTTAAGTGAGCCCCGTCAAAGCGCAGTGCCAGCATCGTGGAATATCGCCACTTTCCTCACCACCGTTTCCGGGTAGAATGCTCGTTCGCATGCGGCCATGAGGGCTGCACGGGCGACTCACGGGGCCGCCCTCCATCCCTTTAGTGTGGAAGATCCTGCCGATATGTTTGCGCCTTTGTTAAAGAAACTTTTTGGAAGCAAGAACGAGCGTGAAGTCAAACGCATGCTCAAGACGGTGCAGCTCGTCAATGCCTTCGAAGAGCAAATGGTGGCCCTTTCGGACGATCAATTGCGTGCCAAGACCAACGAGTTCAAGGCCCGTATCGCCAAAGGGGAATCCCTCGACAAGCTGTTGCCTGAAGCCTTCGCGGTCGCCCGTGAAGCCGGCAAGCGCGTCATGGGCATGCGCCACTTCGACGTCCAGTTGATCGGCGGCATGACCTTGCATGAAGGCATGATTGCCGAAATGCGTACCGGCGAGGGTAAAACCCTCGTGGCAACCCTGGGCGTTTACCTCAACGCGCTGTCCGGCAAGGGCGTGCACGTTGTGACCGTGAACGACTACCTGGCCCGCCGCGACGCCAACTGGATGCGTCCGCTGTATGAGTTCCTCGGCCTGACCGTCGGCGTCGTGACGCCGTTCCAGCCGCCGGAAGAGAAGCGCGCCGCCTACGCTGCCGACATCACCTACGGCACCAACAACGAATTCGGTTTCGATTACCTGCGCGACAACATGGCGTTCAGCATGGAAGAGAAATTCCAGCGCGAACTCAATTTTGCCGTGATCGACGAAGTCGACTCCATCCTCATCGACGAAGCCCGTACCCCGCTGATCATTTCCGGTCAGGCCGAGGACAGTTCCAAGCTGTACATGGAGATCAACAAACTGATCCCGCAGCTGGAACTGCATGTCGAAGAAGTCGAAGGCCAGGTCACCAAGGCCGGCCACTACACCATCGACGAGAAGACCCGTCAGGTCGAACTCAACGAAGCCGGTCACCAGTACATCGAAGAAATGCTCACCGGCGTCGGCCTGCTGGCCGAAGGCGAGAGCCTGTACTCGGCGCATAACCTGGGCCTGCTGACCCACGTTTATTCGGGTCTGCGTGCGCACAAGCTGTTCCACCGCAACGTCGAATACATCGTGCAGGACGGTCAGGTCGTACTGGTCGACGAACACACCGGTCGTACCATGCCGGGTCGTCGTCTGTCCGAAGGCCTGCACCAGGCCATCGAAGCCAAGGAAGGTCTGAACATCCAGGCCGAGAGCCAGACCTTGGCCTCGACCACGTTCCAGAACTATTTCCGTCTGTACACCAAGCTGTCCGGCATGACCGGTACCGCCGACACCGAAGCGTTCGAATTCCACCAGATCTACGGCCTGCAGGTCATGGTCATTCCGCCGAACAAGCCGTTGGCGCGTAAAGACTACAACGACCTGGTGTTCCTGACCGCCGAAGAAAAATACGCAGCGATCATCAACGACATCAAGGAAGGCATGGCCCAGGGCCGTCCGATCCTGGTGGGTACCGCGACCATCGAAACCTCCGAGCACGTGTCCAGCCTGCTCAACAAGGAAGGTATCGAACACAAGGTTCTGAACGCCAAGTTCCACGAAAAAGAAGCCGAGATCATCGCGCAAGCCGGTCGTCCGGGTGCCCTGACCATCGCCACCAACATGGCCGGTCGTGGTACCGACATCCTGCTGGGCGGCAACTGGGAAGTGGAAGTCGCGGCGCTGGAAAACCCGAGCCCGGAGCAGATCGCCCAGATCAAGGCCGACTGGCAGAAGCGTCACCAGCAAGTGCTGGAGTCCGGCGGTCTGCAGGTGATCGCCTCCGAGCGTCACGAGTCCCGTCGTATCGACAACCAGCTGCGTGGCCGTGCCGGCCGTCAGGGTGATGCCGGCTCCAGCCGCTTCTACCTGTCGCTGGAAGACAGCCTGATGCGCATTTTTGCCTCTGACCGGGTGAAGAACTTCATGAAAGCCCTGGGCATGCAGCCGGGCGAAGCGATCGAGCACCGCATGGTGACCAACGCGATCGAGAAGGCGCAGCGCAAGGTTGAAGGCCGCAACTTCGACATCCGCAAGCAACTGCTCGAGTTCGACGACGTCAACAACGAACAGCGTAAAGTGATCTATCACATGCGCAACACGTTGCTGGCCGCCGACAACATCGGCGAAACCATCGCCGACTTCCGTCAGGACGTGCTCAACGCCACCGTCAGCGCACACATTCCGCCGCAATCACTGCCGGAGCAGTGGGACGTGGCCGGTCTGGAAGCGTCGATTGCCAGCGACTTCGGGGTGAAATTGCCGATCCAGCAATGGCTCGACGAAGACGATCACCTGTACGAAGAAACCCTGCGCGAGAAGCTGATGGTCGAGCTGATGGCGGCGTACAACGAGAAAGAAGATCAGGCCGGTGCCGAAGCGCTGCGCTCGTTCGAGAAGCAGATCGTCCTGCGCGTCCTCGACGATTTGTGGAAAGACCACCTGTCGACCATGGATCACCTGCGTCACGGTATCCACCTGCGTGGCTATGCCCAGAAAAACCCGAAGCAGGAATACAAGCGCGAGTCGTTCACGCTGTTCTCCGAGCTGCTGGATTCGATCAAGCGCGACTCGATCCGTGTGCTGTCGCACGTTCAGGTGCGCCGCGAAGATCCGGAAGCCGAAGAACAACGCCTGCGTGAGGAAGCCGAAGCACTGGCCGCGCGCATGCAGTTCGAACACGCTGAGGCCCCGGGTCTGGAGCAGCCGGAAGTGTTGGGTGAAGAGGTCGATGTAGCCCTCGCCACCGCGCCGGTGCGCAACGAGCAGAAGCTGGGTCGCAACGAACTGTGCTATTGCGGTTCGGGCAAGAAATTCAAGCATTGCCACGGGCAGATCCAGTAAACCCCGTTTCAATCGCTGAAATACCCGCGCCGCGACCGGCTCCTGCCGTCGCGGCGTTTTGCCATTTACACCACCGCCATCACTCTGAGCGGTGCTGACATCATTGAGTAAGGAGCGCATTCATGGCTGTTGGTCTTGGTCCTTTGCCAACGTTGCACCCGGTTGCCGGTTTTGAACTCGGTATTGCCTCGGCCGGCATCAAGCGCCCCGGGCGCAAGGATGTGGTAGTGATGCGCTGCGCCGAAGGTTCGACCGTGGCCGGGGTGTTCACGCTGAACGCCTTTTGCGCCGCGCCGGTAATCCTGGCGAAAAAGCGCGTGCAGAACGACGTGCGTTACCTGCTGACCAACACCGGCAATGCCAACGCCGGTACCGGTGAACCGGGCCTGGCGGCTGCCGAGCGCACCACGGCGAAACTGGCCGAACTGACCGGTGTCGATGCCAGCCAGATCCTGCCGTATTCCACCGGTGTGATCGGTGAACCGCTACCGGTCGAGAAGATCGAAGGCGCGCTGCAAGCGGCGCTGGATGATCTGTCGGAAAACAACTGGGAAGCCGCCGCCACCGGCATCATGACCACCGACACCCTGCCCAAGGGTGCCAGCCGCCAGTTCCAGCATGACGGCGTGACCATCACCGTTACCGGCATCAGCAAAGGCGCGGGCATGATCCGCCCGAACATGGCGACCATGCTCGGCTACATCGCTACCGACGCCAAAGTCTCCCGCGACGTGCTGCACAACCTGATGCTCGACGGTGCGAACAAGTCGTTCAACCGCATCACCATCGACGGCGATACCTCGACCAACGACTGCTGCATGCTGATTGCCACCGGCAAGGCTGCACTGCCGGAAATCACCCGTGCCGAAGGCGAGCTGTTCGGCAAGCTTAAGCAGGCGGTATTCGAAGTGTGCATGGACGTGGCCCAGGCCATCGTGCGTGACGGCGAAGGCGCGACCAAGTTCGTCACCGTTGAAGTCAACGGTGGCGGCAATCATCAGGAATGCCTGGACGTCGGCTACACCGTGGCCCACTCGCCGCTGATCAAGACCGCACTGTTTGCTTCCGATCCGAACTGGGGCCGTATTCTGGCGGCTGTCGGCCGTGCCGGCGTGCCGAACCTGGATGTGAGCAAGATCGACGTGTTCCTCGGCGGCGTGTGCATCGCCAGCCGTGGCGCACGCGCAGCGACCTACACTGAGGCACAGGGTTCGGCGGTGATGCAGCAGGAAGAGATCACCATCCGCATTGAACTGGGCCGTGGCGATTGCAGCGAAACCATCTGGACCACCGACCTGTCGCATGAGTACGTGAAGATCAACGCCGAATACCGCACCTGATCCAGGACCGGGTCGCTTGTTTCGCGAGCAGGCTCGCTCCCACAGGGGGATTTGTGACAACACGATCCAATGTGGGAGCGAGCCTGCTCGCGAAGACGGCAGCTCAAGAGTACAAGTTTCCAGGTTTCTCCACTGACGAAAAGGCGCCACACCATGTCCCTGCACCTGATCATCGGCGACAAACTGCTTTCCTCCTGGTCCCTGCGCGCCGCTCTGGCGCTGGAGCTGACCGGCGCTCCCTACAGCGAAGAACTGATCAAGCTCGGCAAGCCCGACACCCGCGAGCGGCTGCTCAAGCATTCGCCGACCGCCAAGGTGCCATTGCTGCAAACCTCTCGCGGCACCATCGCCGACTCTCTGGCGATTGCTGAATACCTGGCCGAACAGTTCCCAGCCGAACAGCTCTGGCCGAGCGATGTTTACGCTCGCGCTCAGGCCCGTTCTGCGTGCGCGCAGATGCACAGTGGCTTTTTCGCCATGCGCAATCACATGCCGTTCAACCTGAGCCACGACGCTCCGCTCAACCCGGTACCGCCGGAGGTGAAAGTCGATATCGAACGCATGCTCGCGTTGTGGGCTGAATGCCGCGCTGCCGCCACTGAGCCAGGGCCGTATCTGTTTGGCCGGGTGAGCCTGGCTGACGCGTTTTTCGCGCCGATCGCCGTGCGCCTGCGGACTTACCAGGTGCCGTTACCGGCGGTTGATCAAGCCTATGTTGAAACCGTCTACCAATGGCCCGCCTTCAAGGCATGGCAAAAGGCTGGACTGGAGGAGTTGAATCCGTGAAACGCGTACATGTCGCCGCTGCCGTCATTCGTGACGACAGTGGCAAGATCCTGATCGCCCGCCGTGCCGATACCCAGCATCAGGGAGGTCTGTGGGAATTTCCCGGTGGCAAGGTCGAGGCCGATGAATCCGTCGAAAGCGCCTTGGCGCGGGAGCTGCACGAAGAGCTGGGCATTGTCGTCGGCGCTGCTCGTCCGCTGATCAAGGTCCGCCATGATTACCCCGACAAGCAGGTGTTGCTGGATGTCTGGGAAGTGTCGCAGTTCAGCGGCGAACCGCACGGTGCCGAGGGTCAGCCACTGGCCTGGGTCAGCGCCAAGGATCTGCTGAACTACGAATTCCCGGCCGCCAACCAGCCGATTGTCGCCGCCGCGCGTTTGCCCGGCGAATACTTGATCACCCCGGAAGATCTGGAAGCCCCGGCCCTGCTGCGCGGCATTCAGAAGGCAATTGCCGGCGGGATCAAACTGATTCAGCTGCGCGCACCGAACGGCTATGACCCCAAGTATCGAGACCTGGCGGTGGATGCAGTCGGCCTGTGTGCTGGCAAGGCGCAGTTGATGATCAAGGGGCCGTTCGAATGGCTTGGCGATTTCCCGGCTGCCGGCTGGCACATCACCGCCGCGCAACTGCGCAAATACGCCGAAGCGGGGCGCCCGTTGCCGACGGAGCGCTGGCTCGCGGCTTCGTGCCATAACGCTGAAGAGCTGGCGCTGGCCGAGCAGATGGGCGTGGATTTCGTCACGCTGTCGCCGGTTCAGCCGACCTTGACCCATCCGGATGCGCAGCCGTTGGGTTGGGAGCAGGCGTCGACGTTGATCGAGGGCTTCAGCAAACCGGTGTTCTTGCTCGGCGGTGTTGGTCCGGTGGAGCGCGAGAAGGCTTGGGGTGTCGGGGCTCAGGGTGTAGCGGGGATTCGCGCACTCTGGCCGGATTCTCTGTAGAGGCTGCTGGCCTCTTCGCGAGCAGGCTCGCTCCCACATTTGACTGCCTTCCAACCGGATGCACCCGATCAACTGTGGGAGCGAGCCTGCTCGCGAAGGCGTCTTTGCAGGCGCTAGATATCTGAAGGTTTGGCCGCCGGCTGCCACAGAATCTCGGCAATCCCCTGCCGCCGCGCAATCAACCTTGCGGCCACAAACAGCAAATCCGACAACCGATTGATGTACGCCAACCCCACCCCGGCCAACGGCTCGATCGCATTCAAATGCTGACAGCGCCGCTCGGCACTGCGCGCCAGGCTGCGGCACACATGGGCCTGGGCAATCAGCATCGAACCGCCGGGCAGAATGAAATTCTCCAGCGGCCCCAATTCTTCGTTCCACACATCAATCGCTGCTTCCAGGCGTTCGATTTCCGCCGTGTTCAGCGCCTGATAGGCCGGCATCGCCAGCTCACCGCCCAGATCGAACAAACGATGCTGGCAAGGCGCGAGCACCTCGATCAGTTCATTCAGATCGGGGAACGCCTCGCGCTCGGCGATCAGCCCGGCCAGCAGCACACCGACCTGACTGTTCAGTGTATCGACTTCGCCAATGGCCTCGATGCGCGGGTGATCCTTGGGCACGCGGCGGCCATCGCCCAGGCCGGTTTCGCCTGTGTCGCCAGTACGGGTGTAGATCTTCGACAAGCGAAAGCCCATGGGTTACCTCGTTAGTTGATTGGTTTCGGCGGCGATGGCTGCCGGTTGGGTCAGCGGCAGTCGCAGGGTGAAACAGGTGCCCTGACCCGGCGCCGATTGCACTTCCATCTGGCCTTTGTGGTTGTTGGTAATGATGAAGTACGACACCGACAGCCCCAGCCCCGTGCCCTGGCCGATCTCCTTGGTGGTGAAAAAGGGCTCGAAGGTGCGTTTGCGCACGCTCTCGCTCATGCCGATGCCGTTGTCTTCGACCTGAATCTCGGCCCATGGCGGATTGAGTCGGGTGCGCAGAATGATCCGTCCCGGCTCGCTGTCATCGTCGCGCTGATGAATGGCTTGCGCAGCGTTTTTCAACAGGTTGAGCAGCACCTGCTCCAGTTCGTTGGCGGTGCCTGGCACCGGGCCGAGCGCCGGGTCGAACTGGCGAATGATCGCCTGGCCCTTGAAGTCGAAACCGATCGCCAGATCGAAGTCGTTGCCGGCAATTTCCACCGCTTGATCGATCAACGCGGGCAGATCGCACGGGGCCATTTGCCGGGTGCTGCGCCGGCTGAAACTGAGCATGTGGGTGACGATTTTTGCCGCGCGGGCGCCGGCCTGCTGGATGCCGTCGAGCAGTTTCGGCACTTCACGGCTTTGCAGGTAGCGGTTGACCGTGTCCAGTTCGATGCCGAGCTGCTCGGCGGTTTCGAGGTTCTTCGGCAGATCCGCCGACAGCCGCCGACGAATGTTCTGCACGTTGTGCAGGATCGCGCCGAGTGGGTTGTTGATCTCATGGGCCATGCCGGCGGCGAGGCCACCGACCGAGAGCATCTTCTCCGACTGCACCATCATTTCTTCCAGCGACAGGCGCTGGGTGATGTCGTCGATGCGGATCACCACACCGCGCCCGGCACCGCCCATCAGTGGGTAGAAGGTCAGGGCGTAATGTTTGGGCTCGTCGTCCTTGAACCAGGTCACCCGCTCGATCTTCGCCACCGTGTGTTCTTCCACGGTCTGCTTGAGTTGCGGCAGAAACGGCTTGAGCGGTTCGAAGGCGAGGAAGATCGGCTGGTTCAACGCTTCATCCAGGCGCGTGCCGGAGAGGGCGCTGGCCTCCTGGTTCCACTGGGTCACGTAGAGCTGCTCGTCGAGGGCGATCAGCGCCGAGGGCATGGAGTCGATGATGCTGTTGAGGTAGTTCTGGAAGCCGGTGAGCTTCTTCTCGATCTTGCTGCGAACCTGGACTTCCAGTTCCAGCTTGCGGTTGGTGTGACGGGTTTCTTCGGCCAGCCCCTGAGCCTGATCGTAGGCGGCCTGCGAGTCATCGCGGGCACGCTTGAGCTGTTGCTCGCGGGCTTCGATGCGCGAGAGCATGGTGTTGAACGCTTCGGCGAGGCTGCCGATTTCGTCGTGATTGCCGCGCGAGGCGCGCAGGGCGTAGTTCTCTTCGCGAGTGACTTGGCGCGAGAGCTCCTCCAGCTCATGGATCGGGCGGGTGATCAGGCGTTTGATCTGCCGCGCGATCACCAGCCAAAGCAGCACACTGAAAATCAGAATGCCGAGGCTGGCCGTCAGGGTGCCGGTGTAAAACGCCATCGGCAGTTCACTGCTGGCCACCAGCAGCAGATGACCCGGTGCAGTGCCCGGGCGAGGCAGGGTGATCAATTGGTTGCTGCGAAACTCGGTGAGTTGCCAGGCTTCGATGTGTCGATAGCGCTCCGGCAGATTGAGCTTGTCGCCACGCTGCACCTGAGCGAGACGGTCACCTTTGCCGTCATACAGCGCTGCCGCGCGCAGCGGCGAATAACTGTCGAGTTCCTTGAGCAGGCGTTCGGCGCTTTGTGGTGATTCCAGGGCTTGCGCGACCAGGCTCGGGTTGGAGATCAGCCGGCCGATGGTCTGCAGCGCCTGTGGCGCCATGCTTTCCTGGGAGATGTAATAGGCGGCGCTGATAAAGGTCAGGTTGGCGACCAGCAGAACGGTGGTCAACAACACCAGCAGGGCGGCCAGCAGTTTCTGGCCGACCGGCAGGTTTTCAAGGCGCTGGCGCAATGGCATCAGGTTTATCGCAGCAAAGGAACAAGTGGCCAGCGTAGCCGCTGCTCAGTCGCTGGGCAATCCAAGGCTGCGCAGATGCTCGACCAGACGCTGCTGCAATTGCTTGAGGTGCGGCAGGTTGAGTTTATGACGGGTGGCGACTTTGCAGGCGTGGCCCAGCAGGTAGCTGATTTCGGTGCGGCGCTGGTTCGCCACGTCCTGATACATCGACGAGTAGTTGGCCGCCGTGGCGTGGATCACTCGTTCGACTTCCTGTTGCAGATTGAGCGCCGCAGCCGGTTGACCGCAACGCTCCAGCAACTCGGCCAGTTCCGCGCACAGCGTGGCGACTTCGCATTGATGCTGCTCCAGTCCGCCGTTACGGCAATTGTGGAGCACGGTCAAAGGATTGATCGCGCAATTGAGCGCCAGTTTGCGCCACAGCCGGGTGAGGATGTCGGTGCTCCATTCGTGGGGGATGTTCGCCGCTTGCAAGTCGTCCAGCCAGATCGGCGCCACCGGATGACCGGCATCGCCCAGCCAGGTGAAACCGTGCCCGGCAAACACCACGCGCCAGTCGCCGTCGCGGAACGCGCCTTCGGTGCTGGAGGCGCTGATGCAGCGTGCCTGCGGAACCACCGCTGCGACCGCGTCCTGACTGCCGAGGCCGTTCTGCAGCAGGATCAGCTCGGCATCTGCGCTCAGGCGCGGGGCGAGGCGGGCGACCGCGCTTTCGACGTCATAGGCTTTGCAGGCGACCAGCAGGCGGCGGATCGGCTCCGGGTCATCCGCCGTTTGCGCGGGGACGGCGTAGGTGGTGGCTGCGCCGTGCTCGACCAGGGTCAGCCCGCCGGCCGCCTGATAGCTGCGCAAACGCTCGGCATCACGCACGATCAGCCGCACCGGCAGACCCGCGCGGGCCAGACGCGTGGCCCAGAGGGTGCCGAGGCTGCCGGCGCCGAGAACGTGCCAGGGGGTGGACATCAGTTTTTCACTCGGTAAGGTACTGGCATGCAAGGCTCGCCGTGTCGGTGGGAAAAGACCCGTTATAATGAGCCGGATTTTAACCGCAAGCCAAGCGCGCTCCCTCCTGATTGAGCGCGCCTTTTTTATTGGAGAGATTACATGCCGTCGTTCGACGTGGTATCCGAACTGGACAAACACGAGCTGACCAACGCGGTCGAGAACGCCGTGAAGGAGCTTGATCGTCGTTATGACCTGAAAGGCAAAGGCAGCTTCGAGTTCAAGGAAAAGGACCTGACCGTCAACCTCACCGCTGAAGCCGGGTTCCAGCTGGAAGCGATGATCGAGATCCTGAAGCTGGCCCTGACCAAGCGCAAGATCGATGTGCAGTGTCTTGAAGTCAAAGACGCTTATGCCTCGGGCAAACTGATGAAGCAGGACGCGATCCTCAAGGAAGGCATCGACAAGGAGCTGGCGAAGAAAATCGTCGCTCACATCAAGGACGCCAAGCTCAAGGTGCAGGCCGCCATTCAGGGCGAACAGGTGCGTGTGACCGGCAAGAAGCGCGATGACCTGCAGGAAGCCATCGCGGCCCTGCGTGCCAAGGAATTCGGCATGCCGCTGCAGTTCAACAACTTCCGCGACTAAGTCCGGTCAGAAGAATTGTGGGAGCGAGCCTGCTCGCGAAGGCGGTGTGTCATTCAACAATGAGGTTGACTGACACGCCGCCTTCGCGAGCAGGCTCGCTCCCACATTCGATTTATGTTCACCCCGGCGGGTTTCTGCCGCTTATCTTTCGCGTGCCGAATGGCCGGAAATCAGGAGATGGAAGATGGATTTGAATGCTGAGGTAGACAACCTGGTCAAGGCGTCCCAGGCGTGGATTCCGATGATCATGGAATACGGCAGCCGTGTGCTGCTGGCGGTGATTACCCTGGCGATCGGCTGGTGGCTGATCAACAAGGTCACGCAAAAGCTTGGCGGTCTGCTGGCCCTGCGCAATGCCGACCTGGCGCTGCAAGGCTTTATCAGCAGCCTGGCGAACATCATCCTCAAGGTGTTGCTGATCGTCAGCGTCGCCTCGATGATCGGCGTGGAAACCACCTCGTTCGTGGCCGCGATCGGTGCTGCTGGCCTGGCCATCGGTCTGGCGTTGCAGGGCAGCCTGGCGAACTTCGCTGGCGGCGTGCTGATTCTGCTGTTCCGTCCGTTCCGTATCGGCGACTGGATCGAAGCGCAAGGCGTGGCGGGTACGGTCGACAGCATCCAGATTTTCCACACCGTGCTGCGGACCGGTGACAACAAGACCATCATCGTCCCGAACGGCAATCTGTCGAATGGCATCATCACCAACACCAACCGTCAGCCAACCCGTAAAGTGGTGTTCGACGTGGGTGTGGATTACGAAGCGGATCTGCAGAAAGCCCGTCAGGTGCTGCTGGATCTGGCCAAGGATGAGCGCGTTCTGCAGGACCCTGCGCCACAAGCGGTCATTTCGACGTTGGGTGACAGTTCGATCACTGTTTCCCTGCGTGTGTGGGTTAAAACCGCAGACTACTGGGACGTGATGTTCATGTTTAACGAACAGTCACGTGATCGTTTGAAGACGGCCGGTATTGATATTCCGTTTCCACAGCGGGTGATTCGTGTGGTTCAGGAAACAGCAACGCAATGATAGGTTGCTAATTAAATGCCTGACTTGCTGGTCAGGCATTTATGACAAGTGACAGGCAATAAAAAAGGCCCATCCGAAAATGGGCCTTTTTTTATGCTTCCAAACTAACCACTGACAATTACAGGATGTTCAGTGGGTATTCGGTGATCAGGCGGAACTCTTTAACGTCGCCTTCGCCTTCGTCAGCGTTAGCAACGTGCCAGGCTTGACGAATGCGGAAGGACAGGTCTTTCGCTGGGCCAGACTGAACAACGTACTTGGCTTCGAAGTTGGTTTCGTGGTGTTTACCGTCTTCACCGTACAGGCCGGCGTAAGCGCTACCCGCTGGAGTGTGGGTACCGTCGATATCCCAACCTTTAACGTAACGAACCATGAAGCTCAGGCCAGGAACGCCGTACTCGGCCATTTTCAGGTCGTAACGGGCTTGCAGGGATTTCTCGCCTGCACCGTTGAAGTCGGAGTACTGGATGGAGTTGGCGAGGAAGATCGAGTCGCCACCACGGTTGTTCTTGCCTACGCCGATGTAGTCGAACGGAGTGTCGCCGTTGACCTTCTGGAAGGCCAGAGTGAAGGTGTGTGCCTTCAGGAACGACAGGGCGGTTGCCAGCGAGAAGGCGGTGTTGCTGATGTCGCCCGCTTTGGCGCTGCCGGTGTCGGTGGTGCGGTAGATGTTGAAGTCAGTGTTCAGCGAAGTGTCGCCACCGAATGGGGTGGTGAGGTTCACGTTGGCGTAGTACTGGTTCCAGATGTCTTCCAGCTTGGCGCCGTACAGCGAGGCAGTCAGGTTGTCAGTGATGCCGTATTTGCCACCGAAGTAGTCGATGTTTTTGGCTTCAACACCCGCGTAAGTGGCGTAAAGGCCGCCTTCACGAGCGTTTTTGTCCTGGCTGGTGGCCGAGTAGAAGTGACCGGCTTCGAGGTCAAGGTCTTTGACTTCGCTGCTCTGCAACTGGAAGCCAGTGGCCGTTTGCGGAAGGATACGGGAGCCGCCAACAGCGAATACCGGAGCGGTGCTTGGCTGCATGTCGCCAAATTTCAGCTCGGTTTTGGAAATGCGGAATTTAACGGCTGCGCCGGCTTTGCCTTGGCTGTCGTTAACGTCGTGTGCATAACCGTTGGCTTTGACGGTGTCGCTACGGCTCATGTTACCGGTGCCGGAAGTACCATCACCGCCATCCAGTTTTACCGCCAGGTAACCGAATGCATCGATACCGACGCCTACGGTGCCTTGGGTGTAACCGGAAGTGAAGTTACCGAGAAAGCCCTGAGTCCAGTCTTTCTGGTCGTGGCCGCCGTTCTTGTTGTCGCGGTTGAAGTAGTAGTTCTTCAACGTTTCGGTGAGTTTTGCATCTTCAACGAAACCTTTGGCTTCTGCCTGGTCACTAACAAACGGGGCGGCCGTAGCCAACTGAGTGCTGGCTGCTGCTGCAACTGCCAGTGCGATTGTGCTCCACTTCATCACGCGCATCGTGATTTGCTCCTTTGGTTTTAGAAGAGTACTGCCGTCCCACCTGTTTTATTATCTGGGCGGCTCTTTCTTTTTGTGTCGGCGCAAACTTATATCACGCCGACAATGTTGGCGATACTTGCTCATACAACCTTTCATGATCTTTACGACGACGTCGCAAACAGCTGGGTTGATGTCGCAAATTCACGTTACCCATGCAGCCGGGCTGACAACTTTATCGCTGTTTCTGGGCCTTTTTGCATCGGTAAAAAAGAGTCCCTGGCAAAACACTTGAATCTCCATTGGGGCAACCCTGCCACCGTATTTGTTTGGTCTCAAGCTGCCACTTCCCGTGGTGCGCTATAGACCATGTGTGTCTCAATGCAACAAGCGTGCACAAAGTGCAGGGTTGCCACGTTTATTTTTCTGCACACCCGCCTTTCGCTGTAAAAACCGCATAAAAACGGGGGTTCAAGCCCTTTTGTATCAGGGGCTTGACGCATACCTTTGCATCGTGTTGTCAGGTTCGCGTGGGGCCATGACAACCAAAAACGTTACCGGTTCACCCCGTCAGTGAGTATTTGGCGGATGCCCGACGCACTGAGCGTAGACGCACTGTGCGGTTTTGGTGCAAAAAATTTACAGGCTGTACCGGATTCATACAGCTTGTGACGAGCCTGCTGTCAATGAACCTGCCCATTTCGGGTGTTTGCCCGTGTCCAGGCACTGTCCTGGCGCTGTAATGGTGCGCGGTCCCTGCAAATGTCCTTTGCCTGGGCTGTGATGGTCTGGGCGGGCACGGCGCTCGTGAAGCCTGATGGATTCGCAGGTATGCTGCCTGCCTGTCGCTTGGTGTGTTGCCTGTCTTTACGGCCGCTAAGCTGAATTATGTCGATCAGCCGGGAGTGCACGCAGTGTTTGCTTTAGATTCACGACTTCAACAGGACACCCTGACCATCGGTGACTTCCCGCTCTGCCGGCTGCTGCTGTCCAACGATGCCAATTACCCGTGGTTCATCCTGGTGCCACGTCGCGACGATATCAGCGAGTTGTTTCAGTTGGATGTCGCCGATCAGCAGCAGTTGTGGCAGGAGACCACGGCGCTGGCCGAGCTGCTGAAGGATCTGTTCGACGCCGACAAGCTGAACGTCGCGACGCTGGGCAACGTTGTCAGTCAGTTGCACATGCATGTGATCGTGCGCAAGCGTGATGACGCGGCCTGGCCAGCGCCGGTCTGGGGTAAACACCCAGCCAGACCCTACAGTGCCGAGGAGGTGGCGGGCATTCGTGAACGGCTGCGTCTGGTGCTGACCGAACACTTCACGTTTCTGGAGGGTTGAACCATGAGCCTTGAAGAACGCGTTACCGATCTGGAAAGCCGCCTGGTTTTTCAGGATGACACCATTCAGACATTGAACGATGAGCTGGTGGCGCAGCAGCGCGTGATCGAACGCCTGCAACTGCAGATGGCGGCTCTGATCAAGCGTCAGGAAGAGATGGTCGGGCAATTTGATTCTTTCGAGGAAGAAGCGCCACCGCCGCATTACTGATGCCAACACGATTGTGCAGGCATAAAAAAAAACCGCGAGCAGCCTGGCTGCTCGCGGTTTTTTGTTGCCTCGAATCAGCGACGCGGCAGGGCGGCGATCACGTCCTCGGCTTGCAGGCCTTTGTCCCGGTTCATCACCGAGAACTCCACGCGTTGGCCTTCGACCAGGACGCGGTGGCCTTCGCCACGGATTGCACGAAAGTGCACGAAAATATCATCGCCGGAATCCCGGGAGATGAAGCCGAAGCCTTTGGAAGTGTTGAACCACTTGACGGTACCGGTATCGCGGTTGCTCATGTCATAGGTAGTCGGTGCGGCGGCCGGTGAAGACTTGTAGAAGCTGATGGCCAGATGCAGGACCACGGCAACCAGGGCGATTGCCAGACTGAACAACACGGCCGGTTGACCGGCGATGACAGGCATCGGTGCGATCAGGGTCAGGGTTTGCAGGACGACAGTCAGCACGAGAAGAGCGCTGACCAGATTTTGCAGATGCTGGCGCGGGCCTTTGTTCCAGTAAGGAATCACTGGAGCGATGACCAGGTTCAGCAGGCCGAAAAAGGCCAGGTAAAGTGCATCGGGTTGTTGCAGGTAAGGAACGGCTTCGGTTTTCAAGCTGGGTATGAACGACAGCAGCAAGGCCGCTGCGCCCATTAGCAGGTGGACGATTTTCAACATTTTGATTGGCTCACGTTATGACGGCTCACAAGGAAGAGCTGAAGGCGCACGGTTCGCTTCGGAAACAATAAAGAGGCGTTGGACACGTGCCCGGCATCAGCCTATGCGCGAGGCCCCGAAAAATGGGGCATAGCGACACACTGCCTATTTAACAGCAAAGCCTGCAGCGACTCAAATCACCCCGGCCAGCGGCACCTGCCCGGTCGATTTGTCGCACGGCGAGCGAAAATTGCCGGCTGCGAGGTCGTGGCTGCCTTGCTAGAGTGGGTCTGCACCTGTTGGATGAATTCAATCGCCTTAGGGGGTAAGCATGGCAATCGATATCGGTATCAGTGAAGAAGACCGCAAGTCCATCGTCGAGGGGCTGTCGCGGTTGTTGTCGGACACCTATGTGCTGTATCTGAAAACCCATAACTTCCACTGGAACGTCACAGGTCCCATGTTCAGGACCCTGCATCTGATGTTCGAAGAACAATACAACGAGCTGGCGCTGGCGGTGGACCTGATCGCCGAGCGTATCCGCGCCCTGGGTTTTCCGGCGCCGGGTGCCTACGCGACTTACGCGCGACTCTCCTCCATTAAAGAGGAGGTCGGCGTGCCAAGCGCCGAGGACATGATCAAGCAGTTGGTCGAGGGCCAGGAGGCTGTGACTCGTACCGCTCGCGGGATCTTCCCGCTGTTGGACAAGGTCAGTGACGAGCCGACAGCCGACCTGCTGACTCAGCGCATGCAGGTGCATGAGAAGACTGCGTGGATGCTGCGCGCGTTGCTCGAGACCTGACAAGCCTTTGCGCGGATGTCCGGGGGGATGTCCGCGTACTGTTTCAAATCTTACTGAACATGTCGGCTTATCCTACGCTGCTGGGCAACTAGTCGTCTGGCGCTGACTTTGCGTCTGCGTTTTTATGAAGGCACAGGATGTTGTCTTTATATAAAGCACCGATGGCAAAGGAGTGTCAGCGATATGGTAGGTGGAGACAGGCGATGCGAGCATGTCGGTTCGCAACGGGAAATGAAGGTCGATCCGTTTGTCAGCGATTTCGATTTTGAGCTGATCCGGCCGCTGGCAAGGTCGGTGCGTTTGAACGGGTTTGCCACTTGCTTGAGGCTCGAGCAGGTTTACTGGAACATTCTTGGTGACATGGCCGGGCACAACGGCTGTTCGGTCAGCACGCTGCTGTCACATGTGGACCGTGAAGTGCACCTGCGCCACGGCGGGGTGAAAAACTTCAGCGGTCTGGTGCGGGTGGTGTGTGTGATGAATGGTCTGCGGGATACCCCGGCGGCCGTCATGCCCGGAACGACCAATACTTGAAATGACGTGGCGGGCTGTGCAGTCTTACGGCTGCACAGCCCGCATTTAATGGATATAATCCCGCTCTTTCGCCGCAAAGCCCTGCGCGCGGTGGCAATCTGATCGCCGAGACACCCCCATGCCGATGTACGATTACCAATGTGCTTCCTGTGGTCATCAGTTGGAAGCCATTCAAAAGATCAGCGAGGCACCGCTGGTCGACTGCCCTGCCTGTCAGGCGCCAGAGCTGAAAAAACAGCTGTCCATGCCGGGTTTTCGCCTCAGCGGCAGCGGTTGGTACGAAACCGATTTCAAGACCGGAGCCAAGAAGAATCTGGCCGGTGGCGACAAATCTGACTAGGGTTCAGGCCCAGGTCGAACGACACGCGTGAGATTCCGCAGTGCTTGAGTGCGACGGGATCTCCACCGAATTTCGAATTACGAGAAGCGAAACCACTACCATGATGCGCAGCCATTATTGCGGCCAACTGAACGAAAGCCTGGAAGGCCAGGAAATTACCCTTTGCGGATGGGTTCACCGTCGTCGCGACCACGGCGGGGTGATTTTCCTCGATATCCGTGATCGTGATGGTCTGGCGCAGGTGGTGTTCGATCCGGATCGCGCCGAAAGCTTCGCCGCCGCCGATCGCGTGCGCAGCGAGTACGTGGTGAAGATCACCGGCAAGGTGCGTCTGCGTCCGGCCGGGGCAACCAACGCCAACATGGCGTCGGGCATGATCGAAGTGCTGGGCTACGAGCTGGAAGTGCTGAACGAAGCGGAAACCCCGCCGTTCCCGCTCAACGAATACTCCGATGTCGGCGAAGAAACCCGCCTGCGCTACCGCTTCCTGGACCTGCGTCGTCCGGAAATGGCCGAGAAGCTGCGTCTGCGTTCGCGCATGACCACCAGTATCCGTCGCTTCCTCGACGAGAACGGCTTCCTTGACGTGGAAACGCCGATCCTGACCCGCGCGACCCCGGAAGGTGCTCGCGACTACCTGGTGCCGAGCCGTACGCACGCCGGTTCGTTCTTCGCCTTGCCGCAATCGCCTCAGCTGTTCAAGCAACTGCTGATGGTTGCCGGTTTCGACCGCTACTACCAGATCGCCAAGTGCTTCCGTGACGAAGACCTGCGTGCCGACCGTCAGCCTGAGTTCACTCAGATCGACATCGAGACCAGCTTCCTTGACGAAAAAGACATCATGGGCCTGACCGAAGGCATGATCCGCAACCTGTTCAAGGAAGTGCTGGATCTGGAGTTCGGCGAATTCCCGCACATGACCTTCGAAGAAGCCATGCGTCGTTACGGCTCCGACAAGCCAGACCTGCGTAACCCGCTGGAACTGGTCGACGTTGCCGATCAACTCAAAGAAGTCGAATTCAAGGTGTTCAGCGGCCCGGCCAACGATCCGAAATGCCGTATCGCTGCACTGCGCGTTCCAGGCGGAGCGAGCATGCCGCGCAAGCAGATCGACGACTACACCAAGTTCGTCGGCATCTACGGTGCCAAGGGCCTGGCGTACATCAAGGTCAACGAGCGCGCTGCCGGTGTTGACGGTCTGCAATCGCCGATCGTGAAAAACATCCCTGAAGCCAACCTCAACGTGATCCTTGATCGCGTTGGTGCAGTTGACGGCGACATCGTGTTCTTCGGCGCCGACAAGGCCAAGATCGTCAGCGAAGCCCTCGGCGCGCTGCGTATCAAGCTGGGCCACGACCTCGACCTGCTGACCTGCAAGTGGGCGCCAATGTGGGTCGTCGACTTCCCGATGTTCGAAGAAAACGACGACGGCAGCTTCTCCGCGTTGCACCACCCGTTCACCGCACCGAAGTGCTCGCCTGAAGAGCTGGAAGCCAACCCGGCCGGCGCTCTGTCCCGTGCCTACGACATGGTACTGAACGGCACCGAGCTGGGCGGCGGTTCGATCCGTATCCACCGCAAGGAAATGCAGCAAGCGGTGTTCCGCCTGCTGGGCATCAACGAAGCGGAACAGGAAGAGAAGTTCGGCTTCCTGCTCGACGCGTTGAAGTACGGTGCGCCGCCGCACGGTGGTCTGGCCTTCGGTCTGGACCGTCTGGTGATGCTGATGACCGGCGCCCAGTCGATCCGTGAAGTGATCGCCTTCCCGAAAACCCAGAGTGCTGCGGACGTCATGACGCAAGCGCCGGGTGTGGTGGATGCCAAGGCGCTGCGCGAGCTGCACATTCGTTTGCGCGAAACGCCAAAGGCTGAGTAAGACGGGCCTGAAGGCGCATCTTCGGATGCGCCTTTTTTCTTTCTATAGAGAGCAGGTCGAGATTTTTTGTTGGCTGGCCGCTGCGTGAGCAGGGCGGGCAACGTTTCAAGAGAATTCGGAGCGAGTTATGGCAGGTCATTCCAAGTGGGCGAACATCAAGCACCGCAAAGAACGTCAGGATGCCAAGAGAGGCAAGATCTTCACCAAGTGGATCCGTGAACTGACCGTTGCGGCCCGTCAGGGCGGCGGCGATCCGGGTTCCAACCCGCGCTTGCGCCTGGCCCTGGACAAGGCCCTTGGTGCGAACATGAGCCGCGACATCATCGACCGCGCCGTGGCGCGTGGCGCCGGTGCGACCGAAGCGGACAACGTTGAAGAGCTGACCTATGAAGGTTACGGCCCGGGCGGCGTGGCGGTGATGGTCGAATGCATGACCGACAACCGCAACCGTACCGCTGCAGCCGTCCGCCATGCATTCAGCAAATGCGGCGGCAACCTCGGCACCGACGGTTCGGTCGCGTACCTGTTCGAGCGCAAAGGGCAGATCAGCTTCGCCCCGGGCGTCGATGAAGACGCCCTGACCGAAGCGGCGCTGGAAGCCGATGCCGACGACGTGGTCAGCCATGAAGACGGCTCGATCGACGTGTTCACCTCGTTCACCAGCTTCTATGCCGTGCGCAACGCGCTGGAAACGGCGGGGTTCAAGGGCGACGACGCGGAAATCGTCATGCAGCCGACCACCAGCGCCGAACTGGATCTGGAAGGCGCGGAGAAGGTGCTCAAGCTGATCGACATGCTTGAGGATCTGGATGACGTGCAGAACGTCTATTCCAACGCCGACATTCCGGAAGACGTGGCCGCTCAGCTCGGTTAACGCAAAATAGAAAGGTCGCAGTTTTTGATGGCTCTACAATTCACCTGTAGGAGCTGCCGAAGGCTGCGATCTTTCTGCTTTTAAAAGATCAAAAGATCGCAGCCTTCGGCAGCTCCTACATGTACCCTCAGCTTTCGCATCAATTTCTGCAGGCGTTATGACATTAATTCTGGGTATCGACCCCGGCTCGCGCATCACCGGTTACGGGATTGTTCGCGATACCGGACGCGGCGGCTGCATCTATGTGGCCTCGGGCTGCATCCGTACCGGCGCCGGCGAGCTGCATGAGCGGCTGCAAATCGTTTATCGCGGCGTGCGTGAAATCATTCAGACCTATGGCCCGGTGACCATGGGCATCGAAAAAGTGTTCATGGCGAAAAACGCCGATTCCGCCCTCAAGCTCGGGCAGGCTCGCGGCGCCGCCATTGTGGCTGGCGCTGAAGAGTGCCTGGAGATTGCCGAGTACACCGCCACCCAGGTCAAGCAAGCCGTGGTCGGCACCGGCGCGGCCAATAAAGAACAGGTGCAGATGATGGTCATGCACATGCTCAAGCTGACCAGCAAGCCGCAGATCGATGCCTCGGATGCCCTGGCCATTGCCATTTGTCACGCGCATACCCGTTCCAGCCTGCTGCCGCATGGTTTGGGAACCGCACGCAGTCGTGGCGGGCGCCTGCGTCTCTGATAGCATCAGCAATCATTTTTGCGGAATGCGGATTTCGCGCCTGGGTCGTCGGCCCGATTCCCGCCTTCCATCTGTCGCCAGCCCACGGCTGGCCAACGCTCAAGGATCTGAAACGTGATTGGACGCTTGCGCGGCACCCTGGCTGAGAAACAGCCGCCGCACCTGATTCTGGATGTAAACGGCCTCGGGTATGAGCTGGAAGTGCCCATGACCACCCTTTATCGTCTGCCGTCGGTCGGTGAACCGCTGACGCTGCACACCCATTTGGTCGTACGCGAAGACGCGCAGTTACTCTATGGTTTCGCCGGCAAGCGTGAGCGAGACTTTTTTCGTGAGCTGATCCGTCTCAATGGTGTCGGGCCGAAACTGGCCCTGGCGCTGATGTCGAGTCTGGAAGTCGATGAGCTGATCCGCTGCGTGCAATCGCAGGACACCTCGGCGCTGACCAAGGTGCCCGGTGTTGGCAAGAAAACCGCTGAGCGCCTGTTGGTCGAACTCAAGGATCGTTTCAAGGCCTGGGAAACCTCACCAGCCATGTTCGCTCTGGTGCCGAACCAGCCGGACGGCCCGGCGCCGGTCAACACTGCCGAGAACGATGCCGTCAGTGCGCTGATTTCCCTGGGTTACAAGCCGCAGGAAGCGAGCAAGGCGATTACCGCCATCAAGGACAAGAATTTGAGCAGTGAAGACCTGATCCGCCGCGCCCTGAAGGGAATGATTTAAGTGATTGAAGCTGATCGTCTGATCGCCGCCGCGCACAGTCCGCGCGAGCGCGAAGAAGTCCAGGATCGGGCCATTCGCCCGGTCAGTCTGGCCGACTATATTGGCCAGCCGACCGTGCGCGAGCAGATGGAACTGTTCATCCAGGCGGCGCGTGGCCGTAGCGAGTCCCTCGACCACACGCTGATCTTCGGCCCGCCGGGTCTGGGCAAAACCACGCTGGCCAACATCATCGCCGAGGAAATGGGCGTGTCGATCAAGAGCACGTCCGGTCCGGTACTTGAACGTCCGGGCGATCTGGCGGCTCTGCTGACCAATCTTGAACCGCACGACGTGTTGTTCATCGACGAAATCCATCGCCTGTCACCCATCGTTGAAGAAGTGCTGTACCCGGCGATGGAGGACTTCCAGCTCGACATCATGATCGGTGAA
Organism: Pseudomonas sp. IT-P260; assembly: GCF_949768395.1. Taxonomy (NCBI): domain Bacteria; kingdom Pseudomonadati; phylum Pseudomonadota; class Gammaproteobacteria; order Pseudomonadales; family Pseudomonadaceae; genus Pseudomonas; species Pseudomonas sp. IT-P260. Next base: position 364,270 of record NZ_CATKPO010000039.1, read on the forward strand.
GGGCCGGCGGCACGCTCGATCAAGCTGGATCTGCCACCGTTCACTCTCGTGGGCGCCACAACCCGTGCCGGCATGCTGACCAATCCGTTGCGTGACCGCTTCGGTATCGTCCAGCGTCTTGAGTTCTACAGCACGGCGGATCTGGCGACGATTGTCAGTCGTTCGGCGTCTATTCTCGGACTGCCGCTGGATCCGGAGGGCTCTTTTGAAATTGCTCGTCGTGCCCGCGGTACGCCGCGGATCGCCAACCGTCTGCTGCGGCGGGTACGCGATTTCGCCGAAGTGCGGGCCAAGGGCCATATCACCAAGTCGGTAGCCGATCTGGCGTTGAACCTGCTGGACGTCGACGAACACGGCTTCGATCACCAGGACCGGCGCTTGCTGCTGACCATGATCGAGAAGTTCGATGGCGGCCCGGTGGGCATCGACAGCCTCGCGGCGGCTATCAGCGAAGAGCGCCACACCATCGAAGATGTGCTGGAGCCGTACCTGATTCAACAGGGCTACATCATGCGTACGCCACGGGGCAGGGTGGTGACACGGCATGCGTACCTGCATTTCGGTTTAAACATTCCGTCACGAATGGGTGAAATGCCCGTGGCAGACGAGTTTCTCGATGCCGTGGACGATTGATACACATTTTTTGGCGATTTATTCAGCGTTTGTACTGTCACAGGACGGTACTTTTGCGGTAAAGCCTTAAACACTGAAAAAACAGTTGCCTGGCCGGATTGGCAACCCGAGGAGTAAGCACTAGAGTATGCGCGCGCAAAACGGGCTTGAGCCGTTCGCACATCGTTGTCGCGTTTATTACGAGGACACCGATGCGGGCGGCATCGTGTATTACGTTAATTACCTCAAGTTTATGGAACGGGCTCGAACCGAGCGGCTCCGGACGCTGGGCTTTGCCCAGTCGGAACTGGCCGGAGAGGACCTGTTGTTTGTCGTGCATTCCAGCGAAGCGCGCTACCACGCGCCGGCGCGACTGGACGACGAACTGCTGGTAAGCGCTGATGTAATCGAATTGAACCGTGCCAGCCTGCGCTTCAAACAGCAGGTCAGGCGGGCCACGGATAATGTGCTGCTCTGTGAAGGGCAGTTTCTGGTGGCCTGCGTGCGCACCGACAGTTTGAAACCCCGGGCCATGCCCGAATCCTTGCGTGCGGCCTTTGCCGACGCGGGCGGCACGGGTACACACTCAAAGCAGGAGATAAAGCGTGGAAGCTAACGTCGTCGACCATTCCTCCATGTGGAGCCTGGTCAGCAATGCCAGCATCGTGGTGCAGTTGGTAATGTTGACCCTGGTGGCCGCATCGGTGACCTCATGGATCATGATCTTTCAGCGCAGCAATCTGCTGCGCGCCGGTCGACGCGCCCTGGAGAGCTTTGAAGAGCGCTTCTGGTCGGGTATCGACCTGTCCAAGCTGTACCGTCAGGCCGGCAGCAACCCGGATCCGGATTCCGGCGTGGAGCAGATCTTCCGTGCCGGCTTCAAGGAATTCTCCCGTCTGCGTCAGCAGCCTGGCGTCGATCCTGAGGCCGTGATGGAAGGTGTGGCGCGGGCCATGCGCGTCGCGATCTCCCGTGAGGAAGAGAAGCTGGAGCAGAGCCTGCCGTTTCTCGCCACCGTGGGTTCGGTCAGCCCGTACATCGGTCTGTTCGGTACCGTGTGGGGCATCATGAACTCCTTCCGTGGTCTGGCCAGCGCCCAGCAGGCGACCCTGGCCACCGTGGCCCCGGGTATCGCCGAAGCCCTGATCGCCACCGCGATCGGCCTGTTCGCCGCGATCCCGGCCGTTATCGCTTACAACCGTTTCTCTGCCCGCAGCGAAACCTTGCTGAGCCGCTACTACACCTTCGCCGATGAGTTCCAGGCGATCCTGCACCGCAAAGTGCACACCAGCGAAGAATAAGCAGGTATTTCCCGATGGCTTTAATCGCTCGAGCCCGAAACAAGCGCAAGCCGGTCGCCGAGATGAACGTGGTGCCATACATCGACGTGATGCTGGTGCTGCTGGTTATCTTCATGGTGACCGCGCCGATGCTCAATCAGGGCGTGAAAGTGGATCTGCCCAAGGTTTCCAGCGAAGCCTTGCCGCAGGACAACAACACTCAGGTGCTGACCATTTCGATCAAGGCTGACAAGACCTACTACTGGAACCTTGGCAGCGAAGTCGATACTGAAAAGCAGCAGGACAGGGCAATGACGTTGCCACAGATGACTGACGCAGTGACCAAGATCATTCGCGCCGGCACCGAAGGCGGCAAGCGTACCCAGGTCTTTATCCGTGGCGACAAGTCGGTCGACTACGGCGCCGTCATGGGTGCCATGGGCGGGTTGCAGAAAGCCGGGGTCGGTAATGTTGGTTTGATTACCGAGGCCCCCTGATGCAGCAACAGCGAGAGCCGTCCGCCTCGGAAAGCTACTTCTGGCCCAGTGTTCTGGCGATTGTCCTGCACGTGCTGGTGTTCGGCATGCTGTTCGTCAGTTTCGCCTTCACACCCGAGTTGCCGCCGGCCAAGCCGATTGTCCAGGCGACCCTGTACCAGCTGAAATCGAAAAGTCAGGCAACCACCCAGACCAATCAGAAGATTGCGGGTGAGGCGAAGAAATCCGCCGCGCGCCAGACCGAAGTCGAGCAGATGGAGCAGAAAAAGGTCGAGCAGGAAGCGGTGAAGGCTGCGGAACAAAAGAAAGAAGAAGCGGCTCAAAAGGCCGAGGAAGCCAAGAAGGCCGACGAGGCGAAGAAAGCGGACGAGGCGAAAAGGGCTGATGAAGCCAAGAAAGCCGACGATGCGAAAAAAGCCGAGGCCAAGAAGGCAGAAGAGAAACAATTGGCTGATATAGCCAAGAAGAAAGCCGAAGAAGAAGCCAAGAAGGCGGCTGAAGAAGAGGCCAAGAAAGCGGCCGCTGAAGAAGCCAAGAAGAAGATCGTCGAAGACGCGAAGAAGAAAGCCGCCGAAGACGCCAAGAAAAAAGCTGAAGCTGAAGAGGCGAAGAAGAAAGTCGCCGACGAAGCGAAGAAGAAAGCTGCTGCCGATGCTGCGAAGAAGAAATCGCAGGAAGCGGCACGTAAATCCGCCGAAGAGAAAAAGGCTCAGGCCCTGGCAGATTTGCTTTCCGATACGCCACAGCGTCAGCAGGCCTTGGCCGATGAGCAGGGTGACGAAGTCGCGGGCAGTTTCGATGACCTGATTCGTGCGCGGGCAGCGGAAGGCTGGGCTCGTCCTCCTTCGGCACGCAAAGGCATGACGGTCGTGCTGCAAATCGGCATGTTGCCGGACGGTACGGTGACTTCGGTCAGCGTGGCCAAATCCAGTGGCGACGGTCCGTTCGATGCTTCGGCGGTCGCGGCGGTCAAAAATATTGGACGTTTGACGGAAATGCAGGGAATGAAGCCGAGCGATTTCGCTCCGTATCGTTCATTCAAGATGACATTCACACCTGAGGATCTAGCCTTGTGAGAAACCTTCTTCGAGGAATGCTGGTCGTGATCTGCTGCATGGCAGGGATCGCGATGGCTGATGAAAAGAACATTCTGGTCACCAGCGGCAGCGATCGGGCCACCCCGATTGCCGTCGTACCGTTCGGCATGCAGGGCGGTGCCGTGTTGCCGGACGACATGGCTGAAATCATTGGTAACGATTTGCGGAACTCGGGCTATTACTCGCCGATTCCAAAGCAGAACATGATCAGCCAGCCAAGCCAGCCGAGCGAAATCATCTTCCGTGACTGGAAGGCGGTGGGTGCTCAATACATGATGGTCGGCAGCATTGCGCCAGCGGGCGGTCGTCTGCAGGTGCAGTGGGCACTGTTCAACGTGGCTACCGAGCAGAAAGTGGCTGACGGCAGTGTTTCCGGTACCACCGAGCAACTGCGTGACATGGCGCACTTCATTTCGGACCAGTCGTTCGAAAAACTCACCGGTATCAAAGGTGCGTTTTCGACCCGCCTGCTGTATGTGACAGCCGAGCGTTTCTCCGAGAAGAACACTCGCTACACCCTGCAGCGTTCGGACTACGACGGTGCCCGTGCCGTGACTCTGCTGCAATCGCGCGAGCCGATCCTGTCGCCGCGTTTCGCACCGGATGGCAAGCGCATCGCCTACGTGTCGTTCGAGCAGAAGCGTCCTCGGATTTTCATGCAGAACATCGACACCGGTCGCCGTGAGCAGATCACCAACTTCGAAGGCCTGAACGGCGCACCAGCCTGGTCGCCGGATGGCAATCGCCTGGCATTCGTACTGTCGAAAGACGGCAACCCGGACATCTATGTGATGAACCTGGGTTCGCGTCAGATCACTCGTGTGACTGCAGGCCCTGGCATCAACACCGAACCGTACTGGGGCAAGGATGGTTCGACCATCTACTTCACCTCGGACCGTGGCGGCAAGCCGCAGATCTACAAAACCAGCGCCAGCGGCGGTGGTGCCGAGCGTGTGACCTTCATTGGCAACTACAACGCCAACCCGAAGCTTTCGGCTGATGAAAAGACCCTGGTGATGATCCATCGCCAGGACGGTTTCACCAATTTCAAGGTGGCGGCCCAGGATTTGCAGCGAGGCAGTGTAAAGATCCTCACTGATAGCACTCTGGACGAGTCACCCACTGTTGCGCCCAACGGCACCATGGTAATCTACGCCACCCGCCAGCAGGGCCGGGGAGTCTTGATGCTCGTGTCCATTAATGGACGCGTGAGGCTCCCGCTTCCTACCGCACAAGGCGAAGTCAGAGAACCGTCCTGGTCCCCTTACCTGAACTGACGCGGCGCTTTACGTTTTACTTAACACACTGGGGTTCATTAGGAGTTTCACGATGGAAATGCTGAAGTTTGGTAAATTTGCTGCGCTGGCTCTGGCCATGGCTGTAGCTGTAGGTTGCTCGTCCAAAGGCGGCGACAACGCCGGTGAAGGCGCTGTTGATCCAAACGCTGGTTACGGCGCTAACACTGGTGCCGTTGACGGTTCCCTGAGCGAAGAAGCTGCTCTGCGCGCAATCACCACCTTCTACTTCGAATACGACAGCTCGGACCTGAAGCCAGAAGCCATGCGCGCTCTGGACGTTCACGCCAAAGACCTGAAAGCAAACGGCGCTCGCGTTGTTCTGGAAGGCAACACCGACGAACGTGGTACTCGTGAGTACAACATGGCACTGGGCGAGCGTCGTGCGAAAGCCGTTCAGCGCTACCTGGTACTGCAAGGTGTTTCCCCAGCTCAGCTGGAACTGGTTTCCTACGGCGAAGAGCGTCCAGTTGCTACCGGCAACGACGAGCAGTCCTGGGCTCAAAACCGTCGCGTCGAACTGCGTAAGTAATTCGATATGCGAACGTGCCGTCGTGCTGTAACTGTTCTGGCTCTCAGCCTCGCGCCGCTTGCGGCGTGGGCTGCGGTTCCTGTGGTCGATGACAACTCCGGTTATAACAATAGCGGGAGCAGTTATCCGCCTGCGGGTTACGGTACGAACGGCGCCTATGCCGGGGGAGCGGCTTCGGCCCCTGCCTCGGCACAGGGCATGCTGTTCAACCAACTGCAACAGATGCAGGATCAGATATCGCGCCAGCAAGGTGTGATCGAAGAACTGCAGAATCAGGTTGCGCGCATGAAACAGGAATCCCTGGAGCGATACCAGGATCTTGATCGGCGCATAGGATCCGGTGTTGCACCTGCCGCGACTTCTGAGAATTCTTCTACCGGCGGCGATGCAAGTGCTGCTGCCGGTGCTGCCGCTGGCGCCGGGGCTGCTGCCGCCCAGGCACCTGCTGCCAGTAGCGAACCGGGTGATCCGGCCAAGGAAAAGCTGTATTACGATGCGGCTTTCGACCTGATCAAAGCCAAGGATTTCGACAAGGCCAGCCAGGCTTTCTCGGCATTCCTGCGCAAATACCCGAACAGCCAATACGCGGGCAATGCCCAGTACTGGTTGGGCGAAGTGAACCTGGCCAAGGGCGATCTGCAAGGTGCGGGTCAGGCTTTTGCCAAGGTTTCACAGCTCTATCCCAAGCACGCCAAAGTGCCGGATTCGCTGTACAAGCTGGCTGATGTAGAGCGCCGCCTCGGTCATACCGACAAGGTCAAAGGCATTCTGCAACAGGTGGTTTCCCAATACCCGGGGACCTCCGCTGCTCAGTTGGCCCAACGCGATCTGCAACGCATGTAAGTGTGTTTGACCCGTTTGGAAGAAACCCGCGCTTGTCGCGGGTTTTTTCGTTAGAATTCACGCCCTTTTTCTGAAACACGCTTCTGGTGATCTACGCGTTGGCGGGGTTGCCTGAAGTGCCTGACGGAGGCGGACAGCCTGTTTAGCTGTTACGCCCGTGGCGACTATGCAAGACACATTGAGAATCACCGAAGTTTTCTACTCGTTGCAGGGGGAAACGCGGACTGCCGGGCTGCCCACGGTTTTTGTGCGCCTGACCGGTTGCCCATTGCGTTGCCAATACTGCGACAGCGCCTATGCGTTCAGCGGCGGCACGATCCGCACCCTCGACGATATCCTTGAACAAGTGGCCGGGTTTCGCCCGCGCTATGTCTGTGTGACCGGCGGTGAGCCTTTGGCACAGCCCAATGCCATCCCTTTGCTCAAGCAGCTGTGCGATGCCGGTTATGAAGTGTCACTGGAAACCAGCGGTGCGCTCGATATCTCGGCGGTCGATCCGCGTGTCAGTCGCGTAGTCGACCTGAAGACGCCGGACTCCAAAGAGGCGCACCGCAACCGCTACGAAAATATCGAACTGCTGACGCCCAACGATCAGGTGAAGTTTGTCATCTGCTCGCGGGACGACTATGACTGGGCGGTCTCGAAGCTGATCCAGTACGGTCTTGATCGACGTGCGGGTGAAGTGCTGTTTTCCCCAAGTCATCATGACCTCAATGCCAGGGATCTGGCGGACTGGGTGGTGGCAGACAACCTGCCGGTGCGGTTGCAGTTGCAGCTGCATAAATATCTATGGAATGACGAGCCGGGGCGCTGATATGACTGAACAACTGAACACTCACGAAAAACGTGCGGTAATCCTGCTATCGGGTGGCCTCGATTCGGCCACTGTGGTCGCGATGGCCCGGGCTGAAGGTTACGCCTGCTACACCATGAGTTTCGATTACGGCCAGCGCTCTCATGCGGAGCTGCATGCCGCCGCGCGCGTCGCTCGCGATCTGGGTGTGGTCGAGCACAAAGTGATTGGCCTGAACCTCAACGGCATGGGCGGCTCGGCGCTGACCGATACCAGCATCGATATCCCGGAAGAGCTGGGCGAGGGCATCCCGGTGACCTACGTGCCGGCACGCAATACCGTGTTCCTGTCGTTGGCACTGGGCTGGGCCGAAGTACTCGGCGCGCGTGACATCTTTATCGGCGTCAACGCCGTGGACTATTCCGGATACCCGGATTGTCGTCCGGAGTTCATCGAGTCGTTCGAGCGCATGGCCAACCTGGCGACCAAGGCGGGTGTGGAAGGCAACGGTTTCCGCATCCAGGCACCGCTGCAGAACCTGAGCAAGGCGCAGATCGTCCAGGCGGGCGTGAAGCTGGGTGTCGATTATGGCCTGACCGTTTCCTGCTATCAGGCGGACGATGACGGCCGTGCGTGCGGCAAATGCGACAGCTGCCGCCTGCGTGCAGAGGGCTTTGCGGCGGCCGGTGTAAGCGATCCAACACCTTATTTTTGATTTTTTTCAAAAAGGTGTTGAATAGTCCTTAAAAATCAGTATTATACGCGCCACCACACAGCGGGTCGTTAGCTCAGTTGGTAGAGCAGTTGGCTTTTAACCAATTGGTCGTAGGTTCGAATCCCACACGACCCACCATATTTGGCGGTTTAGAAAATCCGGAAGGCCCACGAAAGTGAGGATTTCCGGGTTTTTTTTTGCCTGCGAATCAGGCACCGCTCCTTCCATCATTGTCTGTGCTGACACAGGTCAGAATCATCTTTTGTATCAACGGGATATTCTGTAGCCTTGCGCAGCTTCAATGCTGTCCGTGCCTGATAATACTCACTCTCCCGGCGGTACCCTCAAGTGGTCCGGAGCCGGGTGTATACTCGACTTTCGCGCGAAAGCGCCTGCAGGTCTTGCGAACATGACGCAGATTTCCGAACGCCTTCTGGTTCAAGCCCACCTCGATGCCAAACAGCCCAAACCGCTGACTGCCGAGGAAGAGGCCTACTACCGTTCTGCCATCGCCGCCGAGCTCAAGGCTCAGGACGCGGTGCTGGTGGCACACTTCTATTGCGATCCGGTGATTCAGGCCCTGGCCGAAGAAACCGGCGGCTGTGTGTCCGACTCCCTCGAAATGGCGCGCTTCGGCAACGCTCACCCGGCCAAGACCGTGGTGGTCGCCGGTGTGAAGTTCATGGGCGAGACCGCGAAGATCCTCAACCCGGAAAAACGTGTGCTGATGCCGACGCTTGACGCGACCTGCTCGCTGGACCTGGGTTGCCCGGTGGACGAGTTCTCGGCGTTCTGCGATCAGCACCCGGAGCGCACGGTGGTGGTGTACGCCAACACTTCGGCCGCAGTCAAAGCCCGCGCTGACTGGGTGGTGACGTCGAGCTGTGCGCTGGAAATCGTCGAAAGCCTGATGGACAACGGCGAGACCATCATCTGGGGCCCGGACAAGCATCTGGGCACTTACATTCAGCGCAAGACCGGCGCCGACATGCTGCTGTGGGACGGTGCGTGCATCGTCCACGAAGAGTTCAAGTCCAAGCAGCTGGAAGACATGAAGGCGTTGTACCCGGACGCCGCGATTCTGGTGCACCCGGAGTCGCCGACCTCGGTGATCGAGCTGGCGGATGCCGTCGGTTCCACCAGTCAGTTGATCGCTGCCGCGCAAAGCCTGCCGAACAAGACCCTGATCGTCGCCACTGACCGCGGCATTTTCTACAAGATGCAGCAGTTGTGCCCGGACAAGGTCTTCATCGAGGCGCCAACCGCCGGTAACGGCGCCGCGTGCCGCAGTTGCGCACATTGCCCGTGGATGGCCATGAACACCCTTGAGCGCACGCTCAAGAGCCTGAAGGAAGGGACGAACGAGATCTTTGTCGATCCGGCGCTGATTCCACAGGCGATCCGCCCATTGAAGCGCATGCTGGATTTCACCCAGGCGGCGCGGATGAAGCTGGCGGGTAACGCCTGAGGTCCTTCAGAAACACCCCAAAACCTGTGGGAGCGAGCTTGCTCGCGAAGGCGGTGAATCAGCAAACATAAATGTCGGCTGATGCTACGCTTTCGCGAGCAGGCTCGCTCCCACAGTGGTATTCGGTGTCAGGAAATTATTTGGTCTTCTTCGGAATCCGCACCACACGGGTATCGGAATAGATGTCGTGCCAGGTGCGCTTCTGCTTGTCGTACAGCGACCAGAAGAATCCAAGCCCTGCGCACAGCCACGACGCGATCGACACCATGAAGCGCAGCAGGGCCTGCCACAGGCTGATCGCGCTGCCATCGGCGTTCTGCACTCGAATCCCCCATACCTGCATGCCCAGTGTCTGCCCGCCGTGAGTCCAGAATTTGGCGAAGAACGCAAACAGCACCAGCAACAGCACCGTGGAATACAGCGGATCACCATCCATCTTGCCGGCATCGGTCAGTGCACGCAGGCGTTCTTCACCGATGATCGCTGCCTGGATCAACTTGTAGATGAAGCCGGTGACGATCAGCAGGGCAGTGCACAGCAGGAAGTCATAGAACATTGCTGCCAGGCGCCGGCCAAGGCCAACAGCAGGAAAGTCGCCCTGGGGAGTGAGCAGGTTTTTCGACATGGCAGCCTCTGGGCGCAAAATGAAGGGCCATTTTACGGATTCGCGCGCACAAAAAAGCCCCTGATATCAATATCAGGGGCTTTTTTATGACAGAAAATCAGGCTTCGGCGATGACTTCGTCAGCCTGCATGCCTTTCTGACCTTGCACAGCAACGAAGGTCACTTTCTGGCCTTCTTTCAGGCTCTTGAAGCCGTTGCCCTGAATGGCGCGGAAATGCACGAACAGATCCGGACCGCTTTCTGGAGTGATAAAACCAAAACCTTTCTCGTCGTTAAACCACTTGACGGTACCGCTCTGACGTGTCGACATTTCTTATTTCCTTTGACGCATAAATTGATGACAGTCTCTTTCTCATGAAAGAGTACTGGGGCTGGTTGCAGGAGAGTAAGAAGACGTCGAGCGGGATGTAGCTAACTTTGTAGGCTACTGCCCAGGTCACGATTCCAAGCTGACCCATGCAAACACAGTGGACAAACTCTACGCCAACTACGGGAGAAAAAACAAGCCCCGCGAAGGCCCGGTTTTCCTGCGCTTGCTGGCAGTTAGTCAATCCACTAGTGTCGGCTTAGACGATGAACGGGTTCAATTGTTTTCGATCGTTATAAGCAAAGTTCATATTCGAATCAGATGTTAGAAAATGCACTTTTTTGTGGCGATTGCGTTACACATTAGTGCACGCATAACGCAATCGCGTTACTTATAGAAACAGTCAATCAACCACGATAGTAGCGTTGTGGAACAAATGGCATTTTGCTTACAAGCATTTGCACCTTTTTCCCACGAACGATGGCCCAGACTGGCGTTTCCAGTGCGACATAAGCGCTGTCAAGATAACCCATCGCCAACGGCCCGCCCAAGGTCGGGCCGAAGCCGCCGCTGCACACGCTGCCGATGATTTCGCCCGCTTCGTTGACGATTTCAGCGCCTTCACGCACCGGCGTACGTTCCTGTGGCAGCAGACCGACGCGTTTGCGCGCGACGCCATTCTGCTGCTGAGCAAATACCTGTTCTGCACCCGGGAAACCGCCGGCCCGCGCGCCGTCGGCGCGGCGTGGCTTGGAGATCGCCCACAACAGGCTGGCTTCGATCGGCGAGGTGTCGGTGTTCATGTCGTGGCCGTACAGGCACAGGCCGGCTTCCAGGCGCAGCGAGTCGCGGGCGCCGAGGCCAATGGCCTGGACTTCCGGTTCGGCCAGCAGGGCACGAGCGAGTTTTTCCGCATCGGCTGCCGGTACGGAAATCTCAAAACCGTCTTCACCGGTGTAACCCGAACGGCTGACGAAGCAATTGATGCCCAGCAGCTGCACGCGGTTGAACTGCATGAACGTCATCTTCGCCACCTCTGGTGCAAGACGCGCCAGTACGGTGACTGCAGCGGGACCTTGCAACGCCAGCAACGCGCGCGCTTCGAACAGCTCCGTAATGGTGCACTGATCACCGATGTGCTTTTGCAGATGCGCCAGGTCCTGATCCTTGCACGCGGCGTTGACCACCAGGAACAGCTCGTCGTTACCGAGGTTGGCGACCATCAGGTCGTCGAGGATGCCGCCGTTGTCGTTGGTGAACATCGCGTAGCGCTGCATGCCCACCGGCAGGTCGATGATGTCCACCGGCACCAGGGTTTCCAGGGCCTTGGCGGCATTGGCGCCGGTCAGGCGAATCTGGCCCATGTGCGAGACATCGAACAGCCCGGCCTGCTCACGGGTGTGTTGGTGCTCCTTCATCACGCCGAGCGGGTATTGCACCGGCATGTCATAGCCGGCGAACGGCACCATGCGGGCGCCGAGTTCGAGGTGCAGAGCGTGCAGCGGGGTTTTCGACAGTTGTTCGGTGGACATGCGTGACTCCTTGATTCATACCAGCTCTCTCCCGGAGGAAGAGGGGGCTAATTAGCATTCGATAATGTTGACTGCCAGACCGCCACGGGCGGTCTCCTTGTATTTGCTTTTCATGTCGGCGCCGGTCTGGCGCATGGTGCGGATGACCTTGTCGAGCGAGACGAAGTGCTGCCCGTCACCACGCATCGCCATGCGCACCGCGTTGATCGCTTTCACCGAGCCCATGGCATTGCGCTCGATGCACGGCACCTGCACCAGCCCGCCAATCGGGTCGCAGGTCAGGCCGAGGTTGTGTTCCATGCCGATTTCCGCGGCGTTCTCCACTTGCTGCACGCTGCCGCCGAGCACTTCGCACAACGCGCCGGCGGCCATTGAGCAGGCCACGCCGACTTCGCCCTGACAGCCGACTTCGGCGCCGGAGATCGAGGCGTTTTCCTTGTACAGAATGCCGATCGCGGCGGCGGTCAGCAGAAAGCGCACCACGCCGTCATCGTTCGCACCCGGGATAAACCGCATGTAGTAATGCAGCACCGCCGGAATAATCCCGGCCGCACCGTTGGTGGGTGCGGTGACCACGCGCCCGCCGTTGGCGTTTTCTTCGTTGACGGCGAGGGCGTAGAGGTTGACCCAGTCGAGCACCGACAGCGGATCGCGCAGCGCCGATTCCGGGTTCTTGCACAGCTGTCGATGCAGTGCCGCCGCCCGGCGCTTGACCTTCAGCCCGCCCGGCAGAATGCCTTCGTTGCGACAGCCAGCGGCGACGCAGTCCTGCATCACTTGCCAGATTTTCAGCAGACCGGCGCGGGTCTCGGCCTCCGGGCGCCAGGCGCTTTCGTTGGTCAGCATCACCTGGCTGATCGACAGGCCGTAGGTGGCGCAATGGCCGAGCAAGTCCTTGGCGCTTTTGAACGGGAAGGTCAGCGGTGTGGCGTCTTCGACAATGCGGTCAGCGCCGGCGGCATCCTCATCGACGACGAAACCACCGCCGACCGAGTAGTACTCGCGGCTGCGGATTTGAATACCGGCTGCATCGAGTGCGCGAAAGATCATGCCGTTGGGGTGATAGGCCAACGGTTTGCGGATCATCGCCAGATGTTCTTTCTCATTGAAGGCAATGCTGTGTTCGCCGAGCAGATTCAACCGGCCATTGCCGCGAATGTCCTGCAGGCGCGCGGCGACGGTTTCGGTGTCGACGGTGTCCGGGTGTTCGCCCTCAAGGCCAAGCAGCACGGCTTTGTCGCTGCCGTGACCCTTGCCGGTGGCGCCGAGCGAGCCGTACAACTCGACCCGGACACTGTCGGTAGCGGCCAACAGGTTTTCCCGGCGCAGGCCTTCGGCGAAGCGCGCAGCGGCACGCATCGGTCCGACGGTGTGGGAGCTGGAAGGGCCGATGCCAATCTTGAACAGGTCGAACACGCTTAACGACATGAGTGGTTCTCCGGTTTCTTGTTATAGGAATTGGCGCAATATCAGGCTGAGTACATCCCCTGTAGGAGCTGCCGAAGGCTGCGATCTTTTGATCCTGTTTTTAAGATCAAGATCAAAAGATCGCAGCCTTCGGCAGCTCCTACAGATAAAGCGATAAAGCGGTGGGGCGGACGAACCGCCCCCGTTCTTTTTAAGCGTAGCTTTCGATCGACGGGCAGGCGCAGACCAGGTTGCGGTCGCCGAACACGTTGTCGACGCGACCGACCGGCGGCCAGTATTTACCTTCGACCAACGACGCCACCGGATAAACGGCCTGCTCGCGGCTGTACGGGTGGGTCCACTCGCCGACCAGTTCCGCTGCAGTGTGCGGGGCGTTCTTCAGCGGGTTGTCGTCCTTGTCCAGCGTGCCGTTTTCCACTGCGCGGATTTCTTCGCGGATGCGGATCATGGCGTCGCAGAAGCGGTCCAGTTCTTCCTTGGATTCGCTTTCGGTCGGCTCGATCATCAGCGTGCCGGCCACCGGGAACGACATGGTCGGGGCGTGGAAGCCGAAGTCGATCAGGCGCTTGGCGACGTCATCGACGCTGATGCCGCTGCTGTCTTTCAGCGGACGCAGATCGAGGATGCATTCGTGCGCCACCAGACCGTTGCTGCCGGTGTACAGCACTGGATAGTGCTCTTCCAGGCGACGGGAAATGTAGTTGGCGTTGAGGATTGCCAGTTGCGAAGCCCGCTTCAGACCGGCGCCACCCATCATGCGAATGTACATCCAGGTGATCGGCAGAATGCTCGCGCTGCCGAACGGCGCTGCGCAGACCGCGCCTTCCTTGCGTTGCATCTGACCGTGACCCGGCAGGAACGGGGTCAGGTGCGACTTGACGCCGATCGGGCCGACGCCCGGGCCGCCACCGCCGTGCGGAATGCAGAAGGTTTTGTGCAGGTTCAGGTGCGAGACGTCGCCGCCGAACTTGCCCGGTGCGCAGAGGCCGACCATCGCGTTCATGTTGGCGCCGTCGATGTACACCTGGCCGCCGTTGTCGTGAATGATCCCGCAGATTTCGCGGATGCCTTCTTCGAACACGCCGTGGGTCGACGGGTAGGTGATCATCAGCGCTGCGAGGTGTTCGCGGTGCTCGATGGCTTTGGCGCGCAGGTCTTCGATGTCGACGTTGCCACGGGCATCGCACGCGGTCACGACCACGCGCATGCCGGCCATGTTGGCGGTGGCCGGGTTGGTGCCGTGGGCGGACGACGGAATCAGGCAGATGTCGCGGCGCTCGTCACCACGGCTCTGGTGGTAAGCGCGGATTGCCAAGAGACCCGCATATTCACCCTGCGAACCGGCGTTCGGTTGCAACGAGATCGAATCGTAACCGGTGGCGGCGCAGAGCATCGCTTCCAGTTCATCGGTCAGTTGCTGGTAGCCGGCGCTTTGCTCGGCCGGAGCGAACGGGTGCAGGGCGCCGAATTCGGCCCAGGTCACCGGGATCATTTCGCTGGCGGCGTTGAGTTTCATGGTGCACGAGCCCAGCGGGATCATGGTGCGATCCAGTGCCAGGTCCTTGTCCGCCAGCTTGCGCAGGTAGCGCATCAGCTCGGTTTCCGAGTGATAACGGTTGAACACCGGGTGGCTGAGGATCGGCGACTGACGTACCAGCGCCGCCGGGATGGTGCTGTGCACCGAAGCGGCCAGTGCAGCGAAGTCCGGCAGGGTCTTGCCGTCGGCGAACAGGCCCCACAGGGTTTCGATGTCAGCCTGGGTGGTGGTTTCGTCCACCGACAGGCCCAGACGCTCGGCGTCGATCACCCGCAGGTTGATCTGCTGAGCGTGCGCCTTGTCGTGCAGCGCGGCAGTGTGCGCGCCGGTGGCGAGGGTCAGGGTGTCGAAGAAGCTTGCCTGTTCGACGGTCTGGCCCAGTGCGCTCAGGCCCTTGGCCAGGATCGCGGTCAGGTGATGCACGCGGTTGGCGATCTGGGTCAGGCCTTTCGGGCCGTGGTAGACCGCGTACATGCTGGCGATGTTGGCCAGCAGCACCTGCGCGGTGCAGATGTTCGAGGTGGCCTTCTCGCGGCGGATGTGTTGCTCGCGGGTCTGCATCGCCAGGCGCAGGGCCGGCTTGCCGAAACGGTCAACCGAAACACCGACCAGACGGCCTGGCATGTCACGCTTGAATGCATCCTTGGTGGAGAAGTAGGCGGCGTGCGGGCCACCGAAGCCAAGCGGCACGCCGAAGCGTTGCGCCGAACCGATGGCGACGTCCGCGCCGAACTCGCCCGGAGCGGTCAGCAAAGTCAGGGCCAGCAGATCGGCAGCCACCGCAACCAGCGCGTTGGCGGCGTGGAAACGCTCGGTCAGTTCGCGGTAGTCGAAAAGGTCACCGTTGCTTGCCGGGTATTGCAGCAGCGCGCCGAAGAACGGCGTGACGTCCGTCAGTTCACGCTCATCGCCAACCACCACTTCGATGCCCAGCGGCTCGGCACGGGTACGCAGCACGTCGAGGGTTTGCGGGTGGCTGTGGATCGAGGCGAAGAATTGGTGGCTGCCCTTGTTCTTGCTCAGGCGTTTGCAGAAGGTCATGGCTTCGGCAGCGGCGGTGGCTTCGTCGAGCAACGAGGCGTTGGCGATCGGCAGGCCGGTGAGGTCGCTGATCAGGGTCTGGAAGTTCAGCAGCGCTTCGAGACGGCCCTGGGAAATTTCCGGCTGGTACGGGGTGTAAGCGGTGTACCAGGCCGGGTTTTCCAACAGGTTGCGCAGGATCGGCGACGGCGTGTGGCAGTTGTAGTAGCCCTGGCCGATGTAGGTCTTGAACAGCTGGTTCTTGCCGGCGATGGATTTGATCATCGCCAGGGCGTCGGCTTCGCTCAGACCGTCGTCCATGCCGAGCACGCTGGTGCCCTTGATGCTTTCCGGAATGACGCTGGCGCTCAGCGCTTCGAGCGAGTCGAAACCGAGGCTGTTGAGCATGGCTTGCTCGTCACCGGCGCGCGGGCCGATGTGACGGGCGATGAATTCGTTGGCAGTGCCGAGGTTTACTTGGGTCATGTCGCTACTCCTCAGGCTTCGTCTTGCGCTTTGATCAAACGGTCGTAGGCGTCCTGATCCAGCAATTTCGCCACCGCCGAGGCGTCGCTTGGCTGGAAGCGGAAGAACCAGCCTTCGCCCAGCGGATCTTCGTTGACCAGTTCCGGAGCGTCTTCCAGCGCCGGATTAACTTCCAGGACGTCGCCGTCGAGGGGCATGTACACGCCGCTGGCGGCTTTCACCGATTCCACGGTGGCGGCTTCGGCGCCTTTTTCGTAAGCCTGCAGCTCAGGCAGTTGCACGAACACCACGTCGCCCAAGGCGTTCTGCGCGAAAGCGGTGATGCCGACAGTAACGCTGCCGTCAGCTTCGGTGCGCAGCCATTCGTGATCTTCAGTAAAACGCAACTCGCTCATGGAAACTCCTAAGGGGGCCAGACTCGTCTGGTGGACGCGGTGGAAGGCTTGGGCATGAAAGCCCTGATTTTATGAGCGGTTACTTAGCAAGAACGCGGCCATCTTGAATTTATCTATGCAAAACAATGACTTATTGATTATCTGTGAGCCTGGTGAAGGGAAGGCTGTAGCGAAATCGCTACAGTTCAGGGCGGGGAGAAAAGCTGAAGCGGATCAAAGCCTTGCACAGCGGTCGCTGAAGGAGGGTGTATCGATATCGTTCCGCTGTAGCGCTTTCAGTACAGGTGGAGGTCGTTTTCAAGTAGAAAAATACAAATTTTGAACTGGAAACCCGGACTGTAGGAGCTGCCGAAGGCTGCGATCTTTTGATTTTGTTTTTTAAGATCAAGATCAAAAGATCGCAGCCTTCGGCAGCTCCTACAGGGGGTTAGGGTGAGTTTAAGACTTGCCCGGAATGCCGTACTTGCGCAGGCGATGGGCAATCGCGGTGTGCGAAGTCTGCAAGCGGCTGGCCAGTTGGCGGGTCGAGGGGTAGCTGGCGTAGAGTTTTTCCAGCAGCGATTTTTCGAAGGACTCGACGGCTTGTTCAAGGCTCTCGACGTCGCTGTCGGTCTGCCGCGCCACCGAAGTGCCGGCAATGTCGAGGTCACCGATGTCGACCAGGCTGCTTTCGCAGATCGCCGCCGCGCGGAAGATCACGTTCTGCAACTGCCGCACGTTGCCCGGCCAACGATTACCGAGCAGCGCCGGATAGGTACCGGGCGCAAGGCGACAGACCGGGCGCTGGATCTGCGCACAGGCCTGCTGCATGAAGTAGCGCGCCAGCAACAGAATGTCCTGACCGCGTTCGCGCAGCGGCGGCACTTCGACGTTGAGCACGTTGAGGCGATAGAACAGGTCTTCGCGGAACAGGCCTTCGCTGACCATTTTTTCCAGGTCGCGGTGGGTCGCGCTGAGGATCCGCACGTTGACCTTCACCTCGCGATCGCCACCCACCCGGCGGAAGCTGCCGTCGTTGAGAAACCGCAACAGCTTGGCCTGCAAGTACGGCGACATCTCGCCGATTTCGTCGAGAAACACTGTGCCCTGGTTCGCCAGCTCCATCAGCCCCGGTTTGCCGCCACGTTGCGCGCCGGTGAAGGCGCCGGGGGCATAGCCGAACAGCTCGCTCTCGGCGAGGTTCTCCGGCAGGGCCGCGCAGTTCAGGGCGAGGAACGGCGCACTGTGTCGCGTACTGATCGCATGGCAGGCGCGGGCCACCAGCTCTTTGCCGGTGCCGGTTTCGCCCTGAATCAGCAGCGGCGCATCAAGGGCGGCGACGCGTTGCGCGCGGGCCTTGAGGGTGCGGATCGCCGGGGATTCGCCGAGCAGCGCATCGAAACCTTCGGCATGGTCGTGGTGCAACGCCGAGAGCTGTTCACCGATACGGTTCGGTTGATACAGGGTCAGTAGCGCGCCGGCGTCGGTGATCGGCGTGGCGTCGAGCAACAGGGTCTGGCCGTTGACGGTGATCTCGCGCAGCGGCAGACGGAAGCCTTGTTCGAGCAGGGTTTCCAGCAGGCCGGGATCGTTGAACAGTTCAGAGACGCTTTCACCCGCCGGTTCGCGTCCGTACAGCGCGATCAGTGCCGGGTTGGCCAGCAGCACTTTCCCGGCGCTGTCGAGGGCGAGCACCGGATCGGTCATCGCCGCGAGCAATGCATCGAGCTGCAGGTGCCGACGCTGGCCGGGGAGGATGTCGACCACCGTGACCGCTTCGACACCGCGCACCCGAAACAGCGCATCTTTGAGTTCTTCGAGCACTTGCGGGCTCAAGGTCGGGGCGTCGATGTAGACGTTGGGCGGAATCATCTCCACCGCATCCAGATTGAGATTGCGCCCACCGAGGATCGCCAGGACTTCCTGGGTGATGCCGACGCGGTCGATGAAGCTGACGTGGATACGCATGGGGCGGTTCAGTGTTCTGGAATGCGGAGGGGGGCAAGTATGCCTTGGGGCGGGGGCTTGGTGAAATGGACAACGATTTTCCGGGCAACTCAAATCCCCGGTGGGAGCGAGCCTGCTCGCGAGAGCGGTGTGTCAGAAGTGAACATATTGACTGACAGATGGCTTTCGCGAGCAGGCTCGCTCCCACAGGGGAATGGTTATTCGAAGTGCTCGGGATTGACCGGATCTCCGGATTGCATATTCAACTTCTGCCGAATGTCCTCAAACATCAGGTCGTAATGCTTGTGCACCGAGCCGATCTGGCTGTGAGCCTTTGGAATCCCGTACTTCTCGGCAATCCGGGTCACGTCGCGGGCGAAGTTGTAAGCCTCTTCCTTGGGCAGGAAAAACGCTTCCTTCATGTCCTTGCCCTGCATATTGCCGTGCAGGGTGAACTGTATCCCTTTGCCTTTTTGCGGATCGGTGAACACTTCATAGTCGAGGCACAAGTCGTAACTGACGTCATCTGGCGTCAACGCATGTCGCTCGATGTGCAAATGACCGGGGTTGAATATGGCCATGGGTTTCTCCTTCTCAAGGCATGGGAGAAGGGCAGACCCTGGGCCTGCCCCCGGAGTTTCTGATTATCGATAGCTGATGCCCGGCTTCGCGGTGCTGACACGGGTTCCGGCGGTGCCCTGAACGATGGCTTCGATGTCCGCCAGCGAACCGATCACCGCGACCTTGCCAGTATGGCGCGCGAACTCGCAAGCTGCCTGTACCTTCGGCCCCATGGAACCGGCGGCAAAACCGAGGCGTTCCAGTTCGTCCGGGTGCGCTTGGGCGATGGCTTTCTGGGTTGGCTTGCCGTAATCGATGAATGCCGCGTTGACGTCCGTGGCGATCACCAGCAAATCGGCCTCCAGTTGCTCGGCGAGCAGCGACGAGCACAGATCCTTGTCGATCACCGCCTCGATGCCCTTGAGGTTACGGTGCTCGTCGTACATCGTCGGAATCCCGCCGCCACCAGCGCAAATCACGATGCTGCCCTTGTCCAGCAGCCACTTGATCGGACGGATTTCGAAGATGCGTTTTGGCCGAGGGCTGGCCACCACGCGGCGGAATTTGTCACCGTCCGGGGCGATGGCCCAGCCTTTTTCTGCGGCGAGCTTTTCTGCTTCGGCTTTCTCGTAGACCGGGCCGATCGGTTTGCTCGGGTTCTGGAAGGCCGTGTCCTTGGCGTCGACTTCAACCTGGGTCAGCAGGGTGGCGAACGGCACTTCGAAGTCCAGCAGGTTGCCCAGTTCCTGTTCGATTATGTAGCCGATCATGCCTTCGGTTTCGGCACCGAGCACGTCCAGCGGGTAAGGGGTGACGGAGGTGTACGCCGCCGCTTGCAGCGACAGCAGGCCGACTTGCGGGCCATTGCCATGGGCGATGACCAGTTGGTTGCCAGGATGGATCTTGGCGATTTGCTCGGTGGCGATGCGGATGTTGGCGCGCTGGTTGTCAGCGGTCATCGGCTCGCCACGGCGGAGCAGGGCGTTACCGCCCAGAGCTACGACGATACGCATAATGCAATCCTTTCAGCAGAGAAATGGCAAACGACTCGGTTTCCCTGTCGGAACCGGAATTCCATGTGGGAGCGAGCCTGCTCGCGAAGGCGTCAGATCAGTCGACATCTCTGTTGAATGACCCACTGCTTTCGCGAGCAGGCTCGCTCCCACCCTGGAACCGGTTCCTTCAGTGGGAGCTATTCCGATTACAGATCAGCCAGGGTCGAGACCAGAATCGCCTTGATCGTGTGCATGCGGTTTTCCGCTTGCTCGAAGGCGATGCAGGCGGGCGACTCGAACACGTCGTCGGTCACTTCGATGCCGTTGGCCAGGTGCGGATACTGTTCGGCGATCTGTTTGCCGACCTTGGTATCGCTGTTGTGGAACGCCGGCAGGCAGTGCATGAACTTGGTGCGCGGGTTGCCGGTGGCTTTCATCAGCTCTTTATTGACCTGGTACGGCAGCAGTTGCTGGATACGCTCGGCCCAGGCTTCCACCGGTTCGCCCATCGACACCCAGACGTCGGTGTGGATGAAGTCGACGCCTTTGACCGCCGCTTTCGGGTCTTCGGTGAGGGTGATGCGTGCACCGGATTCTTCCGCGTATTTCTTGCAGCGATCCACCAGATCGTCATGCGGCCACAGGGCTTTTGGCGCGCAGATGCGCACGTCCATGCCGAGTTTGGCACCGACCAGCAGCAGCGAATTGCCCATGTTGTTGCGCGCATCGCCGAGGTAGGCGTAGCTGATTTCGTGGATCGGCTTGTCGGCGTGTTCACGCATGGTCAACACGTCGGCGATCATCTGCGTTGGGTGATATTCATCGGTCAGGCCGTTGAACACCGGAACCCCGGCGAACTTCGCCAGCTCTTCGACAATTTCCTGTTTGAAGCCACGGTACTCGATGGCGTCGTACATGCGACCCAGCACGCGGGCCGTGTCTTTCATGCTTTCCTTGTGGCCGATCTGCGATGAGTTCGGGTCGATGTAGGTGACGTTGGCGCCTTGGTCATAGGCCGCCACTTCGAACGCGCATCGGGTGCGGGTCGAGGTTTTTTCGAAGATCAGGGCGATGTTGTTGCCCTTGAGGTGTTGCTGCTCGGTGCCGGTGTATTTCGCGCGCTTCAGATCGCGGGACAGGTCGAGCAGATAACGCAGCTCGCGCGGGGTGTGGTGTTCCAGGCTGAGCAGGTTACGGTTGTGGATGTTGAACGCCATGATGATTCTCCTTGGATTCGGTAATCGGCCCGGCCGCTACGGGGTAGGTGCGGCCGGGGAGATGGTCGTTTAGTAATCGATTGGGTCGCGGATGATCGGGCAGGTCATGCAGTGGCCGCCGCCGCGACCACGGCCGAGTTCGCCGGCGCTGATGGTGATGACTTCCACGCCTGCCTTGCGCAGCAGGGTGTTGGTGTAGGTGTTGCGGTCGTAGCCGATGACCACACCCGGTTCCACTGCCACCACGTTGTTGCCGTCGTCCCATTGCTCGCGTTCGGCAGCGAAGCTGTTGCCGCCGGTTTCCACCACGCGCAGCTTCGGCAGGTTGAGGGCTTTGGCCACGGTGTCGAGGAAGCTGCCTTCTTCGCGGCGAATGTCGATGCCGCCCTGTTTGCTTTCGTCAGGGCGCAGGGTGAACGCGACGATCTGGTTCACCACTTCCGGGAAAATCGTCACCAGGTCGCGGTCGCAGAAACTGAACACGGTGTCCAGGTGCATCGCGGCGCGAGACTTCGGCAGGCCGGCGACGATGACTTTCTCCACGGCTTTGTTCTTGAACAGGTTCAGCGCCAGTTGGCCGATGGCCTGTCGGGATGAGCGTTCGCCCATGCCGATCAACACCACGCCGTTGCCGATCGGCATCACGTCGCCGCCTTCCAGCGTCGAGCTGCCGTGATCCTTGTCCGGATCGCCGTACCAGATCTCGAAATCGGCGTTGGTGAACTGCGGGTGAAATTTGTAGATGGCAGTGGTCAGCAGGGTTTCCTGACGGCGCGCCGGCCAGTACATCGGGTTCAGCGTCACGCCGCCGTAGATCCAGCAAGTGGTGTCGCGGGTGAACTGGGTGTTGGGCAGTGGCGGCAGGATAAAGCTGGAGTGGCCGAGGAAGTCGCGGAACATCTGGATGGTCTTGCCACCAAAGCTGTCCGGCAGATCGTCGGCGGACACGCCACCGATCAGGAATTCGGCGATGTGCCGTGGCTCAAGGCTTTTCAGCCACGATTTGACTTCGCTGATCAAGCCCAGGCCCACCGAGTCGGCAGTGACCTTGCGCTCGAGGATCCAGTCCAGTGCTTCCGGGATGGCGACGATGTCGGTCAGCAGGTTGTGCATTTCCAGCACGTCGATCCCGCGTTCACGCATTTTGGTCACGAAGTCGAAGTGGTCGCGCTTGGCCTGGGCGACCCACAGCACGTCGTCGAACAGCAGTTCGTCGCAGTTGTTCGGGGTCAACCGCTGGTGGGCCAGACCTGGGGAGCAAACCATGACTTTGCGCAGTTTGCCGGCTTCGGAATGGACGCCGTACTTAACTTTTTCCGTGGTCATTGCAGTGATCCTCCAGAGGTAAAAACTTGGGCAATTACAGGGTCAGGAAGCCGTCGTAGAGACCGTAGGCTGCCACCAGGGCACCGACGACCACCGCGGCGAAAATCAGCTTCTCGACGTTGGTGAAAACCGCTTGTTTGAGTTCGAGCTTGGCCTTGGCGAACAGGATTGCGCCGGGTGCGTAGAGCAGGGCCGAGAGCAGCAGGTACTTCACCCCACCGGCATACAGCAGCCAGACCGCGTAGATCAGGGCGATACCACCGATGATCAGGTCCTTGCGCCGCTCGGCCGCGAAGCCTTCGTAGGTTTCGCCGCGTACGGCGAGCAGCAGGGCGTAGGCCGCCGACCACAGGTACGGCACCAGAATCATCGAAGTGGCGAGGTAGATCAGCGACAGATAAGTGCTGGCCGAAAACAGGGTGATGATCAGGAACAGCTGAACCATCGCGTTGGTCAGCCACAACGCATTGACCGGTACGTGGTTGGCGTTCTCCTTGCGCAGGAACTCCGGCATGGTGTGGTCTTTGGCGGCGGCGAACATGATCTCCGCACACAGCAGCACCCACGACAGCAGCGCGCCCAGCAGCGAGATGATCAGACCGACGCTGATCAGCACCGCGCCCCAGTGACCGACCACGTGCTCGAGCACGGCAGCCATCGACGGGTTCTGCAGTTTGGCCAGTTCCGGCTGAGTCATGATGCCCAGCGACAGCACGTTGACCAGCACCAGGAACAGCAGCACGGTGATGAAACCGATCACGGTGGCCTTGCCGACGTCGGAGCGTTTTTCCGCCCGGGCCGAGAAGATGCTCGCGCCTTCAATGCCGATGAACACCCACACGGTGACCAGCATCATGTTGCGCACCTGGTTCATCACGCTGCCCAGATCCGGGTTTTTCACGCCCCAGATGTCAGCGGTGAAGATGTCCAGTTTGAAGGCGAAGACCGCGATCAGGACGAACAGCAGCAACGGCACGACCTTGGCGACGGTGGTCACGAGGTTGATGAACGCCGCTTCCTTGATTCCGCGCAGCACCAGGAAATGCACGGCCCACAGCAGCACCGAGGCGCCGATCACGGCGGCCACCGTGTTGCCTTCGCCGAAAACCGGAAAGAAATACCCGAGGGTACTGAACAACAGAACAAAGTAACCGACGTTACCCAGCCAGGCGCTGATCCAGTAGCCCCAGGCGGACGAGAAACCCATGTAATCGCCGAATCCGGCCTTGGCGTAGGCGTAGACGCCGCCGTCCAGGTCAGGCTTGCGATTGGCGAGGGTTTGAAAGACAAAAGCGAGGGTGAGCATGCCGACAGCGGTGATGGCCCAACCGATCAGCACCGCACCGACGTCGGCGCTGGCGGCCATGTTTTGTGGCAAAGAGAATATCCCGCCACCGATCATTGAACCGACTACCAATGCAACCAGTGCACCGAGTCGTAGTTTTCCGGGAGCTTCAGACATTGCATGACTCCATTGCAGGAGAGAAGAGTTCACAGCGTAGTGCCGTTGTCTGTTCAAACAGCTGACTTAGATCAGTTCATGGCCACATTCCATTGTTAATGAATGACTTATGAAAAGGCTGATGGCATAAAGTTGCTGCCCGAAGAGGCCCATTCCAGAGGCTTGCGGCAGATGTGGTTGGGAATTTCTCCTATTACTTTGGAATTATCACGCTAGTTGGTTTTCAGCTTTTGGCAAATTTTTCACATCTGTTTTCAGTACAGAATCGAATAATCAGGATTCGCGCACAAAAGCGATTAGTCGTGCTATGCGTTAGCGTTGTTGGCTATATATAAGAGCGGTATTGGCGTTATTCACAGAACGTACTTACGCTTTATCCGTTTAGTTAATACTCAGAAATAGACACACCTTGTGGCGAGGGGATTTATCCCCGATGGGTGGCGTAGCCGCCCCAGATCCATTCAGCGCGGTGTATCAGGCAGAACGAGTTCTCAGGTTTTGGGGCGGCTATGCCACCCATCGGGGATAAATCCCCTCGCTACAGGTATAAACAGGTTTCGAGACCCGTTGTCAGGAAAAGGGAGACTGGAATGTCGCAACCGACGCAAAAGCTGCGCCTTGGTGCGTTGATCGCCCTGGTTGTAGGTTCAATGATTGGCGGGGGGATTTTTTCCCTGCCGCAGAACATGGCGGCGCGCGCCGATGCCGGGGCGATCCTGATTGGCTGGGGAATCACCGCCATCGGCATGCTGACCCTGGCGTTCGTGTTCCAGACCCTCGCCAACCGCAAGCCTGAGCTGGACTCCGGCGTCTACGCCTACGCCAAGGCCGGGTTTGGCGACTACATGGGTTTCTCGTCCGCCTGGGGTTACTGGATCAGCGCCTGGCTGGGCAACGTCGGTTATTTCGTGTTGCTGTTCAGCACGCTCGGTTATTTCTTCCCGGTGTTTGGCCAGGGCAACACGCCGGTCGCCATCGGCTGTGCGTCGGTGCTGTTGTGGGCCGTGCATTTTCTGGTGATGCGCGGGATCAAAGAGGCGGCCTTCATCAATCAGGTGACCACGGTCGCCAAGATCGTGCCGCTGATCATGTTCATCGTGATTGCGGCGGTGGCGTTCAGGGCCGATATCTTTACCCGCGACATCTGGGGCCGCAGCAACCCGAGCTTCGGCGGGGTGATGGATCAGGTGCGCAACATGATGCTGGTGACGGTGTTCGTGTTCATCGGCATCGAGGGCGCCAGCGTGTACTCGGCACGAGCGGAGAAACGCACCGATGTCGGCCGCGCCACGGTAATCGGTTTTCTCGGCGTGCTGGCGCTGCTGGTGCTGGTCAATGTGCTGTCGCTGGGGATCATGAGCCAGCCAGAACTGGCGACCCTGCAAAACCCGTCGCTGGCGGCGGTGCTGGAACACATCGTCGGGCCATGGGGCGCGTTGTTGATCAGCCTTGGTCTGGCGGTGTCGCTGCTCGGCGCGTTGCTGTCGTGGGCGTTGTTGTGCGCCGAAATCCTGTTTGCCACGGCGCGGGACAAGACCATGCCGGCGTTTCTGAAAAAGGAAAACGCCAACCACGTGCCGGTCAATGCGCTGTGGCTGACCAACGTGATGATTCAGATTTTCCTGCTGATCACGCTGTTTTCCGCCGGCACCTACACCAGCCTGATCTACCTCGCCTCGTCGATGATTCTGGTGCCGTACCTGTGGTCGGCGGCGTACGCGGTGTTGCTCAGCGGGCGTGGCGAAACCTATGAACATGCCTCGGCCGAGCGCACCAAGGACCTGCTGATCGGCGGCATAGCGCTGTGCTACGCGGTGTGGCTGTTGTATGCCGGCGGGGTGAAATACCTGCTGCTGTCGGCGCTGTTGTATGCGCCAGGCGTGGTGCTGTTCGCCAAGGCCAAGCATGAGCAGGGCGAGCCGTTGTTCACTCATGTCGAGAAGGTGATTTTCACCGGCGTGATCATCGGCGCGGGGCTGGCGGCGTATGGGTTGTACAGCGGGGTGTTGTCGTTGTAGGTGATGTCAGTGCGGGCCTCTTCGCGAGCAGGCTCGCTCCCACATTTGAAATGCGTGCCCCTGTGGGAGCGAGCCTGCTCGCGAAGGGGCCCGAATGGTCATCACCATAGCGGGCTGTGTGAACCCAATTCTGTGGCCGGCAACTGCCATTGCAGCGGCGTCCCGCTGATCTTCAGCGGTACCAGCAAGCGGTGCGCAGGCCCCCAAGGTGTTTGTTCCAGAAGCGGGTTTTGATCCTGCGCATCTTCAGCCCACAACGGTTCGCTCGACCCCAGCCCCTGTTCGATCAACAGCTTGGCGGTGCGCGCCAGCGACAAGCGTGCCGAGCCACCTCGACCCGTCTTCAAACGTTGCGTCAACAGCCGGATCGCACTTGCCGCCATCAAATACCCGGTTGCATGGTCCAGCGCCTGCACCGGCAACGGCGTCGGTTGGTCCGCGTGCTTCCAGCGCTGCCCGGCCTCGGCGATGCCGCTGCTCATCTGCACCAGGCTGTCGAAGCCACGGCGGTTCTGCCACGGGCCGCTCCAGCCGTAGGCGTTGAGGCAGACGTCGATCAGCCCCGGCGCCAGTTGCCGCCGGCGCTCGGAGCCGAAGCCGAGGTGTTCCAGCGCGTCGGCACGGTAGCCGTGCACGAGGATGTCGGCGTCCTGCAACAAGTGTTCAAACACCACGCGATCTGCCGGTTGCTGCAGATCCAGCCGCGCGCAGCGTTTGCCAAGGGTCATGTCCGGGATAACGCCCGGTTCGTTCCAGGTCGGCGGATCGATGCGCAGCACATTGGCGCCGAGGCCGGCAAGGAAACGGCTGGCGGTGGGGCCGGCAAGCACGCGGGTCAGGTCCAGCACCTTGAGGCCGGCCAGCGGCTGCGCTGCCGAGCCTTGCCAGGCGTTGGTGTGTTCATCCTGCGCATCGAGGAAATGCACCAGCGGTTCGGCATTCACTGCCAGCCCCTGCGGATGCTGCTGCCACTGCGCCCTACTGCGCATTTCGGCGGCGCAGCCGTTGGCGTCGACGACTGCTTGTTCCAGATCGGCACTGCGCCATTGCGCGACGTTCGCTGCCATGGCGGCACGGTCGGCGCAGGCGCCCAGCACGCGTTCGGCGGCGGCGCGGTGATGCGGGGCGTTGGTGTGCAGGCGGATCCAGCCGTCCTCGGTTGCGTAGTCACCGGCCACCGGATCCCACAACGGCGGGACGTTCCAGCCCATCGGTCGCAGCGAAGTGGCGAACCAGAACGAGGCCAGACGTCGATCGATTTCCACCGCGGGCAAGTGCCCGGTCTGTTGCCGGAGCAGTTCGCTGACGGCCTGCCCGGCAGCGCCGATGCTGGCGCAGGCCAGGTCGGTCACGGCGAATGCCGAGGGCAGGGCACCATGGCCCGTGAACGGAATCGGCGTGTGGGGCAAGCCGAGTGCGGCTTGAATGGACGTGAGTAGATCAGTCATCGAAGGCCCTCCGGGAGAGAGGGCGATGATAGTGCAAAAGAATCTCGGGCCAGATGAAATTCCGGCAGGTGAACACTTACCCCTGTGGGAGCGAGCCTGCTCGCGAAAGCGGTGGATCAGTCACGTTGATGTTGAATGTGCTGCCGTCTTCGCGAGCAGGCTCGCTCCCACAGGGATTTTTGCGGTTTGTTAGACGCGGAACTGGTCCATCAGCTTCATCTGCTGGCTCGCCAGGGCATTCAACTGACTGCTGATCGCCGCTGATTCAGTCGCCTGCTCGGTCAGCGTTTCAGTCACGGTACGAATCGCCGAGACGTTGCGGTTGACCTCTTCGGCCACGGCGCTCTGTTGTTCGGCGGCACTGGCGATCTGCAGGTTCATGTCGCTGATCACGGTGACCGCGTCGCTGATCTTGCCCAGCGCGTCCACGGCCTGACGGATCTGCCCGGCGTTGTTGTGTGCCTGGGTCTGGCTCGAATGCATGGTCGCGACCACGCCACGGGTGCCGGTCTGGATGCGCTCGATGACGATGCGGATTTCTTCCACCGAATCCTGAGTGCGCTTGGCGAGGTTGCGTACCTCGTCGGCGACTACTGCGAAACCACGGCCGCTTTCCCCGGCGCGGGCCGCTTCGATGGCGGCGTTGAGCGCCAGCAGGTTGGTTTGTTCGGCGATGCTGCGGATCACTTCCAGTACCGAACCGATCTGCTCGCTGTTGACCGCCAATGCTTCGACCTCGGTCACCGCTTTGCTGACTTCGTCGGCCAGTTGATTGATGTCGCGGGTGCTGCGTTCGATGATCGACATGCCGTCGCGGGCCGACTGATCGGCGCCCTTGGCGGCGTTTGCTGCGTTCGACGCGCTGTTGGCGACGTCGTGGGCGGTGGCGCTCATTTCGTTGGACGCGGTGGCGACCTGATCGATTTCGCGGAACTGCACCTGCATGCCTTCGCTGGTCTGGCGGGCGATTTCCGAGGACTGATCAGCAGTGCCACGCGCTTCGGTGATGCTCTGTTTGATCTGGGCGATGGTCGGTTGCAGCTTGTCGAGGAAGCGGTTGAACCAGTTCACCAGTTCGCCCAGTTCATCCTTCTTGCTGTAGTTCAGGCGCTGGGTCAGATCGCCTTCACCGCTGGCGATGTTCTTCAGCATTTCAGCGACACTGTTGATCGGCCGGGTCACGCCCGAGGCGGTGAGCCAGATCAGCAGCAAACCGACCAGACCTGCGACCACGGCCACCAGCAACGCGCTGATCAAACCGCTTTTCTGCGCATCGTCGAGCACCGCTTGCAGCTTGACCGAGTCGGCCAGCAGCACCTGTTTCGGCAGGTCGATGACCACGCCCCAGGCCCGCGAGTTGCCAATCGGATCCACCGGGTACACCGCGCGAATCAACTCGCCCTGTTCAAGAATCTTCGGCGTGCCGCTGCTGACCAGTTGCAGCACGTCCTTGCCGTCGGCGCCGAGGGTATCGCTGATTTTTTTGCCGACCCTGGTCGCGTCGGAACTGTCGGCGGCGAGTACGCCGCTGCCGGAGACGATCAGCATGTGCCCGGCGTTGTTGAACAGGTCGCGCTGGGAGTCCACCGCCGCTGCTTGCAGGGCATCAAGGGCGATGTCGACGCCGACCACGCCGATGGCCTTGCCGTCGACGATCAGAGGCACGGAAATGGTGGTCATCAACATTTCCTTGCCGCCCACGGTGTCGGCGTACGGGTCGAGCAGGCAGGTGCGCTTGTTGTCGCGAGGGCAGGTGTACCAGCTGTTATACGGCGTGCCGCTGACGCTGAGGGTGGTCTTGGTCATGTCTTCTTCGACCATGATCGTGTTCAGCGCCGAGCCGGCAGCGCGGCTCCAGTAGGTCGCAAAGCGCCCGGCTTCGTTGGACTGGCGCGCGGCATCGTTGACGAACTCGCTGTCCTTGCCGTCGAGGCCGTTGGGTTCGAAGGCGAGCCAGATGCCGAGCACTTTGTCGTTGCGCTCGAACGCGGTTTTCAGGCTCTGGTTCAACTCTTCACGCAGGGCATCGGCGTCCAGCGAACGCTTGGCGGCCATCACCCGCATGTCCTTGATCTGGTCGGCCAGCGCGGTGATCACCGTCAGGCTTTCGCCAAAGGTCTTCTGTACCCGCACCGCTTGCTCGGCTGCCTTGGCCTGCAACAGATTCTGCACACTGGCGGTGAGCAACTGGTTGCTGGAGTTGCTGACCAGTTCGTCGTTCTGGTTGGTCTGGTAAATGTTCATGCCGACGATCAGCGCGACCACACCGAGCAGACACAGACCGGAGAGCAGGACGATTTTCAGGCGAATGGAAAGAGAGTCGAACATGGGGCGATCTCGTGAATGAATGAGCAGGTGGCCACGGGATGAACTACCCGGTTCGCCAAATCCATTCAGCGCCATGCATTGCTCATCGGCGCGCAGCGACGGCGCATGAGTTGCTTGCCGACGAACGGTCAGCGCTAAACGTTTGCGCAGGGGATTGTGCTGAAAAGGCGCTTAATTACAGGGAAGTTTCAGCCGGATGAACGCTGAGGAGCTTTTGGTGATGAGGCTTTGTGGTGAGGGGATTCATCCCCGATGGACTGCGCAGCAGGCCCAAAACCTGACAACCATTTTTAACTGAAACTCTGCGGAGCCTGATTAGTGGCTGCTGCGCAGCCATCGGGGATGAATCCCCTCACCACAAAAGCTCATTTGCCAAAAATAGCGGGCGGTCAGGCGGGGGGCGGGATCGTTTCCGGGCGCGACCAGATCCACAGATTGCCCAGGCTCATCCCGGCAATCGCCAGGTACACCGGCCAGCCGTGGTCGAGCATCACCAGCATCAGTGTCGCGCACAGCAGCATGCTGACGGTGGCGCTGACCTTGGCCTTGCGCGCGATGATCTTGCCGTTGCGCCAGTTGCTCAGGATCGGCCCGAACAGCCGATGGTTTTCCAGCCAGGCACTCAGGCGCGGCGAGCTGCGGGTCGCCGCCCAGGCGGCGAGCAGGATGAACTCGGTGGTCGGCAGGCCGGGCACGACGATGGCGATCAGGCCAATGCCGAGGCTGACATAGGCCAGCAGGCCGAACAGCAGGCGAGCGAGTTTTGAGGTGGCGGGTTGCGGCATGGGCTCAGCGGTTGCTTCTGAAGCGGAAGGGCGATCTTACAGGTTGTTGCAGTTCCAATGTGGGAGCGAGCCTGCTCGCGAAAACGGTGGATCAGTCACTTTGATGTTGAATGTGCTGCCGTCTTCGCGAGCAGGCTCGCTCCCACAGGGAATAGGTGTTGGATCAGGCCGGTTCGGCTTCGGTGGCGTAAGCCTGTTCCAGCAGCACGGTGAAGCGGTTGAACGCGTCGATTGCGCCTTGCTCGATTTCGGCTTCCTCTTCGGCGGTGAACGGCAGGGAGTCGAGAGTACGCACGAAGCTTTTCCAGCCTTCGGCACGGCCGCCTTCCGGTTCACCCAGGTGACGGGCGCCAAAGGTTTCGCTCAGCTCCAGCGCCACCGCACGTTTGATCAGGAACGCAGCACCGAGCTTCGAGCCTTCGGAGACGAAGATCCAGCCGAGGGCGCGGGCCTTGCTCGGGTTTTTCAGCGCACCGGCCACCGGTGGCGGGATATCGGTATCGAGGTCCGCCAGGTCAGCCTTGGCCGCTTCGGCGCGGCAACGGGCCGGCAGGTCCGGGACGATGGCAGCCAGTTCGGGGTTGTTGTAGAGGTCAACCAGCTCCGACTGGAACAGGTACTGCGCGACCACGAAACGCGCGAAGTTGGCGCGGGTTTCGAACGGCGCGTGGGCCTTGACCAGGGCGTCGAGCTTGCTGTGCGGCTCGTGGGTGATCTGGTTCAGGCGTTGTGAACGCAGGGCTTTTTCCGAAGTGGTCATGGGGTGTCCTTGATAAAAGAGGCGCTTGATAACGAGACGAACAAGAAGGCGCCTGAGCGTAAAAAAGCTCACTGCGCGGCGATAAACACGCGCAGTGAGGTCGGCCGGATCAGATGTCCCAGACCAGATTGATCGCGAAGTTGCGGCCCGGCTGGGTCAGGCGATCGAGGTTGGCCGGTTGCGTTACAGAGGCTTCGCCAACGCTGTCGTAGCCGCGCACGTCATCCCACAACCAGTACTTCTTGTCGGTCAGGTTGTAGATGCCGCCGCTGACGGTGACGTCGTCGGTGACTTTGTAATAGCCGGCCAGATCGAGAATGCCGAAGCCCGGGGTCTTGAACTGGCTGCTGACGCCATCCGGCGACTTGAAGTTGCTGTCGTCGACGCGGTCCTTTTTCTTCACCACGGTCCAGCTCAGCAGGCCACCGTAATTGTCTTGGTCGTAACCCAGACCGAATACGCCGGTCAGCGGATTGACGCTGTTGAGAGGCTCGCCGTTGTCGTTGTTGCGACCGTAGGCATAGGCGATCGAGCCTTGGGTGTAGAGGCCCTGCGGCGCGCCGAACGCATCGAGGTTCATGCGACCTTTGACTTCGGCGCCCTTGATGGTCGCGTGCTTGATGTTGCTCGACTGGAAGGTCAGCTCGTCGTAACCGGGAGTGACGGCGTCTTCGTTGATGAAGTCGCGGTACTTGTTATAGAACACCGCCACGTCGAACGAGCCTTGCTCGAAGTTGCCGCGCAGACCGGTTTCATAGCTTTTGCTTTTTTCCGGTTCCAGGTTCGGGTTCGGCGCCACGTTGTAGCCGGTGGTGCTGTTTTCGAAGCGCCCGTACAACGCTTTCGCGGTCGGTGTGCGGAAACCTTCGGCGTACTGGCCGTACCAGGTGTAGTTATCGGTCAGGGCGTAGGTCAGGCCGAATTTGGGCGAGACTTTGTGCCAGGTCTTGTTCTCGTCGCTGACGGTGCCGTTGCCGTCGGCGGCCACGGTGTTGAGGAATTCCTCAGTGATGTGCGGCTTGAGCTGGGTGTAGTCGTAGCGCAGGCCCGGCAGGAAGGTCCACTTGTTCCAACTGATCTGATCCTGAGCGAACAAGCTGTAGGTGTTGATGGTCGGGTCCGGGAAGTCGCTGGATTTTTTCAGCACGTCCGCCGCGCTGGTGGCGCCGATGGCGGTGCAGCCACGGCCGACCGCGAGGCATTTGCCGTCGCCACTGCGCGAACCGGTGACCTTCTGCTGTTTGATCGTGGTGCCGTAGGTCAACACGTGATCGGTGTCACCGATGGCGAAGGCCTTGTCCAGTTGCGCATCGAATACCCACTGTTTTTCCTCGTAGACCGTGTCGCGGGTGCGCAGCACTTTACGGGTCATCGGGTAGTAGAACTCTTCAGTGCTCTGGTCGGTCTTGGCGATCTGGTGGTTGAGGCTCCACTTCACGTTGTCGGCCAGCAGGCTGTCGAGGGCGAAGCTGTGTTCGAGGCCGAAACGCTCGCGGGTGATGGTGTCGTTGCCGGTGCGCCACTGGTACATGCCGCCGGGCAGCACGCTGTTGGGGATGGTCGGGGCACCGTTGAAGTACGGGCCGCCGTAGGCACTTTTCTGATCAGTGTCGCGGTCGTCCTTGTACTTCTCGTAGGTCAGGCCCAGACTCGAATCGTCGTTGTAGTTCCAGCCGATCTTCGCCAGTACGTTGGTGGCTTTGACGTCTTCCGGGTTGGCGGCGGTGCGGGCGAGGCCGGTGCCGTTGTTGCTGCCGTAGGAGTCGGTTTCGTGACCGTCGCGCTGGCTGAAGTGCAGCAAGCCGTCGAACTGCTCGGCACGCCCGGCAACCGTGGCGGATTTCAGCCAGCTCTCATCGGCGGAGCTGTAACCGGTTTTCAGGCGAGCGCCGACGTCTTTGCCGGGCTTGATGATGTCGTCCGGGTCGAGGGTGTAGTAGCTGACGGCGCCGCCGATGGCGTTGCTACCGTACAGCACCGAGGCCGGACCGCGGAGGATTTCCACGCGTTTGACGATTTCCGGGTCGACGTAATTGCGCTGGGTCTTGGCGTACGGGCCGTTGAAGAAACCGTCCGGCACTTCGACGCCGTCAACTTGCGTCAGGATGCGGTCGCCGTCGATGCCGCGAATGTTATAGCCGCTGATGCCGCCACGCTGGCCGGCGCCGCCGACGGATACGCCCGGCTCGTAGCGCACCAGATCCTTGAGGGTGTTGACGTTTTTGCGATCCAGATCCTGGCGGGTCTGCACGGTGACGGTGGCCGGCACGCTATTGACCGACTGTTCCTGGCGGGTGGCGCTGATGGTCACCTGATCCAGATTGAGTGCGCCGCTGGTGCTGCGCTTCTCCAGCACCACATTGTTGTTGCTCAGCTTGCGGAAGCTCAGGTTGGTCCCCACCAACAGGCGCTCCAGGGCTTTTTCCGGCGGCAGCGACCCGCGCACACCCGGCGACGACACGCCCTGACCCAGTTCTGCCGGCAAACCGACCTGCCAGCCGGTGACGCTGGTAAAGGCATTGAGCGCCGACACCAGCGGTTGCTGGCCGATCGAGAACGAATAATCACCCATGTTGCGCGCCGGTTGTTCGGTGGCAGCCATCAGCGGTGCGGTGCCGGCCATGAGGATGGCAGCCGTCAGCAGCGACAATACGCGGGAAGGGGAAGCAGTCTGGCGGGTAAGGCGAGAGGACATCGATAGCGCTCCGTGTCGCACGAATCTTTATAGGTGCTGATCCGCCTCCGAAGATGCGAATCAATTGCATTGGCTATAACGAGACGAACGGGGTTTCGCTATCGAGTAAAAATAATTCTCATTTAGTTCAGGATCACCAGCGCCGGGAATTCCTGCAGGCGCGCCGAGGTGATGTGGGCGAGGGAACGCACGACGTCCAGCGGCTGGTCGAGACGGTAATTGCCGGTGACGTTGACGTCGGCCAACTGCTCGTTGGTGTTGATGATCCAGCCCGGGTAGTAGCGGCGCAGTTCGGCCAGCACCTTGTCGAGCGGACAGTTTTCAAAGATCAACCGGCCCTGGACCCAGGCCAGGTCGGTGGCGGCATCGAGTTTGGCCGGACGATCGAAACCGTTGGGGCCGATACGGATGCTTTCGCCGGCGCTCAAACGCACGCGCGCGTCATTGTGGGTGGCGCGCAGATCGACATCGCCGCGCTGCACGTTGACCTGTGTCACACCGTCCAGATAACGCACGGCGAAATCGGTGTCGCGCACGCTGGCCTGCACCGGGCCGGCATCGATTTGCAGCGGCTGGCCACGGTTGGCGGCCACCTCGAAAAACGCTTCGCCCTGATACAGGCGCGCCACGCGCTGGCGCTCATTGATGCTGCTGGAGAAGGCCGAATTGGTGTTGAGCAGCACCTTGGAGCCGTCCTCCAGTTGTAGGCGCTGACGCTCGCCGACCACGGTCAGGTGATCGGCCTGCAGGCGCATCGGCAGATTGCTGAAACTGAACAGGCCGAGGATCAGCACCGCAGCGGTGGCCAACGGTTTCCAGTGCGGACGCAACCGCTTGAGGACGGTGACTTTCGCCGGTTTGGCCGCGAGGCTTTGCGCGCACTGGGCGACTTGCGGCCCGTCCCAGACTGCCTGCGCCTTGGCGAACGCCTCGGCATTCAACGGATCGGCCGCCAGCCATGCATGAAATTGCCGGGTCTGCTCTTCGTCCGCACTGCCGAGCACGATGAGCCAGTCCAGAGCCTGGTCCATTGCACGGGCGGCGTCCTGCGCCGTGTCGGGCGAAGGCGGGCGGTGGGTGTCCGTCACGGTGTTTCCTCGGCAGTGTCAGTGCACGGCTGTTTTTTTAGTGAAGCGTAAAAGTCGGGCAAGGGTAGCAAAGCCCGCTGATCAGTGCAGTCGATGCTGATGCTGACAGAAATCGCCTGTGACCTCAGGCGCCATTCAAGCGCTCGGCGACACCGATGCAGATCGACATGATCAGCTTGAGTTCCTTCTGCACGGTGCTGAGCGACACGTTCAATTCGTCGGCGATTTCCTGATAGCTGTGCCCGTGCAGGCGGCTGAGGATGAAAATCTGCTGCTGACGCGGGCTGAGTTGACTGAGGCTCACGTTCAGGCGCTCCAGCAATTGTTCGGCGTGGGCGGCGTCTTCGGCGCTGCTGGCGGGTGCGGCGACGCTGTGCACCACGTCCTGCGGCACGTCATCGACCATGGTCCGCGAATGGATCTTGCGCGCGCGCAGGTGATCCAGCGCCAGATTGCGCGCGGTCTGGAACACGAAGGGTTCAAGGTGATCGATGGCGCGCTCACTCAACGCCCGCGTGACGCGCAGGTAGGTTTCCTGCAACAGGTCTTCGGCGGTGCTGTGATTGTTGACCATCCGCTCGATCGTACGCAGCAGGGATGTGCGCTGAGAGAGGAAGACGTGATTGAAGCGCGATTGACTCACGGGGGAACCTGATCCATTTCGAGCGAATGATAATGCTTATCATCTAGTCGAGTGGTCAAGTGTTGTTTTTGAACGAAGCAGACAAATGTAGGAGCTGCCGAAGGCTGCGATCTTTTGATGTTGCTTTTAAAACAAGATCAAAAGATCGCAGCCTTCGGCAGCTCCTACAAGGAGTTGTCGGTTACTCCGCGTTGCAGAGCGCCAGGCAGTTATCCAGCATGCGATTCGAGAAGCCCCATTCGTTGTCGTACCAGGCCAGCACCTTCAGCAGTTTGCCGCTGGATTTGGTGTGATTGGCGTCGAAGATCGACGACAGCGGGTTGTGGTTGAAGTCGCTGGAAACCAGCGGCAACGTGTTGTAACCCAAAATTTTCGAGTGTTGGCTGGCGGCTTTCATCAGCGCGTTGACCTCGTCGGCCGTGGCTTCCTTCTTCAACTGCACAGTCAGGTCCACCAGCGACACATTGATCACCGGCACCCGCACGGCCATGCCGGTCAGTTTGCCCGCCAGTTCCGGCAGCACCAGGCCCACGGCTTCAGCGGCGCCGGTCTTGCTCGGGATCATGTTCTGCGTGGCCGAACGCGCGCGGTACGGGTCGGTGTGATAGACGTCGGTGAGGTTCTGGTCGTTGGTGTAGGCATGAATCGTGGTCATCAGACCGCTTTCAATGCCCAGCTCGCGGTGCAGCACCTGCGCCACGGGCGCCAGGCAGTTGGTGGTGCACGAAGCGTTGGAGATGATTTGGTGCGACTGGCGCAGAATGTCGTGGTTCACGCCGTAAACCACAGTAGCGTCGGCGCCTTTGGCCGGGGCCGAGATGATGACTTTGCGCGCGCCGGCAGTAAGATGCGCGGCCGCTTTGGCGCGGTCGGTGAACAGACCGGTGCATTCGAACACCACGTCAATCTTTTCTGCGGCCCATGGCAGCTCGGCCGGGTTGCGAATGGCGCTGACCGCAATGCGGTCGCCATTGACCGTCAGGCTCTCATTGTCATGGGCCACTTCGGCGTCGAATGTGCCATGAACGGTGTCGTATTTGAGCAGATGGGCATTGATGGCGCTGTCGCCCAGATCGTTGATGGCGACGATCTGCAAATCCTGTCGATAGCCTTGGGTATACAGTGCGCGCAGGACATTACGGCCGATGCGGCCAAAACCATTGATTGCGATTCGAAGAGTCATTGAACAGCGCCGCCGTCGTTTTGTTGTTGGAATTACAAGATTATTCGCATAAAAATAGAAAACAAGCCTTTTTAGTGGCAATATTTTGTTTTATCTACAACGAGTGACCTGAATCAACTGGTCCGAATGGTCAAAAAAGCCGTCTGTCATTCCAACAACAACGGCGTTTGATCAGCATAGACAATCAGGTCGCCACATCCGTTAGCCTGGAGTTCTACACATGCATCCCCGCGTTCTTGAGGTCACCGAACGGCTTATCGCCCGCAGCCGCGCCACGCGTCAGGCTTACCTTGCACTGATTCGCGGCGCCGCCACTGACGGGCCGATGCGCGGCAAGCTGCAATGCGCCAACTTCGCCCACGGCGTGGCCGGATGTGGCAGCGAAGACAAGCACAGCCTGCGGATGATGAACTCGGCGAACATCGCCATTGTTTCTTCGTATAACGACATGCTCTCGGCGCACCAGCCGTACGAAGTGTTTCCCCAGCAGATCAAAAACGCCTTGCGCGAAATCGGCTCGGTCGGCCAGTTCGCCGGTGGTACGCCGGCGATGTGCGATGGCGTGACCCAGGGCGAGCCGGGCATGGAGCTGAGCCTGCCGAGCCGCGAAGTGATCGCCATGTCGACGGCGGTGGCGCTGTCGCACAACATGTTCGACGGCGCGTTGATGCTCGGCATCTGCGACAAGATCGTCCCGGGCCTGATGATGGGCTCGCTGCGTTTCGGCCATCTGCCGACGATCTTCGTCCCGGGCGGGCCGATGGTCTCGGGGATTTCCAACAAGGAAAAAGCCGACGTGCGGCAGAAGTACGCCGAAGGCAAGGCGACCCGCGAAGAGCTGCTGGAATCGGAAATGAAGTCCTACCACAGCCCGGGCACCTGCACTTTCTACGGCACCGCCAATACCAACCAGTTGCTGATGGAAGTCATGGGTCTGCACTTGCCGGGCGCCTCTTTCGTCAACCCGAACACGCCGCTGCGTGATGCCCTGACCCGTGAAGCCGCGCATCAGGTCACGCGTCTGACCAAGCAGAACGGCAACTTCATGCCGATCGGCGAAATCGTCGACGAGAAGGCGCTGGTCAACTCGATCGTCGCGCTGCACGCCACCGGCGGCTCGACCAACCACACCCTGCACATGCCGGCCATCGCCATGGCTGCGGGCATCCAGCTGACCTGGCAGGACATGGCCGACCTCTCCGAAGTCGTGCCGACCCTGAGCCACGTTTACCCGAACGGCAAAGCCGACATCAACCACTTCCAGGCTGCTGGCGGCATGTCGTTCCTGATCCGTGAACTGCTCGAGGCCGGCCTGCTGCACGAAGACGTCAACACCGTGCTCGGCCACGGCTTGAGCCAGTACACCAAGGAGCCATTCCTCGATAACGGTGAGTTGGTGTGGCGCGAAGGCCCGACCGAAAGCCTCGACGAAAACATCCTGCGTCCGGTCGCCCGTGCATTTTCCGCCGAGGGCGGTCTGCGGGTGATGGAAGGCAACCTCGGTCGCGGGGTGATGAAAGTCTCCGCGGTGGCGCTGGAAAACCAGATCGTCGAAGCGCCAGCCATGGTGTTCCAGGATCAGCAGGACCTGGCCGACGCGTTCAAGGCCGGTTTGCTGGAGAAGGATTTTGTCGCGGTGATGCGCTTCCAGGGCCCGCGCTCCAACGGCATGCCCGAGCTGCACAAGATGACGCCGTTCCTCGGCGTGCTGCAGGATCGTGGCTTCAAAGTCGCGCTGGTCACCGACGGGCGCATGTCCGGCGCGTCGGGGAAAATCCCGGCGGCGATTCACGTCAGCCCTGAAGCGTATGTCGGTGGTGCTTTGGCGCGGGTGCAAGAGGGCGATATCATCCGCGTCGATGGCGTCAAAGGCACTTTGGAACTCAAGGTCGACGCCGCCGAATTTGCAGCGCGCGAACCCGCCAAAGGCCTGTTGGGCAACAATATCGGCAGCGGTCGCGAACTGTTTGGCTTCATGCGTTTGGCCTTCAGCTCGGCGGAGCAGGGCGCCAGCGCCTTCACTTCTGCCCTGGAGACGCTTAATTGAAACTGGCTTTGGTCGGTGATATCGGAGGCACCAACGCGCGGTTCGCGTTGTGGAAAAACCAGCAACTGGAATCGGTTCAGGTGCTGGCCACAGCCGACCATGCCAGCCCGGAAGAGGCGATCAGCCTGTACCTGAGCGGCCTCGGTCTGGTGCCGGGTTCGATCGGTTCGGTGTGCCTGTCGGTGGCGGGGCCGGTGAGTGGGGATGAATTCAAATTCACCAACAATCACTGGCGCTTGAGTCGCACGGCGTTCTGCAAGACCTTGCAGGTCGAACAACTGCTGTTGATCAACGATTTCTCGGCGATGGCGCTGGGCATGACCCGTTTGCAGCCCGGGGAATTCCGCGTGGTCTGCGACGGCACGCCGGAGCCGTTGCGCCCGGCGGTGGTGATCGGTCCGGGCACGGGGCTGGGTGTCGGTACCTTGCTCGATCTGGGCGAAGGCCGGTTTGCCGCGCTGCCGGGCGAGGGCGGGCACGTCGATCTGCCGCTGAGCAGTCCGCGTGAAACCCAGCTCTGGCAGCACATCCACGACGAAATCGGACACGTCAGCGCAGAAACGGCGCTGAGCGGTGGTGGCTTGCCTCGGGTGTATCGGGCGATCTGTGCGGTGGATGGGCATGAACCAAAGCTTGATACGCCGGAAGCGATTACCGCGGCCGGTCTGGCTGGCGATCCGATCGCGCTGGAAGTGCTGGAACAGTTCTGCTGCTGGCTCGGCCGCGTGGCCGGCAACAACGTGCTGACCACCGGGGCTCGTGGCGGGGTCTTCATCGTGGGCGGGGTGATTCCGCGCTTTGCCGATTTCTTCGTCGAAAGCGGTTTCGCCCGCAGCTTCGCCGACAAGGGCTGCATGAGTGATTACTTCAAGGGCATTCCGGTGTGGCTGGTGACGGCGCCGTATTCCGGTCTTGTCGGTGCCGGCGTGGCACTGGAGCAAGCAATCCCGACCTGAAATGCAATCCTATTGTGGGAGCGAGCCTGCTCGCGAAAGCGGTGTGTCAGTCAACAGATCTGTTGAATGTTAAAACCGATTCGCGAGCAGGCTCGCTCCCACAGGGGGTTCTGTGGTGTTTGCAAGTTCGATGCTTAAGGCATAATCCGCCCCAATTCCAACAACAAGGATGCCTTCGAAGTGAGCTCAGTCAACAAGTCGATATTGTTGGTCGATGACGACCAGGAAATACGCGAGTTGCTGGAAACCTACCTGACCCGCGCCGGGTTTCAGGTGCGGGCCACGGCCGATGGCGCCAGTTTCCGCCAGGCCCTCAACGAGGCGCCGAGCGATCTGGTGATCCTCGATGTGATGCTGCCCGATGAAGACGGTTTCAGCCTGTGCCGCTGGGTGCGCCAGCATCCGCGTCAGGCGCAGGTGCCGATCATCATGCTCACCGCCAGTTCCGACGAAGCCGACCGCGTGATCGGGCTGGAGCTCGGCGCTGACGACTACCTCGGCAAACCTTTCAGCCCCCGTGAACTGCAAGCGCGAATCAAGGCTTTGCTGCGGCGTGCGCAGTTCGGTCAGGAACGC
Source organism: Pseudomonas sp. IT-P260 (assembly GCF_949768395.1). NCBI lineage: Bacteria > Pseudomonadati > Pseudomonadota > Gammaproteobacteria > Pseudomonadales > Pseudomonadaceae > Pseudomonas > Pseudomonas sp. IT-P260. Next base: position 404,746 of record NZ_CATKPO010000039.1, read on the forward strand.
AGCGGCAGCGACGTGCTGGCCTTCGACGAGTGGCGGCTGGACATGGTCAGCCATCGACTGTTCCACACCGACGGCGAAGAAGTGATTCTCTCCGGCGCCGACTTCGCGTTGCTGAAGTTGTTTCTCGATCATCCGCAGGAAATTCTCGACCGCGACACCATCGGCAACGCCACCCGTGGCCGCGACCTGATGCCGCTCGACCGGATTGTCGACATGGCCGTCAGCCGCTTGCGCCAGCGCCTGCGCGATACGGAAAAACCGCCACGGCTGATCCGCACCGTGCGCGGCAGTGGCTACCAACTGGCAGCCAATGTGGTTGCCGGCAATGCTCACTGAGTCGCTGCGCAGGCTCGCCAACACAGTGCCGGTGCCGCGTTCGCTGCTCGGGCGCATGCTGCTGCTGACTCTTTTGGCGGTGTTGTTTGCACAGACCTTGTCGAGCGTGATCTGGGTTTCGCAACTGCGCGCCACCCAGCTCGAGGGCCTGGTCACCAGTGCCCGCAGCCTCGCCCATTCGATGACCGCCAGCGTCAGTTATTTCCGCTCGTTGCCAGTAGCCTATCGGCCATTGGTGCTCGACCAGTTGCGCAGCATGGGCGGCACCCGTTTCGTGGTGACGCTCAACGACAAGCCGCTGGGCATGGACGTGCTGCCGATCACCCCGCGCAAGGCTGCGGTGATTCAAGCGGTGGATGAAGTGCTGCGCCAGTCGCTGGGCCATGACACGGATATTTCGGTGACCTTCGTCAGCCCCGAGGATCTGCGGATTTTCAATGCCGGGCTGAAACTCGATGAGCTGCCGCGCTCGTGGGCGCATTACGCGTTGACCCTGGAACCGGTGAATCCGCCCGTGCTGGTGACGCAGATTCAAATGGCCCCGGGCGAGTGGCTGTACATCGCCTCGTTGCTGCCGGAGCCCTACACCAGTCTTGAAGAGCAAGGCCTGCCGGCGCAGCAGGTGTGGTTCATCGTCCTCACCAGCGGCTTTTTGCTGCTGTTTATCGGCTTGCTGGTGCACTGGCAGAGCCGGCCGCTCAAGCGTCTGGCGCGGGCGGCGCGGGATCTGTCGCTGGGCGCCGATGTCGAGCCGGTGGCCGAGGGCGGCGGTAGTGAAGTGGTGGAAGTGGGCCGTGCGTTCAACACCATGCGCGAACGCATCAGCCGCTACCTGACCGAGCGCAGCCAGTTGTTCAGCGCGATTTCCCATGACCTGCGCACGCCGATCACTCGCCTGCGTTTGCGCGTCGAGTTGCTCGAAGACGAGCAGCTGCAAGCCAAGTTCGGCCGCGATCTGGATGAGCTGGAGTTGCTGGTCAAGGGCGCGCTGCAATGCGTGAAAGACACCGACATCCACGAGAACATCGAGCCGGTGGATCTCAATCATGTACTCGACTGCCTCGTAGAACCGTACCTGGCGCCCAACGGTAATGGCCGCGTGACCCTGCAAGGCAAGGCGCTGGCGGCGTATCCAGGCAAGCCTTTGGCGTTGAAACGCTGCATCGGCAACCTCATCGACAACGCGTTGAAGTACGGGCAGAACGCGCACCTGCACATCGATGACGATGAGCGCGCGTTTGTCCTGCACGTCGACGACGAAGGCCCGGGCGTACCGGAGCAGCGGCTGGAGCAGGTGTTCGAGCCGCACTTTCGCCTGGCCGGGCAGCAGCAAGGCTATGGTCTCGGTTTGGGCATTGCGCGCAACATTGCCCACAGCCATGGTGGTGAGGTGACGTTGCAGAACCTGCGTGAGGGCGGGTTGCGGGTGACGTTGCAGTTGCCGCGCAGTGTTGATTAGTCAGACCGAGTTATCGTTCTTCGCGAGCAGGCTCGCTCCCACAAGTTGATTGCGTTTCAACTGAAAGAATGCAGTCGAATGTGGGAGCGAGCCTGCTCGCGAAGGCGTCGGTCCATCGAACACAAGTGTCACGAGCTGGTGACAAAACCCGTCCCCTTCGTTACAAGCCCACCCCGGCCCGTTGTTTAGACTGCCCGCAGTCATAACAACAAAAAAGGGCCACTCATGGACACCTTTCACCCAGGCTTCAGCAGTTGGCTGAATGCCCCTGCCCACCAGCAATGGCTCGCCGACGAAGGCCTGCGTTTGCTGGACTTTGCCAAGGCTTCAAGACTCCCGGAAGGTTTCGGCAACCTCGACGAGCGCGGCCATCTGCCGGCGCACGCGCAAGCCGAAACCATGAACACCGCGCGCATGACCCACAGCTTCGCCATGGCCCACATTCAGGGCCTGCCGGGGTTTGCCGAACTGGTTGATCACGGCATTGCGGCCCTGCGTGGTCCATTGCGGGATGCGCTGCACGGCGGCTGGTTTGCGGTCGCCGAACACCGCGATGGCAACACCGGCAAGAATGCCTATCTGCATGCCTTTGTCGCGCTCGCGGCCAGCTCGGCGGTGGTCGCGCAACGTCCCGGCGCCCAGGCATTGCTGGATGATGCGATCGACATCATCGACACGTATTTCTGGAGCGAAGAAGAGGGCGCCATGCGCGAATTCTTCAATCGCGACTGGCGCGAAGAAGAGGCCTATCGCGGCGCCAACAGCAACATGCACGCCACCGAAGCATTCCTCGCGCTGGCCGATGTCACTGAAGACCCGCGTTGGCTGGTGCGTGCGCAGCGCATTGTCGAGCGGGTTATCCACGGTCACGCCGCCGCCAACGGCTACATGGTCATCGAACACTTCGACCGCGACTGGCAACCGCTGCGCGAGTACAACCACGACAATCCGGCTGACGGCTTCCGCCCTTACGGCACCACCCCGGGCCACGGTTTCGAGTGGGCGCGACTGTTGCTGCACCTCGAAGCGGCGCGGGTCCAGGCCGGGATGCTCACGCCGGGCTGGCTGGCGACCGATGCGCAAAAACTCTTCGAGCAGAACTGCCGACACGGCTGGGATGTCGATGGCGCGCCGGGCATCGTCTACACCCTCGACTGGGACAACAAAGCCGTGGTGCGTCATCGTCTGCACTGGACCCATGCCGAAGCCAGCGCGGCGGCCAGCGCCTTGCTCAAACGCACCGGTGATGCGCAATACGAGACCTGGTACCGGCTGTTCTGGGAATTCTGTGAAGGCCATTTCATCGATCGCTGCGATGGCAGCTGGCACCACGAACTCGATCCGCAAAACCGTCCGAGCGCCGATATCTGGCCGGGCAAACCCGATCTCTACCACGCGTGGCAAGCGGTGTTGATCCCTCGTCTACCCTTGTCACCGAGTATGGCAACGGCTCTGGCGCAAATATCCCGGGCTGTTCCTGTGTAACCATGTGGTGACATTCGCGCGTCCCTTCGTTACCTGCGAAGGGAATCGTCCTGTTTAAACTCCTGTGCAGCGCAAGCACCAGACTTGCATGCATAACAACAAGAAAGGTACATCTCAGATGAATGCGATTTCTCGCCTCGCTACTGTCATTTCTGTCGCCTCCCTGTTCCCGCTCGCAATTCTGCCTCTCAGTGTGTCCGCTGCCGAATCCAAAGGTTCGGTCGAAGTCGTGCACTGGTGGACGTCCGGTGGCGAAAAAGCCGCTGTCGATGTGCTCAAGGCGCAAGTTGAAAAAGACGGTTTCACCTGGAAAGACGGCGCTGTCGCCGGCGGTGGCGGTGCCACGGCCATGACCGTGCTGAAGAGCCGCGCCGTGGCCGGCAACCCGCCGGGCGTGGCCCAGATCAAAGGCCCGGATATTCAGGAATGGGCCTCCACCGGTCTGCTCGACACCGACGTCCTGAAGGACGTGGCCAAAGAAGAGAAGTGGGACAGCCTGCTCGACAAGAAAGTCTCCGATACCGTGAAGTACGATGGTGATTACGTGGCCGTACCGGTGAACATTCACCGCGTGAACTGGCTGTGGATCAACCCGGAAGTCTTCAAGAAAGCCGGCATCACCAAGAACCCGACCACCCTCGAAGAATTCTACGCCGCCGGCGACAAGCTCAAGGCTGCGGGCTTCATCCCGCTGGCTCACGGCGGTCAGCCTTGGCAGGACAGCACCGTGTTCGAAGCCGTGGTGCTCTCGGTCATGGGCGTTGATGGTTACAAGAAAGCCCTGGTCGACCTGGACAACAAGGCGCTGACCGGCCCGGAAATGGTCAAGGCGCTGACCGAGCTGAAGAAAGTCGCGACCTACATGGACGCCGACGGCAAGGGTCAGGACTGGAACCTGGAAGCGGCCAAGGTCATCAACGGCAAGGCCGGCATGCAGATCATGGGTGACTGGGCCAAGTCCGAATGGACCGCCGCCAAGAAAGTCGCCGGCAAGGATTACGAGTGCGTAGCCTTCCCGGGCACCGACAAGGCGTTCACCTACAACATCGACTCCTTGGCGGTGTTCAAGCAGAAAGACAAAGGCACTGCGGCCGGTCAGCAAGACATCGCCAAAGTCGTGCTGGGGGAAAACTTCCAGAAAGTCTTCAGCATCAACAAAGGCTCGATCCCGGTACGTAACGACATGTTGAACAACATGGACAAACTCGGTTTCGACTCCTGCGCACAGACCGCTGCCAAGGACTTCCTGGCTGACGCCAAGTCCGGCGGCCTGCAACCGAGCATGGCGCACAACATGGCGACCACGCTGGCGGTGCAGGGCGCGTTCTTTGATGTCGTGACCAACTACATCAACGACCCGAAAGCCGACCCGGCCGATGCGGCCAAGAAACTGGGCGCGGCGGTTCAGTCGGCCAAATAACTAAAAGCAGGCTCGAACCCTGTGGGAGCGAGCCTGCTCGCGAAGGCGTCATGTCAGTTGCTACATCCGTCGACTGACACACCGTTTTCGCGAGCAGGCTCGCTCCCACAAGGGACCTCACTGTAGTTTTTATTCCCTGTACTGGATTTCCCCATGAGTTCTGTTGCTGTGTTCAGCAAAGCCTCGCCGTTCGATGCACTGCAGCGCTGGCTACCGAAACTGGTGCTGGCGCCGAGCATGTTCATCGTGCTGGTGGGCTTCTATGGCTACATCCTGTGGACGTTCGTGCTGTCGTTCACCACCTCGACGTTCCTGCCCAACTACAAGTGGGCCGGCCTGGCGCAATACGCGCGGTTGTTCGACAACGATCGCTGGTGGGTGGCGAGCAAGAACCTCGCGGTGTTCGGTGGCATGTTCATCGGCATTACGCTGGTGATCGGTGTGCTGCTGGCGGTGTTCCTCGACCAGCGCATCCGTCGCGAAGGCTTTATCCGCACCATTTACCTGTACCCGATGGCGCTCTCGATGATCGTCACCGGTACCGCGTGGAAATGGCTGCTCAACCCGGGCATGGGCCTGGACAAATTGTTGCGTGACTGGGGCTGGGAAGGCTTCCGTCTGGACTGGCTGATCGACCCGGATCGCGTGGTCTACTGCCTGGTGATCGCTGCCGTGTGGCAAGCCTCGGGCTTCATCATGGCAATGTTCCTTGCCGGCCTGCGTGGGGTCGATCAGTCGATCATTCGTGCCGCGCAGATCGATGGCGCGAGCATGCCGACCATCTACTGGAAAGTCGTGCTGCCAAGCCTGCGTCCGGTGTTCTTCAGTGCGGTGATGATCCTCGCCCACATCGCGATCAAGAGCTTCGACCTGGTCGCGGCGATGACGGCGGGTGGCCCGGGTTATTCCTCCGACCTGCCGGCGATGTTCATGTACTCCTTCACCTTCAGTCGCGGTCAGATGGGCATGGGCTCGGCCAGTGCGATTCTGATGCTCGGTGCGATTCTCGCGATCATCGTGCCTTACCTGTACTCCGAGCTGAGGACCAAGCGTCATGACTAGTCTCGCTGCCAAACCCGCGTTCAGCCTCAGTCGTGTGGCGATCTACGCGGTGCTGATCCTCGCGGTCCTGCTGTACCTGATTCCGCTGGTGGTGATGCTGCTGACCAGCTTCAAGACCCCGGAAGACATCAGCACCGGCAACCTGCTGAGCTGGCCGACCGTGGTCAGCGGCATCGGCTGGGTCAAGGCCTGGGCCACGGTGGATGGTTACTTCTGGAACTCGATCAAGATCACCGTGCCGGCCGTGGTCATCTCCACTGCCATTGGCGCGTTGAACGGTTACGTGCTGTCGTTCTGGCGCTTCCGCGGTTCGCAGCTGTTCTTCGGTCTGCTGCTGTTCGGTTGCTTCCTGCCGTTCCAGACCGTGCTGCTGCCGGCCTCGTTCACCCTCGGCAAGATGGGCCTGGCGAGCACCACCACCGGCCTGGTGTTCGTGCACGTGGTCTATGGTCTGGCGTTTACCACGCTGTTCTTCCGCAACTACTACGTGAGCATTCCCGATGCGCTGATCAAAGCAGCACGGCTGGATGGCGCGGGTTTCTTCACGATTTTCCGGCAGATCATTCTGCCGATGTCGACCCCGATCATCATGGTTTGCCTGATCTGGCAGTTCACCCAGATCTGGAACGACTTCCTGTTCGGTGTGGTGTTCTCCAGCGGTGATTCGCAACCGATCACGGTGGCGCTGAACAACCTGGTCAACACCAGCACCGGCGCCAAGGAATACAACGTTGATATGGCAGCGGCGATGATCGCCGGCCTGCCGACCCTGCTGGTCTATGTGGTCGCAGGCAAGTATTTCGTGCGCGGGCTGACGGCCGGCGCAGTCAAGGGGTAATCATGGCAACGCTCGAACTTCGCAACGTCAACAAGACCTACGGTGCCGGCCTGCCGGACACCCTGAAGAACATCGAACTGTCGATCAAGGACGGTGAATTCCTGATCCTGGTCGGCCCGTCGGGCTGCGGCAAGTCGACCCTGATGAACTGCATCGCGGGCCTGGAGACCATCACCGGTGGCGCGATCATGATCGGCGACCAGGACGTCAGCGGCATGAGCCCGAAGGATCGCGACATCGCCATGGTGTTCCAGTCCTATGCGCTGTACCCGACCATGAGCGTGCGCGAGAACATCGAGTTCGGTCTGAAAATTCGCAAGATGAGCCAGTCGGCGATCGACGAAGAAGTCGCGCGCGTGGCCAAGCTGCTGCAGATCGAACACCTGCTCAACCGCAAGCCGGGCCAGCTCTCCGGTGGTCAGCAACAGCGTGTGGCAATGGGCCGTGCGTTGGCGCGGCGGCCGAAGATCTATCTGTTCGACGAACCGTTGTCGAACCTCGACGCCAAGCTGCGCGTCGAGATGCGCACCGAAATGAAACTGATGCACCAGCGTCTGAAAACCACCACCGTTTACGTGACCCACGACCAGATCGAAGCGATGACCCTGGGCGACAAGGTGGCGGTGATGAAGGACGGCATCATTCAGCAGTTCGGCACGCCGAAAGAGATCTACAACGACCCGGCCAACCTGTTTGTGGCGAGCTTCATCGGTTCGCCGCCGATGAACTTCATCCCGCTGCGTCTGCAACGCAAGGACGGTCGTCTGCTGGCGCTGCTCGACAGCGGCCAGGCCCGTTGCGAACTGCCGATGAGCATGCAGGATGCAGGGCTGGAAGATCGCGAAGTGATCCTCGGCCTGCGCCCGGAACAGATTGTCCTGGCGAACGGCGAGGGCAATGGCCTGCCGAGCATCAAGGCCGAAGTGCAGGTCACCGAGCCGACCGGTCCGGACACCCTGGTGTTCGTCAACCTGAACGAAACCAAGGTCTGCTGCCGCCTGGCACCGGACGTGGCGCCGCAGGTGGGCGAAACCCTGACCCTGCAATTCGATCCGTCGAAAGTGTTGTTGTTCGATGCCAACACTGGCGAGCGTCTGGGCGTTGCGGGCCAGGCGCAGACCGAAGCGCGGTCGGCAAATGTCGCGCAGTTCAAAGGTCGCTGAGGAACAAATGTGGGAGCGAGCCTGCTCGCGAAAGCGGTCTGACATCCAGCATTGATGTCACCTGATACATCGCATTCGCGAGCAGGCTCGCTCCCACAAGGGAGCACGCGGTGGATGGCCTGTAATCCATCGCAATTTATGTAAACCGCGTTGGAAAAAAACAGTTAATAACAATAAAGACGAGGATGTAGGGATGAAAAAGAAACACGTCAATGCCCGGTTGATCTGCCAAGTGTCAGCCGCGGCGGCATTGGTGCTGGCCGGCAATGCAATGGCTGCGGATGCGTTCAGCTCCGATTCGAAATGGATGACCGGTGACTGGGGTGGCGAGCGGACCAAGCTGATCGAGCAGGGTATCGACATCAAGGCCGACTACGTTGGGGAAATGGGTGCCAACCTGCATGGCGGCTACAACGACGACAAGACCGGTCGCTACAGCGATCAGTTCGGTCTGGGCGTGGCGCTGGACCTGCAAAAACTCTGGGGCTGGGACAACACTCAGGCCAAGATCCAGTTGACCAACCGTAACGGTCAGAACATCTCCAACGATCGTATTGGCGATCCGCGTGCCGGCACTCTGTCGTCTTCGCAGGAAGTCTACGGCCGTGGCCACATGGTGCGTCTGACCCAGTTGTGGATTCAGCACCAGTTCTTCGACAACAAACTCGACGTCAAGGCCGGTTACTTCGGTGAGGGCGAAGACTTCAACACCTTCCCGTGCGACTTCCAGAACCTGGCGTTCTGCGGCTCGCAAGTGGGTAACTGGGCGACCAACATCTGGTACAACTGGCCGGTCAGCCAGGCCGCGATCCGCGTGAAGTACAATATCAACGACGAGCTCTACGCGCAGATCGGTGCGTACAACCAGAACCCGTCGCAGCTGGAACACGGCAACGGCTTCAAGCTCAGCGGCAGCGGCACCAAAGGGACTGTTCTGCCAGTCGAACTGGTCTGGTCGCCGAAGGTCAACAGCCTGCCGGGCGAATACCGCATCGGTTACTACAAGAGCACCGCTGACGCCAATGACGTGCGTGAAGACGTCAACGGTTTCGACGCAGCGACCACTGGCGACGCTTACAAGACCCACAGCAGCAAACACGGCTACTGGTTCGTCGCGCAGCAGCAACTCACCAGCCACAACGGTGATGCCAGCCGCGGTCTGAACATTGCCGCCAACGCGACCTTCCACGACAAGGACACCAACTTCATCGATAACTACCAGTCGGTGATGTTTGTCTACAAAGGCCCGTTCGACGCCCGTCCGAAGGATGACGTCGGCATTGGCGCGGCGCGTATCCACGTCAACGATGACGTGAAGAAAAACGCCGAACTGCTGAATGCCTCCAACGGTGTCTCGGATTACGACAATCCGGTGTTCTCGCCGATTCGTGAAACCGAATACAACTACGAGATCAACTACGGCTTCCACGTCACCAACTGGCTGACCGTGCGTCCTAACCTGCAGTACATCACTCACCCGGGCGGTGTTGATGCCGTGGACAACGCTTTGGTCGCTGGCCTGAAAATTCAGTCTACGTTCTGACGCGTCTGCGATAAGCTCCTCTCCATGTGCGCATATTTGCGGACAGCCCAGGCTGTCCGCTTTTTTTTGCGACACTCGTATACAAGGTTTGTGTCGTACCCATTTGTGGCGAGGGAGCTCGCTCCCGCTCGGCTGCGCAGCAGTCGTAAATCCTGATGATGAGGTTTAAATGACACACCGCAGTGAATGGTTTTGGGGCCGCTTCGCAGCCCAGCGGGAGCAAGCTCCCTTGCCACAAGAGCAATGTGGATTGTTGAGTACCCCCATGATTTTCAGGACCGTGGCCAATGCATGAGCATCCGCTGCAACGCTTCTTCAAATCCCTGCGCGAACGACCGGTGTTTGCCTGGGAGCGCTATCAGATGCGCGATGTGCTGGTGATCGACCATCCGCTGTGTCAGGCGGTGTTCAGTCGGCAGGGCGCGCAGTTGCTGCACTTTCAGCCGCGCGGGCAGAAACCGTGGTTGTGGTGCGCGGCGAAGTGGCCGCACGTGGGCGCCATTCGCGGTGGTGTGCCGGTGTGCTGGCCGTGGTATGGCCGCCATCCGAGCGAAAACGCCTGGCCCTCTCACGGTTGGGCGCGACTGCTCGACTGGAAACTGATCGACAGCAGCAGTGCCGAGGATGGCGTGCGCCTGCATTGGCAATTGCAGCTGTGCGACTGGCAGGTCGACCTGCATGCGCATCTCGGTGAACGCATGGAGTTACGCCTGAGCACCGAGCATCAGGACGACATGCCGTGCCAGTTGAGCCAGGCTTTGCATGCTTACTGGCGTATTGGCGATGTCGGTGAGATAGCGCTGTCTGGGCTCGAAGGGGCGCAGGGTTATGACCAGTTGAGTCGCCAGTCCTGCCAGCAGGAAGGTGAGTTGCGCGTGGAGGGCGGTTGTCAGCGGGTGTTCCAGCACGACGGCGAATTGCAGCTCAAGGATCATGCCTGGCAGCGCGAATTGTGCATCGATACCGGTGGCAGCGGCGACACCGTGGTCTGGCATCCTGGCTCGCGACCATTGCTGGGGGTGAGCTGGGATGAAGTGGCGGAGTTTGTCTGTGTCGAAGCGGCGGCGGGCGGTACCGACAGCCTGCATCTGGCGCCGGGGGAGAAGGCGCATCTGAGCTTGCAGGCGTGGGCTGCTGCCTGATTCAAAGCCATGCGGTGAAGCGACTGGCCTCTTCGCGAGCAGGCTCGCTCCCACAGGGAAATGCATTCAAAATGTGGGAGCGAGCCTGCTCGCGATGTGGCCGGATCATTCAATAAAGAATTATCAGGCCTCAGTTGAACTCGTCACCCACCGGATACCGGCTGGCATTCAAGCTCTCCTTGATCTTGCGCAGATGCGGCTGGAAATCCACCCCGCGACGCAATGTCATGCCGGTCGCCAGCACATCCAGCACGGTCAATTGAATGATCCGCGAAGTCATCGGCATATAGATGTCGGTGTCTTCCGGCAGCGGAATGTTCAGGCTCAGGGTACTGGCCTTGGCCAGCGGCGAATTCTCCGCGGTCAGGCCCAACACCGAAGCGCCGTTCTCCCGGGCGATGCGCGCCACTTCCACCAGTTCGCGGGTGCGCCCGGTGTAGGAAATGATCACGAACAGTTCGCCGGTGTGCGCCACTGACGCAATCATCCGCTGCATCAGCACATCCGCATGCGCGGTGACGGCGAGATTGAAACGGAAGAATTTGTGCTGCGCATCCAGCGCCACCGGAGCCGAAGCACCGAGGCCGAAAAAGTGGATCTGCCGCGCCTGGATCAACAGGTCGACGGCGCGGCTGATCAGGTTCGGATCGAGCGCCTGGCAAGCGCTGTCCAGCGAAGCGATGGCGCTGCCGAAAATCTTTTGCGTGTACGCCTCGGGATTGTCATCGGCCTCCACCGCGCGGCTGACATACGCCGCGCCACTGGCCAGGCTCTGCGCCAGTTGCAGCTTGAGTTCAGGGTAGCCGCTGACACCGAACGAACGGCAGAAACGGTTGACCGTCGGCTCGCTCACCGACGCGGCTTGGGCGAGGGCGGCGATGCTGAAGCGGGTGGCCTGCTGCGGGTTGAGCAGGATCACCTCGGCGACTTTGCGTTCGGCCTTGTTCAGCTCTTCAAGGCGACTCTGGATCTGTTCCAGTAAATTTCGCACGCGGTCCATATGGAATTCCTAATTCACCTGCGCAAAGGTGCGCCGGGCTATGCAAATTGGGCCTTTGATGTGGCCCGTGACGGTGGCCTATCCTACTGATGGCTCCGACCGACCACCACTCGGAATCTGTATTTTGCGAAAATGTTGTGGTTATTACTACATTTTCCCTTGAGTGATGCCTTGAAAAAAGGTATTTGTAGCTTAACTTGATAAAAGAACAAACATCATGCCTTCGATTACGGTTGAACCGTGCACCTTTGCCTTGTTCGGCGCTCTGGGCGATCTGGCCCTGCGCAAGCTGTTTCCTGCCCTTTATCACCTCGATGGCGCCGACCTGTTGCACGAGAACACGCGCATTATTGCGCTGGCCCGTGAACCCGGCTCCGAGCAGCAGCACCTGGCGTTTATCGCCGCCGAATTGCGCCGTTACGTCGGCAAAGAGCTGGACGAGGCGGTGGCCGAGCGCTTTCTCGCGCGCCTGAGCTATCTGCATGTCGACTTCCTCAAGGCTGAAGATTACGTCGCGCTGGCTGAAGCGGCCGGCAGCGCGCAACGCATGATTGCCTACTTCGCCACACCGGCAGCGGTGTACGGCGCGATCTGCGAGAACCTGGCAAAAGTCGGTCTGGCAGAAAACACCCGCGTGGTCCTGGAAAAGCCGATCGGCTCCGATCTGGAATCCTCGCGCAAGGTGAACGACGCCGTGGCGCAGTTTTTCCCGGAGAACCGCACCTATCGCATCGACCACTACCTGGGCAAAGAGACCGTCCAGAACCTGATCGCCCTGCGTTTCGCCAACAGCCTGTTCGAAACCCAGTGGAACCAGAATTACATCTCCCACGTGGAAATCACCGTGGCCGAGAAGGTCGGCATCGAAGGCCGTTGGGGCTACTTCGACAAGGCCGGCCAGCTGCGCGACATGATCCAGAATCACCTGTTGCAGCTGCTGTGCCTGATCGCCATGGACCCGCCGGCCGACCTGTCCGCCGACAGCATCCGTGACGAAAAGGTAAAGGTGCTCAAGGCCCTGGCGCCAATCAGTCCGGAAGGCCTGACCACGCAAGTGGTGCGCGGTCAGTACATCGCCGGGCACAGCGAAGGCAAGTCCGTACCGGGCTACCTCGAAGAACCGAATTCCAATACCCAGAGCGACACCGAAACCTTCGTCGCCCTGCGTGCCGACATCCGCAATTGGCGCTGGGCCGGCGTGCCGTTCTACCTGCGGACCGGCAAGCGCATGCCGCAGAAGCTGTCGCAGATCGTCATTCACTTCAAGGAACCGTCTCACTACATTTTCGCGCCGGAGCAACGCCTGCAGATCAGCAACAAACTGATCATCCGTCTGCAACCGGACGAAGGCATTTCCTTGCGTGTGATGACCAAGGAGCAAGGCCTGGACAAGGGCATGCAACTGCGCAGCGGCCCGCTGCAACTGAATTTCTCCGACACCTGGCGCAGTGCGCGGATCCCCGACGCCTACGAGCGGTTGTTGCTGGAAGTGATGAACGGCAATCAGAACCTGTTTGTCCGTAAAGATGAAATCGAAGCCGCGTGGAAGTGGTGTGATCAGTTGATCGCCGGCTGGAAAAAATCCGGTGACGCGCCCAAGCCGTATGCGGCCGGGTCGTGGGGGCCGATGAGTTCGATTGCACTGATCACGCGGGACGGGAGGTCGTGGTATGGCGATATCTGACGTGAAACTGCCTGCGGGCGTCCACGCTCACCAGTTCAAGAGTCCGGTGCTGTTGGCCGAAGGTCTGGCGCTGAATGTCGCCAAGCAACTGAGCGATGCCATTTCGGCACGCGGCAACGCAGTACTGGTGGTCTCTGGCGGTCGCAGTCCGGTGGCGTTTTTCCAGCACCTGGCCAAGCAGGAGCTGGACTGGTCGAAGGTCGTCGTGACCCTCGCCGACGAGCGCTGGGTACCCGTCGAACACGCCGACAGCAACGCTGGTCTGCTCAAGCAGTACCTGCTCAAGGGCCCGGCCGCCAAGGCGCAGTTCCTCAGCCTCTACAGCGCGGCGGCCAACGTCGAGCAGGCTGCGGAGCAGGCCGACCGCTTGCTTGCCGAATTGCCGCCGATTGACGTGCTGGTGCTGGGCATGGGCGATGACGGTCACACCGCGTCGCTGTTCCCCGACAGCCCGAACCTGAGTGAAGCCTTGCAGGTTGACGGCAGCCGTCGCTGCTGGCCGATGCTGGCGCCGAGCGTACCGCGTCAACGCCTGACCATGAGCCGCGCACTGCTGGCTTCGGCGAAGCACAAGATTCTGTCGATTTCCGGTCAATCGAAACTGACCACACTGAATGCCGCACTGGCATCCGACGACGTCGCGGCCATGCCGGTGCGCGCGTTTCTGCAACCTACGTTAGAGATCTACTGGTGCCCATGAGCCAAGGAACAGCCGCTATGACAACCCCATCCCCGACCGTTTCCATGGCGGACAAAGTTGCCCTGATCGACAGCCTCTGCGCCAAGGCGCGGATCCTGCCGGTGATCACCATTGCCCGTGAACAGGATGTGCTGCCGCTGGCCGACGCCCTGGCCGCCGGTGGCCTGACCGCGCTGGAAGTGACCCTGCGTTCGCAGTTCGGTCTCAAGGCGATCCAGATCCTGCGTGAGCAGCGTCCGGAACTGGTGACCGGTGCCGGCACCGTGCTCGACCGTAACATGCTTGCGGCGGCTGAAGCGGCGGGTTCGCAGTTCATCGTCACCCCGGGTATCACCCGTGACCTGCTCGAAGCCAGCGTCGATAGCCCGATTCCGCTGCTGCCAGGCATCAGTAATGCCTCCGGCATTATGGAAGGCTATGGCCTGGGCTATCGCCGCTTCAAACTGTTCCCGGCGGAAGTCAGCGGTGGCGTGGCAGCGATCAAGGCCCTCGGCGGCCCGTTCGGCGAAGTGAAATTCTGCCCGACCGGTGGCGTCGGCCCGGCCAATATCAAGAGCTACATGGCGCTGAAAAACGTCATGTGCGTGGGCGGCAGTTGGATGCTCGATCCGGAGTGGATCAAGAACGGCGACTGGGCGCGCATTCAGGAATGCACCGCCGAGGCCCTGGCAATGCTGGACTAAACGTTTTACCTGACACTTCGTTGTGTGTTCTACGGCTTTACGGTGCGCTTGGTCGGTGCACCGTTTTTTTTGCCCGAAGAAAATCCAACCCCTGTAGGAGCTGCCGCAGGCTGCGATCTTTTGATGTTGTTTTTTTTAAATCAAGATCAAAAGATCGCAGCCTACGGCAGCTCCTACAGTGGGGGCGTCCGGGATCACCGTTACGCTGCGATACATAGTTACCGCACCGAGAGCGGCGTGCGCCGTTAATCTGCGTTCATCTTATGGAAGAGAGAACGTGTCATGGAACGAGATATTTCAGCCGCAACACCCCAACCGGTGTATCAACTGGCGCCCGAGCAGATCGCCGGGCCGTATTTCCGCAATCCCAAATTACTGCGACGCAATATCAGCGAGGGCGCCGAGGGCCTGCCACTGTTGCTGCGCCTGACGATCGTCGACGCGATGACCGGTGAGCCGGTGAGCGGCGCGCTGGTGGATATCTGGCACTGCAATGCGCGGGGCGCCTATTCGGGGTGGAGCCGGATCAATCCGGATCGGGAGGTCGACACCGATGCCATCGGCTCGATCCCGCGTACCGATGATGACACCTACCTGCGCGGCAGCCAGTTCTGTGATCAGCAGGGACGGGCGCGCTTCACCACCATCTATCCGGGGTTCTATGCCGGTCGGGCGCTGCACATTCATGTGGCCGTGCGCATGGTTACCGGCCGTGAATATCTGGATGAGCGCAACGTGGCCTGGGTCGGTCAGCTGTATTTTCCCGAGGTGGTGTCACGCGCCGTGCTCAATGCCCGGGACTATCGCGGGCGGGCCTCTGCACCGTTGAACAATGCCGAGGACAGCTACTACGCCAATATGGGCGGCGAGGGCTCAACCTTGACGGTGTGGCCGATCGGGCGTGAATCGCACGAGGACGGTTTTTTCGGCCACCTGACCATCGGCATCGACACCTTTGCCGCCTCGTCGCAGATCAAGCCCGAGGACTTCGACAAGTACACTGTGTGAACGGATCAGCGCAGCTCGTTGAGTGCACGGGTCAGCAACTGCATGTCAGCCGCCGTGGTGGTCAATCCCGGAGTGATACGGATGCTCGGCCCGCTCGCCGCACCGTTACGCACCACGGTGAACAAGTTGTACTCATCGAGCAGGCGTTCGACCATCGCCTGTTGATCGGTGTGGCGAGTGAAGCGCATCGAGGTGATGCCGCCATACAAGCGCGGATCGTCCGGGGTCATCACTTCGATCCCCGGCAAGTGGCGCACGGCGCTGACCCACAGGTTGCGCAGGTAATTCAGTCGCGCGCCCTTGGCTGCTGCGCCGCCGAGCGAACGATGCTCCTCGAGCGCCAGCGGCAGGGACATCAGTGCCGGAATGTTCGGTGTGCTGTACGGTGTGCGCGCGCGGATGTCGCTGGCTGGAAAATGCATTTCGCCCATGTCCGGATCAATGTCGGCAAGGCGCTGCGGGGCGATGTACAGAAAACCCAGAGTCAACGGTGCGCCAATCCATTTGTGCAGATTGAAGCCAGCGAACGAGATCCCCAAGGCTTCAAGGTTGAACTCTATCTGGCCGAGGGCGTGGGCGCCGTCGAGAATGATGTCTACGTCATGTTGTTTCGCCAGCGCAGCGATAGCCTGCACCGGCATCACCAGCCCCGTGCGATGAGTTACGTGGGTCAGGGCCATCAGCTTGAGTTTTGGATAGCGGACGAAGGCTTCGCGATAGGTATCCAGCAGGCTGTCGAAAGTGGCCGGATGGGTGTGGCTGATCTCGATCACCTCCACACCGCGATGGCGCGCCAGCCAGCGCATGGCGCCTTTGACCGTGTCGTATTCCAGGTCGCAGATCAGCACCTGATCGCCCGGCTGCAGGCGATTGTAATTGCGGATCAGCGACTGCAGCGCATCGCTGGCGTTGCGGGTGAAGGCGATGCTCTGCGCGCGCACGCCGATCGTCTCGGCCAGTTGCGCGCGGATGTCGAGGCTGTCGTGTTGCTCGAAACGCTGGCGCACATACACCGAGTTGCGGGTGTTGATCAGCTCGATGTTGCGCTGGTAGTCCTCGATCACCGTGCGCGACATGCGTCCGAAGTAGCCGTTTTCCAGGTTCAGCGGACCGGTTTGTGCTTCGTAGCGATCGGCGAAGGTTTGCCAGAATGCTTCGTCACGGGCGCGGCGGGTGTTGTCAGGCATGGTCGACTCGGTTTGGGGGGAGGGCGCTTCAGTGGCGCGGGGCGGGTTTGCCGTGTTTGGCGCGTAGCGGTTCAAGCAGCTCCGACAGACCGTTATGGTCGATTTCCTGCATCAGCGCCAACAGTCCGCCGAGCTCGCCGTGAGGGAAGCCTTCGCGAGCGAACCAGTTCAAATAAGGGCCCGGCAGGTCGGCGATGATCCGGCCCTTGTACTTGCCAAAGGGCATTTCACGGGTGATCAGCAGTTCGAGTTTTTCAGGATTCATCAGGGGCAATCATCTGGCTTCGGAACACTCTGGAAAATACAGGCATTCTGCATGCAGGCCAAATGACAGATCATGCAAATAACCGTGATACAGATAGTTCAAATATCTTTAGGTTATTGAAAAATAAGGATTTATTTTTTATCAAAAAGCTGGCACGCACACTGCAATAACCCTTGCATCTTCAACCAACCGCAAGGAATTGAAAAATGACTGACATGAACAAAGAAGCCATCTCTGTACTCAACGACCTGATCGAAACCAGCAAGGACGGTCAGGAAGGGTTCAAGACTTGCGCCGAAGACATCAAGCATCCAGAACTCAAAGCGCTGTTCGCCAAGCGTTCTGCCGATTGCGCCACTGCCGCTGCCGAACTGCAGGCTACCGTGCGCTCGATGGGCGGTGATCCTGAAACCTCTACCAGCGTCAGCGGTGACCTGCACCGTCGCTGGGTCGACGTCAAAGCCATGTTCACCGGCAAGGATGAAGAGGCTGTACTGAACGAAGCCGAGCGCGGTGAAGACCATGCACTCAAGGCTTATCGTGAAGCCATCGAGAAAATCAACAAACACAACCTGGTCGGCATCCGTGACCTGGTTGAGCGTCAGTACCACGGCGTGCAACGCAATCACGACCAGGTGAAAGCCCTGCGTAACCAGGCTCGCGCGCGTTCGTAAGCGTTTGCAGGTTATAAAAAACGCCAGCTAGTCTGGCGTTTTTTATGCGAGAGGGAAAAGCCAAAGATCGCAGCCTGCGGCAGCTCCTACAGGGGATCGCATTCCAGGGCAGGAGCTGCCGAAGGCTGCGTCTTTTCCATCAGCCGATGCTGATCGCCGGCAACGTCGGCAGGGTCACGGTCTGTTGCTTGCGCGGCGCGAGAATCTCGGCCTCGCCATCCACCACCAATTCATCACGCTGATTGAACACGCGAGTGGCGATGCGCACGCGAAACTTCGGCAATTTCTCGAGAATTTCCAGACGCACGGTCAGGGTATCGCCAATCTTCACCGGCTTCTGAAAGCTCATCTGCTGACCGATGTAGATGGTGCCCGGCCCAGGCAGCTCGCACGCTACGGCCGCGCTGATCAACGCACCGCTGAACATGCCATGGGCGATGCGTTCCTTGAACATGCTGGCGGCGGCGAACTCGGCATCCAGGTGCACCGGGTTGTGGTCGCCGGACATCGCGGCGAACAGCTGAATGTCGCGCTCTTCCACCGTCTTGCTGTAGCTGGCGGTCTGGCCGACTTCGAGGGCTTCGTAAGGGATGTTGGTAACCTGGGTCATCGGTCTTGATTCCTGTGACGGATTAAAGTGAATCCACAAAAAATTATTCGCTGCGATGAGGGCGGCGATGGCTCAGCGCCTGGTCGATCCAGGCCAGCACATCGGCAATCACTTCGTCGCGATTGGTTTCATTGAACAATTCGTGCCGTGCCTGCGGGTAGATCTTCAGTTGCAGGTTCTGGCTGCCGGCCTCGCGCAACGCTTCGGCCAGATCTGTCAGACGCTTGCCTTCGCTCACCGGATCACATTCACCGCCGATCACCAGCAGCGGCAGGCCCGGGTCGATCTGCGCGAGATTGGACGCTTTGCTGATCTGCTGCAAGCCGCCGAGCAAGTCGATCCACAATTGGTTGGTGCAGCGGAAGCCGCACAATGGGTCGTTGGCATACAGATCGACCTCCACCGGATCGCGGCTCAGCCAGTCGAACGGCGTGCGCGCCGGCTTGAATTTTTTGTTGAACGAGCCGAACGACAACCACTCGATCAACGCACTGCGGCCCTTGCCACCCTGACGCAGTTTTTCGAAACGGGCGATTTGCCGCGCCGCGCCGTAAAGCGCGACAGGCTGAAAATTCGAACCGCTGAGAATCGCCCCGTGCAGGCTGGCGCTGTGATGCAGCAGGTAACCCTGGGCGAGGTAGCTGCCCATGCTGTGCCCGAGCAGGATAATCGGTACCTCGGGATGCTGCTGGCCGATGTGCTGATTGAGGCTGGCCAGATCGCCGATCACTTTGCACCAGCCGTCGTCATCGGCGAAATGCCCGAGCGTCCCGTGTTCGGCGGTTTTGCCATGTCCACGCAAATCCGGGGCATACACACCGTAGCCTTGTTCGCAGAACGCATTCGCCAGCCTTTCGTAGCGAGCGCTGTGTTCGGCCATGCCGTGGGCCAGCAAAATGACTGCTTTCAATGGCGCGGCGGGCAGCCACTGGTTGACGAACAGGCGGCTGCGGTCACTCGCGTCCAGCCAGAAGGCACGGTGGATCATGGCAATTCCTTTTTGATCGAGCGGTTACGGCCCGCAGTCGTTGCATTGTATAGCGCGTCCGATCAGCTCATGCCACGGCAGGAAGATTCATACGATCAATGTCGCCATTGCCCTTATTTGCCTCAATGGCCATAACTGCTAGTGTCCGTGAAGCTCCGCTTTTTGCTTTGTGCCCTCAGGGGTAAGCGCGAAACCACAGAAAAGCGGCTCCCGGATCGATTCAGGTAAAGAGGACAAGAACAATGCAACCTGATTTCTGGAATGACAAACGCCCCGCCGGCGTACCCCTGGACATCGACATGGGCGAGTTCAAGTCGGTGATTGAGGTGTTTGAACGTTCCTGCAAGAAATTCGCGGACCGTCCGGCCTTCAGCAATATGGGCGTGACCCTGACTTACGCGGAACTCGAGCGCTACAGCGCGGCGTTCGCCGGTTACCTGCAAGCCCACACCGATCTGGTGCCGGGGGATCGCATCGCGGTGCAGATGCCCAATGTGCTGCAATATCCGATTGCCGTGTTCGGCGCCTTGCGCGCCGGGCTGATCGTGGTCAACACCAACCCGCTGTACACCGCGCGCGAGATGCGCCACCAGTTCAAGGACTCCGGTGCCCGGGCGCTGGTGTACCTGAACATGTTCGGGCAGAAGGTCCAGGAAGTGCTGCCGGACACCGACCTGCAATACCTGATCGAAGCGAAAATGGGCGATCTGATGCCCACCGCCAAGGGCTGGCTGATCAACACTGTGGTCAGCAAAGTGAAGAAAATGGTCCCGGACTATTCGCTGCCGCAGGCCATCTCGTTCAAGAGTGCGCTGCGCCTGGGCCGTGGTTTGGGAATCAAACCGCTGAAAGTCAGCCTCGACGACATCGCCGTGTTGCAATACACCGGCGGCACCACCGGGCTGGCCAAGGGCGCGATGCTGACCCACGGCAACCTCGTGGCGAACATGCAACAAGTGCGCGCCTGTCTCGCCCAACTGGGGCCTGACGGTCAGCCACTGCTGCGTGAAGGGCAGGAGGTGATGGTGGCGCCGCTGCCGCTTTATCACATCTATGCCTTCACCGCGAACTGCATGTGCATGATGGTTTCCGGCAACCACAACGTGCTGATCACCAATCCGCGAGACATCGCAGGCTTCATCAAGGAACTGAAGACCTGGCGCTTCTCGGCGTTGCTCGGGCTGAATACGTTGTTCGTCGCGCTGATGGATCACCCGGACTTCAAGACCCTGGATTTCTCCAGCCTCAAGCTGACCAACTCCGGCGGTACCGCGCTGGTCAAGGCCACCGCCGAGCGCTGGGAGCAGATCACCGGTTGCCGCATTACCGAAGGTTACGGTCTGACCGAAACCTCGCCGGTGGCCTGCACCAACCCGTATGGCGAAAAGTCGCGCCTGGGCACGGTCGGCCTGCCGGTGCCGGGTACGCTGCTGAAAGTCATCGATGACGAGGGCGTCGAGCAGCCGATGGGCGAGCGCGGCGAGCTGTGTATCAAAGGCCCGCAGATCATGAAAGGCTACTGGCACAAACCCGAGGCCACCGCCGAAGTGCTGGACGCCGAGGGCTGGTTCAAGTCCGGTGATATTGCGGTGATCGACCCGGACGGCTTCGTGCGCATCGTCGACCGCAAGAAGGACATGATCATCGTCTCCGGTTTCAACGTGTACCCCAACGAGATCGAGGACGTGGTGATGGCTCACCCGAAAGTCGCCAACTGCGCGGTGATCGGTGTGCCGGACGAGCGTTCGGGCGAGGCGGTGAAGCTGTTTGTGGTGGCGCGGGAAACCGGGGTCAGCCTCGAAGAGCTCAAGGCGTACTGCAAAGAGAATTTCACGGCCTACAAGGTGCCGAAACACATCGTGCTGCGTGAGTCGTTGCCGATGACGCCGGTCGGCAAGATTCTGCGGCGGGAGTTGCGCGATATCGCTTAAAGAGCAGAAGCGAAAAGATCGCAGCCTGCGGCAGCTCCTACATGGGAAATGTATTCCCTGTTGGAGCTGCCGCAGGCTGCGATCTTTTGCTTTCAAGGCCCGGAAAACCGGGGCTTTCAGGGTGATATAGGATTTTTGCTCTAAAATGACTGTTAGAAAGTCTTGAGTCATTAAAGTGACCATGGAGGCCGCTTTTGGCTCTAGTCGGCCCTTGGCAAAGCTGCTACTCTCGGCGCGCTTTGTGACTTCTCGGCCTGTAGAAAAGCCAGATTCACCAATACAAAACACACACCAATAATAATCGCATCAAATGCGGTGAAGAATTCGCGTTGCTGAGGAGTGGGCTTCCATGATCGAAGACTTTTGGAAGGATAAATACCCGGCTGGAATTGCTGCCGACATCAATCCAGACGAGTACCCGAATATTCAGGCAGTGTTGAAGCAGTCCTGCCAACGCTTCGCCAACAAACCGGCTTTCAGCAACCTGGGCAAGACAATCACCTACGGTGAACTGTACGAATTGTCCGGTGCGTTTGCCGCGTATCTGCAACAGCATACCGACTTGCAGCCCGGTGATCGAATCGCCGTGCAACTGCCCAACGTTCTGCAGTACCCGGTCGCCGTCTTCGGTGCGATCCGCGCCGGGCTGATCGTGGTCAACACCAACCCGCTGTACACCGCGCGGGAAATGGAACACCAATTCAACGACTCCGGCGCCAAAGCCCTGGTCTGCCTGGCCAACATGGCGCACCTGGCGGAAGCCGTGGTGCCAAAAACCGGCGTCAAGCACGTCATCGTCACCGAAGTCGCCGACCTGCTGCCGCCGGTCAAGCGCCTGCTGATCAACAGCGTGATCAAGTACGTGAAGAAGATGGTCCCGGCTTATCACCTGCCCAAAGCCGTCAAGTTCAACGACGTGCTGAGCAAGGGCCAGGGCCAGCCTGTGACCGAAGCCAACCCGCACAGCAGCGACGTCGCGGTACTGCAATACACCGGCGGCACCACCGGCGTGGCAAAGGGCGCGATGCTCACCCATCGCAACCTCGTCGCCAACATGCTGCAGTGCAAGGCGCTGATGGGCTCCAACCTCAACGAAGGCTGCGAGATCCTGATCACCCCGTTGCCGCTGTACCACATCTATGCGTTCACCTTTCATTGCATGGCGATGATGTTGATCGGCAACCACAACATCCTGATCAGCAACCCGCGCGACCTGCCGGCGATGGTCAAGGAACTGTCGAAGTGGAAGTTCAGCGGTTTCGTCGGCCTGAACACACTGTTCGTGGCGCTGTGCAACAACGAAGGTTTCCGCAAGCTGGATTTCTCCAACCTGAAAGTCACCCTGTCCGGCGGTATGGCCCTGCAACTGGCCGCGGCCGAGCGTTGGAAAGCCGTGACCGGCTGCTCGATCTGCGAAGGTTACGGCATGACCGAAACCAGCCCGGTGGCCACGGTCAACCCGATCCAGAACATCCAGATCGGCACCATCGGCATTCCGGTGCCGTCGACCCTGTGCAAAGTCATCGACGATGCCGGTGTCGAGCAGCCAATGGGCGAAATCGGCGAGCTGTGCGTCAAGGGCCCGCAAGTGATGAAAGGCTACTGGCAGCGTCAGGACGCCACCGATGAAATCCTCGACAGCGAAGGCTGGCTGAAGACCGGTGACATCGCGCTGATCCAGCCCGATGGCTACATGCGCATTGTCGATCGCAAGAAGGACATGATCCTGGTGTCCGGTTTCAACGTCTACCCGAACGAACTGGAAGACGTGCTGGCAACCTTGCCGGGCGTGTTGCAGTGCGCGGCCATCGGCGTGCCGGACGAGAAGTCGGGCGAAGCGATCAAGATCTTCATCGTGGCCAAACCGGGCGTGACCCTGACCAAGGAAACCGTGATGGAACACATGCGCGCCAACGTCACCGGTTACAAGGTGCCGCGTTCGGTGGAATTCCGCGATGCGCTGCCGACCACCAATGTCGGCAAGATCCTGCGCCGCGAGCTGCGTGACGAAGAGCTGAAGAAGATCAAGGCGAAGAACGCCGCGTAAAACAGAAAGCCCCGCAAATGCGGGGCTTTTTGTTGGGTGACGAGATCCTGTGGTGAGGGGATTCATCCCCGATCGGCAGCGTAGCTGCCGCCAGTTGCTTGAGCGCAAGGATCTGAGGGGCGCTTCGCACCCCATCGGGGATAAATCCCCTCGCTACAGGGGCATCGCGGTTACTGCCGAAACGGCGCGAAATTCACGTTGGTGCCCGCCGGACGCATGTCCTGCAGGTACGAATCCTTGTCTGCACTCAATTCCAGGCTCAACGCCGCCTTGCGCTTGCCTTCGTTGCGAATCACCAGGCCTTCGAGCTTTTCCCGCAGGAACACGGTCGGCACTTTTAGGTGCAGCAGTTCGTCGGTGGCCGGGGTGTGCATCAGCAGGTGAATCCACTCGTACTGACCGACGGCCAGACGCGACACCGGCAGGTCGAACCACCAGATGTTGCGGTTGCGGTTCAGTTCGGCGAAGTGGCAGTTGTTGGTGCCGAGCACAGCGCCGCCCAGTTCCTGGTTGCGACGGGCAATGGCCTGCTTTTTATCGAGTTTCATAACATTCCTGCGGGGTCTGATCGTTGGCGCAGCGCGCCCATAGCTGCGCATTCTCGGGGCTTGGGGGGCAAACATAAAGCCCAACCTGCATTGCACGACGAAATGAAGGGCAAAAATAAATGAAACTCGTGGCAAACCCGGTCAGTCAATCATTACGTACTGACTTTTCCCCCTTCAATGCACCAAGGAGAAACACCATGAGTAGCACTGGCGATAAAGTAAAAGGCATGGCCAACGAAGCCGTCGGCAACGTCAAGCAAGGTGTCGGTAAAGCCACCGACAACACCAAGCTGCAAGCCGAAGGCAAGCTGCAAGAGAAAAAAGGCGAAGCCCAGCAAGCTGTCGGCAAAGCCAAAGACGCCATCAAGAAAGGTGTCGACAAGGCGTAATTCCCGCCTTGAACGAAACACACGAACGGCCATCCAAGGATGGCCGTTTTTGTGTCAAAACCCGACGGTCATCCACGAAGGTCGCCAAGTAGGCTACCGTGATGTAAAAAACGGCCCCTGAGTCGCCACGACTTCAACCTGTAATGCGGCGAAAGGAGACGCGAATGATTTTTCCGGACATGAAAGGTCTGCCCCTGCATCGAGTGATGGTGCGCACGGTCACTGAATTCGTCGACGACGAAATGTCGACCTACGCCTCGGCACTGGCCTACCAGATGCTGTTCTCGCTGTTCCCGTTCATCCTGTTTTTGATCGCCTTGATCGGTTTCCTGCACCTGCCGGACTTCTTCAGCTGGCTGCGTCTGCAGTCGGAACTGGTATTGCCGCCGCAGGCACTGGAGCAGGTCAACCCGGTGATCGATCAGTTGCAGCAGTCCAAGGGCGGCTTGCTCTCGGTGGGTATCGTCATCGCCCTGTACACCGCGTCGGCTGGTGTGCGCCTGATGATGAGCGCGATGAACGCCGCGTATGACGTGGTCGAGGGACGGCCGATCTGGAAACGTTTTCCGCTGTCGATTTTCTACACCGTGGGCATTGCCGGCATGTTGCTGGTGGCCGCCGCGCTGATGGTGCTCGGGCCGCAAGTGATGGGCTGGATTGCCGCGCAGGTAGGGCTGGAAGACTTCATCGTCACGGTCTGGACGATTGCGCGCTGGCCGGTGATCGTGATTCTGATGATGGTCGCGGTGGCGCTGATCTACTACGTGATGCCCGACGTCAAACAGGAATTCCGTTTCATCACCCCCGGCTCGGTACTGGCCGTGGTGGTGTGGATCATCGCCTCGCTGGGCTTTGCGTTCTACGTCAAAACCTTCGCCAACTACAACGCGATGTATGGCAGCATCGGCGCGATCATCGTGCTGTTGCTGTATTTCTACATTTCCTCGGCGGTGCTGCTGCTCGGCGCCGAGATGAATGCGGTGATCGAACACATGTCCAGCGAGGGCAAGGACGCGGGCGAGAAAGTCCCCGGCGAACTCGATGTACATCCCAAACAACACGTCTCGGGCCTGGGGCGCGATCATTCGCTCAAGCCGGACACTGACGAAGCCTGATCATGATTCGTGAAATCCTCAAAATGGGCGACGAACGTCTGCTGCGCATCGCCCCGCCAGTGCCGCCGGAGATGTTCGACAGCCCCGAGCTGTGGCAACTGATCGATGACATGTTCCAGACCATGGAAAGCGTCGGCGGAGTTGGCCTGGCCGCGCCGCAGATCGGCGTCGATCTGCAACTGGTGATCTTCGGTTTCGAGCACAGCGAACGCTACCCGGACGCCGAAGCGGTGCCGCAGACGATCCTGATCAATCCGCTGATCACGCCGTTGAGTCCGCTGACCGAGGAGGGTTTCGAAGGCTGCCTGTCGGTGCCCGGCCTGCGTGGCGCGGTGGATCGTTATCAGCAGATTCGCTACGAAGGCTTTGATCCCAAGGGCGAGCCGATCGTACGCGTGGCCTCAGGTTTTCATGCGCGGGTGGTGCAGCACGAATGCGATCATCTGATCGGCCGCTTGTATCCTTCGCGGATTACCGATTTCAGCAAATTCGGTTTTACCGAAGTGATGTTCCCGGATCTTGATCCGAGCGCAGACGATTAAGCAAAAATCAAAAGATCGCAGCCTTCGGCAGCTCCTACACCGATCCCTGTAGGAGCTGCCGCAGGCTGCGATCTTTTGATCTTCAAACAAGCCCCATCGCAATCATCGGCTTGTTCCGCGCATACCGGCTCAACCGTTCGGCCAATGCATAGGGCAGGGCAGGGTCGAAGCTGAAGCCACGCCGCTCATAAAACCCGCGCAAATCCGGATGGCAGAACAGCCATACCGGTTCCTGCACATCCTTCACCGCCGCCGCGATCAACTGCCCGGCAATTCCTTGCGCGCGGCAACCCGGATCAACAAACAATCCGGTCAACCAGTGCCCGCCCACCACCGGCCGCAAGCACAACGCGGCGACGATGTCCTCGCGACGGGCCACCCACAGTTGCGCGTCGCGCACTGCTTTCATCGACGATTGGTGGCGGCGGTAAAACTTGTTCATCAATGGCCACAAAGGCTCATCGAGCAGGCTGTACTGGGTATCGGACATGGGATCGGACTGACGGCGGGCAAAGCGCCGATTATAAAAGAACGCGCGACGCGCGATAGGTGTATACCTGAGCCTACATCCCTGTGAGTGGAGTACGCATCATGTCCAAAGGTATGGATTCAAAGAAAGCCGCGAAGAAGAAACCGGCCAAGACGGCGATTGAAAAGCGTGCAGAGAAAAAAGCCAAGAAGGTCGATATTTTCGGTCATTGATCACGTCCCTCGGGAGCCCGTCCTCCGGGCTCCCTCCCGCCTCAGCGCAAAAATAATCTGCAAGATTGCCCGGCTTCGTTGCACAGAAGGGGAAGATTCCCGTTCCGAGCCACGCCATGCCGAATTACTTCGACGCCGACCATCGCCAGCAAATCGAAACCCTGCGCCAGCGCTTCACCGCCCGCACCGAATGGCCGACATGGCTGCTGCTGATCGGCGTGTATGGCGGCTGGTTCTCGATCATCATCAACAGTCAGTGGCTCGGTCGCGGCTTGAGTACATTGCTGCTGATTCCGCTGCTGGTGCTGTGGCTGTCAGTGCAGCATGAGTTGCTGCATGGACATCCGACCCGTTCGGTGCTTTTCAATAAAATCCTCGGCTACGCACCCTTTGCGGTGTGGTACCCGTACACCTTGTATCGCGACAGCCATCTGTTGCATCACCGCGATGAAGACCTGACAGTGCCCGGTGTCGATCCGGAAAGCCGTTATCTGACGGCGGTGCGTTGGCAGGGCAGTTCCTTGTTCGAACGCGGCCTGCACTGGCTGAACAAGACCGTGCTCGGGCGGTTCGCGATTGGCGCGCCGCTAGCCTTGCTGGCATTGGCCGCGGAAGAACTGCAACGCCTGAAAAACCGCGAGCGGCAAGCCTGGCTAATGTGGCTGACCCACGGTGCGTTCACCGTGTTGATGCTGTGGTTTGTCGCGCGCTTCAGCGCGTTGCCGGTCTGGCATTACCTGTTGCTGATCAGTGTGCCCGCACTGTCGATTGCGATGATCCGCTCCTACTATGAACACCGCCCGCACGCACAACCGGAGCAACGCACCGTGCTCAACGAGGCCGGCTGGCCATGGCGCTGGCTGTTTCTGAATCTGAATTTTCATCTGGTGCATCACGACCTGCCGGGGCTGGCGTGGTACGACTTGCCCCAGGCTTACCGTATGCGCCGCGAGCAATGGGTCGCGCGTAGCGGCGGATTTCTGGTGCAGGGTTATGGGCAGTTGTGGTGGCGCCACGGGCTCAAGCCGATTGACAGTCCCGAGCATCCCTTCCACTGACCCCAGGAACACCACAGGTAAGTATTTGCAGGGAAATAATGTGTATGACCCAACACCACGTCGAACTGCTGATGTACACCGCCCCCGAGCCCATTCGTGCGGCCAGCGAGCGCTGGATTTCACGCATCCTCAAACACCTCGGCCACTCCCGCCTGAACGCCGCCAGACTGTCGCTGCCCGAACTGTGGTTGTCGCCCGATCTGCTACTGACGCAAACCTGCGGCTACCCCTTGATGACCTTGCTGCGCGATCAGGTGCGCATCGTCGGTCGCCCGCGCTACGAATTGCCCGACGCCAGCGCCGGCAATCACTGCAGCCTGATCCTCAGCCGTGCCGATGATGTGCGCAAAACCCTGGCGGATTTTCGTGGCAGTCGCGGGGTGATCAACAGTGAAGACTCCAACAGTGGCATGAATCTGTTGCGCCAGCGCCTGGCGCCGTTGCAGCGCGACGGGCAGTTCTTCGCCACGGTCGGCATCAGTGGCGCACACCGCGAGAGTCTGCGCTGGCTGCGTGAAGAACGCGCCGATCTGGCGGCCATCGACAGCGTGACCTATGCCTGCCTTGCGCAATACGCACCCGAGGAGGTCAACGGATTGCGGGTTGTGGCGCGTAGTGCGTTCAGTCCGACGTTGCCGTTTATCACTGCCGTATCGACTACGGATAAACAGATCGAGCGCTTGCGCGAGGTGATGAATCAGACGCTGCTTGAGTTGCCGGATGTGGCGCAGATCCTTGGATTGCCTGAGGTTCTGGCAGCCAGTGAAAGCGATTATCAGGTTGTGCTCGACTATCAGCGTGAGGCTGAAGAGTTGGGCTATGGCCGCTTGCGCTAAAGATCGCAGCCTTCGGCAGCTCCTACAGGTTGAACGCATTTCAAATGCAGGCGCTGCCGAAGGCTGCGATCTTTCGCTCTTATATCTCAAAAAAGAATATAGGAATGAAATATAAATATTATTAATGCATAAGGCGCCTTGCTAGGATCGCGCCACCGGATCACCGGACATTCAGCGACCCCTTACCCAGGAGCCCTTATGTCCGGCGCCGATACCGTTCACCGCAATCATCTCGACGTGCTGTTCCGCGCCCACTATCGCTGGCTATGCACGTACTTGCGCCGGCAGCTGCACGACGCCGAAAACGCGGAAGACATCGCTGCCGAAACCTTCGCGCAATTGCTTCAGGCGCCCAGTGTCACGGCGATTCGTGAACCCCGCGCCATGCTCACCACGATTGCCCAGCGCCTGCTTTATCAGCGTTGGCGCCGCGCGGATCTGGAGCGCCGGCATGTGCAGCAGTTCGAGGTCGAGGTCGCCACTTCGCCTGAAGAACTCGCACACCTGAGCCAGACCCTCAAGCGCCTCGACCACAGCTTGCAACGCCTGCCCGGCAAGGTCCGCTCGACCTTCCTGCTGGCGCGGATCGATGGCCTGACCTACCCGCAAATCGCCGCCGAACTGGGCATCTCGCAGCGTTCGGTCAGCGTTTACATGAGCCGTTCCCAGGCCCTGTGCGACCGCCACAGCGCCAACCAAATCCTGACAGACAAGAGGTCCGCATGAGATCGATCAAAACCCTGCTCGGCCGTTCGTTGCTGGCACTGAGCCTGAGCATTGGCGCCGTTGCCGCCAGCGAAAAATCCGCGCCGATCCACTTCGGTGACATCACTTGGGAAAGCGGCAGTTTCATCACCGAGGTGCTGCGGCTGATCGTCGAGAAAGGCTACGGCTACCCGACCGATACGCTGCCGGGCAGCACCGTCAGCCTGGAAGCGGCGCTGGCGAAAAACGACATTCAAGTGATCGGCGAGGAATGGGCCGGGCGCAGTCCGGCGTGGGTCAAGGCTGCCAATGAAGGCAAGGTGTTCGGCCTTGGGGACACGGTCAAGGGCGCAACCGAGGGCTGGTGGGTGCCGGAATACGTGATCAAGGGCGACCCCGAGCGCGGCATCAAAGCGTTGGCCCCGGAGCTGAAATCGGTGGCTGACCTGCCGCGCTACAAGGACGTGTTCCGCGACCCGGAAGACCCGCGCCGTGGACGCTTTCTCAACAGCCCGACCGGCTGGACCTCGGAGATCGTCAACAGCCAGAAGCTCAAGGCCTATGCGCTGACCGACAGCTACGTCAACTTCCGCACCGGCTCCGGCGCGGCGCTGGATGCCGAGGTGGCGTCATCGATCAAACGCGGCAAACCGGTGCTGTTCTATTACTGGTCGCCGACGCCGCTGCTCGGGCGCTTCAAACTGGTAAAACTCGAAGAACCGCCGTTCGATGCCGAGGCCTGGAAAACCCTGGCCGATGCCAATAATCCGAATCCCAAGGGCACCCGCTCGATGCCGGCCAGCCTGGCGATTGGCGTGTCGGCGCCGTTCAAGGCGCAATACCCGGAACTGGTGGCGTTCTTCGAGAAAGTCGACTTGCCGATTGATCTGCTGAACCAGACGCTGGCCGGAATGAGCGAAAAGCGCCAGCCACCGCGGCAGGTCGCCGAAGCGTTTCTGCGTGATCAGCCGCAGGTGTGGCAGGCGTGGGTGCCGGGGGAGGTGGCGAGCAAGGTGACGGCGGGACTTTGAGTTTCTGCCGGTTGATCTGCGTTGTTTGAACGGACGCCTTCGCGAGCAGACTCGCTCCCACACTGGATTTTTGACGTGCACAAAACCCCTGTGGGAGCGAGCCTGCTCGCGAATGATCTGAAGGCCTACGCCGCTTCTGCTGCCAACGCCGCCACCACGGTCGGCCGCTGTTCAATCCGCGCCTGAAACCGCGCCAGCGCCGGCCACTGCGCCAGGTCAATGTCAAACAACCCGGCCCAACGCAGCACCACAAACAACAATGCATCCGCCACGCTGAAGCCGCTCGGCAGCAGATACTCCTGCTGCTCCAGCACCGTGACCAACACGGCAAAACGCTTGAACAACTTCTCCTTGATCACCTCGGCCGGCAGCCGCTCATCAAACAGCGCGCCGAGGCCGCCGTGGATCTCGCTCGAAATGAAATTCAGCCACTCCTGCAAACGCAGCCGTTCGAAACTGCCGGGCGCCGGCGCCAGCCCTGACTGTGGTTGCAGATCCGCCAGATATTGCAGGATCACCGGGCCTTCGGTCAGCACCGCGCCGTTGTCCAGTTGCAGGGCGGCGACATAGCCCTTGGGATTGATCGCCAGGAAGTCTTCGCCGCTGGCGGTGCGCTTGCTGCGGTTGTCGACGCGAATCAGCACGAAGGGCAGCTTCAGTTCGCGCAACACAATGTGCGGCGCCAGTGAACAGGCTTGCGGGGCGTAATACAGCTTCATCGGCAGCTCTCTGGTGAGGATTTGGCGCCAGTGTCATAGTGCGCCGTACCCTCGGTAAAATTAATCTTTCAGAAAGCAGCCATAAGGACAGCTACTGTCATGATGAACCTGATGCATTGGCGGCTGGTGGTCGCTGTGGCCGATCACGGCAACATCACCCGCGCGGCCGAGCGGGTCGGCATGACCCAGTCCGGCGCGAGCCAGGCCTTGGCGCTGATGGAACAAACCCTCGGTGTGCAACTGTTCAGTCGCGAAAGCCGGCAAACCTTGCCCACCGCCATTGGGCTGCCGGTGATTGAGCAGGCGCGCGTAATGCTCGGCGCGCTGCAAACCATTCGCCAGACCGTCGACAGCGTGCGCCCGATGCTGCGCGGGACGATTCGCCTGGCAAGTTTTCCCATGGTCCTGGCGAGTTTTCTGCCGCCGCTGCTGCGCCAGTTCAATCGCCTGTACCCCGGGATCGAAGTGGTGGCGCTGGAGGTCAGCGATGACGAGGTGGAAACCTTGCTTGCGGCCGGTCTGGTGGATGTCGGTGTGGTGCTCAACCCGGCCCCCGAGCGCAATGCCGGGCCATTGGGCCGTGATGAATGGGTGGCGGTCGTGCCGACGGGCCATCCGCTGGCGCTGCGAGGAACCGAGCAAGGCGTCACCCTGCAAGAACTGACCGCGCTGCCCTTTGTGCTGGCCACCGGCGGTTGCTCGACCAACGCCCGCAGCCTTGCCGCCGAAGCCTGTTTGCAGTTGCAGGATGTGCGGGTCGAGGTGCGCGAGTGGAGCAGCGCTTTCACGCTGGTGCGGGAAAACCTCGGCGTGACGCTGGTGCCGGAAATGACCTTGCCGGTCGACCGTCAGGGCTTGCGCGTGATTGCTCTGCAACCACCTGTCGAGCGGGTGTTTTCGCTGGTGTTGCCTGCGGGGCAGACGGCGTCGGCAGCGGTGCAGGCGCTGCTGGATTTGCTGGCGGAGACTTCGCTTGCCTCCGTTCGCTGAACCGTTTCTTGTGCAAAAAGTGCCAGATACTGGCCGACTAGTGGCCTTGCGCGTGGCAGGGCGCTGGCTATGCTAGCTGTAACTAACTATGTCGACCGTCATCGGTTAGCCGTGATTTCAACGCTGCCAGAGTGCGCAATCAAAGGCACCGGACACTGAACCAACAAGGAGCCAGTTGTACATGGAAGTTCTTCTGCACGTTAGGGCTGGCCCGCTCGCGGGCTATCAAGAGAAGGATGTCTTGATGAGAGCGTCGCGGCATGCACGCTCGGATTAAACATCATTTATCACCTGACAACTTCCTCCTGTGGAGGAATGCGTGTGCCTGTTCTGTGGAACGTAGTGGTGGATTCTGAAAGACCTGAACTTTCATCAAATCAAAAGACCGCGCGGAAGGTGATACAACCATGTTCAACCTACATCACAAGGCTGACCTGCAGGAAATCGAGCGTTTCAGCTGCGCCTTGACCGAAGCCAACGCCAAGCTCGAAGCGATCAGCCGCTCGATGGCGATGATCGAATTTACCCCCGAAGGCATTGTTCTGGATGCCAACGAAAACTTCTGCAAGACCATGGGTTACAGCGCCGAGGAAGTGCGTGGCAAACATCACCGGGTGTTCTGCGAAGAAGCGTTTTACCGCAGCGAGGAATACGCCAGATTGTGGCGCGACCTGGCCCGGGGCGAGCCGGTCAGCGGCACGTTTCTGCGCTTGAACAAGTCCGGCAGGGAGATCTGGCTTGAAGCCAGTTACATGCCGGTGTACGGCCCGGACAAACAAGTCAGAAGCGTCATAAAAGTTGCCGCCGACATCACCGCCCGAGTCAACAAAGAGCACGAAGAAGAAAGCATGCTGGCGGCAATCAGCCGTTCGATGGCGGTGATCGAGTTCACCCCGGAAGGCAATGTGATTACCGCCAACGACAACTTTCTGCGCACCATGCAATACACGCTGCCGGAAATCGTCGGCCATCACCACAGTATGTTCTGTCACCGTTCCGAATCCGAATCGGCGCAGTACAAAGCGTTCTGGGCGTCGCTCAATCGCGGCGAATATCACTCGCACCGTTTCGAGCGCAAGAACAAGTCCGGACAGATGGTTTATCTCGAAGCCTCGTACAACCCGCTGTTCGACACCAAGGGTCGCTTGTACAAGGTGGTGAAGTTCGCCAGCGACATCACCCAGCAGATGACTACGCTGCAGAACGCCGCGGAATCGGCCCACAGCACCTCGGTACAGAACGATGCCTGCGCGCAAAAAGGCTCACAGGTCGTGCAGCAGACGGTGCAGATCATCCAGGACATTTCCCGCGACCTCAACGAAGCGGCGCGGAGCATCGATGCGGTGAACAAGCAGTCGGACATCATCGGCACCATCGTCCAGACCATTCGCGGGATCGCCGACCAGACCAATCTGCTGGCGCTCAACGCCGCCATCGAAGCGGCCCGGGCCGGTGAGCACGGGCGCGGGTTTGCCGTGGTCGCGGACGAGGTGCGCAGTCTCGCGGCGCGCACCAGTCAGGCGACCCTGGAGATTGTCGAAGTGGTGCGCAAAAACCATGACCTGTCGCTGAGCGCGGTGTCGAGCATGCAGTCGAGCCTGAGCCGCACCGGGCTGGGTGTGGAACTGGCGAACGAGGCGGGGGAGGTGATCCTGGAGATTCAGCAGGGTTCGCGGCATGTGGTGGATGCGATCGGACAGTTCAATGCGACGTTGCAACTGAACTAGCATCTACGCCAAAAACCTGTAGGAGCTGCGGCACGCTGCGATCTTTTGATTTTGTTTTTTTAGATCAAAAGATCGCAGCGTGCCGCAGCTCCTACATGGGTTTGCAGTCAAAGCGCCGCGAGAAACTTGTCCGCCAGTTTGTCGCTGTCCTTGACATCATTGGCGTTGTCTTTTTCCGCCTGCGCCAGTTTCATCTTGTCCTGCAGACGCTCGGCGATCTCTTTGCCGATGGCCAGTTGTTTCTCCGGCGGCATGGCTTTGATGTCGTCTTCGGTGATGCCCATGCTTTGAAGGATACTGTCGCGCAGACGCTGTTCCGGCGACTTGCTCATGTAGTCCTTGAACGCGTCGGTGGCCGAGGTGTCGCTGGTGCTGCCGGCAGTCGTGGCGTCGGTGGTTTGCAGGCCGACACGGGTCTTGGCGAAGGCTTCGTCGACGTTATCGCTGATGCGCGTGGCGGCGGCCACTTGCTGGGTGGCGATCTGCGTGGCCGAATCCTGGACCTTGGAGGTCGCATCGGTGGCTTGCGACTGAGTCTGGTTCTGCAGCGATTGCAACATGGCGCCGTGCAGGCCGCTTTGCAGACCGGCAGCGGCGGTCGTGGTCGCGTCATCCGCCAACCGCTTGGGCAGGTGGATGAGCTGCTGCTGTTTGGCACTGACCAACATCATGATGGAGACCTTTGGATAATTGCTGACGGGCATATCCGAGCAATTAGCGTGCCTTTGCAGAAAATCCCGCTATTTCAAGGGTGTACTGTTGGTGCATGCGCAATCAGGCGGTCATCCCTTGCCGCCGGGCGGCAGAGGATGACCGTGTGGCCGTCAGCGATGGGCAATGTTTTCCAGTGCCAGATTGCGCGTGCGCGGGCCGAACCCGCCGATGGTCAGCATCACGATCAGCATGCTGCTGACGATGAACGCCAGCACGCCGGGCGTGCCGAAGTAGTCGAGGAACAACCCGATCAACAGGCTGCTGAACACTGTCGACAAGCGACTGAACGAATAACAGAAACCCACCGCCCGGGCGCGGATGTT
Organism: Pseudomonas sp. IT-P260; assembly: GCF_949768395.1. Taxonomy (NCBI): domain Bacteria; kingdom Pseudomonadati; phylum Pseudomonadota; class Gammaproteobacteria; order Pseudomonadales; family Pseudomonadaceae; genus Pseudomonas; species Pseudomonas sp. IT-P260. The sequence goes on from NZ_CATKPO010000039.1 coordinate 439,370, forward strand.
GGTGGGGAACAGTTCGCTCTGGTACGAGTGATAACTGAAACTCAGCCAAGCGTTGCAGAAGGTGATCATCACCCCGCAGAAGATCAGGCCGAAGGCGCTGGTCTGTAACGCGAACAAGGTGCCGAAGGTCATGGCGCCAAGGGCTGAGCCGACGATCTGCCATTTGTTCTCGAAACGGTTGGCGAACTTCACGAACAGCAATGGCCCGAGCGGGTAGGCCAGGGTGATGATGAAGGCGTACATCAGGCTGTGAGTGACGCTCACGCCCTGGCCGGAAAGCAGCGCCGGCAGCCAGTTGCCGAAACCGAAGAAACCGATCGCCTGGAACACGTGAAACACGATCAACATCAGCGCCCGACGCCGATACGGCGGTTGCCAGATATCGGCGAAACGGCCCTTGCCCTCGACATCCACCGGAACGGCTTCAGGCGCATCCAGCGGTTGCCGGTGATCCTTCTCGCAGCGGGCTTCGATGTCGTCGAGAATCCTGTTCGCCTCATCGAAACGCCCATGCTGCGCCAGCCAGCGCGGCGACTCCGGCAGACGCTTGCGCAGCCACCAGATGAACAGCGCAAACACCGCACTCGCCAGCACCACCCAACGCCAGCCCGACACGCCGAACGGCGCCTGCGGCACCAGCCACCACGACATCAATGCCACCGCCGGCACCGAAAGAAACTGTACGAAAAAGGCGAAGGCAAACGCCGAACTGCGCATGCGTTTGGGCACCAGTTCCGAGAGGTAGGCGTCGATGGTCACCAGCTCGATGCCCAAGCCAATCCCCACCAGAAAACGCATGCAGATGATGCCCAGCGCCGAGCTTTGAATCCCCATCAGCACCGTGGCCACCGTGTACCAGACCAGCGCAAAGGTGAAAATCGCGCGGCGGCCGAAACGATCGGCTAACGGGCTGAGCAGGCTGGCGCCGAGGAACAGACCCAGGAAGGTCGCCGAAGCGAATGCCGCCTGATCGGAGAAACCGAACACACCCTGATTGCCGGTGGCGAAGATCCCGTCACGGATCAGCCCGGGGCTGATGTAGGCCGTCTGGAACAAATCGTAGAGTTCGAAGAAGCCGCCAATCGACAACAGCGCCACCAGTCGCCAGATCGTGGCGACGGCGGGCAGGCGGTCGATGCGGGCGGAAATCTCGGCGGCGCGTATCGGATCGATGCCGTCGCATTGCGCGGCGGCGGGGGCGTGAGCAGTCATGGGGCTGGTCCATTTTTTATTGATGGAAAAGCTTAGCCTGCTATCGGAGTTGATGGATTGTGAATATCGGCGGTTTTCCCGCAGATACCGCCGATTTTTCGCAATAACTGCTTACGAATTAACGATTTATGCCGCTGCGGCAGAGTCGGGCAGCGCTGAGGCCGGCAGGCCGAAAATGCGATCGAACAGCCCGTTGAAGGCGAACGTGTAGCACGGGATGAAGATGATCAACGCCAGATCCAGCAAGAACGCCTGCACCAGACTGATGTTCATCCACCAGGCGATCAGCGGGATCAGGAACACGATCAGTGTCAGCTGAAAACCCACGGCGTGGGCGATGCGCCGCTTGACTGTGCGGGTGCGTGATTTCTGGCGGCTTTCCCAATGCTCGAACAGTGTGGTGTAGATGAAATTCCAGGTCACGGCGATGGTGGTGATGATCACCGCCAGCGGGCCGGTGCTGCCCGGTGAAGTGCCGGACAACAGCGCCAGGCCGAGGGCGGAGAAGGTCATGCCGATCACTTCGTAAAGCGACACATAGACCAGTTTGCGTTTGACGCCTTGCATGGGGATTTGCCTCTTTCTTGCAATGTGTTGGCCAGCGGGACTGGCGGAGGCGGCGAAAGATAGCTTCAATAGTGGTGACAGAAAAAGTCAGTAGCTTTCAGTTTTGGTGATAGGTGGTGTTTTGAATTTCAACAGCGACAGCATCGAGCTGTTTCTTGCGGTGATTGATCGTGGCTCGTTCTCCGCCGCCGCCCGCGCTTTGGGCAGGGTGCCTTCGGCGGTCAGCATGGGCATCGGCAATCTTGAGGCGGAGCTTGGCTATGCCTTGTTCGACCGCAGCCATCGCGAACCGCAGCCAACCGCGATGGCGCTGTCACTGGTGCCCCATGCGCGGTTGATTGCCGAGCAGCTCAAGCAGCTGCAAGTGCACGCGGTGGAGTTGTCGCTGGGGCTGGAGAGCAAGCTGTCGATTGGTGTGGTCGCCGACATCGATCGCCGCCGCTTGCTCGCCGCGATCAAGGTGATTGCCGAGCGTCATCCGCTGCTCGACATCGAAGTGCTGACCGCACCGCAGGACGATGTGCTGGCGATGCTGCACCGTGGCCGCGTCAGCGTGTGTCTGGTGTTTGCCGGGTTGAGCATGAACGTGCTGGAGCGTTTTCAGTTTGTCGGCAGCGAACGGATGATCGCCACGCTGGCGGCAGACAGCCCATTGTTGCGGGGGCAGGATCTGTTCCTTGAAGACCTGGTGCATGTGCGGCAGATTTTCGTCGCCAGCCGTGATTTGCCGATCAGCGAAACCCGGCCGCTGGTGGCTGAGTCGCACTGGCGCACCGATACGCTGGAGGCGGCGCTGGAGATGGTCGAGGCGGGACTGGGCTGGGGCAATTTTCCGTTGTCGGTGGTGCAGCCGTGGCTGGACAGCGGGCGCTTGCAGCGCCTGAATTTTCGCAACATCGAAAACGGCCTGGTACTGCCGGTGCACGCGGTGTGGCTCAAGAGCCAGCCACTGCAGAAGGGCGCGTCGGCCCTCGTTGACCTGCTCAGCCGCTAGAAACAGTGGAGATCCAATGTGGGAGCGAGCCTGCTCGCGAATGCGGTGTGTCAGACGACACAGGTTTATCTGCACCACCGCTTTCGCGAGCAGGCTCGCTCCCACAAGGGGTGAGTTTCAATCCAGCATCTGTGACGCATCACAGAATTCTTGGGTGACTATGTACTTTCGCGAATCTTCAATTCAAAACCCATATCCTCAACCGGCCGCGCCACGCTGTTGCCGGCCATCAACGTCAGCATCTGCTCCGCCGCGCGCCGGCCAATCGCCTCGCGCGGGGTGTTGATGCTGCTCAGGCGCGGCACCATGTGCTCGGACATCGGCAAGTCGTTGAAGCCGAGGATCGCCACCTGCTCGGGGATCTTGATCCCGTTGCGCAGCGCCTCCAGCAGCGCACCCTGCGCCAGGTCGTCGTTACCAAAGAAGATCGCATCGACGTCCGGATGCGCCGCCAGCAGTTGCAGGAACAACTCTCCGCCTAATCCCACCGACGAGGAGCGCGGGGTCAGCACTTCCAGATCCGGGTCATAGCGCCCGGCCTTCTGCAGGGCTTTGCGAAAACCCTCGCCGCGCAACAAGGTGCGTTGATCGAGCTGTGCGCCGATATAGGCCAGACGCTTGCGACCGCGCGAGAGCAAATGCTCGGCCGCGGTTTCGCCGGCGCTGAGCTGCGAGAAACCCACGCAATTCACGCCGGCCGCGCTGTCCAGTTCCATCATGTACACGCAGGGAATGTTGCTGGCCTCGATCATCCGTCGCGAACTTTCCGTGCGATCAAACCCGGTCAACAGCAAACCACGCGGCTGATAAGCCATGTAGTTGCGCAGCAGGTTTTCTTCTTCATCGCGTGAATAGTGGAAGTTGCCGATCAGCACTTCGAAGCCCTTGGGCGTCAGCACCCGATGAATGGCTTCCAGCGTGTCGATGAACAGCAGGTTGGACAGCGACGGCACCAGCACCACCACCGAATGGCTCTGCGCCGAGGCCAAGGCGCGGGCGGCAGGGTTGACCACGTAATTGAGTTCGAGCGCGGCTTTCTGCACTTTTTCCACCAGTTCGGTGGCCACGGTGCTGACCCCGCGCAAGGCGCGGGACGCGGTAATCGGGCTCACGCCGGCAAGGCGGGCAACTTCATTAAGGGTGGGACGGCCGGTGGTGCGAGTGTTTTTATCGTTTTTAGGGGTGGTCATCGGGCGGCTTGCCAAACAAAAATCAAGGCACTAAGGTAGCGCTGTCCTGATGCAGCTGCAAATGCGTAAGCGAGGTCCTGCCTGATCCTCGCTTTTTGGCGTTGGGCGACAACCTGCTGCAACCCAAAAAAACGACAAGAAGGCGTCGGCAACTTCTGCCTGTGCACTAGAGTCATAGCTAGCAAAGGTAGCGCTGTCTGCGCGCTGAGGTGTTATATGAGTCATCCCATCACCGCCCTGGTCATCATGGGCGTTGCCGGTTGCGGCAAGACGTGCGTCAGCGAGGCCCTGTGCCAATTGAGCGGCGCCACTGCCATTGAAGGCGATACTTTTCATCCGGCCGCCAACATCGAAAAGATGAGCGCGGGGATCCCCTTGAACGACGACGACCGTGCCGGCTGGCTCGACAGCCTGTGCGTTGAGTTGCGTCGTGTCGATGCACTCGGCGAGCGTCCGGTGCTGACCTGCTCGGCGCTTAAACACAGTTACCGCGAAGTGCTGCGCAGTGCCTTGCCGGGCCTGGGCTTCGTGTTTCTCGAACTGACCCCTGAAGTGGCTGCCGACCGCGTGTCCCATCGCCCGGGTCATTTCATGCCGGCGACGTTGATCGAAAGCCAGTTTGCCACCCTCGAATCGCCGGTCGGCGAGCCGTTGACCCTGGCGCTGAATGCTTCGATCCACAGCGTTGAAGAGCTGGCGGCCCAGGCGCACGTCTGGTGGCAGGCTCATGGTCTGAAACAGGCGGTATGAGTGTGTTGAAAGAGTTAGCGCTGTCCTCACGAATTCTGTTTAACCCGCTTTAATAACAACAACAAGCCAGGAGACACCCCCAATGTTTGGCATGTCCCACGACGCCTACCTGCTGCTCGATGCAGTGGTCACGGTAATCGGTCTGATTATCCTGATCACCAAATTCAAGATTCACCCCTTCATCGCCCTGACCATCGCGGCCGCGTTCCTCGGCCTGACGTCCGGCATGCCGATCGGCACCATCACCAAGGCGTTCCAGGACGGCTTTGGTGGCGTGCTCGGTTTCGTCGGCATCATCCTCGCGCTGGGCACCATGCTCGGCAAAATGATGGCCGAATCCGGTGGCGCCGATCAGATCGCGCAGACCCTGATCCGCGCGTTCGGCAAGGACAGAGTGCAGTGGGCCATGATGTTCGCCGCGTTCCTGGTCGGTATTCCGCTGTTCTTCGAAATCGGCTTCGTGCTGCTGATTCCGCTGGTGTTCATCGTTGCCCGACGCACCGGGGTGTCGATCATCAAGATCGGTATTCCGCTGCTCGCCGGTCTGTCTGCGGTACACGGTCTGGTGCCGCCGCACCCGGGCCCGCTGCTGGCAATCGGCGTGTTTGGTGCCGACATCGGCAAGACCATCCTCTACGGTCTGATCGTGGCGCTGCCGACCGCCATCATCGCCGGCCCGATCTTCGGTACGTTCATTGCCAAGCACATTCCCGGCACGCCGAACCAGGAACTGGTCGATCAACTGGCCCGCGAAACCGATTCGCAGAACCTGCCGAGCTTCAGCATCACCCTGGTCACTGTGCTGCTGCCGGTGTTCCTGATGCTGCTGAAAACCTTCGCTGACGTCGCGCTGCCGGACGGTCATTTCTTCCGCACCTGGATGGACATGATCGGCCATCCGATCTCGGCACTGCTGCTGGCCCTGCTGCTGTCGCTGTACACCTTCGGTCACAAGCAGGGCATCGGTTCGCAGCAGATGCTCAAGTGGCTGGACGCGAGCCTGGCGCCGACCGCCGCGATCATCCTGATCATCGGTGCCGGTGGTGGCTTCAAGCAGATGCTGGTGACCAGCGGCGTGGGCGACGTGATCGGCCACATGGCGGTCAGCGCGCAGATCTCGCCGATCTTGCTGGCGTGGCTGGTGGCGGCGGTGATTCGTATCGCCACCGGTTCGGCCACCGTGGCGACCATCACGGGCGCGGGCATCGTGGTGCCGGTGGTGGGGATGATTCCGGGCGTCAACCGTGAACTGCTGGTGCTGGCCACCGGTGCCGGGTCGTTGATCCTGTCCCATGTGAACGACGCCGGTTTCTGGCTGGTGAAGCAGTACTTCAACATGACCGTGGCCGAGACGTTCAAGACCTGGACAGCGATGGAAACCATCCTGTCGGTGGTGGGCCTGGGCTTCATTCTGTTGCTGTCGCTGTTCGTTTAACCTCGAACGCAAGACACAAAAAAACCGCAGCGATGCGGTTTTTTTGTGCCCTGATTTTAGGGTTAACCCAAAACCAATGTGGGAGCGAGCCTGCTCGCGAAGAGGCCATGTCAGACAACCCATATGTTGACTGATAGACCGCTTTCGCGAGCAGGCTCGCTCCCACAGGGGGCAGGTGTCAGACGCCAGTTTTGGCGACTAACCCATCCGCCCGGAACATCCCGCGAATCCCGCGCACCGCCTGCCGAATCCGGTCCTGGTTTTCGATCAGCGCAAAACGCACATGATCATCGCCATACTCACCAAAACCCACCCCCGGCGAGACACAGACCTTGGCCTCGGCCAGCAGCTTCTTGGCAAACTCGAGCGAGCCCAGATGCGCATAAGCCTCGGGAATCTTCGCCCAGACGTACATCGACGCCTTCGGATTCTCGACCATCCAGCCCAGCTCGTGCAGGCCTTTGACCAGCACGTTACGGCGCTGGCGATACTGTTCGGCGATGTCACGCACACATTGCTGATCGCCTTCCAGCGCAGCAATCGCCGCCACTTGCAGCGGAGTGAAAGTGCCGTAGTCGTGGTAGCTCTTGATCCGCGCCAGGGCGTTGACCAGTTCCGGGTTGCCGACCATGAAACCGATGCGCCAGCCGGCCATGTTGTAGCTTTTGGACAGGGTGAAAAACTCCACCGCGATGTCTTTGGCGCCGGGCACCTGCATGATCGACGGGGCTTTCCAGCCGTCATAGACGATGTCGGCGTAGGCCAGGTCGTGCACCACCAGTACGTCGTATTGTTTGGCGAGGGCGATTACCCGTTCGAAGAAATCCAGCTCCACGCATTGTGCGGTGGGGTTGGACGGGAAACCGAGGATCATCATCTTCGGCTTCGGGATCGAACCGCGAATGGCCCGTTCCAGCTCGGCGAAGAAGTCCACGCCCGGCACCAGTGGCACCGAACGCACCTGGGCACCGGCAATCACCGCGCCGTAGATGTGAATCGGGTAGCTCGGGTTCGGTACCAGTACCGTGTCGCCCTGATCCAGGGTCGCCAGCATCAAATGCGCCAGGCCTTCCTTGGAACCGATGGTGACGATGGCTTCGCTTTCCGGGTCGATGTCGACCGCGTAGCGTTCCTTGTACCAGTTGGAAATCGCCCGGCGCAGACGTGGAATGCCCTTGGACGTGGAGTAACCGTGGGTGTCTTCACGTTGGGCAACTTGTACCAGTTTTTCGACGATGTGCGGCGGCGTGGCCCCGTCGGGGTTGCCCATGCTCAAGTCGATGATGTCTTCACCACGGCGCCGCGCGGCCATCTTCAGCTCGGCGGTGATGTTGAAAACGTAAGGGGGGAGTCGATCTATGCGCGCAAAGCGGCGCGGCGAACCTTGTTCAGCCATTGTTGCCTCGGATAACGTAAGCGCCCGGAACCGTCCGAGCGACGCTGGTCACTGCGGTGACCTGTGGCGGAAGATAAGGGCTGTGATGGCAGGCTGTCCAGCCTGCGTGTAAACAAATTTTTCCCAAGGAAATCGGTAGATGGAATTCACCAGCGGCTTCTTGCTGAGCCTCTCGCTGTGCCTGGACATCGGCGTAGCCAACATCGCAATGATCACCCTGGCGATGCAGCGCGGCTACTTTCAGGGCTTCGCGCTGGGCCTCGGCACCTGCGTCGGTGACCTGATCTACGCGGTGCTGGCGCTGGCCGGCATGACCGTGCTGCTGCAGTACGAAAGCGTGCGCTGGGTGCTGTGGATCGGCGGGTCGGCGCTGCTGATCTACTTTGCGGCGAAGATGATCTATTCGGCGATTCACCACGAGGCGCAGTTGGCGGCGACCGCCGAGGTGGGGCAGAACTCGCATCGCAAGGAGTTCTTTCGCGGGATTTTCCTCGCCATGTCTTCACCGAGCGCGATTCTCTGGTTCGCCGCGGTGGGCGGCACCCTGATCGCCCGCTCCGGTGGCGGTGGCCCTGTAAGTTCGGCGCTGTTCCTCGGCGGCTTCCTGTGCGCCGGGCTGCTGTGGTCGGCCGGGCTGTGCTTCGCCGCGAGCCACGGCGGCAAGTTGCTCGGCGACAAGCTGTTGCGCTACTCGTATATGGCATCGGCAGCGATCTTCTGCTATTTCGCGGTGTACGTGATCGTATCCGGTTATAACGAGTTCGTCGGTTCCGGGGCCGCCGACCAGTTGCACGCCCTGTAGCATTGCGAATCGGGTTTGGCTTCTATACTCAGCAGCCGAACCCCTTCTTTTGTTCCAGGAGTCGAGTCATGGATGAGCAAAAACGCGTCGAAGTGGCTGAACCTCGCTTCGAACATGGACACTTCCTGCTGATCGCAGGATTTCGTGGTCGATTTACCCAGGACACCGCCAAGGACATCCCCGCGCTGTGGGAAAGGTTCTTGCCGCACTTGGGAAAGATACAGGGACAAAAAAACGAAGTGACCTACGGCGTCTGCAGCAATTTCGACGGCCAGGGTGGCTTCGATTACATCGCCGGGGTGGAAATCAGCAAGCTCGACGACCTCGACCAGAAGGTCTATCAGTGGGTCGAAGTGCTGCCTCGTCAGTACGCCGTGTTCGAGCACAAGGGACCGCTCGATCAGTTACCTCAGACTCTGCAATACATCTACAAAACCTGGCTGCCGACTTCCCACTATGTGGAGCTCAACGCCCCGGAGCTGGAACGCTACAGCGCCGATTTCAATCCGCGACTGCACACCGGCAAACTGGAAATCTGCGTGCCGGTCGACACCAAAGCCTGAACCATAACGATGAGGCGGATCACTGATCCGCCTCATGTTGTTCAACCGCGCTTGCCTTTGCCCAGCCGTCGCGCCCGCAACAGGTCGATGCCCAAGGTGATAAAGCCGAACGTACTGATGCCCAACACCATCAACAGGCCGATTTCAACGCTGCTCATAAGCGGTTACCCCCAAGGGTGATCAGAGACACACCGCAGAAATAGCCCGCCGCCCGCACGAAGAAAAGCGCTTATACGCAAGCTTTACGCCCCCCGCGCGGATCGATATGCACACCTTATTCCTTTATGCTTTGCGCACTTTTCTCCGCTGATTTTCGAGCTGCCATGAACACCGTCATCCGCAACGTCACCGCCGCCGACCTGGACCGCTGCTACGCCATCGAAACCGTTGCCTACGAAGGCGATGAAGCCGCCACGCGCGAAAAGATCGCCACGCGCATCGCCACCTGGCCGGAGGGTTTTATCGTCGCCGAAGTGGAGGGCGTGGTCGCCGGGTTCATCAATTCGGGCGCGGCGTTTGACGTGCAGATGTCCGACGAGGCGTTCAAGGAACTGATCGGCCACGACCCCAAAGGGCCGAACGTGGTGATCATGTCGGTGGTGGTACACCCGGACTATCAAGGGCAGGGCCTGGCCAAGCGATTGATGGCCGAATTCATCGAGCGCATGCGCGGTATGGACAAGGCGACGATTCATCTGATGTGCAAGGAGAAGCATATTGCGCTGTATGCCGGGTTCGGCTTTGCCTACATCAAGCCGTCGGAGTCCGAACATGGCGGGATGGCGTGGCACGAGATGATCCTTACTCTCTGATTCAACCCGTTCAAAACTGTGGGAGCGAGCCTGCTCGCGAAGAGGCCGTGTCAACCAACCAATTTGTTGACTGATATGACGCTTTCGCGAGCAGGCTCGCTCCCACAGGGGGTTGTGGCGTTTTGAGTTCCCCGTTCAGTAGAGAGTGTCGCTTACTCTTTTCGGTGCTTCGCGATCGTACGTCTCGGCATCAAACTGCCCATCATTCAGACGCTTGTGGAAAGCGCCCGCAGAGGGCAGGGCCGAGCGCGGCAGGTGAGTCTCGGGGTTCCACGCATCGGAACGCACAAACGCTTTCGAACAATGGAAAAACGCCGCCTCCACCGTCACCAGCAACACCGTTTTCGCCGGTTTGCCATTCACCGCAAAGCTTTCCAGCAGTTCGAGATCGGCGCTGATGGTCGCGGTGCCGTTGACCCGCAAGGTCTCGCCGATCCCCGGAATGATGAACAGCAGCGACACCCGTGGATCCTGCAGCACATTGCGCAAGGTATCGATGCGGTTGTTGCCCGGGCGATCCGGCAGCGCCAGGGTGTTCTGGTCGATGATCCGCACAAATCCCGGCGCATCGCCGCGTGGCGAATTGTCCAGGCCGTCGGCGCCCACCGAGCTGACGATCACCAGCGGCGAAACCCGCACCATCGCCTGATAATCTTCGTTGAGAAAACCGATCTGCTTGCGCACCGCGCGCTCGTGGGGCAGGCCGTAAATAGCTTCCAGTGCTTCGATTGAATCGATCATCGTGCATCCCTCGATGATTTAGAAAAACAGCCCCATGCGCCGCTCGTAACCGATCCGGCCCTTGTACGCTTCGCCGCTGTCGACGAAACCGTGTTTGGCGTACAGCGCGATCGCCGCGTCGTTATCGGCATCCACCGACAGTTCCAGCGCTTTGATCTCCGGCCATGCTTCACGCGCGACGTCGGGCAACGCCTGCAGGCAGGCCTTGCCATACCCCTTGCCTTGCGCGCGGTGATCGACCTGCAAGGCGTGCAGGGTGGCGCTGTGTTCATCGGCCCAGGCCGGCAACACCGGCGGGCGCTTGAGCAGCAGGAACGCCACTGGCACTTGATCGGCCAGCAGGGCAAAGCCTTTCACGCCGGGGCCGGGTTTGGACAGCAGCGTGTGCAGCGCACCGTGAATGTCGCCGGAAAACTTGATCTGCTCGGGATGGATTTCAATTGCCTCGACCTGCTGACGCTGCAAGGCGTTCAGGCTGTCGTACGGCACGAGTTGGGCTGACACGGGAATTTCCTTTTTCCTACAAAGGTGAGCCTCGGATTCTAGCGATTTTGTCTTCGGCGGAAATTTTTTGTTTCGACTGTCGATCTGCCCGATGGCCGAACGACTAAGGGTGTCTTCACTACAAAAACCACGGAGAACACCATGAGCGCACACACTGAAATCCAGGCCCTGATCAACACTTACCGCGAAGCGGTGATGACCAAGAATGTCGACAAAGTGATGGCGTTGTACGCCGACGACATCGTCTCGTTCGATGCGATCAAGGCCCTGCAATTCAAAGGCAAGGCGGCCTACCGCGCGCACTGGGAAGCCTGCATGGAAATGTGTTCCGGCCCGCACGTTTTCGAGTTTCACGAGATCGCCATCGAGACCGCCGACAACCTCGCTTTCGCCCATTGGGTCACGCATTGCGGGGGGACCAACGACAAGGGCGAAACCCAGAGCTGCTGGATGCGCGCTACCGCGTGTTATCGGCCAGTGGGCGTAACGTGGAAGATTGTCCACGAGCACTGGTCGGCGCCGTTCGATCCGATGAGCGGCAGCACGCTGTTCGATGTGCAACCCTGATCTTCAGCCATAGTTGATCCGTTCGATTCAGGAGAAAGCCATGAAGTACCTATGCTTGGTCTACAGCGATGAGCGCCTGCTGCACACCTCGCCCGACAGCCCGGAAGACGCCGAGTGCTGGGCCTATGCCGAGTCGATTCAGGGCAGCGGGCGGATGGTTGCCGCCGAAGCGCTGGAGTCGGTGCAGACTGCGACCACGGTGCGCATGCGCAACGGCAAGCTGTCGATTACCGATGGCCCGTTCGCTGAAACCAAGGAGCAACTGGCCGGGTTTTACCTGATCGATGCCAAGGATCTGAACGAAGCGATTCAGGTCGCCGGCCACATTCCGGCGGCCCGGGTCGGTAGCGTTGAAGTGCGTCCGGTGCGGCAGTTGAATGTCTGAAGTCCGGGCGCGGGTCGAGCAGGTCTATCGCGAAGACTCGCGGCGGATTCTGGCAACCCTGATTCGCCTGCTCGGCGATTTCGACCTCGCCGAAGAAGCCTTGCACGAGGCGTTCTTCGTCGCGGTCGAGCGCTGGCAGCGCGACGGCGTGCCCGACAATCCGCGTACCTGGCTGGTGTCCACCGGACGCTTCAAGGCCATTGACGTATTGCGCCGTCGCGCCCGCTTCAAGGCCTCGCAGCCGCTGTTGCTGGCGCAGCTTGAGGAACTGGAGCAGGCCGACTGGAGTGGCGAAGACGTGGAAGACGACCGCTTGCGGCTGATCTTCACCTGCTGTCACCCGGCCTTGGCGGCGGATGCGCAAGTGCCGCTGACCTTGCGTGAAGTCTGCGACCTGACCACCGAGGAAATCGCCCGCGCGTTTCTTTCGGCTCCGGCGGCGATTGCTCAGCGCATCGTGCGGGCCAAGGCGAAGATTCGCGACGCCAGAATCCCTTATCAAGTGCCGAGCCTGAGCGAGTTGCCCGAGCGCCTCGACAGTGTGTTGCGGGTGATTTATCTGGTGTTCAACGAAGGCTATTCGGCATCGATGGGCACTGAGTTGATCCGTGAAGACCTGACCCGCGAGGCGATCAGGCTCGGGCGTTTGCTCATGGAATTGCTGCCGGAGCCGGAGGTCATGGGCTTGCTGGCGTTGATGTTGTTGCATGAGTCGCGGCGGCCGGCGCGCACGTCACCCAGCGGAGAGTTGATCCTGCTGGATGATCAGGATCGTTTGCGCTGGGATGCCGGGTTGATCGCCGAAGGTTGTGCGCTGGTGGAGCGGGCGCTGACCACGCGGCGATTTGGGCCGTATTGCCTGCAAGCAGCGATTGCCGCGGTGCATGCCGAAGCGCCGTCAGCGGCTGAAACGGATTGGCAGCAGATCGTTGGCCTCTACGACGTGCTGTTGCGCGCAGTGCCGTCGCCGGTGATCGAGTTGAACCGCGCGGTGGCAGTGGCCAAGCGCGATGGGGCGCTGGCCGGGCTGACGCTGATCGAGTGGATTCTGGATCGCGGCGAGTTGCAGGATTACCACCTCGCGCATTCGGCGCGGGCGGAATTTTGTCGGCAGTTGGGTCGGGTAGAGCAGGCGCGGGCGGCGTATCGGCGAGCACTGGAACTGACCCGGCAAGAGCCGGAGCGGCGGTTTATCGAGGGGCGGCTGAGCGAACTGGACTGAGCTGAACGCTTCGCTGGCCCTGCCGACCTCTTCGCGAGCAGGCTCGCTCCCACCTTTGGAATGCATTTCTCTGTGGGAGCGAGCCTGCTCGCGAATGGGCGCGCCGCTATTCCAGCATCTTGCTCAGCAACCAACTCCCCGCCGGCCCCGGCGGATAAATCCGCGACCACAGTGCATCGACATACACCGGCCGTGGCCAGCCACGCACCGTCAGCTCCACCAGCGAGCCATTGCCGAAACGCCCCACCAGCCAGCGTGGCAGCGCCGCCCAGCCGAAGCCCATTTCCGCCATCTCCATCAGCATCAGGTAACTCGGGGCGGACCAAACCCGGCCTTTGGCCCGGCTGTCGTAGGGATTGACGATGGTCGCCAGGCGCAACTCGCGATACTGCTCCAGCACCTGCTGATCGACACCTTGGATGCCGGTCAGCACATGATCACGTTTGACGAACAGCGCGATGTCGGTGTGCTCGGCCACGGTCGAGGTCACTAGGTCCGGCGGGTAGCTGTCGCGCATTTCGGCAAATGCCAGGTGCGCGCGGCCACGCTGGACCAGTTCGATCAGGTCGTCGCACTCGGCGATCAGGCATTCCAGTTCCAGGTCCGGATAACGCTGCTCGAAGTCGACCAGCGCCGCTTCGAAGCGCGCCGATTGATAGGTGTCGGAAATCGCCACGGTCAGCTTCGGCTCGACACCTTGGGCCAGTTGCCGGGCGCTCATTGCCATACGATGGGTGGCCGCCAGAATCGCCTCGGCCCGTTGCAGCATCACATGGCCGGCCGGGGTCAGGGTCGGTTTGCGGCTGCTGCGGTCGAACAGCATCAGATCCAGATCGATCTCCAGGCTGGCCACAGCGGCACTGATGGTTGACTGACTGCGCCCCAGTTTGCGCGCCGCCGCCGAAAACGAACCCTGAGTGGCCGCTTGCACAAAGGCCAACAGCACTTCCTGCGAAGCCATGAACTATCGCCTTGATCGATGGTTATTGGTTATGAAGTATCGGGGCGACGATGGATCATGGCAACTATCTTCACTCAAGGAGTCAGGCCATGACTGCCAGCAAATCCATTACTGAACGTATCCTCCAGGCCATCGGTTTCGAGTGTCTGGCGATCCTGATCTGCACGCCGTTGCTGGCGTGGATCATGGACAAACCGCTGTTGGACATGGGCGCGGTGACCGTGCTGATCGCTCTGCTGGCGCTGGCCTGGAACGTGCTGTTCAACGGCTTTTTCGACCGCATGCTCAAACGCCTGAACCTCGGGCACAACGCCTGGACGCGGGTGATCCATGCGCTGCTGTTTGAGGGCGGGTTGATCGTGATGGGCGTGCCGCTGATTGCCTGGTGGCTGTCGGTCAGCCTGTGGCAGGCGTTCTTGCTGGACATCGGCGTGCTGCTGTTTTTCCTGCCGTACACCTATGTGTATCACTGGGGGTATGACGTGGTGCGCGAGCGGTTTGTGCAGCGCAGCGCCTGTCAGAGCTAACCCGAACCCTGTAGGAGCTGCCGCAGGCTGCGATCTTTTGACTTTGATTTTTTAAAAACAAGATCAAAAGATCGCAGCCTGCGGCAGCTCCTACAGGGGCGTGTTGGGTTTAGAGGAACATCCCGCCCGATGCTTCGACCCGCTGCCCGTTGATCCACTGCGCACCCGGCGCCAGCAGCATCGACAGTGCGCCACCGATGTCATCCGGTTGCCCGGCGCGACCCAGTGCGGTGTTGCTGGCGACCATCGCGTTCAACGCCGCGTTGTCGCGCACCGCGCCGCCACCAAAATCAGTCTCGATGGCGCCCGGCGCCAGAATGTTCACGCCGATCTGCCGCGCCCCCAGCTCCTTGGCCTGATAGCGGGTCAGCACTTCCATCGCACCCTTCATCGCCGCGTAGGCGGCATAGCCCGGCAGGCTAAAGCGGGTCAGCCCACTGGAAATGTTGATAATGCGTCCACCGTCATTGATCAGCGGCAGCAGTTGCTGAGTCAGGAAGAACGGCCCTTTGAGCTGGATATTCATCAGCAGGTCGAACTGTTCCGGAGTGGTTTCGGCGAACAGTGCGTGCACGCCAATCCCGGCGTTGTTGATCAGGAAGTCGAAGCGCGGACGATCAAAGTGCTGCAACGCCTGCTCAACCCGCGAAGCGAAATCGGCAAAGCTTTCGCTGCGGCCCACATCCAGTTGCAGCATCACGGCTTTGGCGCCGCGTTGTTCCAGTTCAGCCACCAGCGCCTGGGCTTCATCGGCGCGGCTGTTGTAAGTGCCGATGATGTCCACGCCTTCGGCGGCGAGGTGCAGGGCGGCGTTCTTGCCCAGGCCACGGCTGGCGCCGGTGATCAATGCGATTTTGCGGCTCATGTGAAATCCTCGATTGCGGTGAGTGGTGATGAGCAAAGTTTATTTATCCGCTGTGGGGTGATAAACAGACTGAAACCGGAATCACTGATCGGCTCAGTCGAACAATCAACGGGTGTCCTCATGAACAAACTGGAATTGCTGCGCACCTTCGTCCGGGTCAGCGAACTGTCGAGTTTTACCCTGGCCGGCGAGAGTCTCGGGCTGCCGCGCTCGACGGTGTCCGAGCATGTGCAGGCTCTGGAAAGCCTGCTTGGCACGCGCCTGTTGCAACGCACCACGCGCAAAGTGCAGGCGACGCAGGACGGTCTTGTGTTGTACGAACGCAGCAAGGATCTGCTGTCGCACATGGACGAGATCGAGGGGCTGTTTCGCCAGGATCCGGCCTCGTTGAGCGGGCGGATTCGCGTCGACATGCCGAACATTCTGGCGCGACGCCTGATCATGCCGCTGCTGCCTGAGTTCATGGCGCGCCACCCGAGTCTGGAACTGGAAATCAGCAGCACCGACCGCCGCGTCGATCTGCTCAGCGAGGGCTTCGATTGCGTGGTGCGCATCGGCGCGCAGCCGGATCAGTCGGTGGTGGCGCGGCATCTGGGTGATTTTCCGATGATCAACTGCGCCAGCCCCGCGTACCTTGAACGCTACGGCGTGCCGCAGACGCTGGAGGATCTGGCGCAGCATCGACTGGTGCATTACGTCGGCGTGCTCGGTTCGCGCTCGGAAGGGTTTGTGTATGAACAGGACGGTCAGGTGCGGCGCCTGCCGATGGCCGGCAGTGTCACGGTCAACAGCACCGATGCCTATGAGTCGGCCTGTCTGGGCGGGTTCGGCCTGATTCAGGTACCGCGCACCGGCATGCAGCCGCACCTGGACACCGGAGAGCTGGTGACGGTGCTGCCGCAGTTCACGGCACCGGCGATGGGCATTTCAATCCTGTATGCGCGGCAACGGCATTTGCCGCTGCGGGTGCGGGTGTTCATGGAGTGGTTGGGGGAGGTGATTCGTTCGACGCTCTGACCGACTTCACCTGTAGGAGCTGCGGCACGCTGCGATCTTTTGATTTTGCTTGTAAAAAACAAGATCAAAAGATCGCAGCGTGCCGCAGCTCCTACAGAGGATTTGTGGGGATCAGAAGATCTGGGTGAACAGCCAGTACAGGCTGCCCGACAGCAGAATCGCCGCCGGCAAGGTCAGCACCCACGCCATCAGCAGATTGCGGATGGTCTTCATCTGCAAGCCACCGCCATTGGCGACCATGGTCCCGGCCACGCCCGATGACAGCACATGGGTGGTCGAGACCGGCAACCCGAACATGTCCGCCGCGCCAATGGTCAGCATCGCCACGGTTTCCGCCGAGGCGCCCTGGGCGTAGGTCAGGTGGGTCTTGCCGATCTTTTCGCCGACCGTCACCACAATCCGTTTCCAGCCGACCATGGTCCCCAGCCCCAAGGCGATGGCCACGGCGATCTTCACCCACAGTGGAATGAAGCGTGTGGCGTTGTCGATCTGCTGCTTGAACAGCTGCAGTTTGTCCGTGGTGTCGGCGTCGAAGTTGCCGACCTTGCTCTTCTCCATCAAGCGAATGCTTTCGCTGGCCAGGTACATGTCGTTGCGCACGTTGCCCATGGCTTCGGCCGGGACTTTCGACAGCGAACCATAGCCTTTGACCTCTTCGCCAATGTGCCCGGTCAGGGCGGCGAGGGCGGGGATCAGTTGCGGCGTGGCTTGCTTGCTGCGCACGTAATCCGACAGCACCGGACGCGGATCGACCGGGGCTGGCAGCGGGGTGTTTTTCACCAGCGCTTGCTGGGTGACTTCGGCGACAGCGGCAAACTGCAGCGCCTGATCGGCGGGCATGGTGCGGTTCAACGCGTAAGCCATGGGCAGGGTGCCGACCAGAATCAGCATGATCAGGCCCATGCCTTTCTGCCCGTCGTTGGAGCCGTGGGCGAAAGACACACCGGTGCAGGTGGCGATCAACAAACCGCGAATCCACCACGGTGGCGGGTTGTTGCCTTGCGGTGCCTTGTACAGCGCGCGGTTCTTGATGAAGGCGCGCATGGCCAGCAGCAACAGCGCCGCGCAGCCGAAGCCCACCAGTGGCGACAGCAACAGCGCGTAACCAATCTTGGTTGCCTGCGCCCAGTCCACGCCGCTGGTGCCGTCGCGCCCGTGCATCAGGGCATTGGCCACGCCGACGCCGATGATCGAGCCGATCAGCGTGTGGGAAGAGGAGGCCGGCAGGCCCAGCCACCAGGTGCCGAGGTTCCACAGAATTGCCGCGATCAGCAGGGCAAAGATCATCGCGAAACCGGCGGACGAACCGACCTGCAGAATCAGCTCCACCGGCAGCAGGGCGATGATGCCGAACGCCACCGCGCCGCTGGACAGCAGCACCCCGAGGAAATTGAAGAAGCCCGACCAGACCACCGCCACGTTCGGCGGCAGCGAGTGGGTGTAGATCACCGTCGCGACGGCGTTGGCGGTGTCGTGGAAGCCGTTGACGAACTCGAAGCCCAGCGCAATCAGCAACGCCACGCCGAGCAACAGGAACGGGGTCCAGGTGGTGACGGTGGTGCCCAGCTCATGCATGTCGTGCATCAGGCTGTAAGCGGTGAACAACATGCCCATGGCCAGAACCGCGAAGAACACCACGTAAGTAAACGGACCGGGTTTCTTATCAAGTGCCGGCCGGCCGCCGTGGGCGGACGCGGGGCGGGCGGCGGTCAGGGAGGGAGTAGCCATGAGCGGACAATCCTGAGCGAGGGAAGGTTTGTTCGTCATGATCGTTGCTAAATATTACAGAGAGACTGCGATAGATCAGTGTTTGGCTGAATAACCAGACCACCGATCTGAAGTTCAATGAGGTCCCCTGTGGGAGCGAGCCTGCTCGCGAAGACGGCGTGTCAGTCACCATCATTGTTGAATGACAGATCGCTTTCGCGAGCAGGCTCGCTCCCACAGGGGATCTGTGCTGGACATCAGGTTCGGTGGTCAGTAATCCCCACGCTTGCGAAACGCCCAGCGCCCGGCAATCACGGTAAACGTCGCCACCAGCGCCACCAGAATCCAGAACCCCTCGGGATCCGTCGCCAGCGGCACGCCGCCGACGTTCATGCCGAAGAAGCCGGCGATGATGTTGATCGGCAGCGCCAGCACCGTGACCACGGTCAGGGTGAAGAGCGTGCGGTTGCTCTGTTCGTTGAGGTTGGCGGCGATTTCTTCCTGGAGCAGTTTGATCCGCTCGCCGAGGGCGGTGAGGTCGTTGATGATCAGCGCAAATTCCTCGGTGGACTTGCGCAGCTCCTTGACGTCCTCCTTCTGCAGCCACGCCGGCGGCCGGTTGAGCAAGCGCAGCAAGGAGCCCGGCTCCAGCGCCAACAGGCGTTGCAGGCGCACCAGCACCCGACGGTTGGCACCGAGTTCGGCGCGGTTGGTCGACAGGCGCGAGGAGAGTAATTCGTCTTCGACCTGATCGACGCTCATGCTGGTCTTGCGCACGATCTGCGTCAGCACTTCGCCCTGATCGCGCAGCAGGTGCACCAGCAGTTCCGACGGTGAGCGAAAGCATTCGCCGGCCTTCACCGACGAACGCAGTTTGTCCACCGAGTGCAGCGGTTGCAGGCGTGCGCTGACGATCAGTTTGCTGCGCACGCAGACCCACAGCGTCGACACGTCCGAGGACACCATGCTGCTGAGGTTGAACACCACGTCGTTGACCACCGCCAGCAACGCCGAGTCCACGTGCTCGATGCGCGTCGAGCGCGAACCTTCGTGCAGCGCCTCGAAGAATTCTTCGGGCAATTGCAGATGACTTTTCATCCAGCGCTCACACGCGGCGTGCGCCAGGTTCAGGTGCAGCCAGAGGAATTCATCACGGTCGCTGTCGTCTTGCAAGCAACGCAGGGCGGTCGCCGAATCGACTTCGCGGCCACGCTCACCAGGACGAAAACGGAAGCCGTAAAGCAGACCGAACAAATCAGGATCGCGATGACTGAGGTCGAGGCTGTGGTTCATGGAGGCTCGCTGCGAGGAGGGCGTCTGGCGTGGAGTTTCAGATTCACCTGAGCCGCATCATCGCAACCGGATATGACACTTGTGTGACGACAAAATGACGCCAGATCAATGTCTTGCCGGTGGTCGGATGCTCTTCAAGAAGCGCTCTGGTGCGCCGATCACGCTTGGGTTACGTTGCGCGCGCTTGGCCATGAGCCAAGGCTCGCCGACACGGATGTCCGGCAAAATTCCACGCCTTATCGGGCGTGCCTCATCCCTGTCCTGAGTATCTCGCGATGCTGCAAAAATCCCTGAGAGCACAAATTCTCGCCCTGCTGAGCGGCAGCCTGCTGGCGATGCTGTTGATCGCACTGGCCTGCTTTCATTTCCTGTCCAATGGCGTGCAGAACTACAGCCAGTTGATCGCCGGCCCCTTGCACACCTCACAATTGATCGATGAGGCCAACCTGCAATTCAAGGTGCAGGTGCAGGAGTGGAAAAACGTCTTGCTGCGCGGCAAGCAACCGGCGGACCTGGCCAAATACTGGAGCCAGTTCGAAGATCGTCAGCGCGATGTGCAGAGCATTCTCGGTGAACTGGCCGGCCAGAAAGGCCTTGAGCCGGCGCTGAAAACCCGCATCGAACGCCTGCGTGAAGAGCACCGCCAACTCGGCAGCGCCTACCAGAAAGGTCGCGATGCCTACGTTGCTGCCGGTGCCGATCCAGCGGCTGGCGACAGTGCGGTCAAGGGCGTGGACCGCGCCACCAGCGATCAGATGAGCGAACTGGTCGCCGAGCTGCGCAAGCAGGGCACCGAACAGTCGGCGCAGATCAGCGCCAGTGCTGACAGCACCGTGCTGCTGGGGATTGTGGTGATGCTCGGTTCGGGTCTGCTGATCGGCTTGCTCAGCCTGTGGCTGGTCAACCGCAACCTGATCGAACCGATCCGCAAACTGATCGATTACGTCACCCAGTTGAGCCGTGGGCGCCTTGCCGAACGCGTCGCCAACGCCCGCCAGGACGAGTTGGGCAACCTTGCCTCGGCCGCCAATACCCTGCGCGATTTCCTCGCTGAAACCTTCACTCACCTGCAACGCAGTGCCAGTGATCTGGACAGCGCCAGCGGCGAACTGAATGCGATCGCCACGACCATGGCCGGCGGCACCAACGAGCAGTTCAACCGCACTGATCAGGTGGCCACGGCGATGAACGAAATGTCCGCCACCGCCCAGGAAGTCGCCCGGCATGCGGCGGATGCGGCGCGGGCTGCGGACGATGCCGACCAGTCCGCCCAGCAGGGTGAAAAGGTCATGCAGGGCACCATCCACACCATCACCCGGATGCGTGGCGAAATCGCCAACACCGCTGAAGTGATTCGTCGCCTGGAAAGCGACAGCGGGCGCATCGGCAAGGTGCTGGAAGTGATTCGCGGCATCGCCGAACAGACCAACCTGCTGGCGCTCAACGCAGCGATTGAAGCGGCACGGGCCGGGGAAGCCGGGCGTGGTTTTGCAGTGGTCGCCGACGAGGTGCGTAACCTTGCGCAGCGTACGGCCGAGTCGATCATTGAAATCAACCAGATCATTCAGAACGTGCAGACCGGCGCCGTGGATGCTGCGCAAGCGATCGAAAGCGGTCAGGCGCGCAGCGACGAAAGCGTCGAACAAGTGACTCAGGCCGGTGCGATGCTGGAGCGCATCACCCATGCGGTGGAAGCGATCCGCGACATGAACCGCCAGATCGCCACCGCCGCCGAAGAGCAGACCTCGGTGGCCGAAGACATCTCGCGCAACCTGACCGAGATCACGTCCATCGCCAGCACCAACCTCAACAGCGTGCAGCGCACCGAAAGTGCCAGCCAGAATCTGCATCGCCTGTCCGGGCAACTCAATGAGGTCACCGCGCGCCTGAGCGCCTGACGTCCGCCGACGTGTACCGGTTCGGTTACCGAGTCGGTACACAGTCGATCTCAAATCCGTGCGAGTGCGGCCGATGGCCGGTTATCTATAACCGGCATTGGAGCCAGCCCATGGTCAGCATCACCTCTGTTTCAATCAATCAGACCGTCAGCACCGCCACCAGCAAAACCAAAATCAGCGACGCCAGTGACGACACCTCGGCCACTGCAACCAGCAGCGCAAGCGTCAGCGCCGATACCAGCAAAGTGGCGGCCGGCGGGGGCGCGGCTCCGGCAGGCGACAGCAGTTCCGACAGCAGCGGTGAGTCGGATTCGGTGAAAGAATTGCGCAAGCAGATCGCCGAGCTGCAAAAGCAATTGCAGGAACAGCAGCAGGCGCTGCAAGCGGCTCAGGCCAAGCAGGAAGACGCTGATGCCAAGGCTGCCGACGTGGCGTCCGCCGAGTCGCAAATCTCCAGCACCTCGGCTTCGTTGCAGACCGCGACGGCGGCGTTGTTGCAGGCGTTGCAGGATTCCGGGTCGAGCAGCTCGGGCTCGTTGGTCAGCACGTCGGCCTGATTTCTCAAGAGCACTGAAGGTCCAATGTGGGAGCGAGCCTGCTCGCGAAGGCGCAGTGCCAGTCGCCTCAGATGTGGCAGACAGACCGCTTTCGCGAGCAGGCTCGCTCCCACAGGGATCTGTGGTGGATTTGAGTTTGTGGTGTTTCAGGCAGTGGGCAGGCTGAAGGTGAACAGCGTGCCGCTCTGCGCGGTCGACGCCACATGCAAATGCCCGCCATGGGACTGGGCGATCTGGCTGGCGATATACAGCCCCAGACCGAGCCCGGCCTGTGGCGTGCTGGCGCTTGGGCGCGAGTAAGGCTGGAACAGATGCGGCAAAACCGCCTCGGGAATATGCCCCTGATTCTTCACCGCCAGCATCAACACGTCGTGCTCGACTTGCGCAATGACCTCAATGTCACCCGCCGGGTCGCCATGGGCCACCGCATTGGCCAGCAGGTTCGACAGCAATTGAGCGATCCGCGCGCGGTCACAGGGCAAGCCCTGCAAGTCGCCGATGGACGCGTGAATGGTGCGTTGCGGATGCACGTTGCGAATCTCCGTCACCACTTGCTGCACGGCTTCGGTCAAATCTGCGCAGGGCTGGATATCCACCGGAATGCCCTTGCCCAAGCGTCCGCGAGCAAAGTCGAGTACGTCATCCACCAGCCGGGTTGCCCGTTGCGCACTGCCGAGGATATTGCGTACCCGAACGTCGATGGCCGGATCCGGATGCTTGCGCAGGAGCATCTCGGCGCCGGCGCTGATCGCGAACAACGGGTTACGCAAGTCGTGGCCGAGCACGGCAATGAACTGTTCGCGCAACTCGGCGGTTTCGCGCTCCTGCAACAACGCGGTTTCGGTGAGCTGCGCGTTTTCCTCGGCTTCGATCTGCAACGCAAGCATCCGCGCGAACGACTCCATGGTGCTCTGGATGCTGCTGGACTTGAGCTGTGCCGGGTTCGGATCGAGGGCGCAGATTGTGCCGAAAAAGCGCCCGTCGGTGCGGAACACCGGCACCGAGATATAACTCTCGAATTTGTACAGGCGCGGGGTGTGATGGTCGCGGTAGAGCGGGTCTTCGCTGGCCTTGTCGATCACCACCGAAGTGTGGGCAGCGCGGATTTCGTGGCACAGCGTGGTGACCACATCCAGTTCGCCACCGACCTGCAGGCCGAAATCCAGTTGGTCGAGGACGGCGCAGGCTGTCCACGACTCCTCGGTAACCCGCGCCACGGCGGCGAAGCGCAGGCCGGTCAGTTCGCGAATCACCTGAAGTATCGCCGGAACCGCGCTGATCCGTTTGATCGTTGCGATGTCTGCTGCCGCTGTCTGCCCCATGCCCATCGCTCTCGGCTGCAATCGTTTATCTGATGGTCGCCATACTAGCGGTCTGATGGCGGTTTTGGCATCCCTTCAGGCGGCATCCGCGTGATTCGCCGGGCAACGGACGCAAAAAAGCCGCAGGATCCGGGATCGTGCGGCTTTGCGTTGGCGGTGTATCAGGTGTCTTGCTTGTTGCTCAGCACCTTGCCGGTGGTGGCATCGAAGTCGACGTCATACTCTCTGCCGTCGGCGGTTTTCAGCTCGACTTCGTACTCGTAACCGTTGAAGTGGTTATCCAGATCGGTGTCGGTGATGGTCGCACCCGGGTGCAGTTTCAGCGCTTCGGCATTCATCGATTCCAGCGACTTGATCTTGCCGGATTTGACCAGCTCAGGGATCTGGTCGACACGCACATCGGCTTGGGCCAAGCCAGCAGTCAGGGTCAGGGCAGCGGCGGTAAACAGGGCAGTCAAAGTTTTCATCGGGTCATTCCTTGGGTTGTTCGTTGAAGTGGGTTCAGGTTAACCACCACAACTTAATTCACCCTTAAAACCCCACATCGCGTGCAGCGCTCTTGTGGGAGCGAGCCTGCTCGCGATGCGGACAACCCGGTCTGCTGATCAGAACCCGTTGTTCTTCAACACCTGATCGACACTGGCGCTGGCTGGACGCTTGTAGAACTTCAACAGTTCGCTGGCGCGGTTGGTGAAAATGCCATCAACCCCGGCCGCCATGACTTTCTCGAAGTCCACCGGCTCATCGACGGTGTACACGTGCACCAGCATGCCCTGATCGTGGGTGTATTGATTCATCCACGGTTGCACCAGATCCGAGTAGCTCTGATCGCCACCCTGGGTCAGTTTGGCCGAAGGGCCGGTGCCGATGGCGCCGTGAGCCTTGGCGAAATCCACCCATTGCTTGAATTCGGCTTCGGACTTCGGCTCCTGCTTGCCGTAGAACACGTTCTTGTCCTTCTCGCCGGACTCGGCAAAGGTCACCTTGGATTTTGGCTCGATGCTGCCTTCACCGACCCACAGAAGCAGGATCTTCGGTACTTGCGGCATTTCCTTTTGCAGCAGTTCGAGGCTGTTCTTCTCGAAAGTCTGCAGGATCACTTTGCCTTTGCCCTGGCCGACGCCCAGTTCGCTCTTGGCCAGTTTCGAACCGGCCGGGCTCAGCCAGCCGCGATCCTGCAGTTTCTCTTTGAGGTCATGCTCGATGCCGGGGAACAGTTGCGGTTCCTTGGTTTCGATGTACAGGCCCGGCTTGTGTTTCGGGTTGGCTTGGGCAATGTCGATGATTTCATCGAGGGTGAGGATTTTCAGCCCGGCGTAGGTCGGACGCGCGCGATCCGGGTAAGCCTTGTTGTACCAGCTGCCGGCGTCGAGGGTTTTCAGTTCGGCCATGGTGAAGGCGGTGGCCGGGCTGTCTTTGCGCTCCGGGAATTTGGTGGCGACGTCGGTGGTGCGTTGCAGGTTGTTGTCGTGCAGGGCGAACAGCACGCCGTCCTTGCTGCGCTGCAAGTCCATTTCCAGGTAGTCGGCGCCGAGGTCGCGGGCCAGTTTGTAGGAGGCGGCGGTGGATTCCGGAGCATCGAAGGACGCGCCACGGTGCGCGATCACGGCTGGATGCGGGATGCCATGGGCGGCGGCCAGCGCGTTGACGTCAGTCGCGGCGGCGTGGGCCTGGCCGAGACCGAGCATCAGGCTCAGCATGAGGGCGCTTTTGGTGAAAGTGGCGGGCATGTTCGAGTTCCTTTCGCAGGGCATTTTCAAAGACGTACCTTTTAACAACTGAATCGGTTGCGTGCTATCGCCAGACCGACATAAACGTATTAAAAGCGATTTTTCCTGCACTTTTGTGGCGCGGTTTGCAGTACGCTTGCCCTCGGCAGACGCTCCGGCAGAGGGCGCGCCGAGTCTGTTGCCCTGCGTGTAAACCATCGATGATTTTTCGTGAGGTTTACCATGCGCATCACTTCCCAACTCATCTGTCAGGCCGCCGATGACCTCAAGGGTTTTGTCGGCCTCAACCGCAAGACCGGTCAGTACATCGTGCGTTTCAGCGAGGATTCGTTCGGCATGGACGTGGCCGATGACGGCATCATTCCCACCAGCGAATTTGTCTGGGCGCCGGTTTCGGATACCACCATGACCTTGAAGCGCGAGCTGATTCAGTTGCTGCTGGATCAGAACATCGACGAGCGGATCAACATCAGCGAGCCGTTGCGGGTGTACATGAGCAAGGTTGAGGTGCCGGAGATTGTGGCGGTGCGCAGTCTGGTAAAGGCTGAAGTTTTGTAGTGGCTGTTGCGGCCTCTTCGCGAGCAGGCTCGCTCCCACAGTTGATCGCATTTTCCCTGTGGGAGCGAGCCTGCTCGCGAAAGGGGCAGTTCATGCGCCGCAATGGTCACTGCCCAAACCGATACTCGCGCTCCACCCGACACACCCGCGTCTGAAACTTCGAATACCACTGCGCCCGCCCACGCGCCTGAATCACCTGGTGCTCCGGATGCTCGCGCCAGGCCAGAATCGCCGCCTCGCTCTGCCAGTAGGAAATGGTGATGCCGACGCCATCTTCGCCGCGAATCGAATCAATCCCGAGAAACCCCGGTTGCTGGCTGACCAGCTCCATCATGCGCTCGGAGGCCGCGGCATAACCGTTGTCACCCTCGGTGCGGGTCGAGGTGAAAATCACCGCGAAGCAGGATTCGTTCGGCTTCATGGACGTTGCTCCGCACACGCTTCGACAAACGCCCGCACCAGCGGCGGGACATAGCCCCTGAGCGCCGCACGTTCCGGTTGAAACAACGTGGCGACAAAAAACACATGGTCAGTCAATTCGATTGCGCGCAAGTCGCCTGCCGAATCGTGCCCCACGGCACGTAGCGGAGGGGTCAGTAATTCCTTTTCGAACTGTGGGTTCACACCGAATCGGCAGCGATAACCTTCATGAATTTCAGACGTTTCGTACGCCTTGGCGATCAACGAACCGGCGACCAGATGAATGCTGTCTACCGCCTCCACCAACGAACAGGTCAGCGGTGTCAGTACCGCTCGCGGCGAATCCGGTGACGTTTCGCCATGTTCGGCATCGGCCCAGCCCAGCACATTGCGGGAAAATTCCAGCAGCGCATGCTGAAAACCGCCGCAGGTACCAAGGAACGGGCGCTGTTGTTCGCGGGCAAAGCGAATGGCCCTGAGTGCACCGGCCTCACTGTTGTAGGGACTGCCCGGCACGCACCAGAAGCCGTCGTAGTGATCCAGTGCAGCGTCGGCGTGAATCTGCTCGGTGGGCAGCCAGTCGAATTGCACATTGTGGCCGGACTGCTCGGCGATCATGCCGAGGGCAACGGGGATCGCCTGGTGGGCGGTGACTTGCGGGTCGTAATCGCCGATCAGGGCGATGGAAATGGCGTCCATGGGATTTCCTTGATTTGAGTAAGTGATGAACCTCTGTGGTGAGGGTGTGCAGTTGTCGATCACCGGGGCTCACTATAGATTGGCGTTCACGCACTCAATATTGGCGTTTTCCCAAGTGATCAATGCAGCGACGCACTATCGACTCGACTACCCGGATCTGGCGCTGATCCTTGCGTTGGTGCGCGGCGGCTCTCTGGCCCGGGCGTCGCAGTTGCTCAGGGTCGACGTGTCGACGGTGTTTCGCGCGGTACGTCGTCTGGAGTCGGCACTGGGCCAGCAGTTGTTCGAAAAGAGCCGCACCGGTTATTTGCCCACCACCCTCGCGCAGACGCTGGCCGAGCAGGCCGAGCGCGCCGAGCAGGCGCTGGAAGCGGCGCGAATCGGTGTCGAGCAGGGCGGGGAAGTGATCAGCGGTACGGTGCGCCTGACCTGTACCGATTCGGTGCTGCAAGGCCTGCTGTTGCCGGCGCTGGCGCAGTTCATGCCGAACTACCCGGCGTTGACTCTCGAGCTGAGCACCTCCAACGATTTCGCCAACCTCAGCCGGCGTGATGCCGACATCGCCCTGCGCCTGACGCGTACACCGCCGGAGCATCTGGTCGGACGGCAACTGGCGAAGGTTTCCTACCGGGTCTGCGCCAGTGCGCGGTATCTGCAGAATGTGGATGCGACGGATCTGGCAGCGCTGACCTGGATCGCCCCGGACGAGTTTCTGCCGGATCACCCGACCGTCGCCTGGCGCCGCCAACAGTTGCCCGGCGTGATCCCGAGTTATCGCTGTAACAGCATGCTCTCGGTGACGGAGCTGGTGCGCGGCGGTCTCGGCGTGGCGGCGTTGCCGGACTTTCTGATCACGGAAGGTTTGCAGCCCCTCAGCGCACCGCTGCACGGCTATGACACCGCGCTGTGGCTGCTGACCCGCGCGGACTGCCGCGCATTGCGCGCGGTGGTCACGCTGTTCGATGAACTGGGGCGGGCGCTGCGTCTGCCGTGATCAGCGTTTCGGGTCCTGGCAGATGTGCGCATGCAGTTCGCGGGTCAGGCCTTCGATGCGTTCAGTCAGGCTCTTGGTCATCTCGGTGAGTCGGGTGTTCTGTTCCAGCAATTCGAGCAGTTGCGCGGTGGTCTGTGCGGCCTGCGCCTGGCGCTCGCTGTTGGCCACCGCCAGCGCTTCACGGTGTTGCGCGTCGGCGTCCGACTGCGCCTTGTCCCGCGCGGCCTGTCGGGTCTGTGCCAGCAGAATCAACGGCGCGGCGTAGGCGGCTTGCAGGCTGAACGCGAGATTGAGCAGGATGAACGGGTAGACGTCGAACTGCGTCACGCCCGAGACGTTGAGGCCGATCCACACTGCGACGATCAGGGTTTGCGCGCCGAGAAACAGCGGCGTGCCGAAGAACCGCGCGAAGGCCTCGGCACGCAGGGCGAACGCGTCGTTGCCGAAGGTGGTGTTGAGGTGAGCGTGGGGGCGGTGGAAGCGCAGGTGATCGACCGGGGCGGGCGCGGGGAGGTCGGGTTTTTCTGTGGTCATGGTGGGCTCGGCAGGACTTGGGACTGGAGGTCACTATAGTCCTGCATCGAGGCTGATGGCCCTTTCGCGAGCAGGCTCGCTCCCACAGGTACTGGCTTGATCACAAGTCAAGTGATCGACTCAATCCCTGTGGGAGCGAGCCTGCTCGCGAAAGCCGCGACGCGGTCTCTTAGCCCGGCGCCCGCTCATTGGCAAACATGCTCACCGCCTGCACCGCTTCACTGGCGCCATCGCGGATCTGCAGAATCACACTGCCGGCCTGATCCGCCAGTTCAACGCCTTGCGCCGCCCGCCCGCGGGTGCCTTCCATGCTCTTGATCGCCTGACGGGTTTCGCTCTGGATCAGGCCGATCATGTTGGAAATCTCCGCCGTCGAGCCGCTGGTGCGCGCCGCCAGTTGCCGCACCTCGTCCGCCACCACGGCAAAACCGCGGCCCTGATCCCCGGCGCGCGCCGCTTCAATTGCCGCGTTGAGCGCCAGCAGATTGGTCTGGTCGGCAATCGCGCGGATGGTATTGACGATCGCGGTGATCTGCTCCGAGCGCTCGCCAAGTTGCGCGATCAGCGTTGATGACTGCGCGATGTCGTCAGCAATTTCACGCATTTCGCTGGCCGCCTGCTGGATCACCTGAGTGCCTTGCTCGGCGACTTTCCGGGTTTCCACGGAGATGTGATAAGCGGCGCTGGCGCTACGGGCATCGTGCTCGTGCTGCTCGACGCGGGCGGTGACGTCCGTGGCGAATTTCACCACTTTGCACAAACGCCCCGCAGCGTCGTACACCGGGTTGTAGTTGGCCTCCAGCCAAATACTCTGGCCGCGCTTGTCGACGCGTTCGAACTGGCCCTGGAACAGTTCACCCTGATTCAAGCGTCGCCAGAAGTCCTCGTAGGCACTGCTGTTGACCAGTTCCGCGCGGCAGAACAAACGGTGATGTTTACCCTTGAGTTCAGCGAGGGTGTAACCCATGCGTGTCAGAAAATTCTGATTGGCCGTGAGAATGCCACCGTCGAGGTCGAATTCGATCACCGCCATCGCCCGGTCGATTGCCTGCAGTTTGGCGTTGGCCTCGCTTTCCTGCTGCACCTTGGTCGTCACGTTCATGGCGAACTTGACCACTTTGACCACGCGTCCCGACGCATCCTTGATCGGGTTGTAATTGGCTTCCAGCCAGACCGGCTGGCCCTGGCTGTTGATCCGCTCGAAGGTGCCGGACTGGAACTGGCCGTCTTTCAGGCGCGACCACAATTCGGTGTATTGCGCGCTGCGGCCAAACTCCGGAGTGCAGAACAAGCGATGAGGCTGGCCGATCACCTGTTCGGCGCGGTAACCCATGGTTTTGAGGAAGTTGTCATTGGCCTTTAACACCACGCCTTCAAGATCGAACTCGATCACCGCCATGGAGCGATTGATCGCTTCAAGCAGGCCGTTCTGTTCGGTGATGGTGTGTTGAAGGTCGTTGAGTTCGGCCTGATGGCGTTTGAAAAACATAGAGGCAGTACCTGGAAGTAGGGAAAGACGAGGTTTGTGTCCCTGTTTCCGCGCTGGCAGAGCAAGTGCCGGGTCGGCATTTGTCATTGACTGCAAAGTGCCAGCATCCAGGCTGACGAGCCGATCTTATACAAACTGAGTTGAGTTGTACAAGAAATTGCGAATCAACCTGTTTGCAGTTTTTCAAGGCTGAGAGTGAGGGGCGTCTTCTTAGCCCGGACTGCTCAGCGCCACGCTGATGGTGTTACGTCCCGTGTGTTTGGCGGTGTACAGCGCTTTGTCGGCGTCATCCAGCCAGGCAACCGCGTCGCTGTACGACGGCTGAAACCGGGCCAGACCAATACTCAGGCTGACGCGCAGCTCTGGCACATCCGGGTGCCGATATTGATCCATCGCCTGACGCAATCGTTCCATTTGCGCCTCGGCTTTATTGAGGGGCTGGTCGGGCAGGATCAGGCAAAACTCGTCGCCGCCATAACGACCGGCCCGTTCACCTTCGGCCAGCAGCCCTTTGAGTGCCTGGCTCAACTCGCGCAGCACGGCGTCGCCAACGATGTGCCCATAGTTGTCGTTGATGGTCTTGAAATGATCGATGTCGATCAGCGCCAGAATGTCCTGGGTGTGGTTTTGCTGACATAGCGTGAAATGCGTGTGCAGCAGATCCTTCCAGGCGCCGTGATTGAGCAGCCCGGTGAGGCTGTCGGTGCGGCTCAGGTCTCGGAGGGCACGCTTGTGCTGCGCGAGTTTGATCGCCAGTTGGTAACAGACCATGCCCAGGGCCAAAGGGTACAAGGTCAGCATCGGCAGGCAGGCCCAAACCTCGACTTGCGTCATCGTCAGGCTGAACTTGAAGCCGAACAGTAACCAGCCCAGCGTCACGCCGGCGATTTGGGCGAGGGCGCCGAGCAGGAACAGACGTCGTCCACCGGCGGCAACATTGTTCATGGTCATCATCGACAGGATGGTTACCGTGGTCAGCGGATTGAACTGAAAGCACGCGGTCCAGAAGCCCCCGCACAACGAGTCGTACAACAGGTTGCGGCGTTCGGCGTGGTAGGGGAAGGTCGAGCGGGTCGAAACCTGATAGGCCAGATGCGGCCAGATAAAACCGTTGAACACCAGCAGCGCCCAGAGCCAGTTCGGCATCTGCAACGGATACAGCGCGGCCGCGACGCTGAAAAAGCCGACACCCAGACCGATGATCCTGGGCAGATAAATGCGTCTGGCGAATGACAAGCCTTTGCCGCGTTGATTTTCCATGATGTCCTGCGCCAGATTCATCCTGAAATACTTTGCAGTATCTTTTTCAGGCCGACCGTTCGTCGGTCTTTGTCGGACATTGTCATTTATTCCAACGGGAATAATCAGTGTCCTTTCGAGCCATTTAATCGTGGTGGGCGCAGGAGAGTAGCGGTCTAGAGCTGGTATCGGGCCAGAAACATCTCAAGTGCCGACTCGGCCACGGCTTTTTGCGTGTCTGCATCCAGCGGCGGCAAACCCATGGAAATCTGCGGCCAGAAACCGAACGACTTCAACAGTCCCTGCACCTGTTGCGCGGCGAAATCGGCATCCACGGTTTTCAACCGACCATCGGCCAGTGCGGCGCGAATCCACACTGTCAGGCCTTCTTCCCGCTCACCCATGCGCGCCACCATGTCTTGCGCGCGCTCCGGGGAATGGATGGTGGCAGCAATCGCCACCCGCGCCAGCCCGAGAAAATTGTCATCGGCCATCATCTGCAGTTTGGCCAGCAACATGGGCAGCAGTTGCTCGCGCAGCGGCTGATCGGCGCGGTAGCTCACCGTCTGCTCTTCGGTAATTCGTGCCCAGAGTTGGTTGAGAATTTCGGCGAACAGCTCTTCCTTGCTGGGGAAATGGTTGTACACCGTGCGCTTCGACACCCCGGCGGTAGCCGCGATCTTGTCCATGCTGGTGATCTCGAACCCGGTGGCCCGGAATTCGGCAATCGCCGCCTGGATGATGGCTTCGCGTTTGCGGTCGGTAAGGCGCTGTGCAGCTGTCATAAGTAAGCTTCGGCAGAGAAAGAGGGAAATTACACTTGGCAGTTTACTTGTCATTGGGTTTGATGCAACCTAGAAACTACACCGCCTAGTGTAATGTTGCGTTAATCCGCGCAACCTAAAAACCAGACAGTTCGGCTGATGCGTGCGTGCCTTGGCCATTTATCGTCCCACCGTGAAAAACCGTGAATTGCGCGGTTTTTCTGGAGTCTCTCAGTCATGGCCAATTCAGATATTTCTGCGGATCAAATTTCCACGCCTGAAGCCTCTCGCCAGGATCAAGGGCTATTCCGTAACCATGCGCCGGTGCAACGCGAAGGTGGGCGCAAGATGCTGCGGATCATGTGGAACATGATTTTCAATAAGCCGCGCAATACCCGTCCCGCCGCTGCGATCCCGGTGCAGTCGCTGACAACTGAAGACCTGCTGGCCGCGCCTGACCACAGCGTCTATCGCCTCGGCCACTCGACCCTGCTGCTGAAAATGCGCGGCAAATTCTGGGTCACCGACCCGGTCTTCGCCGAGCGCGCCTCGCCCGTGCAATGGGCCGGCCCGAAACGCTTTCATCAGCCGCCGATCAGTATCGACCAGTTGCCGCCGATCGAAGCGGTGATCCTGTCGCACAACCACTACGACCACCTCGATTACCAGGCGGTGCTGAAACTGGCTGCCAAGACCACTTACTTCCTGACCCCGCTGGGCGTCGGCGATACCTTGGTCAAATGGGGCATCGATGCCAGCAAAGTCCGCCAGTACGACTGGTGGCAGGGCACCGAAATCGCCGGCATCCGCTTCGTCGCCACGCCCTCGCAGCACTTCTCCGGCCGCGGCCTGTTCGACAGCAACAGCACGCTGTGGGCCTCGTGGGTGATGATCAATGGCGACACCCGCATCTTCTTCAGCGGAGACAGCGGCTACTTCGACGGCTTCAAACGCATCGGCGAACAGTACGGCCCGTTCGACCTGACCCTGATGGAAACCGGCGCCTACAACGTCGAATGGCCGCACGTGCACATGCAACCCGAAGAAACCCTGCAAGCGCACATCGACCTCAAGGGCCGCTGGCTGTTTCCGATCCACAACGGCACCTTCGACCTGGCCATGCACGCCTGGCACGAACCGTTTGATCGCATCCTGTCACTGGCCTGGGAGCGCAGTGTGGCGATCACCACGCCGCAAATGGGCGAGGCGTTCAACCTGATGCAGCCGCAGCGCGGGCGTGCGTGGTGGTTGGAGGTTGAAGGGGAGAGTGAGGGCGTGGTTCAGAACGCCTGACCCCCGTTAGTGAATGCTGATGTTTTGTGGTGAGGGGATTTAGCGAATGTCGCACCGCCCGGTGGGGCAGCGATGTTGCGCTAAATCCCTCACCACAAATGTTCATTCAGCCATCGCATAATCCCCACGCCCCACGGCTTCCGAAGGTGCGCCCATACTCGCACTGCGCCCCGGCGCAAACCCCGGAAAAAATACCAACCCCTGCGCCTCAAACCGGTAAGCCAACGCCAGCCGCGCTGCGTCCGCCACGTCCTGCTGCGCTTCAAACCGCTGAATGTCGTCCACCGCAACCTCCGCCTCGCGCGACAGTTGTTCCACGCTCCAGCCCAGCATCGCTCGGGCCTGGACGCAGTGCGTCGGGGTGAACTGGAAAAGGGCAATGCGTTCGAGGATGTGGTTCATCGCAAGAGAGGCCATGGTGTGCTCCGGGCTCAAGAGTGCTGATTGAAAATGTACTGGGTTTTTGTACAGTTGTTTTCGGCCAGGATCAAACGCATTTTTTGATTTGCCCTAGTTCGCCGCCTCCAACCAGACGGACGGTGCCTGGCCGAGGACGCGCCGGAACATCGTCGAGAACGCCGCCGGGCTTTCATAACCGAAGTCCAGAGCGATCCGCGTCACCGCATCACCGGCCGCCAGCCGCGCCAGTGCCAGCACCACGCAGGCCTGTTGCCGCCATTGACTGAAGCTCAACCCGGTCTGCTGCCGAAACAGTCTGTTGAAGGTGCGCAAGCTTATGTGCAACTGCTCGGCCCAGTGTTGCGGTGACTGACGGGCGTTCGGCTGATGCAGAAAGTTCTGACACAAAGCCAGGAGCTTTCCGTCAGTCGGCAGCGGAATGTGCAAGGGCAGGGGCGCACTGCGCGCCAGTTCATGCAGCAGCAAGTCGATCAGTACGCCATCGCGTCCTTCGAGGTCATAGGCCAGCGGCACTTCCACCGCCTCCATCAACAAGTGCCGCATCAACGGCGAAACGCTGATCACCTGGCAGCGCTGCCCCAAATCCACCGACCCCGGCTCGATGTACAGGCTGCGCGTGCTCACGCCCAGCATCAGCACCTCATGTGCCACTCCCGGCGGAATCCACACTGCCCGTTGCGGCGGCACCACCCAGTTGCCGTCATGGGTACGAACCTGCATTACCCCGGTCGCGCCGTACAACAACTGCGCCCGCCGATGCGTATGAAATGGCAACAGATGGCCGTGGGAATAATCCGTACCGACCGCCACCACCGGGCGCGGTGTGTCATCCAGCAGATTGATCGAAACATTCCGCATCGAGCGTTTCCCGGTAGTTGGCGTAAACGCAAACATTATTGGCTGAGTTGCTGAAGCAGGCCAAGCCGCGTCGCTCTATCGTTGTCCGCTCCCCATTACCGGAAGACGCGCCATGTTCTACCTCCTGCTGACCCTCTTCGGCTGTATGACCGGCATCACCGCCGTGCTCTTCGGCTTCGGCGGCGGCTTCGTCGTCGTGCCGCTGCTCTATCGCATGCTCAGCGCCAGTCACGACGCCATCGGCCAATCGGCCATGCACATCGCCGTCGCCACCTCGACCTGCGTGATGATCGTCAACGCCCTGATCGCCACCGATAAACACCGCCGCGCCGGCAACCTGATCCGCCACTACCTGTGGCCCCTCGGCGGCTTCATCGCCCTGGGCGCGATCATCGGCGCGATCGCCGCGGTGTGGGTCAGCGGCGAGGTCATCCGCTACGCCTTCATCGCCTACCTCGGCGTGACCATCATCGACTGCCTGCTCAGACGCGGCTTCCTCATCCGTGACGAAAGCGTCATCCCACGCCGATTAGATCGCAAGGAAATATCCGCCGGCGGTGTAGGCATCGGCGCCATCGCCACGTTCCTCGGCGTAGGAGGAAGCGTCATGACCGTGCCGCTCCTGCGCCGTTGCGGACTGAGCATGTCCCAGGCCACGTCCATGGCGAACCCGTTGAGCGTGCCGGTGGCGGTGGCCGGGACGCTGACCTACATGGCACTGGCCGGTTTCAGCAAGATGGATCTGGGCGCGTGGTTTGTCGGGTATGTGGATTTGCTGGCGTTTACGGTGCTGACGCTGGGGTCGTTGGTCGGGATTCGGCTGGCCACGCCGTGGATCGGGCGGATACCGGATCGGGTGCATGCGTGGGTATACATTGCACTGCTGATCGTCGTGATGCTGGGCATGTTGCTCAAGTAGAGCCTCGATTCCTGCACGCATCCTCTGCATACTTCGCAGCCTCATTCATTCAGGGATTGATCCATGCTCAAGGGACTGCTGCGCCTGGCGCCATACGCTGCGGCGCTGTTCACACTGATTTCCACCGCCCATGCCGAAGAGGGCCGGCGCGTGTTCACCGGCACGCTGGGCAAGATGCCGATTGTGGTGGAGCTCAACACCACGCAGCAGGACGAAGTTACCGGCCGCTACTTCTACGAGAAGTATCACCGCGACCTGGAGCTGAGCGGCTCGCTTCAAGACAGCACTTTGAATCTGGTTGAGGGTAACAACCGCTATGGCGACGACAAACCGCTACCAACCTTGAAGCTGGAAGAAACTGCCAATGGCTGGCAGGGTGAATGGCAAAGTCCGCAGGGAAAGAAACTGCCGGTTAAACTTGCAGAGGCCAGACTTCCCGCGCCAACGTCAGCAACTTTGCCGTTCATTGCCGCGCTGCCATACGACGAGCCTTACGAGTATCTGCGCCTGCAGGGAATCAAACTGAAACCGGCGAAGAAAGAAAACTTCATGGGCTACGACCTGCAATGGTGGACGGAGCCTGAGACAAAAATCTCGCTGTTCAGCGTGGAGTCCGGACTGTCGAAAGATGATCAGCAACGGGTAAACCAGCAGTTGCTCGGGCGACTCTGGAATGAGGTCATCAGTTACCACCGCTGCCAGCTGCGGGGCGGAGAAAACGTCGAATTCATGCAGCAGGCAGAACCGAAAATGATCTCGCCAGCCGTGGTCAGCCTGAACATCTCCACCAGCTACTACTGCGGCGGCGCGCATCCGGATTTCGGTGATTCCCCGCTCAACATCGACGTGAAAACCGGCCACCCACTGTCGCTTGAAGATGTGCTGTGGGTCGGTGAAGGCAAACCATTGCTACACGCCGAGCGCGACAGCCTGGGCGACAAACCGCTGAGCGAGGCCGAGAGTGACGCGCGTTATCGGTATGTCAGCAAAGAGCTGGTGCCTTGGGTCATCCAGCAATTCACCGCCCTGTACCCCACGGAAATGAAGAAACCGGCGCAAGATGACGACTGTGATTTCACAGATGAAAGCATCTGGGGAACTACGCCGTGGTACTTCACTGATAAGGGCCTCTACTTGGGCGCCTACTTCGCTCGAGTACAACGCTCTTGCGACAGGCCAGACTGGTCGATCCTGCCGTACTCCGTCGTCAACCAACACCCAGGCGCGGTCGAGCTTCAACTGCCCAAAGGCTAACCATCACGCCAACCCCGGCGCCTCCCGCACAATAAAGTGATCCAGGTTCTCGATGTTGGCACTGAACACCCCGAACGTCTGTTCGGGGTTCTTCTTGCTCGGCACCTGCTTCAACTCCGGCGTCACGCCATAGAAGAAACAGAACAACGCCTTGTCGCTGTCGATCGCGTGCTTGATCTCTTCCAGAAACGCCTTGCGCTTACGGTAGTTGTCGATCAACTTCTTGCTCAAGTAAACGTTCACCGAATACGGCTTCTTCTTCGCCTCATCCGCCTGCTTGAACCAGATCTTCTGCTCGAAATCGATGCGAAAACTCTGGGTGTAATCCTTGATCTCCTTGATCTTGCCCCAGTAAATCAGCCCCTTGTTGTCCGTCAGATACTCAATCTTCTTGAAGAACGAGCCATAAGGCGCCGTGTGCTCGCCGATCTTCAACGGCATGCGCTTGAGCAACTCCTTGTCGGCGAAGTTCGACACAAAACACTCCACCGGATGCGCAAACACACTGGTCTTGTCCGGCGCGGTCTCACGCCCCGGCGACTCCTTGGAACTCACCTGCGCCACCCGCACCGGATCATCCCGCAACACATCCGCCGCCCCCGCAGGCGCAGCTGGCTTGCGCACATACTCACGCCGCGTCAGCAACAACTCCGACGGAAAGTGCTCCTCCCGCCCGTCATCCACCTCACCCTCCGCCGCCTCAACTCCCGACGTCGACGCCTTCAAACTCACATACGGACAACCCGCTACATGCTGCGTACCGGGCAAGTTCTTGAAGTGCGGCGTGCGCACGTAATTCACGTTCTTGGCGTTGAACGTGCCCAGCTCGCTGGAGGCATCAAACGCCAAACGACAGGCATCGTTGGGGCACTGAAAGTGTTCCTTCGCGGAGTCAAACGCCACCGTCTCATCGAAATTGAGATCGCGAACGTCATAGATCGACAACTTGTCGTCGAGGCTGAGGCAGTAGGCGAGATCGAATTTCATGGCAGGGCTCGGGTCCTTGAGTGGGGGAGGGGTATTAATAGCGGGAGGCGCGGCGGGTTGCACTGATTGTTTTCAGGATGATGCGGAATCTGTGGGGGGCAGCCTGCTGGCGATTCCAGGCATCAACCAGATTTCAATCCTCACCCCGCCACTGCGGGCAGCACATCACCCCTGTGGCGAGGGAGCTTGCTCCCGCTGGGCTGCGAAGCAGCCCCAAGATCAGCCAATACGGTTAGTCAGATAAACCGCGATTATTCCTTTTCGAGTCTTCCAACGTTTTCATACAGCCAAGCAGTGAAAGCCTCTCTGTCGTCAGAATGGTGGCAACGTTGGTGACAGTTGGGACATAACGCCACAACATTCGTGTCAAGGTCCGAACCCTTTTGCGACAGGTGCTTGACGTGATGCACTTCTAAAAACGGTTTCCCATCCTTTTCAAATGGCGCTGCGTTGCCACAACCTTCGCACTTTCCGTTGGCCTGCTGACGAACCCAGCCCCTCAATTCAGGATCGCGAACGTAAGTCTTTCTGGTGGTCTCGGTCCAAACAGGATTTTTTATCCCTTTTGGGATGTATAGGAATGGCTGCAGCTCAAATTTGGCCGCTCGCTGTTCTAGTTTTTCTTCGTCCGCCGTGGGATCAGAGTCCTCAGGAGTAACAACACTAGAAGCGTCGAGTGCTGTACGAATGCTTCGCGCAACATTAGCGCCGACATTCTTGGCAGGTTTGTAACCCTTGATAGGTTCACGGCCCAACTCGACCATGACGGAAGAAATGTTCTGCATCCGAAATTCGATAGAGCTCTTGGTTCGGTCAGCCAGTACACCCTCGCGAAGTACGCGATTCTCGTGTGCCTTGTTGTATGCCTGTTCTTTCTGTTCACACGACCACATCCGGAGATAGGCATCGACCGCCGCCTGAATCTCTACGTCACTCCAGTCGCTGTTACTTTTTTCCATAACCATACAGTCGCCGAGGGTTGAAAACCCTCGGACGATACTAAGTGGCCATCACAGCTGTCTACGAAAATTCCTACAAAAAATAGCGTCGGATCTCGCATGTGATCCTACAAGCGCATCGCTTACCCCATCGAATGCTTCGACGACTGAAAAGCCTGAGCCACCCTTCGCCACCAAGGCTTCGTCGCCATCGCTTTTCGTGGTGTCTGATCACTCAACAGATAAGGCATGTCCCGCAGCCGAATCCAACTTTCGTTCTGCCAATGCAACAGGCTCAGCGACATCTCCGGCCAATCCAACAAACTCAACAGCGGCCGATCTGAATGTCCCAAATGTTCCGCATCGCGCAAGGCCGGCACCACCTGATGAGTCAGCCACTCACGCAACAACCGATTCCCCGGAACGTAGTGATACACCAATAGCGCGTACACACCGGACTCGCTGAGCATCAATTGTTTTTCGGGTTGCCGGAAATACTCGATCCACAAAACGCGACGCTGATCCTTGTCAAGTTTGTTGACCATGCGCTCGCTCAGATGGATACCCATCAGGCGACCGATATCGCGCGCGCAGAACCATGGTTGGTTTTCAAGGAGGAGGGCGTGGAGAGAGAGGTTGTGGCGGGTGAATAGTGTGGGATTGTGTGAATCAGACATGATCTACCTCCTGATGCGGAAGCAGAATTTCAGCAGTGAAGCTGTAGGTGATTTCCTCCAATAAGAAGGGAAAAGTCTTAGGCATATCCTTTACCTCTACTTGATAGCTTTCTTAGGGCTAAGGCGCCGGGAGTTAAGAAACCCCAAGTAGAAGGCCGGACATATTCCCCTTACGGGTCTTGTATTAGCCCACTCCCGACATAGCAAAGGTTTTTCACGCCCACGAGAAATCCATAGGCACAAAAAAGCCGCATCTTTCGGGAGCGGTCAGGCCGCTACTTGAGGCGTTTCTTAGGCGCCGGAGACCCATACTATGTGTTTGTTGTGGATAGGTCAATTTTAATATTTATAGTGGCCATTAATTGTGATGGTAATAATGTTTAACATGCTTGAAGAAATCACGCGCCTTGAACTACTTGTTCCGTACTCGCAGACAAGAACTCGGAAATAGATGCGGCATTCAATATCATGTTTTTTATTTTTTCTTTTGTTGTGTGTACCGCTGTTTCGTAATTTGCGAAATCAATCGCCGATACACCGCTTCTCTGTGCTCCATGCGCAATAGCATTTCGCCTATTTACTAATCTAGAAAGTTCTCCCTCTTCGTTTTGAAAAGCTTCGGTGTCCAGGCCGGATCGGTATAGTATTTTTTTTAGCACGTGCGGCCAAAGGTTGGACTCAACATCTGTAACTTTTTCTACATCAAGTTTTACTACGATGTTGTTAAAGTTTTCTAGGGAGTCAATGAACTCTGTTCTTCGGCACAGTCGGTGTAAATTTGAATCGTCTGGAAGAGATTTTTTAAATATCTTACCTTTTCGATCAAGTTGGTCGTAAGCATCGAATACAGATTGCAGAGACGAGGCTCTGATAGGATTGTTGACTTGATGGCATTTAAGATTCAGGCTGTTAATGCCCTCGATATAAATGGCAAATACGCTTTTGCAAAAGCCTTCGTAGTTTGAATATAGTAATAGTAGTAGCGATTTGTTGAAGTTTTCAGTTTGAGCTTCGGATGTGCTTTGAGCGTATAACGCATTTCTGATTTGTGTATATTCTGTATCGCGCCACCTTCCTTCCAATTCAATTTGAGATGCAATTTCATTGATGTCGAGCTTGCGAATATTCATACCATGTCGGCCACGATTTTGTTTTTGACAAAGTTTATTCTCTCTCTCAACTGTTTGTTGTAGTTCTTACCTCCTCCTGTTGTTAGAGTCATGAAGGTCTGGTCAGATTTGACTTCGTTTAATATTTTGTCCAGCTTTTCAAGAGGTAGTGGATCTAAAGCTAGTTCTTGAATTGCATTCAATGTCCCGAGTGTAATGGCCTCGAAGTGTAATGATTGAAAGCGCGATATCCAACTGCCCTTGTCATTTTTGGGGGAGAATGAATACTGGCCTAAAGTGGTGGCAAGAGTTGAGAAAGTTTCTTCAAATAATCTTTTTTCTTCTTTGTAATCAAATGTCGTTGAAGTGTCTGGGTCGGATACAGATTCCATGTATTCAGTTAGAAAGTCACCGATATCATGATTGTAATTGTCTAAATCATTCTTGAAGGCGAAATAGCGTAGTACTAACTCTTGATCGTATTTCTCGTCTTTTTTCTCGGTTGTTACTAGCTCTATACATTTTTTATAGTCATCGTTGCGACTCATTTCAATGATGAAATCGTTAAATGTTGGCGATAGTAGGCGGATTGTGCAGTTTCTCAGTTCTTGGGCGGAAAGATTTTCGCCTCCAGTGTTTAGGCGCTTGAACATGTAGTAGCGGAGACGTTGGTCGCTTTCCTTTCTAATTACTTCTACTCTAATAAAGTTGCGTTTAAGTTTTATTTTTAAGGCAGAAGGTAGGTCTTCATAAGAAAATCCATTCAGTTCTTTCACTACATCGCACTCGGAGAGTTTCAATGCATTTTCACCTTCGGGGCGATCTTTTAATGCGCCTCTAAAGTGCAGATAACTGGAGATTCGCTGTAGGCCATCGATAAGTTCATAAACGTTATCATCTCGCTCGATAACGAAGATTGGCGGTATAGGTAGTTCTAATAATAGAGATTCTATTAAGCGAGATTGATTTCCCTCTGACCATCGGAACAGGCGCTGATACTCTGGAGAGATAACTAATTCATCGCTCTCATACATGTCTAGAATTTCATTGAAAGACAGGTCTAATGTTCTTGTTCGAACACTAGCAATCTTGTTGTCTACAGAGATTATGAGGTCTGATCCGTCTTTTTTCATGATTCTCTCCTGAGTGTTAATACGCTTTCAGTGGCGATTTTGTTGGACTGATATTTATTTGATTTAGTATTTATAGCAGCTTTATTCCGGGTTGCAATAAAGTCGTTTTGTTCCACTAGAGACCACTTGTTGGTTATAAACATATCTGTGGTGATGGCCGCTAAGTCAATGAATATTTCTTTATAGTAAGAGTCTTGGACGACTATGTAGCATATTCCCCCATTTTTCGTTACACGTGAGATTTCAATGATTGACTTATAAAGTGAGTCAAAGTACCGCAAAAAGCTTTTTATGTAATATCCATTCGATGCTTTGCTTGGGTGCGCTCTGATTTTGTTCAGTGTTTCGCAGCAAAGTGATCCCCACTCGTTTGTTTGTGAAATTCCATTTTCAACTAGTGTTGAACCTATCAATTCGTTTCTCAAGCTTAGAAATTCAGCTTCTGAGCAAGAAAGTACTGCTAGTTCAATTGAAGTTGCAATCGCATAATCAATTCTAGTGCAGTAGGGGGGGGATGTAATTATTAAGTCGACTACATTGTCTTTGAGCGGCAAGAAACGAGAGTCTGCAGTAATAATGGTCGAGGTTGCTTGTGAGTGCAGGTTTTCGTCGCTTTGAGCACGCTTTATACAATTTTCGAGTTCAAGCTTAATTGATTGTTTTGTAGGGCGAATTCTGCTTCTTGTTTCAGGCTTTTTTATCCATGTAGGATTACTCGAAACATATTTTTTCAGAAGGTTTTTAGTAAGATTGAAAAGAAGTACATATCCGAGAGACCTGTCTTGTTCGGTCGAAAGGTTTCGGATTTTTTTCTCTATTGATCGTAGTATGGCAACACCGCTTGGGGCAATCCACGCTA
This sequence comes from Pseudomonas sp. IT-P260, assembly GCF_949768395.1. Taxonomy (NCBI): domain Bacteria; kingdom Pseudomonadati; phylum Pseudomonadota; class Gammaproteobacteria; order Pseudomonadales; family Pseudomonadaceae; genus Pseudomonas; species Pseudomonas sp. IT-P260. The sequence continues at coordinate 481,531 of NZ_CATKPO010000039.1, forward strand.
AAAGAGGATCATCCTTTGCTGGAGGCGTAGCAAGTTCTTCGCAGAGAAGATTTAGATACTCGAAATTTCGATTGCGAGCTTCTCTTGCTTTAGCCACTACAGCCATGACAGGGTTTCGATCAATCCCAATCGATGGGATTCCAAGTTTGCTGCACGTATTGGTAGTCGTACCACTCCCGTTCCACGGATCAAGGACAACAATTTTGTTGCAAATTTCCATGTCGGAAAGTGTTTTATGTACTGCGCTTTCTACAAAATCAACTGCAAAGCCTGCATAGTATTTAAACAATTTTGGGGCTTTGCTTGATTTTAATTTTGGATTTTTAGTTGGCATAAAAAAAAGGCGAGCATTAACTCGCCTTCACTACTCCAGAAAAATTTAGTCCCAGCTCAACGCACCACCAGTCTGATACTCAATAACCCGCGTCTCAAAGAAATTCTTCTCTTTCTTCAAGTCCATAATCTCGCTCATCCAAGGGAACGGGTTAGTCGTCCCTGGGTATTCCTCTTTCAAACCAATCTGCGACAAACGACGGTTAGCGATGAACTTGAGGTAGTCCTCCATCATCGCCGCGTTCATGCCCAGTACGCCGCGAGGCATGGTGTCGCGGGCGTATTCGATTTCCAGTTGCGTACCCTGCAGGATCATCTGGGTCGCTTCTTCCTTCATTTCGGCGTCCCACAGGTGTGGGTTTTCGATTTTGATCTGGTTGATCACGTCGATGCCGAAGTTCAGGTGCATGGATTCGTCGCGCAGGATGTATTGGAACTGCTCGGCGACGCCGGTCATTTTGTTGCGGCGGCCCATGGAGAGGATCTGGGTGAAGCCGCAGTAGAAGAAGATGCCTTCCAGAACGCAATAGTAGGCGATCAGGTTGCGCAGCAGTTCTTTGTCGGTGTCCGGGGTGCCGGTTTCGAACTTCGGATCGGAGATCGAACGGGTGTATTTCAGGCCCCAGGCTGCCTTTTTCGCGACCGACGGGATCTCGTGGTACATGTTGAAGATCTCGCCTTCATCCATGGCCAGCGATTCGATGCAGTACTGGTAGGCGTGGGTGTGGATCGCCTCTTCGAAGGCCTGGCGCAGGATGTACTGGCGGCATTCCGGGTTGGTGATCAGGCGGTACACGGCCAGCACCAGGTTGTTGGCAACCAGGGAGTCGGCGGTGGAGAAGAAGCCGAGGTTGCGCATCACGATGCGGCGCTCGTCGTCGGTCAGGCCTTCCGGGTTTTTCCAGAGGGCGATGTCGGCGGTCATGTTGACTTCTTGCGGCATCCAGTGGTTTGCGCAGCCGTCCAGGTACTTCTGCCAGGCCCAGTCGTACTTGAATGGTACGAGTTGGTTGAGGTCGGCGCGGCAGTTGATCATGCGCTTTTCGTCAACGGCGACACGGGCGGAGGCGCCTTCGAGTTCGGCGAGGCCTTCGGCGACGTCGAGGGAATCCAGTGCTGCCTTGGCGCGGGCCACGGCGGCCGAGTCGTCGGCGGTCACGGCGCGGGCTTCGAGCGCTGCGGCACCGCCGGCGCTGTCGAGGCGGTCCATGTTGGCTTCAGTAGCGTGGCCGGCGTTGGCGCCTTTCACGGTTGCTACTTCACTGTCTTCTTTGTCGAATTCGTCCCAGCTCAGCATGACGTGTCGTCTCCTGCGTGAGGGCCTGTCGCCCCGTGTGAAACCTGATTGGTGGGTTTTTCACACGGTCGTACAGACCGCGTTGGATCTTAAGGAATCGTTTTTTGCGGCAGCCAAGGCAGGCAATAAAACAGAATTTTGTACGGGTTTCCGAGAGCCTCTGACGGGCGCAGATCAGCGTTGACGCTGCTGCGGGGCTTCAGAATGGCTTTTGCTCCCTGTAAGGGAATATTGCTGACCCGATTAGGGCGGCATTATAGGGAAAAAAACACGGCTGTGCTGAGGCGAATCCGCGCATGGAGCGGTCGAGGAGGCTGGTTTTTCGATGAGAGTGCGGGTTTACAGGGCTTTGCCGGGGATAGATTTTTTTTCGTAAAAATCTCGCGATTGTGGATTTGCTCAAAAAACGAACAAAAAAACCGGTTTTTCACTACATCTAGTGTTTTGCAAGCATTTTTGACGACTCCAGACACAACTGAGCCCGACCGAAGCCGGGCTGGAATCGACCCTCAAATGAGGCGCTGAGCGGTCCGATTCGGTGCAGTCTCAATCATCAATTGGTGCAGCCGTTGCCCATGACGCTGTAACGCAGGATGTGGCGCTGACCCTTGGAGTCGTCGTACTCCATTTTGGCCGGTACCACTTCGCAGACATTCGGCACTTCGCTCATCGATACAACTTTGGCGATATCCAGGTGAGTGGAATAAGTGTATTCCTCGATCACCGGTTGTTGCTGTGCGACATCAGTCGGGACCTCGTCTGCCATGGCGGTTGCGCACAGACTGCTGAGGGCCAGAACCAATAAAGCTTTCATTTCAGATTTACCTTTTTGAGGTCGAGTGGGGTCACGCAACCTTTTTAGGGTTGCGTGTGGAACTTCATCGTTTGCAGTTATTACTTGAGAGCTGGATTAACGGCCTTCGTGGGGGCTGTAACGTTGTTAATCGCGTTTGCCTTGTCGGCGGAGTGGATTTTAGGCAGGTGGGGTGGGGGTAAACAGATGGGGTTTTGATAAACACTTTTGGCGGTTTTGGTAACAATCCCGACAAAACACCGCCCAACCCTTGTAGGCGCTGCCGAAGGCTGCGATCTTTCGCCTTTGATTTTTGCAAAGCAAGATCAAAAGATCGCAGCCTGCGGCAGCTCCTACAACCATCGTCGAATGGTTCTATGGGGCCGGCCCGGCTACAACGGGGTCATACAAAAACAACTATTCCACCGAGGTAAGAAAGATGAGTGCGGCTTCTCTGTATCCCGTTCGTCCCGAGGTTCTGGCCAATACGCTGACTGACGAGGCGACCTACAAAGCCATGTACCAGCAGTCGGTCGTCAACCCTGACGGTTTCTGGCGCGAGCAGGCCAAGCGTCTTGACTGGATCAAGCCTTTCACCACGGTGAAGCAGACTTCCTTCGACGATCACCATGTCGACATCAAATGGTTCGCCGACGGCACCCTGAACGTTTCCTACAACTGCCTCGACCGTCATCTGGCCGAGCGCGGCGATCAAGTCGCAATCATCTGGGAAGGCGACGATCCTTCCGAAAGCCGCAACATCACCTATCGCGAACTGCACGAACAAGTGTGCAAACTGGCCAACGCCCTGCGTGGTCAGGACGTACACCGCGGCGACGTGGTGACTATCTATATGCCGATGATCCCTGAAGCCGTGGTCGCCATGCTGGCCTGTACCCGGATCGGTGCGATTCACTCGGTGGTGTTCGGTGGCTTCTCGCCGGAAGCGCTGGCGGGGCGGATCATCGACTGCAAATCGAAAGTGGTGATCACCGCTGACGAAGGCATTCGTGCCGGCAAGAAGATCTCGCTGAAGGCCAATGTCGACGACGCGCTGACCAACCCGGAAACCAGCAGCATCCAGAAAGTCATCGTGTGCAAGCGCACCGGTGGCGACATCAAGTGGAACCAGCATCGCGACATCTGGTACGAAGACCTGATGAAAGTGGCGGGCACCGTCTGCGCGCCGAAAGAGATGGGCGCTGAAGAAGCGCTGTTCATCCTTTACACCTCGGGTTCGACCGGTAAGCCGAAGGGCGTGCAGCACACCACTGGCGGTTATCTGCTGTATGCGGCAATGACCCACGAGCGCGTGTTCGACTACCGTCCGGGCGAAATCTACTGGTGCACCGCCGACGTCGGCTGGGTCACCGGTCACAGTTACATCGTCTACGGCCCGCTGGCCAATGGCGCGACCACGCTGCTGTTCGAAGGCGTGCCGAACTATCCGGACATCACCCGGGTGGCGAAGATCGTCGACAAGCACAAGGTCAACATCCTCTACACCGCGCCGACGGCGATCCGCGCAATGATGGCGTCGGGTACCGCTGCTGTTGAGGGTGCGGATGGCAGCAGCCTGCGTCTGCTCGGTTCGGTGGGCGAGCCGATCAATCCGGAAGCCTGGGACTGGTACTACAAGAATGTCGGCAAGTCGCGCTGCCCGATCGTCGATACCTGGTGGCAGACCGAAACCGGCGGCAACATGATGAGCCCGCTGCCCGGTGCGCATGCTCTGAAGCCGGGTTCGGCGGCACGTCCGTTCTTTGGTGTGGTACCGGCGCTGGTCGACAACCTCGGCAACATCATCGAAGGCGAGGCCGAGGGCAATCTGGTGATTCTCGATTCGTGGCCGGGTCAGGCGCGTACGCTGTATGGCGATCATGACCGCTTTGTCGACACCTACTTCAAGACCTTCCGTGGCATGTACTTCACCGGTGACGGTGCGCGGCGTGACGCTGATGGTTACTACTGGATCACCGGGCGTGTCGACGACGTGCTCAACGTCTCCGGCCACCGTATGGGTACCGCCGAGATCGAAAGCGCAATGGTCGCCCACCCGAAAGTCGCCGAAGCGGCGGTGGTCGGTGTGCCGCACGACATCAAGGGGCAGGGCATTTATGTCTACGTCACCCTGAAGAATGGCGAAGAGCCGAGCGAGCAACTGCGCCTGGAACTGAAGAACTGGGTGCGCAAAGAGATCGGCCCGATTGCTTCGCCGGATGTGATCCAGTGGGCGCCGGGGCTGCCGAAGACTCGTTCGGGCAAGATCATGCGGCGGATTCTGCGCAAGATCGCCACGGCGGAGTACGAAGGGCTGGGCGATATCTCGACCCTGGCGGACCCGAGTGTGGTGCAGCATTTGATTGATACGCACAAGACGATGAATGTGGCTTAAGTAGAACGTCTGAAAAGAACAAAGCCCCGTCCGGTGTATGCCGGGTGGGGCTTTTTTGTATCTGGAGTTTTTGTGGGGGGGGCGGGCTGGCCTCTTCGCGAGCAGGCTCGCTCCCACAGTTTGACTGAGTACCTTCAGACAAAATGCAGAACCCTGTGGGAGCGAGCCTGCTCGCGAAGGCAACTTGGCTGACGCCCGTGTAGCCCGCTGTCGGAACGCAGGCCCCACCCACCAATAATTATCGATCTCCCCCGCAAGCCATTTCCCGCTGTTACCGCCTGCCTTCCACGTAACCGAATGTGTAACCGCCCGCGTCAAACCGGGGCGAAGGGAAACGCATCGCCCCGTTTTAGAGCCTCAAAATCCCCGGTGAAAAATAAGACCCAACGCTGCGCTTGCCGGATTAGAAGGGTTTGCGAATAATAGGCCCGCAATTTGCAGCATAGATCGGTTCACTGTCTTTCGCTCTTGCATGAATTTGCAAGGCTGTCAATGCGCTCAAGCGGGTTTCTCTGTGCATCTGTAATTAGTTGTCGCATTGAAGAAATATCGGCTTCGGGCCTGTCGTTAGAATGCCGATCACTCGCTCATCGTGGCTGACGTTGAAACCCCTGGTGGTTTCACCGGGAAATTTCCCACCGATGCTGCACCGCTTTCCCGATTCACCCATTCGCATATTGGGCTGTCGCTCACTCTGCCGTTTTTGCCCTTTACCGATGGAGTCCCAAGATGAAGAAACTTGTGCTGCTTGGCGCCCTGGCACTGTCCGTGCTGTCGCTGAATTCCTTCGCTGATGAAAAACCTCTGAAGATCGGTATCGAAGCGGCTTACCCTCCGTTCGCTTCCAAAGCGCCGGATGGCAGCATCGTTGGTTTCGACTACGACATCGGCAATGCCCTGTGTGAAGAAATGAAGGTCAAGTGCCAGTGGGTCGAGCAAGAGTTCGACGGTCTGATCCCGGCACTGAAAGTGCGCAAGATCGACGCGATCCTGTCGTCCATGTCGATCACCGAAGACCGCAAGAAGTCCGTGGACTTCACCAACAAGTACTACAACACCCCGGCCCGTCTGGTCATGAAGCAAGGTACTGTTGTCAGCGACAACCTGTCTGAGCTCAAGGGCAAGAACATCGGCGTGCAACGTGGTTCGATCCATGAGCGTTTCGCCCGCGAAGTCCTGGCCCCGCTGGGCGCCGAGATCAAGCCATACGGTTCGCAGAACGAAATCTACCTCGACGTGGCCGCCGGTCGCCTCGACGGTACCGTCGCGGACGCCACCCTGCTGCAGGACGGCTTCCTGAACACTGACTCCGGCAAAGGCTTCGCCTTCGTCGGCCCGCAGTTCACCGACGTCAAATACTTCGGCGACGGCGTAGGCATCGCGGTGCGCAAGGGCGACGCGCTGAAAGACAAGATCAACGCTGCGATCGCGGCTATCCGTGAAAACGGTAAATACAAAGCTATCCAGGACAAGTACTTCGCCTTCGATATCTACGGCAAGTAACACGTCTCTGCGACAAGTCAGAAATGGCGCAAGCAACAGGATCTCTGCGGTTTGCGCCATTTTTTCATCCCAACTTTCGAGGACCTGAATCATGTTGAAAGGCTACGGGGCTGTCATCCTCGATGGCGCATGGCTGACGCTTCAGCTCGCCTTGTCGTCCATGGCCCTAGCCATCGTTCTCGGGCTGATCGGGGTCGCATTGCGCCTGTCGCCGATTCGCTGGCTGGCGTGGCTGGGCGATCTGTATTCCACGGTGATTCGCGGGATTCCCGACCTGGTGCTGATCCTGCTGATCTTCTACGGCGGTCAGGACCTGCTCAACCGCGTCGCGCCGATGCTTGGCTATGACGACTACATCGACCTGAACCCGCTGGCCGCCGGTATCGGCACCCTCGGTTTCATCTTCGGCGCCTACCTGTCGGAAACCTTCCGTGGTGCGTTCATGGCGATCCCCAAGGGCCAGGCCGAAGCGGGCATGGCGTACGGCATGAGCAGTTTTCAGGTGTTTTTCCGGGTGATGGTGCCGCAGATGATTCGCCTGGCGATTCCCGGCTTCACCAACAACTGGCTGGTGCTGACCAAGGCCACCGCGCTGATTTCTGTGGTCGGTCTGCAAGACATGATGTTCAAGGCCAAGCAGGCGGCAGATGCCACCCGCGAGCCTTTCACCTTCTTCCTCGCAGTGGCGGCGATGTACCTGGTGATCACCAGTGTCTCGTTGCTGGCGCTGCGTCACCTTGAGAAGCGCTACTCGGTAGGCGTAAGGGCGGCTGATCTATGATCTTCGACTACAACGTCATTTGGGAGGCCATGCCGCTGTACCTCGGCGGCCTGCTGACCACCCTCAAACTGCTCGCGCTGTCGCTGTTGTTTGGTCTGCTGGCGGCACTGCCGCTGGGCCTGATGCGCGTTTCCAAGAACACCGCGGTCAACGGCATTGCGTGGCTTTATACCTACGTGATTCGCGGCACGCCGATGCTGGTGCAGCTGTTCTTGATCTACTACGGTCTGGCCCAGTTCGAAGCCGTACGTGAAAGCTTCATGTGGCCGTGGCTGTCCAGCGCGACGTTCTGTGCGTGCCTGGCCTTCGCGATCAACACCAGCGCCTACACCGCCGAAATCATCGCCGGCAGCCTCAAGGCCACGCCGAACGGCGAGATCGAAGCCGCCAAGGCGATGGGCATGTCGCGCTTCAAGATGTACAAGCGCATCCTGTTGCCATCGGCCTTGCGTCGGGCGCTGCCGCAATACAGCAACGAAGTGATCATGATGCTGCAGACCACCAGTCTGGCGTCCATCGTGACCCTGATCGACATCACCGGCGCGGCCCGTACCGTCAACGCGCAGTACTACCTGCCGTTCGAGGCGTACATCACCGCTGGCCTGTTCTACCTGTGCCTGACCTTCATTCTGGTGAAGCTGTTCAAGCTGGCCGAGCGTCGCTGGCTGAGCTACCTGGCCCCGCGGAAGCACTGATATGGAACGCATCGACCACGTATTGCCGTGGAGCCATCTGGGCAGCGAGCGCAAGATCTCGGTCTTCCGTTTTGGCCAGGGCGAGCGCAAGGCCTACATTCAGGCCAGCCTGCACGCTGATGAACTGCCGGGCATGCGCACCGCCTGGGAGCTGAAAAAGCGCCTTGGCGAACTCGAAGCCCAAGGCCTGCTCAACGGCGTGATCGAGCTGGTGCCGGTCGCCAACCCGCTGGGCCTCGGCCAATTGCTGCAAGGCAATCATCAGGGACGGTTCGAGGCGGGTAGCGGCAAGAATTTCAACCGCGATTTCGTCGAGCTGAGCGCGCCGGTTGCGGCGGCGCTGGCCGAGCGTCTCGGTGACGATCCGCACGCCAACATTCGCCTGATCCGTCAGGCCATGGCTGATCATCTGACAGCATTGCCCGAGGCGGGCAGCCAGTTGCAAGGCATGCAGCGCGTGTTGCTCAGCCATGCCTGCACCGCTGACGTGGTGCTGGACTTGCACTGCGATGCCGAAGCCGCGCTGCACATGTATGCACTGCCGCAACATTGGCCGCAGTGGCGTTCGCTGGCCGCGCACCTGAATGTGAAGGTCGGTCTGCTTGCGGAAGATTCCGGCGGCAGCTCCTTCGATGAAGCGTGCTCGTTGCCGTGGCTGCGCCTGTCGCGGCAGTTCCCGGACGCGCAGATTCCGCTGGCGTGCCTGGCGACGACTGTCGAGCTGGGCGGTCAGGCCAATACCGACCGCGTCGATGCGCTGGCCTGGGCCGAAGGCATTCTGGCGTTCCTCGCCGAGCAAGGCCTGATCACTGGCGAGTGGCCGAAGCCGGCCAGCGAACCGTGCGAAGGCATGCCGTTCGAAGGCACTGAATTACTGTTGGCGCCGCACCCCGGTGTGGTGAGCTTTCTGCGTAAACCCGGCGAGTGGGTTGAAGCCGGGGATGAGATTTTCGAAGTGATCGATCCTGTGTCCGATCGGGTCAGCACGGTGTGTGCTGGTACCTCCGGGGTGCTGTTTGCCATTGAACGGCTGCGCTATGCCCAACCCGGTTTCTGGCTGGCCAAGGTGGCGGGGCGCGAAGCGCTGCGTCACGGGCGCTTGCTCAACGACTGACTGACTGTTTTTGTGAGAACCGACCGCATGTACAAACTTGAAGTCCAAGACCTGCATAAACGCTATGGCAGTCACGAAGTGCTCAAGGGCGTGTCCCTGAAAGCGGCAGCCGGCGATGTGATCAGCATCATCGGCTCCAGTGGCTCCGGCAAAAGTACTTTCCTGCGCTGCATCAACCTGCTTGAGCAGCCGCACGCGGGCAAGATCCTGCTCAACAACGAAGAGCTGAAACTGGTGGCCAACAAGGACGGCGCGCTGAAAGCCGCTGATCCGAAACAGCTGCAGCGCATGCGTTCGCGCCTGTCGATGGTGTTCCAGCATTTCAACCTGTGGTCGCACATGACCGCGCTGGAAAACATCATGGAAGCGCCGGTCCACGTGCTGGGCGTATCCAAGGCCGAAGCGCGCGAGAAAGCCGAGCACTACCTGAACAAGGTTGGCGTGGCGCATCGCAAAGACGCATTCCCTGGGCACATGTCCGGTGGCGAGCAGCAGCGTGTGGCGATTGCCCGTGCGCTGGCGATGGAGCCGGAAGTGATGCTGTTCGACGAGCCGACGTCGGCGCTCGATCCGGAACTGGTCGGTGATGTTCTGAAGGTGATGCAGGCTCTGGCCCAGGAAGGCCGCACCATGGTCGTGGTCACGCACGAAATGGGCTTCGCCCGTGAAGTGTCGAACCAGTTGGTGTTCCTGCACAAAGGTGTCGTTGAAGAGAGCGGCAACCCGCGCGAAGTGCTGGTCAATCCGCAATCGGAGCGCTTGCAGCAGTTCCTCTCGGGCAGCTTGAAGTAATCAGAGCTGCCGATATGCACCGGAATAGTGCATGCTTCGCAGCCTGAAGGCTGGCTCCAATCCCCTGTAGGAGCTGCCGAAGGCTGCGATCTTTTGCCCTCGCTTTTGAAAATCAAAAGATCGCAGCCTCGTTTCACTCGACAGCTCCTACAGTGGGCGCTGTGCAGGTTTCGAGATTTGCGTTCATTTACGGGCTAGCATTGGCCCATGCCTTCATCACCGTTCTTCGTTTCGGATTGCCCGCCCATGACTGCCCATCGAATTGGTTTCCTGATTTGGCCCAGCACTAAAGCTCTGACGCTGGCGCTGGCGGAGGAGGCCTTGCGTGTTGCTCAGCGGGTGCATCCGGAGGTGGTTTACGAACTGTCGTTCCTGCAGGCCGAAGCCAGTCCTGAAGCGGCGGCCGGCGGAGCCTGGCAACTGCCCGGCGGAGCCTGGACCGGCAAGCTGGAAAACTTCCAGAAACTGTTCCTGCTCGCCGACGAGCCACCGACCACGCTGGCCCCGGCCCTTAGCAGCGCGCTCAAGCAACTGGTGCGTGCCGGCTGTGTGATCGGTGGTCTGTCGGCCGGTGTCTATCCGTTGGCGCAGCTCGGTCTGCTCGACGGTTATCGTGCAGCCGTGCACTGGCGCTGGCAGGACGATTTCGCTGAGCGTTTCCCGAAAGTCATCGCCACCAGTCACCTGTTCGACTGGGATCGCGATCGCCTGACCGCGTGTGGCGGCATGTCGGTGCTCGATCTGCTGCTGGCGGTGCTGGCCCGTGATCATGGGGCCGAGCTGGCCGGTGCGGTGTCCGAAGAACTGGTGGTCGAGCGCATCCGCGAGGGCGGCGAACGCCAGCGCATTCCGCTGCAGAACCGCCTTGGTTCCAGCCATCCGAAGCTCACCCAAGCGGTGTTGCTGATGGAAGCCAACATCGAAGAACCGCTGACCACCGACGAAATCGCCCAGCACGTGTGCGTGTCCCGTCGGCAACTGGAGCGGATCTTCAAGCAATACCTCAACCGCGTGCCGAGCCAGTACTACCTGGAATTGCGCCTGAACAAGGCCCGGCAGATGTTGATGCAGACCAGCAAGTCGATCATTCAGATCGGCCTGTCCTGCGGTTTCTCTTCCGGGCCGCATTTCTCCAGTGCCTACCGCAACTTCTTCGGCGCGACGCCACGGGAAGATCGCAATCAACGACGCAGCAGCAGTCCTTTCGAACTGTCGTCGGTGCCGCCAGAGCGCGGTTGATCCGCGTCCTGTTCAGGGGCGAGCCGAGTGTTTTGCAGCGTCGACCCTGGCCTCTTTCATCTCTCTTCGTGGGTGTATCGGGTTGCCCGGTTGTTTCGGCGCGTGGGCGGTTGCCTGCGCTGGAAAAGTCCGCCCGGTAAAAACGGCTCTTCAGGATGATGTGCGGTACATATATACCGCACTCGCCAATTCGTTCTCGGGTACAAATCAGCCAACTGCCGCAAACGGCTGCGGCCAGTTAAACTGCGCCTTTGCGACGCTATATGTCGCATTGCCGTAAACCCGGGAAAATCCGGGGTTTGCGCTATAAGAAGTTGTCGCTTGGCGACAAGGCCGGGCTGAAAACTGTCCTTACAATCCCCCCATCGCTCGCCAGTTTCAGGCGGGTGTTCCTCTTCAGGAGACTCCGATGTCCGTTGAGCACGCTGCGGTAGAACGCGCCGATTTCGACCAGGTAATGGTTCCCAACTACGCGCCCGCCGCTTTTATTCCGGTGCGTGGCGCCGGTTCCCGCGTCTGGGACCAGAGCGGCCGCGAGCTGATCGACTTCGCCGGCGGGATTGCCGTTAACGTATTGGGCCATGCGCATCCGGCGCTGGTCGGTGCGCTGACCGAACAGGCGAACAAGCTGTGGCACGTGTCCAACGTGTTCACCAACGAGCCGGCCCTGCGCCTTGCGCACAAGCTGATCGACGCCACGTTCGCCGAGCGCGTGTTCTTTTGCAACTCCGGCGCCGAAGCCAACGAGGCCGCCTTCAAGCTGGCCCGTCGCGTGGCGTTCGACCGTTTCGGCAGCGAGAAGTACGAGATCATCGCTGCGCTCAACAGCTTCCATGGCCGTACCCTGTTCACCGTCAACGTCGGTGGCCAGTCGAAGTACTCCGACGGTTTCGGTCCGAAAATCACCGGCATCACCCACGTCCCTTACAACGATCTGGCCGCGCTGAAAGCGGCGGTTTCCGACAAGACCTGTGCGGTCGTGCTGGAACCGATCCAGGGCGAGGGCGGTGTACTGCCGGCCGAACTGGCTTACCTGCAAGGTGCCCGTGAACTGTGCGACGCGCACAACGCGCTGCTGGTGTTCGACGAAGTGCAGACCGGCATGGGCCGTACCGGCCATCTGTTCGCTTACCAGCACTACGGCGTGACCCCGGATATCCTGACCAGCGCCAAGAGCCTGGGCGGTGGCTTCCCGATCGCCGCGATGCTGACCACCGAAGCGCTGGCCAAGCATCTGGTGGTCGGCACCCACGGCACCACCTACGGTGGCAACCCGCTGGCGTGTTCGGTAGCCGAAGCGGTGATCGACGTGATCAACACCCCTGAGGTGCTGAGCGGCGTCAACGCCAAGCACGACAAATTCAAGACCCGCCTGCAGCAGATTGGCGAGAAGTACGGCCTGTTCACTCAGGTGCGTGGCCTCGGTCTGTTGATCGGTTGCGTGCTGAGCGATGCCTGGAAAGGCAAAGCCAAGGACATCTTCAACGCCGCTGAAAAAGAAGGCCTGATGATTCTGCAGGCCGGCCCGGACGTGATTCGTTTTGCCCCGAGCCTAGTGGTGGAAGACGCCGATATCGACGCCGGTCTCGACCGCTTCGAACGCGCCGCCGCCGCACTGACGCAAGCCTGATAGACCCTTCGGCGCCCGGGGATATCGGGCGTCGAACCCAATTTTGATACCGGGCAATATCAAATGTGGGAGCGGGCTTGTGGTGAGGGGATTTATCCCCGATGGGCTGCGCAGCAGCCCCAAGCTTTTTGAGGGCCGCTACGCGCCCCATCGGGGATAAATCCCCTCACCACAAAAGCCCGCTCCCACAATGTCCGGTGTTTTTTCTGTGATTTTTATAAGAGAAAGGAGTGACACCATGCTGGTGATGCGCCCTGCGCAAATGGCTGATCTGGGCGAGGTACAGCGGCTGGCTGCGGATAGCCCGATTGGTGTCACTTCCTTGCCGGATGACGTGGAACGCCTGAGCGACAAGATCGCTGCAAGCGAAGCCTCGTTCGCTGCCGAAGTGAGTTTCAACGGTGAAGAGAGCTACTTCTTCGTTCTTGAAGACACCGCCACCGGCAAACTGGTCGGCTGCTCGGCCATTGTCGCCTCGGCCGGTTACTCCGAGCCGTTCTACAGCTTCCGCAACGAGACCTTCGTCCACGCCTCCCGTGAGCTGAAGATCCACAACAAGATCCACGTGCTCTCGCAATGCCACGACCTGACCGGCAACAGCTTGCTGACCAGTTTCTACGTGCAGCGTGAGCTGGTGGGGTCGCCGTGGGCCGAGCTCAATTCCCGTGGTCGCCTGCTGTTCGTCGCCAGCCACCCGGAGCGTTTCGCCGATTCGGTGGTGACCGAGATCGTCGGCTACAGCGACGAGAACGGCGACTCGCCATTCTGGGATGCAATCGGTCGCAACTTCTTCGACCTCAACTACGCCGAAGCTGAGCGCCTGTGCGGTCTGAAGAGCCGCACGTTCCTCGCCGAACTGATGCCGCATTACCCGATCTACGTGCCGCTGCTGCCGGATTCCGCTCAGGAAGCGATGGGCCAGGTGCACCCGCGTGCGCAGATCACCTTCGACATCCTGATGCGCGAAGGCTTCGAGACCGATCACTACATCGACATTTTCGACGGTGGCCCGACCCTGCATGCGCGTGTTTCGGGGATCCGTTCGATCGCCCAGAGCCGTGTGGTGCCGGTGAAGATCGGCGAGCCGGTCAAAGGTGCCGGGCGCCAGTATCTGGTGGCCAACGCGCAGTTGCAGGATTACCGCGCGGTGCTGCTGGAACTCGATTACGCGCCGGGCAAACCGGTGACCCTGGATCTGGAAGCAGCCGAAGCCCTGGGCGTCGGTGAAGGTGCCAGCGTGCGCCTGGTGGCGGTTTAACGCCTTAGCGAGTTTCACGGGTGGCGAAGGCGGCCCGTTTGAGGAGATAGCATGATTGTTCGTCCCGTACGCAGCAGCGATTTATCCGCGCTGATCGACCTGGCCCGCAGCACCGGCACCGGCCTGACCACTTTGCCGGCCAACGAAGAGCGCCTGACCCACCGGGTCGGCTGGGCCGAGAAGACCTTTCGCGGCGAAGCCGGCCGTGGCGATGCGGACTACCTGTTCGTGCTCGAAGACGACAACGGTCGCGTGGTGGGGATTTCCGCCATCGCCGGCGCGGTCGGTCTGCGTGAGCCGTGGTACAACTTCCGCGTCGGCCTGACCGTCAGCGCCTCGCAAGAACTGAACATTTATCGCGAGATTCCGACGCTGTTCCTGGCCAACGACCTGACCGGCAACTCCGAGCTGTGCTCGCTGTTCCTGCACGCCGATTACCGCACCGGCCTGAACGGCCGCATGCTGTCCAAGGCACGCATGCTGTTCATCGCCGAGTTTCCGGAACTGTTCGGCAACAAGATCATCGCCGAGATGCGCGGCGTCTCCGATGAGGCCGGTCGTTCGCCGTTCTGGGAAAGCCTCGGTCGGCACTTTTTCAAGATGGAATTCAGCCAGGCCGACTACCTGACCGGCGTCGGCAACAAGGCGTTCATCGCCGAACTGATGCCGAAATTCCCGCTGTACACCTGCTTCCTGTCGCCGGATGCGCGCAACGTCATCGGTCAGGTGCACCCGGACACCGAGCCGGCGCTGGCGATGCTCAAGAGCGAAGGTTTCAGCTATCAGGGCTACGTCGACATCTTCGATGCCGGCCCGGCCATCGAGTGCGAAACCAGCAAGATCCGCGCGGTGCGCGACAGCGAAGCGCTGGTGCTGGCGATCGGTACGCCGGGCGAAGACGCCACGCCGTTCATCATCCATAACCGCAAGCGCGAAGATTGCCGCATTACGGCTGCCCCGGCTCGTCTGGCTGCCGGCACGCTGGTGGTCGATCCGCTGACCGCCAAACGTCTTCAACTCAACGCCGGCGATCAAGTACGCGCCGTGGCGTTGTCTGCTGCTCGGGAGTCGAAATAATGAATTCGCTATACATCGCAGGTGAATGGCTGGCCGGTCAGGGCGAAGCCTTCCAGTCGCTGAACCCGGTGACCCAGCAAGTGCTGTGGTCGGGGGAGGGCGCCACCGCCGCTCAGGTCGAGTCCGCCGTGCAGGCGGCGCGTCAGGCCTTTCCGGGTTGGGCGCGGCGTTCGCTGGATGAGCGCATCAGCGTCCTCGAAGCCTTTGCCGCCGCCCTGAAAAACCACAGCGACGAACTGGCCCGCACCATCGGTGAGGAAACCGGCAAACCCCTGTGGGAAGCCGCGACCGAAGTCACCAGCATGGTCAACAAGATTGCGATCTCGGTGCAGAGCTACCGCGAACGTACCGGCGAGAAGAGCGGCCCGCTGGGCGACGCCACCGCCGTGTTGCGCCACAAGCCACACGGTGTGGTGGCGGTGTTCGGCCCTTACAACTTCCCTGGCCACTTGCCGAACGGCCACATCGTGCCGGCGCTGCTGGCCGGTAACAGTGTGCTGTTCAAGCCAAGCGAGCTGACGCCGAAAGTCGCCGAGCTGACGGTCAAGTGCTGGATTGAAGCCGGTCTGCCGGCCGGCGTGTTGAACCTGCTGCAAGGCGCTCGCGAAACCGGTATCGCCCTGGCGGCGAACCCGGGCATCGACGGTCTGTTCTTCACCGGTTCGAGCCGCACCGGCAATCACCTGCACCAGCAGTTTGCCGGGCGTCCGGACAAGATCCTCGCGCTGGAAATGGGCGGCAACAACCCGCTGGTGGTCGATCAGGTGGCTGATCTGGATGCTGCGGTGTACACGATCATTCAGTCGGCTTTCATCTCCGCCGGTCAGCGTTGCACCTGCGCCCGTCGTCTGCTGGTGCCGCAAGGCGCGTGGGGCGACAGCCTGCTCAAGCGTCTGGTGGAAGTCAGCGCGACGATCGAGGTCGGTGCGTTCGATCAGCAGCCGGCGCCGTTCATGGGCTCGGTGATTTCCCTTGGCGCGGCGAAAGCGCTGATGGATGCCCAGCAACACCTGCTGGCCAATGGCGCGGTGTCGCTGCTGGCGATGACTCAGCCGCAAGCGCAATCGGCCTTGCTGACCCCGGGCATTCTTGATGTGACCGCCGTGGCCGAGCGTCCGGACGAAGAATTGTTCGGCCCGTTGCTGCAAGTGATCCGCTACGCCGATTTCGCTGCGGCGATCGCTGAGGCCAACGACACCGCTTATGGCCTGGCGGCTGGCTTGCTGTCGGATTCCGAAGATCGTTATCAGCAGTTCTGGCTGGAAAGCCGCGCCGGTATCGTCAACTGGAACAAACAACTGACCGGTGCCGCGAGCAGCGCGCCGTTCGGCGGTGTCGGCGCTTCGGGCAACCATCGCGCCAGTGCCTATTACGCGGCGGATTACTGCGCGTACCCGGTGGCCTCGCTGGAAACCCCAAGTCTGGTGTTGCCGGCGGCCCTGACGCCTGGCGTGAAAATGGTGTGATGCCTATTCGCGAGCAGGCTCGCTCCCACATTGGAATGCATTTCCCTGTGGGAGCGAGCCTGCTCGCGAAAGCCGCGACGCGGTCGCACTGAACAGTTAGTTACTGAAGCCTATAACAACAGATTCTCGTGGAGCCTCGCTGATGAAATCCTATGAAGTCAATTTTGACGGTCTAGTGGGGCCGACCCATAACTACGGCGGTCTGTCCTACGGCAACGTCGCGTCCCAGAGCAACAGCCAGCAGTCCTCGAACCCGAAGGAAGCGGCGCTGCAAGGCCTGGCGAAAATGAAAGCGCTGATGGAAATGGGCTTTCAGCAAGGCGTGCTGGCGCCGCAGGAGCGTCCGGACGTGGCCGCATTGCGCCGCCTGGGTTTCAGCGGCAGCGACGCGCAAGTGATCGAGCGCGCCGCAAAAGAAGCCATGCCGTTGCTGGTTGCCAGTTGCTCGGCGTCGAGCATGTGGGTGGCGAATGCCGCCACCGTCAGCCCGAGTGCCGACACCGCTGACGGTCGCGTGCACTTCACCGCCGCCAACCTCAACTGCAAATACCACCGCAGTATCGAACACCCGACCACCAGCCGCGTGCTCGGCGCGATGTTCGCCGATCAGCAACACTTCGCCCACCACGCCGCGTTGCCGGCGGTGGCGCAATTCGGTGACGAAGGCGCGGCCAACCACACGCGTTTCTGCCGTGAGTACGGCGAGGCCGGTGTCGAGTTCTTCGTGTTCGGTCGCAGTGCCTTCGACACCCGTTACCCGGCGCCTCAGAAGTACCCGGCGCGCCAGACGCTGGAAGCCTCGCAAGCGGTGGCGCGTCTGCACGGTCTGCGTGACGAGGGCGTGGTTTACGCGCAGCAGAACCCGGCGGTGATCGACCAGGGCGTATTCCACAACGACGTGATCGCGGTGGGTAACGGCGAGGTGCTGTTCTATCACGAGGACGCGTTCCTCGACACCGAACAGATGCTGGCCGAGTTGCAGGGCAAACTGGCCAAGGTCGGCGGCCAGTTCCAGTCGGTCTGCGTGCCGCGTTCGGCGGTCACCGTGGACGATGCGGTGCGCTCCTACCTGTTCAACAGCCAGTTGCTGTCGCGTCCTGACGGCTCGATGCTGCTGATCGTGCCGGAAGAATGCCGTGGCAACGAACGCGTGTGGAACTACCTGCAAGGTCTGACCAGCTCCGGCGGCCTGATCCGCGAAGTCAAAGTCTTCGACCTCAAGCAGAGCATGCAGAACGGCGGTGGCCCGGCGTGCCTGCGACTGCGCGTCGCGCTCAACGAAACCGAGCTGGCGGCGGTCAACCCAGGGGTTATCATGACGGCCCCGTTGTACGGTTCGTTGACCGCATGGGTTGAAAAGCACTACCGCGACCGCCTGAGCGAAACCGATCTGGCGGACCCGCAATTGCTGCTTGAATGCCGGACGGCACTGGATGAACTGACGCAAATCCTTAAACTGGGCGCGGTTTATCCATTCCAGATCAATTGATGGCCGGCGCGTTGCCTGAACGCGGCGCGCGGCTTGTCTCCCCAAGAGAGTAAAAACATGAGCGATTCCCTGCAGCTGATCCTTGAAGACACCGACGGCACGCAACTGCAAACCTCGTGCACCCGCGTCGCGGTCATGTGGCAAGGCAAAGAGCTGTGGATCCAGCAGGACGGCCGTGGCCAGCTGCTGATCGGCGTGGACGTCGAGGAAGGTGACGAAGAGTACGCCAACCTGCTGCTGCGCCCATTGGCAACTAATCTGGTCAGTCTGCAACTGGAAATGGAACCGGCTGAAGTCGGTGACGAAGACCACGTGCACGGCCCGGATTGCAACCACGATCACTAAGGAAACCGCTCTATGCTCGCCCTCGGCAAACTGCTTGAACTGACCCTCGCCGGCCGCGAACCGGCGGAGAAGACTCAACTGACTGTCGAAGGCGTGCGCATGCGCTGGTTGAGCGAGGGTGCGCTGGAAGTCCGGCCGCCCGAAGCGCGCGACAATGGCCTGGACCTGCTGCTGTCGGCAGGTATCCACGGTAACGAAACAGCGCCGATCGAGTTGCTCGATCGGCTGCTGCATGACATCGCTCGCGGCGATCTGAAGCCGCGTGCACGCATTCTGTTCCTGTTCGGCAACCCGGAAGCGATCCGCAAGGGCGAGCGCTTCGTCGAGCAGGACGTCAATCGGCTGTTCAACGGCCGGCATGAACAAACCAGCGGTTCTGAAGCCATCCGCGCCTGCGAGCTGGAACGGCTGGCGGCGAGTTTCTTCAGCCTGCCGGACCGTCAGCGTCTGCACTACGACCTGCACACCGCGATTCGTGGTTCGAAGATCGAGCAGTTCGCCCTGTACCCGTGGAAAGAAGGACGTCAGCATTCGCGCCGCGAACTGGCGCGTCTGCGCGCCGCCGGGATGGACGCGGTGCTGCTGCAGAACAAGCCGTCGATCGTGTTCAGCTCCTACACCTACGACAAGCTCGGCGCCGAGGCTTTCACTCTTGAGCTGGGCAAGGCGCGGCCGTTCGGGCAGAACCAAGGGGTGGATGTGTCGCGGCTGGAAACCCGCCTGAAGCAGATCATCGAAGGCAAGGAGCCGGACCTGGCTGCAGAGGGACTGGAGGGTTTGCAGCTGTTCAGCGTCGCCCGGGAAATCATCAAGCACAGCGATGCGTTCCGCCTGAACCTGCCGGCGGACATCGAGAACTTTTCTGAATTGGATGTGGGTTATCTGCTGGCCGAAGATCTGGCCAATACCCGCTGGATCATCGAGGAAGAGGGCGCACGAATCATCTTCCCGAACCCCAAGGTCAAGAACGGTTTGCGAGCCGGCATTCTGATCGTGCCGGCCACCGACGAAAACCTCGCCTGATAGCGACATTTGAATCGGCACAAAACCAATGTGGGAGCGAGCCTGCTCGCGAAAGCGGTCTATCAATCAACTTATCGTCGACTGGCAGTCCCTCTTCGCGAGCAGGCTCGCTCCCACATTTGATATGAGTGAGGTCAAAACCTCACTCGGCGTCAGACCGCTACCGCACGCGGCTCACTGCGACGCAGCGCACGAACCTTCTGCAGCGTATCCGCGCAAGTCCGCGCCGCTTCCTGACCCTTGTGCACGAAGTGCTCGAAGAAGAATTTCTGATGCTCTTCACCGGCATGGAAGTGATGCGGGGTCAGGGATACCGAGAACACCGGCACTTCGGTTTCCAGCTGCACCTGCATCAGGCCGCTGACCACTGACTGGGCAACGAACTCGTGACGGTAGATGCCGCCGTCCACGACCAGAGCAGCCGCGACGATGCCGGCATAACGGCCGGTCTTGGCCAGCAACTTGGCGTGCAGAGGCATTTCAAAGGCGCCGCCGACTTCAAAGAAATCGATGTCCGATTCCTGATAACCCTGAACGAGCATTTCGGCGACGAAGCCCTTACGGCTCTGGTCGACGATTTCCTTGTGCCAGCAGGCCTGGATGAACGCAACGCGTTCGCCGTGGGGGTGTTTGCTTTTGCTGTCGATAGCGGTGGGTTGCATGTTCTGACTCCTGTTTGTGTGAAAAACAGGGCGTTATGAATCGAAAGGGATTCAAGGGTACGCACGAGCACACAAGCGCGCGGACGGCCCTTTGGCGTCAATCCCGTTCTCTCTTCATCCGGACTATGACCGTCGGCCCCGGAATCACACCGGGTCTGCTGACCTTGTCGCCGATCACAGCCTTTGCCGTGTTCGTCGCCAAGCGCTCGCGGGCTATGCGCGTTGCGCGCAATTACCGCCGGTGGGGAATTGCACCCCGCCCTGAGAACGTGTTTGCCGCCCGTTCTCGGGCGGCGCAGCGTTTTTATCACATATTTTCCGGCCTTGCACAGAACCATGTGGGAGCGAGCCTGCTCGCGAAAGCGGTCTGTCAGTGACACATCTGCTGACTGGCACACTGCTTTCGCGAGCAGGCTCGCTCCCACATGGATGGTGTGTTCTCAAGACGTAATCTGACCTTTTCTCATTCAAGGGTTGATTAATCGGCGCCATGACCGCAGTAATTCACCTTCGAAAAGGGATTTCCCCTGCTGACTCTGAGGCCAGGTTCATGAGCATTATCGATCTTCGCAGCGACACCGTTACCCAACCGACTCCTGCCATGCTCGACGCGATGACGGCGGCGGCCACCGGTGACGATGTCTACGGCGAAGATCCGACGGTCAATCGTCTGGAGGCGGAACTGGCGAAGCGCCTGGGGTTCGCCGCTGCGCTGTTCGTGCCGACCGGCACCATGAGCAATCTGCTGGGCCTGATGGCGCACTGCGAACGTGGCGACGAATACATCGTCGGCCAGCAGGCGCACACCTATAAGTACGAGGGCGGAGGCGCGGCAGTGCTCGGTTCGATCCAGCCGCAGCCGCTGGAGGTGCAGGCCGATGGTTCGCTGGATCTGGATCAGGTCGCGGCAGCAATCAAGCCGGATGACTTCCATTTCGCTCGAACTCGTTTGCTGGCGCTGGAAAACACCATGCAGGGCAAAGTGTTGCCGCTGGAGTATCTGGCCCGCGCCCGCCGCTTCACTCAGGATAAAGGCTTGCAACTGCATCTGGACGGCGCGCGGCTGTATAACGCGGCGGTCAAGCTTGGGGTGGATGCCCGCGAGATCACGCAACATTTCGATTCGGTATCGGTGTGTCTGTCCAAAGGCCTCGGCGCGCCGGTCGGTTCAGTCTTGTGCGGTTCGGCCGAGTTGATCGCCAAGGCGCGTCGCCTGCGCAAGATGGTCGGCGGCGGCATGCGTCAGGCCGGATTGCTGGCAGCGGCGGGCCTGTATGCACTGGATCACAACGTCGAGCGCCTGGCCGATGACCATGCCAACGCCCTGTTTTTGGCCGAAGGCCTGCGCGAGGCCGGGTTCAGCGTCGAGCCGGTGCAGACCAACATGGTCTACGTGCAAATGGGCGACCGTGCCGAAGCGCTCAAGGTGTTTGCCGCCGAACGCGGGATCAAGTTGAGCGCCGCCGCGCGCTTGCGCATGGTCACGCACATGGACGTCAGTCGCTCGCAAATCGAGCAAGTGATCGCGACATTCGTCGAGTTTTCGCGCAAGTGACAGGGTTAGCCGTCCAATTGACCGTTACTATCGTATAAACACGCTGTACCCCGCGCGAAGGGCCGATATAATGCGGCCCTTTGCCGTCGTTTCGTCTGTTGACGTTTCGTACAGGCCTTTGGCCGCAGCCTCCGTGGAAGAACCTAATGAAAAGCGCAGAAATCCGTGAAGCCTTCCTTCGCTTCTTCGAAGAGCAAGGCCACACCCGTGTAGCCTCCAGCTCTTTGATTCCGGGCAACGACCCAACCCTGCTGTTCACCAACGCGGGGATGAACCAGTTCAAGGACTGCTTCCTGGGCCAGGAAAAGCGCGCGTACACCCGCGCAACCAGCAGCCAGAAGTGCGTGCGTGCCGGTGGCAAGAACAGCGACCTGGAAAACGTCGGTTATACCGCTCGTCACCACACCTTCTTCGAAATGCTCGGTAACTTCAGCTTCGGTGACTATTTCAAGCACGACGCGATTACCTTCGCCTGGACCTTCCTGACCGGCGTTCTGAAACTGCCGAAGGAAAAACTCTGGGTCACCGTCTACGCGTCCGACGACGAAGCGTATGACATCTGGACCAAAGAAATCGGTGTGCCGGTCGAGCGCATGATTCGCATCGGCGACAACAAAGGCGCGCCTTACGCCTCCGACAACTTCTGGACCATGGGCGATACCGGCCCGTGCGGCCCCTGCACCGAGATTTTCTACGATCACGGCGACCACATCTGGGGCGGCCCACCGGGTTCGCCGGAAGAAGACGGCGACCGTTACATCGAGATCTGGAACAACGTGTTCATGCAGTTCAACCGCACCGCCGATGGCGTGTTGCATCCGTTGCCAGCGCCGTCGGTCGACACCGGCATGGGCCTGGAGCGGATCAGTGCGGTGATGCAGCACGTCAACTCCAACTACGACATCGACCTGTTCAAGAACCTGCTTAAAGCCTCGGCTGAAGCCATCGGCTGCGAGAATGGCGACCAGTCGTCGCTGAAAGTGGTGTCCGACCACATCCGTTCGTGCGGTTTCCTGATCGCCGACGGCGTGCTGCCGTCCAACGAGGGTCGCGGTTACGTGCTGCGCCGGATCATCCGTCGCGCCTGCCGTCACGGCAACAAGCTGGGCGCTACTGGCAGCTTCTTCTACAAGATCGTCGCGGCGCTGGTTGCCGAAATGGGCGAAGCCTTCCCGGAACTGCAGAAGCAGCAGAGCAACATCGAGCGCGTACTGAAGGCCGAGGAAGAACAGTTCTCCAAGACCCTGGAGCACGGTTTGAAGATCCTCGAACAGGATCTGCTGGAACTCAGAGGCACCGTGGTGCCGGGCGACGTGGTGTTCAAACTCTACGACACCTACGGTTTCCCGATGGACCTGACGGCTGACATCGCTCGCGAGCGCGGCCTGACTGTGGACGAAGTTGGCTTCGAGCGTGAAATGGAAGCCCAGCGTGTGCGTGCGCGTTCGGCCAGCTCGTTCGGTCTGGATTACAACACCCTGGTCAAGGTTGATGTGGCCACCGAGTTCACCGGCTACACCGACACCAGCGGCTCGGCAAAAATCGTTGCTATCTATAAAGATGGCCAGTCGGTCGACGTTTTGAGTGAAGGCGAAGAGGCGGTTATCGTCTTGAACCAGACGCCGTTCTACGCTGAGTCTGGCGGCCAGATCGGCGACTGCGGTTTCCTGCAGGCCGGTAACGCACGTTTCGACGTCCGTGACACCACCAAGACCGGCGGCGCGTTCCTGCACCACGGCGTGCTGGATTCCGGCAGCCTGACCATCGGCGCTCCAGTGGAAACCCACGTCGATGCCGAAGTGCGTCACGCGACCTCGCTGAACCACTCGGCCACCCACTTGCTGCACGCTGCGCTACGCCAGGTACTGGGCGAGCACGTTCAGCAAAAGGGTTCGTTAGTGGATAGCCAGCGTCTGCGCTTCGACTTCAGCCACTTTGAAGCGATCAAGCCTGAGCAGATCAAGGCGTTGGAAGACATCGTCAACGCCGAGATCCGCAAGAACTCCGCGGTTGAAACCGAAGAAACCGACATCGAAACCGCCAAGCAGAAAGGCGCGATGGCGCTGTTCGGCGAGAAGTACGGCGACAACGTGCGCGTGCTGAGCATGGGCGGCGATTTCTCCGTCGAGCTGTGTGGCGGTATCCACGCCAACCGTACCGGCGACATCGGCCTGCTGAAAATCATCAGCGAAGGCGGTGTGGCATCGGGCGTGCGTCGTATCGAGGCAGTCACCGGTGCTGCGGCACTGGCCTACTTGAACGCTGCAGAAGAACAACTCAAGGAAGCGGCCAACCTGGTCAAGGGCAGCCGCGACAATCTGATCGACAAGCTGTCGGCCGTGCTGGAGCGCAATCGCGCGCTGGAAAAGCAACTCGAGCAGTTGCAGGCCAAGGCTGCTAGCGCCGCGGGCGACGATCTGTCGAACTCGGCAGTCGACGTCAAAGGCGTGAAGGTACTGGCTGCACGTCTGGATGGTCAGGACGGCAAGGCGCTGCTGGCGCTGGTCGATCAGCTGAAAAACAAACTCGGCCGCGCAGTGATCCTGCTCGGCAGTGTCCATGAGGAAAAGGTCGTACTGGTTGCAGGCGTAACCAAGGACCTGACTGGCCAACTCAAAGCCGGTGATTTGATGAAGCAAGCTGCTGCGGCAGTGGGCGGGAAGGGCGGTGGTCGTCCGGACATGGCGCAGGGCGGCGGTGTCGACGCCGGCGCACTGGATGGCGCCCTGGCGCTGACCGTTCCATTCGTCGAGCAGGGTTTATAAGACGGCCCGCCGGGCCCGCAGTCTAGTGGCGGGTCCGGCGGCTGTTCGAGTGATTATTGGGCGCCCTTCATGGGCAGAGGCGGCTTTGAAATGGCTTTGATCGTACAGAAATTTGGAGGCACCTCGGTCGGCACTGTCGAGAGAATCGAGCAGGTCGCCGACAAGGTTAAGAAATTCCGCGATGCCGGCGATGACCTGGTGGTTGTGCTGTCTGCAATGAGCGGCGAAACCAACCGTCTGATCGATCTGGCCAAGCAAATCAGTGGCGACGTGCAACCGGTTCCGCGTGAGCTGGACGTGATCGTTTCCACCGGTGAGCAGGTGACGATTGCCCTGTTGGCCATGGCGCTGATCAAGCGCGGTGTGCCGGCGGTATCGTACACCGGTAATCAGGTGCGGATCCTGACGGACAGTGCGCACAATAAAGCGCGTATCTTGCAGATTGATGACCAGAAGATTCGCGGTGATCTGAAAGCAGGTCGCGTGGTGGTTGTCGCCGGTTTTCAGGGCGTCGACGAGCACGGCAACATCACCACCCTCGGCCGTGGCGGTTCCGATACCACAGGCGTGGCACTGGCGGCTGCATTGAAGGCTGACGAGTGCCAGATCTACACCGACGTCGATGGTGTCTACACCACTGACCCGCGCGTGGTGCCAGTCGCTCAGCGTCTGGACAAGATCACCTTCGAAGAGATGCTGGAAATGGCCAGCCTCGGTTCCAAGGTGCTGCAGATCCGTGCGGTGGAGTTCGCCGGCAAGTACAACGTTCCGCTGCGCGTACTGCACAGCTTCAAGGAGGGTCCGGGTACCCTCATTACTATTGATGAAGAGGAAACCATGGAACAGCCGATCATTTCCGGCATCGCTTTCAACCGCGATGAAGCCAAGCTGACCATCCGTGGCGTGCCAGACACCCCGGGCGTGGCGTTCAAGATTCTCGGCCCGATCAGTGCCGCGAACATCGAAGTCGACATGATCGTGCAGAACGTCGCGCACGATAACACCACCGACTTCACCTTCACCGTGCACCGCAACGACTACCAGGCCGCACAGACCGTGCTGGAAAACACCGCTCGCGAGATCGGTGCCCGTGAAGTCGTAGGCGATACCAAGATTGCCAAGGTCTCGATCGTCGGCGTCGGCATGCGTTCCCACGCAGGCGTGGCCAGCCGCATGTTCGAATCCCTGGCCAAGGAAAGCATCAACATCCAGATGATCTCGACGTCGGAAATCAAGGTTTCAGTGGTGATCGAAGAGAAGTACCTGGAACTGGCTGTGCGCGCCCTGCACACGGCTTTCGAACTGGACGCTCCGGCCCGTCAGGGCGAGTAATCCGGTCACTTGAAGGGCGCGGTCTGACCGCGCCCTTTATTTTTTGAATGGCGCGAGCCCCCTGAACTGTTCTTTTGCTCGCGCTGGTCAATACTCAGGCATGTAGGGCTACGATCGCTCCGGTTGTAGGTCGGGTGCCTTTTTTTTGCAGACTGTTGTCCCTGAAATGAAATGCGTGAGGAGAAAGGTATGCTGATTCTGACTCGTCGGTGCGCAGAAAGCCTGATTATCGGTGATGGCGAAATCACCGTGACCGTGCTCGGCGTCAAAGGAAATCAAGTGCGCATCGGCGTCAACGCCCCGAAAGAGGTTGCCGTGCACCGTGAGGAAATTTACCTGCGTATAAAGAAAGAGAAGGACGAAGAACCAAGCCATTAATTTTTATCGATTTTTATGTTTGCAAACGGGGAAGAAGGTGGTTAATATACGCCCCGTGTTGCGGAGAGCTGGCCGAGTGGCCGAAGGCGCTCCCCTGCTAAGGGAGTACACCTCAAAAGGGTGTCGGGGGTTCGAATCCCCCGTTCTCCGCCATTATTTGCTTAGTACGTTGTAATCTGGCTTTTTCTGTAAGTTGTTGAATTTATTAGAAAAAGTGGTTGGAATAGAGATTAGACGGGCTATAATGCGGCGCAACAAATGCACTCGTAGCTCAGCTGGATAGAGTACTCGGCTACGAACCGAGCGGTCACAGGTTCGAATCCTGTCGAGTGCACCATTTAAGAGTTGTTTATAGCGATATAAAGAACTCGGCTTCAGCCAGTTGTGGTCTGGTCAAAAAACACAAATGCACTCGTAGCTCAGCTGGATAGAGTACTCGGCTACGAACCGAGCGGTCACAGGTTCGAATCCTGTCGAGTGCACCATTTAAGAGTTAGTTGCAGTGATGCAGGTAACTTGGCTTCAGCCAGTTGTGGTCTGGTTTAAAAACACAAAATGCACTCGTAGCTCAGCTGGATAGAGTACTCGGCTACGAACCGAGCGGTCACAGGTTCGAATCCTGTCGAGTGCACCATATTCAAGAAGCCCGCGTTTAACGCGGGCTTTTTGTTGTCTGCGATTTGGTTTTTCCTTTCACGCATCCCCTCTCATCAAAATCGACTTGAGCACTACGGCCTCGTTTAAGGTCATAGCGATAGCTCGTTGTCGACGTTCGAATACTCACCTTGTCCGGTTTGCCGAGGGCGCTCTCGACATCCCGCTGGCTCATTCCGGCGATAACGCGGCGATTGATGATCGCTTCGCGACGCTGCCTGGCATCGATCAAGTTGCCGCATTTGTCCTCCAGGCGGCCAACGATGCCTGGTTCACGTCCCTTGATTGTCATACCGGATATTTCTTCGTGATTGTGTTCCGGCATGATCGGCACGACGGAGCCGGGCGTGTAGGGGTGAACCTGCTGCACCGAGAGCTGCTCATCGTTGGCGCAACTCAGGCTGGTGAAGGTGATGCCGCCGTCGGGCGCTTCGCATCGGTGAAGGGTGGTGGCGGCCCCGGCGGGCGGCAGGCAGAGCAGGCTGGCGATTACAAAACGGGATGTTCTGGATAGCATTCGACGTCCTCCATGACGGTCTACGCTCAAGGGTAGTCGCTACATTTTTCAACGTCGGTGTGTTTTCTTTTCAAGATGAGTCGTCGCATCTGCACGGGTCAGGACAGCACTCAGCTTTGTTGCGCAAGCGCTTGTTTCGACCGCGATTTTTTAGCGTTTAAAACCGTCAGGCGGTGTATCATTGCGCCCGTCAGCCCCGCCGGGGCTTATGGAAAACCTCCATGGACTTACCCAGTAGTTACTCAGTAGCCCGTTTCACCAATCATGAATTGACTGATTGATCCTTCCGGCGTGCCCCGCTGCTGGGAGTGGAGTTCGCCTATGTCCGAAATCGAAGTAAAGAAAACACAGGAAAGCCTGCAGGATCGCCTGGCTCAGGTGGTTGAGCTGCTGCAGCGCCAAAAGGTCGTCGAAGACCTGACTCATCGCCAGGAAGGCGCGCACCACGACCGGGTCGAGAACCTGGTTCACCGGCAGAACCTCGTCGAACTGCAACGCAAACTCGATGATCTGCACTCCGCCGACGTTGCCTACATCCTTGAAGCCCTGCCGCTGGACGACCGTCTGACGCTCTGGCAACTGGTCAAGGCTGATCGCGACGGCGACATTCTTCTCGAAGTATCCGATTCCGTTCGTGAAACGCTGATCGCCGACATGGACGATCACGAGCTCCTGGCTGCGGCCAAGGACATGGACGCCGACGAACTTGCTGACCTGGCCTCCGAGCTGCCGCGAGACGTCGTCCATGAGCTGATGGAAACGCTCGACCAGCAGCAACGCGAGCGCGTGCGTTCGGCCTTGTCCTATGACGAGGAGCAGGTAGGTGCGCTGATGGACTTCGAGATGGTGACCATCCGTGAGGACGTCAGCCTCGAAGTGGTTTTGCGTTACCTGCGTCGTCTCAAGGAGCTGCCGGGCCACACCGACAAATTGTTCGTGGTCGATTACGACGGCGTGCTCAAGGGCGTACTGCCGATCAAGCGTCTGCTGGTCAACGACCCCGAGAAACAGGTGGCTGAAGTCATGGCCAGCGATCCGGTGAGTTTTCACCCGGACGAGGACGCCTATGACGCTGCTCAGGCGTTCGAGCGTTACGACTTGATCTCGGCCCCGGTGGTCGACAAGAACGGCAAACTGATCGGCCGTCTGACCATCGACGAAATGGTCGACCTGATTCGTGAGGAAAGCGAAAGCGAAGTCCTCAACATGGCCGGTCTGCGCGAAGAAGAAGACATCTTCGCTTCCGTCTGGAAATCCCTGCGCAACCGTTGGGCGTGGCTGGCGATCAACCTGATCACTGCCTTTGTTGCGTCGCGGGTGATCGGTCTGTTCGAAGGCTCGATCGAGAAGTTGGTGGCGCTGGCGGCGCTGATGCCGATCGTGGCGGGTATCGGCGGTAACTCCGGTAACCAGACGATTACCATGATCGTGCGCGCCATGGCGCTGGACCAGGTCAGCACCGGCAACACCTCGCGCCTGATGCGCAAGGAGCTGGCGGTCGCGTTGATCAACGGTCTGGTCTGGGGCGGGGTGATCGGTGTGGTCGCCTACCTGCTTTACGGCAGTTGGTCGCTGGGCGTGGTGATGACGGCAGCGATGACCCTCAACCTGCTGCTCGCGGCGCTGATGGGGGTGTTGATCCCAATGACACTGGCCAAGATGGGCCGCGACCCGGCGATGGGCGCCAGCGTGATGATCACGGCCATGACCGACAGCGGTGGATTTTTCATCTTCCTGGGGTTGGCGACGATCTTTCTGCTCTGATTCGCCACCATGCAAAAGCCCGCCGAAATGGCGGGCTTTTTTGTGCCTGTATAGTTATCTGTGCTTGTGTATTGATCTGTGGCGAGGGGGCAGATTTCAGGCAAAAAAAAGCCAGCACTTAAGCTGGCTTGAGATGTTCAATATCACTCAGGACGCGTCTGCGGCCATCTCGGCGTCGTGAGCAATCAGCGACACCAGAGCGTTCTGTTGACGGTGCGACAGCTGACGGAAGCGTTGCAGCAGCTCACGCTCGTGCAGCGACAGCTCCGGACTGTCCAGACGCATGCTCAGTTCTTCGCCCAGTGCGCCTTCCTGAATAAGACTCTGCTCAAGACGCGCAATGATTTCGGAGTTCATGCTGCGATGATGATTGCGAGCCACCTCGGCAATGCGTTCACGCATTCCGTCTGGCAGACGTACGACAAACTTGTCAGCCGTACGGCTGGAATAAATTGCCTGTTTCAATGGGCGCATATATTTAACCGGTTAGTTCAGGGGAGCGGTTCTCGGGATTGGCCGCAGGATGTGTGATAGGACAAGCATCCGCGCCAAATGGTTCAACCTGAATTGTTAAGAGGCCCGCATCATGCCTCAAAATTGCCAGATCATTGGCGTCAATTCTGTGACAAATATTGAGCTGGGTAAAGGCGTAATGCCAGCACCAATTATCAGAAATGCGGACTGGTTTGAAAACTTTGCCTTGGCCCGCATCGCTGGCCGCTTCCTGTTGCACATCTATTGATGTCCGAAGACGTCAGAACGTGCATGCTATGCGGCTTTCAATCCTTGATCCCTACTTGTACAGGATAGTGGCAATTTGCCGATTTACTAGGGCAAACCCCCATTGGAGGGCGTTTTCAGGATGGATGGCAGGCTTATTTATTTGATGGGACCTTCCGGTTCAGGCAAGGACAGCCTGATCGAGGCCGCGCGTGAGCCATTGCGCCAGTTGAACTGCGAAATCATCCGCAGGGTGATTACCCGATCAGCGGAATCGGTGGGTGAGGATGCCATCGGTGTAACGCCCGAAGAATTCGAACGACGTCAGCAGGCCGGGGATTTCTCCCTTTCCTGGCACGCCAATGGGCTGGCTTATGGCATCCCGGCAGAAATGGACGAACGGTTACGCGCCGGGCGATTCGTGCTGGTAAATGGCTCACGGGCCAATTTGCGTCAGGCGCATGAGCGCTATCCGACATTGCTGCCGGTGCTGCTGACGGTCAAGGATGAGGTCTTGCGTGAACGCCTGCTCAGGCGTGGCCGGGAAACACCTGAGCAGATTGATGCGAGGCTGGCGCGCAATGCGCAGTTCAAGGATAGAAGGGCCACTGACTTGCCCGTGCATCTGATCGACAATTCGGGCGACCTGGCAGCCGCCGTCAAGCAACTACTGGACTTGATCCGGCTTAACGCAGCACCGGATCAAACTTGATCTTGCGCCCGGCCACCAGGGCCAGCACAAACAACACCGCAAACACGCCGCAGCCAATCAGCGGCAGGGTGACTTCGGTTTCCTCGAACAGCGAAAAATGCACAACGCCACTCAATAAGGCGAGGATCAGAAATCCTGCGGCTGGTTTGGACATGCTGTACTCCTGAAGATATTTCAAAAAACCAGACGTTCGGTGTCGCGCGTCGGCAGTGCTTGCTCAGGCTCATTGACGGCCTGCGCCGCGAAGTCGCCCTGATCGCTCAGCACCGCCAACTGCGGCGCTCTCTGCACCTGCAGGTAATGCGGCATACGCTGAGCCACCGGTTCAGCACGCTCTGGAACAAAATGAAAGCCAACCAAAACCGCCAGTGCGATTGCGTTTGCAAGCAAGAGAGTGCTGTTCATGGGGCGGACTCCGTTTGTTCTGTTATAAGAACAGACAAAGCACCCGGCGTGCCAACAGTCTAACCGCTGTGAAGTCCTTTAAAAACAAGCATTTGGAAGGGTTTTTACCAAGTGTTGGGTTGCAATCTGCAATGATGGCTTTTTGCGGTAGTGCAAATTGCACGGTAAATGTTCCCGCAGCATTGCAAGGCGCCTGCCTACACTTAAAAAACCCATGGACGACATGACAAACCAAGGGCTGGCCGTTAACATGCTCGCCGTCCGTCGCGCCGTGTCCGGCCGCGACAACTCAGTGTCTCAGTAGCTCAATTGGATAGAGCATCCCCCTCCTAAGGGGAAGGTTGGCAGTTCGAACCTGCCCTGGGACACCATATAAATCGTGCCTTTGAGGCTATTCTTCTTCCGGTATCATTTTCCCGTGACAGCAGGGTGGCAGCAGTCGGCCTGAAAAAGCCCCACTCAGAATCGATCTGGTGGGGCTTTTTTGATGCTGAGAAATGGATCTGCTTTTTCCGGCCGCAGAGCTGGCAGTGATTAGGTGGGAGCCTTCGCGTCAGTTTCGGGTGCGCTTGCGGGCTCTATCCTAACTTTCAAGTGACCTTGCCCGACCAAAACGCCAGCAATTCCTTCCTGTAACTTAAGCTGCGAATTTGTCATTTCCTCGCTGAAAGGGAAGCCGGTCACGTTCATGCTAATCGGTTGTTGCCCTGAAAGAACTTCAATTGCGTAATGTCTGAGCTTTTGCTGATCGAGCTCAAGATCTGTGTGGCCTTTTGGAATGTAGGCCCCGTTTCGTAAAAGGACCCGGTCATACCGAAGATTTAGATCCGCGGCCATTGCACTCAACATTAGGATTAGAAGCTCTTGCTGCTTCTCTACCCACCTTTCCGCGTTGCCCTCGTTTATCGTTGAGGTTAGGTGGTCCAGATAATCGCGCCAGGTATCCAAAACGTCTGTTTCTGAAGCCTTCCGGCGGTTTGAGCGGCCTCCGTTGAATGCGAGATCAATCATGTTCAATGCGCGAACATGATCGGGTGAGAGCCTTGCCCCTCGAGTTGCCATCAAGGTACTGAATATCCAGGTTTTTTGGTTCCTGGACTCGTTCACACGCTCAAGATATTTTTGTGCTTGAACCGCAAGAATCGGCCCAAGCAGTGTGGCAACGATGGTACCGATGCCGAAGACCCAGTTTGCTTCCATTCTTTTTTCCGCAGGGTTGGGAAATGTAGCTCGACAGCACTAGCCGAGTAGAGCTCTGAGAATATGTGCATTTTCCATCGCGCGCCAAGGCAAACCCAAAAGCGTTTATTTTTGATTTCCATTTTGCGCTTTTCAGGCTGAAACGATCTGGTCCCTGATTCTAAGAACGGTGGTGGTCGAGCAATTGGCGTGCCGAGCTGTCGCGCGAATGCCCAGGCCGGCGCTGAGGAGCTCGGTTACCCGCTTGTGCAGATCGGCGTCCACCGGCCGCCCTTGGTACTTGCCGGCGGCCTTGGCCTTCTCGATACCCTGGGCCTGGCGCTCGCGGCGTTGCTCATAATCCTTTCGCGCTATCGCTGCCATCATTTCCACCAGCATCGAGTTGATCGCTCCCAGCATTCGGCTAGTGAACTCGTCTCCCTTTGTGTCCTGCATTCCTTGATGGCTCGTCGGCAGATCGAGCGCAACGATGCGCAGGCCTTTGGAGTCGATCGCCGACTTCAGCTTCTGCCAGTCCTCCACGGGAAGACGCGAGAGGCGGTCTATCGACTCCACCAGCAAGACGTCACCCTTGCGCGCGTCTTTGAGCAGGCGCAGCAGCTCAGGCCGGTCTGCCGAGGCGCCGCTTGCGTTCTCCAGGTACACGCTCGCGATCACCTTGTTGTGGTCGGTAGCGAATTGCTCGAGCGATGCCCGGGCGCGGCCGGCGTCCTGCTCTTCGGTAGAGGCCCGGAGGTATGCGCGGATGAACATGATGTGCTGTCCGTATCAGTTAAGGTGTTCTACTAATACTGTTGTACTATAAGTGTCA
The DNA here is from genome assembly GCF_949768395.1 of Pseudomonas sp. IT-P260. Classification (NCBI taxonomy): domain Bacteria; kingdom Pseudomonadati; phylum Pseudomonadota; class Gammaproteobacteria; order Pseudomonadales; family Pseudomonadaceae; genus Pseudomonas; species Pseudomonas sp. IT-P260. The sequence continues at coordinate 514,236 of NZ_CATKPO010000039.1, forward strand.
CTTATCAAGCAGAATGAGCAAATCAATACGAATTTGCGCGTATCAGCTCAGGCATACCCTTTCAGATGGCTCTAACCGAGCTTATTATCTGCGGCCCATTTTGGTGATGGCTTTTTGAGATGAAGAACCCGAACCCGTACGCGGCTGGATTCTATGCGTTGCTTTTGGCGTTGATAATTATTTGTATCAGCATCTTTTGGTCTATCTGGACTAAAGGCAAGGCAGGTAGCACGCAGGATGCTTTCACTTTTGTTAGCTCGTTTTCATCTCTGGCCCAGGCCCTCACAGCGTGTGTTTTAGCAATACTCGCTTATCAGGGCTTAACCAGTTGGAAGCAGCAGCTCATTCACGGCAAGGCTATCGTGGTTGTTTGGGACGCCAATCTAGCCTTCAGTACTGTTGAAGCCAGCATTCTCAGACTCTGTAATAAGTGGAGCTTGGGCGCGCCTGAGGCTAGATCAGAAGAGGTCATGAAGGTGTTGAAAAGTGACCCACTAGCAAAGCAGCTGGAAGCGTTTGGAGAGCAGTGTCTAATTCTTGATAGGGTGGTAATTAAGGGCAATGAGTGGGTAGCTCGCTCCGAGAAACTCATGTCTTTAATTGGTCAGCTTGCGGTCGAGGTCCACAAGTCACCGTATCACCCTAAGAAAGGTCTGTTGGGCTGTCTCACCAGCAGAGTGGATAAGACCGTAGATGAGGTCGCTCATCAGCTAGAGTCGTTGATGGAGCTCATAAAGTCAGATCTTCAGGTTCTTGACAGAAAGTATTCGTAGCGACCTTAGCCCTTGTCCTCTGCAAGAGGGCGTAGTGAAGATTCAGGACCTGCGCGACTTGAATCAATACATGAATGCAGGAATTACCAGCACTCAATGAGATTGAGATCTTTCGGCTAGTTGTCGCCGTTTTCCTCGAACTTGCCAATTGAGGTGCTGACCCCGCTCAGTTGGCGACGTCCCTTGACCTCATAGGTACGTCCGCCGTCTTCCGGGTCTGGCTTGCGCACGGTCATTTGCGCAAATAACCCATCCTTCTCGCTGTAGGCGCCGAACCAATTGTTCATCCGGCCGATAAAACACTCCTTGCCAATGATCACCGGGAAGTCGGCGACTGACTCGATGGCGTAATAGCCGGCTCCGTAGCTGTAATATCCCTCGGTGTCAGTGGCCGTTGGTGGAATCGGGCAGATCGGTGTTCTCTGCTCGCTGGCCTGGGTCTGATTTTCAGTCACATGTGTCAATGCTTGGTTGAGTGACTGGTGCAGTGCTGGCTCCAGTTTGAACGTCACGCTGTTGTCTTCATTGTGTTGAGTCCGAGGAACGCTAAGTTGGTAGCCGTAGCGAACCTCGACGATGGGTACGTCGTGGTTGATTTGCAGGGGACTGAGTAAATACACCCGATCAACTCCGTAGGCACCGGTGCGATAGGCCGCGTAGATCTTGCCGCGAAGGTTGATCCAGTTGACCAACTGGTTGGCGCCACGGTCATTGGTGGAGTAGAGCGAGCCGCCAATGGATTCGCCGTCGGACGACGGGGTCCTGCGGTTGAACTTGTCGCCGTCACGGCGAAACGTCTCGACGAACGTGTACAGGCCGGTGCCGCCGGTGTAGGTCTCGACAATCAGGTCACGTTGCCGGTCACCGTCTAGGTCAATCAAGGTAAACATAGTCCGGCCCAGGGCCGTATCAGCGTCGAACTCGGTGGCGCTCAAGGCCTTCCATTCGTCTTGGGAAACACCTTTGGGCCGCGTCTTGGGGAAGTGCGTTTTGTCTGAGAATTGATCGGCGTCCGGGTCAGCGGAAAACGTGGTTCCAGGGCTTTTCAACGACAGTGAGGCGAGTGTCCGTTCCAGGGCAAATTGCGGATCAGTTTTGCTGGCGGCCCGAATACTGTTTTGCAGGTCATCCAGCACTTGTTTATCAACGTCATCCGGTTGATGGGCGGCGGACTGTGTCCACTGCGCTTGCAAAAGTTGCAGGCGCTCGCGATAGCGCAAATCCAGGCAGGTAACATCCTCGACGCATTCATTGCGTGTTTTCAACCAGCTACGTTGCGTTTGCTTCAGGTCCGGTTGGGCTTGCGCGGAGGTGTTCATCAGTTGCCGATAGAGCATCCCCAACTGCGCATCCATGTCATGCAACCCTCTATTTGCGCAAATCGTCTTTTCGACGGTATTCGAAGCTTTCGCACAATCCATTCCAGCCGCCATCGCCTGCTGAAAAAACAGCAGCGCACAGGCGGACACGATGCAACGACCTTTGATGTACACGAGATAAACCCTGTAGTGAAAAGATGGCTCGGCGCGCAGGGTAATCGCTGCACAAGGAATCTTGAAGTGTCCGCTTCAGAGAACGTCACTTGTGGCCGATAACTCACTCGGTGACTTAAAAGTCGCGTGAAATCGCTTGATAGCATTTGGCCGGCAGCTATCATCTGCGCGCCTGAAATTGCCCTCACTTCAATTGCCTGGAAATCCTCGATGCTGTCGTATCACCAAAAGAGTTTTCTGATCGTCGATGATTTCTCGGATTTCCGCAGTTCCGTTCGCTCAATGCTGCGCGAGCTGGGGGTCAAGGATGTGGACACCGCTGATACTGGCGAGCAGGCGCTGAAGATGTGTGCGCAGAAGTCCTACGATTTCATCCTGCAGGATTTCCATCTCGGCGACGGCAAGAAGAACGGTCAGCAGGTGCTGGAAGATCTGATGTCGGAAAAGCTCATCAGCCATGAAGCGGTGTTTGTCATGGTCACGGCCGAGACCAGTCAGGCGATGGTGCTCAGTGCCTTGGAGCACGAGCCGGATGCTTACCTGACCAAGCCGTTCAACCGCTCCGGTCTCGCTCAGCGCCTGGAGCGTCTGGAGCAGCGCAAGACGTTGCTCAAACCGATTCTGCAAGCCCTTGATCGTGGTAAACCGGTCGAGGTGCTCAATGCCTGCATTGCGCTGTGCAAGCAGGACATCCGTTATTCGCCGCTGTGCCTGCGTTATCGGGCCGACGCGCTGCGCGACATGAACCAGAACGAAGCGCTGGAACGCCTCTACGACAGCATCATCGCTGACCGGCCGTTGCCGTGGGCGTTTGCCGGGCTGGGCAAGTTGCTGTTCAAGCGCGGGCAAGTGGCGCAGGCCAAAGATGTTTACGAAAAGGCGCTGAAAGTGTTCCCGATGATGCCGGCGCTGTACGACGGCATGGCCGATGTGCTGGTCGCCGAGGGCGATACCAAAGGCGCGCAGCGGGTGCTGGAGGAGGCGATTCGCTTGTCGCCGCTGGCGGTGCGCCGGCAGGCGTTACTCGGCAAACTGGCGATGGCCAACGAAGATTTCGACACTGCGTCCCGGGCCTATCGGCAGGCGGTGGCGCAGGGTGCCCAGTCGCGCTTCAAGGACCCGGAAAGCAATCTCGGCCTGGCCCATGCCTTGATCAGCAAGGGCAGTGAACGCGGTCTCGATACGCGCACGCGGCTGGAGATCAACACCACGCTCAGCGCCGTCGCCAAAGAGAACCCGTCGGACCCGGGCCTGCAGATCCGTGCGCGGTTGATGAAGGCCACCAGTCTGTTGCTCAACGATGCCGAGACCGCTGACAAGCTCACCGAGCAAGCGCTGATGCGCCTCGACGGCATGGAGCAGTTCATGAGCCCTGAAGCGGCGTTGCTGGTGGCCAAGCAGTTGCAGATGCTCGGTCAGGCCGAGGCGGGCACTTCGATGCTCAAGAGCTGCGCGGAGATTTACGGCGACGATCCGGCGGTGATGAAAGACATCGCCAAGCTCACCGACGACCCGACTATCCTCAGTTCGAGCAACGCCGCGGCCGACCTCAACCGTCAGGGCGTACGCGTGTACAAGACCGGCAACCTGGTGGAGGCCCGCGAGGTGTTCCGCAAGGCGCTGAAGATGCAACCGAAGAACATCAGTATCGCGCTGAACATGGCCCAGTCGCTGCTGCATGGCACCGACACCAGTGTGCCGTCGGCGGAGCTGGAAGAATGTCGGGCCTGCCTGAAAATGGTCGGTCTGATGCCCGACACCGACGCGCGTTATGCGCGTTATCAGAAGCTGAAAAGCAAGGCGTTTGGCGAATGAACCAATTTGATCCGGCTCTGGATTTTTCCACGGTGATCGCCTCCACCGTTCACGACATGAAGAACTCGCTGGCGATGCTGACGCAGGCCCATAGCCAGTGGTTGGCGCGTTTGCCCGAGGGGCAGCGTGGAGGGGCGGAGCAGGGCGTGATCGACTTCGAGTTTGCCCACCTCAACGGCATGCTGGTGCAGTTGCTTGGGCTGTACAAGCTCGGCGTCAACCAGTTGCCGCTGCAACCGGCGTATCACGAGCTGGATGATTTCATCGAGGCGCAACTGGCATCGCACCAAGAGGTGTTCGCCAGTCGCGGGATTATCGCCACCTATGAAGTCGATCCGCTGAGCCCGCTGGGTTTCTTCGATCGTGAGTTGGTTGCGTCGGTGTTGGGCAACTGCATCAACAACGCCATTCGTTATGCCCGCGAGTCGCTGCTGATTACCGTCAGCGACGAGGCTGGGCAACTGGTGTTGAGCATCAACGATGACGGCGACGGTTACCCGGCCGAGATGCTCGAGCGTCAGGCCGATTACGTGCAGGGCATCAATCACGGCAGCGGCAGCACGGGTCTGGGCCTGTATTTCGCCAACCGCATTGCTGCGTTGCATCAGCGCAATGGCGTGGTCGGGCACACCGAAATTCGTAATGGCGGGCCTTTGGGTGGCGGCATCTTCAGCCTCTATCTGCCCTGAAGGCATGCCCCTGTAGGAGCTGCCGCAGGCTGCGATCTTTTGACTTTTTTAAGATCAAAAGATCGCAGCCTGCGGCAGCTCCTACACGGAAATTCAGTGGTGGCCTTTTTTGTTTGACGCTGCTTGATATTCCGAACAGCCGGAGCCTATTTTGTACGGGTCGCCGTTCGCGGCTCGCACAATAACAAGGATTGCGTCATGACAACCGATGGCCAGCGTTCACTCGCGCAGCGACTGACCGGCATTGATGAGATTGAATGTGTCACGCCGGATTTGAACGGCGTGCCGCGCGGCAAGGTGATGACCGCCGAGGGATTCCTCGAGGGCCGGCGTTTGCAGATGGCGCGGGGGGTGCTGCTGCAATGCATCATGGGCGGTTATCCGCCGGCGCGGTTTTACGGCAGCGATGACGGCGATCTGGCGCTGGTCGCCGAGCCGAGCATGATTCATCCCTTGCCATGGAGCGACGAGCCACGTGCCCTGGCCATCTGCGATGCTGACGAACTGAGCGGCGAAAGCTCAAACCTGTCGACCCGTGGTCAACTGAAGAAAGTCATCGCCCGTTACGCCGCACGTGGCTTGGCGCCGGTGGTGGCGACCGAGCTGGAATTCTTTGTCTTCGCGCCGAACACCGATCCGACCCAGCCGTTCCGTCCGCCGGTAGGTCTTGATGGACGCCGCGAGGATGGGCAGTCGGCGTTCAGCGTCAGTTCCAATAACGGTCTGCGGCCGTTCTTCAGCGAAGTCTATAAATGCATGGCCGCCCTCGGTCTGCCACGCGATACCTTCATGCATGAAATGGGCGTCAGCCAGTTCGAGATCAATCTGCTGCACGGTGATCCGCTGTTGCTGGCGGATCAGACCTTCCTGTTCAAACACCTGCTCAAGGAAGTCGCGCTCAAGCATGGTCTGAGCGTGGTGTGCATGGCCAAGCCGTTGGCGCACACACCGGGCAGTTCGATGCACATTCACCAGAGCGTCGTCGAGATCGCGACCGGCAAGAATGTGTTCAGTGACGAGAATGGCCAGCCGACGGCGATGTTCCGCCACTTCATCGGCGGACAGCAGGCGGCCATGGCCGATTTCACCGCGCTGTTTGCGCCGAACGTGAACTCCTATCAGCGTCTGTGTCACCCGTATGCATCGCCCAACAATGCCTGCTGGTCCCACGACAACCGCGCCGCAGGGTTGCGCATTCCGGCCAGTTCGCCAGTGGCTCGACGCGTGGAAAACCGGTTGCCTGGCGCCGATGCCAACCCGTATCTGGCGATTGCCGCGAGTCTGGCCGCCGGTTTGCACGGGATCGAACATGAGCTGGAGCCGAGCGCGGCGATTCAGGGCGAATTCGAAGTGCCGGACAATCTTTCGCTGCCGTGTACCTTGCATGCCGCGCTCGAGCGTCTGAAACGTAGCCAATTGGCCAGGGAACTGTTCGGACAGGAGTTCATCGAAGGCTACATCGCTTCGAAGACCATGGAGTTGACCAGCTTCTTTGATGAAATCACTCCCTGGGAACGGCGTGTTCTAGCAGCCCAGGCCTGACTAACTGTCGCCGTCGGGCTATCGTCTTGATAGTCCGATACTCACTGCAAGGAGCCGCTCGGAACGCCGATGCGCCAAATCTGGAAATCCTTTCGAGCGCTGTATTTCGCCTCGCTGATGATGTTGATCGGCTCGGGCCTTCTTTCTACTTACCTGGCATTGCGCCTGGCCGCTGACCATGTCGATGGACTGTGGGTGGGTGCGCTGATGGCGGCCAACTATTTCGGCCTGGTGCTGGGCGGCAAGATCGGTCACCGCTTGATCGCCCGCGTCGGACACATTCGAGCGTATTCGGCGTGTGCCGGGATCGTCGGCGCGGCGGTGCTCGGGCATGGCCTGGTGGACTGGTTGCCGGCGTGGCTGGTGCTGCGGACCATCGTCGGTCTGGGCATGATGTGTCAGTACATGGTGATCGAGAGCTGGCTCAACGAACAGGCCGACGCCAATCAGCGCGGGCTGGTGTTCAGCGGCTACATGATCGCTTCGTACCTGGGGCTGGTGCTCGGTCAGTTGATTCTGGTCATGCACCCGGGCCTGGGGTTGGAGCTGCTGATGCTGGTCGCGCTGTGTTTTGCCCTGTGTCTGGTGCCGGTGGCGCTGACCCGGCGGATTCACCCGGCGCCGCTGCATCCGGCACCGATGGAGCCGCGCTTCTTTATCAAGCGCGTGCCGCAGTCGTTGAGCACGGTGCTCGGCGCTGGCCTGATCATCGGCTCGTTCTACGGTCTGGCGCCGCTGTATGCGTCGCAGCAGGGGCTGTCGACCGAGCAGGTCGGTCTGTTCATGGGTAGCTGCATTTTTGCCGGACTGCTGGTGCAGTGGCCGTTGGGCTGGTTGTCCGACCGTTATGACCGAGCGCTGCTGATTCGTTGTTTTGCCGGATTCCTCGCGGTGGCGGCGTTGCCGTTGGCGATCTTGCCGCAGGTGCCGCTTGAGGTGCTGTTTGTGGTCGGCTTCCTTTGTTCGCTGGTGCAGTTCTGCCTGTATCCGCTGGCGGTGGCGTTCTCCAACGACCATGTCGAGGGCGATCGCCGGGTGTCGCTGACGGCGATGCTGCTGGTGACCTACGGGGTCGGCGCGAGTATCGGTCCGCTGCTGGCGGGCGTGCTGATGAAGCTGTTCGGCAGTCAGAGTTTGTACGCGTTCTTCAGCTTCTTTGCGTTGGTGCTGGTGTGGCGCATCCGCCCGAAAGCGGTGACCAATCTGCATCAGGTCGACGACGCGCCGCTGCATCACGTGGCGATGCCCGACAGCATGTCCAGCTCGCCGCTGGTGGCCGCGCTCGATCCGCGGGTGGATGAGCAGGTGGTGCAGGAGCAGATGCAGACCACGGTTACGCCGGAGCCAGAACCGGAGCCAGAACCCGAAGTGCAGCCTGAAGTGGCGGTGGAAACTGATCCGGCTGATGAGGGCGATAAACCGACACCGGACATCAGTGGGGCCAGACCCTGAGTCGGGTGATGGCAACAATGTTCAAAGAGTGATTCTTTAACTGTGGTGAGGGGATTTATCCCCGATGGGTTGCGAAGCGGCCCTAAAGCCATTCAGTGCGGTGTGGCAGTGGAATCGAGGCGTCCGGTCTGGGGCTGCTGCGCAACCCATCGGGGATAAATCCCCTCGCCACAGGTATCTCCAGCCCAAGACGGGACAGTAGAAATAAGAAAGGGCAGTCCCGCCAGGGACTGCCCTTCCTATTTGCCTGTGCGAATCACAGATCGTCTTTGTCGAACCGGCGTGCTTCACGCTGCAGTTGATAAACGAAGCGCTCGACGTTGCGCGCCGCCTGACCACTGATGTTGTGGAAGCGCAAGCCGGCGAAGGTGATGTTGAGCTTTTCTTCGAAGTGCAGATAGCGCAGCTCGACCGAGATCGGTTGATTGCCGAACAGTGGGGTGGCGATCATGCGATCATAGACCTGGCCCAGTTGCAGGCGATCGGTGATGTCGCCTTCAAAGCGCAGCTTGCAACCGGTGGCGGAAATATCCAGCAGTTTGCCGTTGATCGGCGCCTTGAGTTTTTCGCCGCCAAGTTCGACGCTGACCAGATCGGTCAGCTTCAACGCAGCACGAAAGGCATTGCGGCGCTGGTGGTAGACCACTTCGGTTGGCAGTTGACCGGTGTAGAAGCGGTCACCGTCGGATTCTTCGATGTTCAGCGTGCCGGTGCATTCCCAGGCGATGCGCACGCCTTCGTGGAAGCCTTCGACCTTGAACGGTTCGCCCGCCTGCAGAAAACGCTCGCCATCGCGCGGGATCATCTCGTCCAGGGCAATCGTCGCAGTTTCCCGGTCAACCTTGATCAAGTAGCTCTGGAAGCGCTGGCTGCGCTCATGGAAGGTGATGATCAGCGGATCGTGGCTTTCCTGCAGCTGGCGCAGGTTGCTGGAGATTTCCAGGGGCGTGGTCAGCACCTTTGGTGGCTGCGGAGTATCATCCGCGCTTAGGGCGTTTGGCACGTTTTCTCAATCTCCAGACAAAATTTGACTACGACTAGCCAGCATTTTGCCAGCATGTTTCGCGGGTTGATAGTGCAGGCACATCGAATGGCTCACGCCTGGCTGAGCGTTCGCGGCTTGGTGGGTTTGGCGAAAGTGCCCGAGGCGTCATACAACGCGGGTGGCTCGCCCCCGGTGAGGATTTTCAGCTGATTGGCCGTAGCGGCCTGCTGGATCTGGATCGATTGGCCGTTCTTGACGTTGGCCGCCTGGCACTGGGCAATCAGGTCGGTGAGCACATCGCTTTGGGACAGCAACTGGTCGCCAATGCTCGACTGGCTGGCCAGTTGCTCCAGGCCCTGACGGTCGAGCGGCAGGTTGAGGCTGGCAAGGATTTCGCTGCGCTTGCGGCCATGCTGTTCAAGCAGAATGATCAATGCCTGCTTGCGCGCCAGAATATCTTCGAGCAGAGGCATGTCGCGACCGTGCAAAGCGAGGGACTCGGTTTGCAGCAACTCCAGCAATTGTTGAGCTGGAGCAAAGTCGTCGGTGATCAGTTGCAATAGATTAGTGTCGTGCATGGCTGGCCTTGGGTTCTAAGCGTCCAAAAGCCTGGCGCCGGCAAAAGCCTAGCGCTGGGCTTCGAAGTTGAGCAGTTTGCTGGCTACACGGTTGCTGTCGACCTTGTAGCTGCCATCGGCAATCGCTGCTTTCAACTCGGCCACACGGGCTTTGTCGACGGCAGGCTGATCGCGCAGCTTGTCAGTGACCTTCTGCAACTGTTGAGCCTCATTGCTGAGGTGTACCGATTCCCCGCTTTTTGCGGTACCGGCCGTTTCGGCCTGGGTATTCAGCGGCGCGGAGGTGCCGGTTTCGGCGGTTTCCTTGGCGTTGCTGGTACGCGTACTGCCCGTAAGTGACGAGGAGCTGTTCAAACGGCTGAAATCGATGACCATGTTAAAAACCTCTGGGAATTTGGACGCTTGCCATGTTCTCGGCCATTCCCTGGAAAACTTTAGGCTCACTTTGCAATGAGCTGCATGTGCCGAAGCGTGTCCTGCTGCGGCACAGTTTAGGGAAGCGTCGGGGCTGGCGCCAGTTTTCTGCTCGAGCGTTTTACATGGCGACTTCCACTTGGCCCGGCGCGATGACCTGCGCCTTGATTACCCGGTTGGAATTGAGGTTTTTTACCCGGATCTGTTCTTTCAAACCGCCATTGGCCAGGGCTTCACCGGGCATGCGCACGGCAAGTGTGCCGCTGCGGGCGATGATGACCACCTGATCGCCCTTGCGCACCACTTCTGCCTGTTCCAGATGCACCAGGGTAATCACCTGATCGGCTACCGTTGGTCGGGTTAATTTCTGCCCGATGGCTTCATCCACCGACGTCAGAAAACCCTGATTGATCTGGCTGATGTCGCGTTCACGCAAGGCCACGTCTTGCGGCTCGATAATGCCGGCGCGTTTGAGCGGTCGGGTGGTGGTGACAATCTCGCGAAACAGGCGGACTTGAGCGGGCACGAACACCGTCCACGGCGAGCTTCCTTCGCACCGGACCTTGACCGTCACCCGGCCCAGCGGACGTGCGGGACTCTCCAGCGACGCTGTCAATTCCTTGTCGCACATAGGCATGCGCATACGCGGGTCGAGCTGGTTGACCTCGATTTCGTAGCGGCCTTCCGTTTGACTGGTAGCCAGATAGTCTTCTACGGTGAACTCAAGAAAGCCCTGAGTGACGCCGATAAGCATGTCAGGCAAGGTAACCGTATCAGCACCGGCAGGGCTGCCAGCGAAAAACAAGCAGACGGCAGACGTCGCGCACAGCGCTTTGCGGGTGCGGGAGGTCAGGCGTCGGAAAAATGTCGTTTGAGCGTTCATACGAGTTAAAAAGCAAGCGCCGTGCCGTTTAGTAATGAATGTGCGTCGCAACAACACTTGGCGTTGGTGTAGGAGTCTGGGCATGGCTGGTGTAATGGATTCGGTGAACCAGCGCACGCAACTGGTAGGGCAGAATCGCCTGGAGCTGTTGTTGTTCCGTCTCGACGGTCAGCAGCTCTACGGCATTAACGTGTTCAAGGTGCGGGAAGTGCTGCAATGCCCGTCGCTGACGTTGATGCCCAAGTCCAGTCCTGTCGTGTGCGGGGTGGCGAATATCCGGGGGGCGACCATTCCGATCCTTGATCTGGCAATGGCGACCGGTTCCGGGGCGTTGAAAGACAAGAACAGTCCGTTCGTGATCATCACGGAGTACAACACCAAGACCCAGGGTTTCCTGGTTCGCTCGGTGGAGCGCATCGTCAACATGAACTGGGAAGAGATCCATCCGCCGCCCAAGGGCACGGGGCGCGATCATTACCTGACCGCTGTGACTCGAGTCGACAATCAGTTAGTCGAAATCATCGATGTCGAGAAGGTGCTGGCGGAAGTCGCGCCGACGCCGGAAGCTATTTCGGTCGGCGTGGTCGATGTCGAGACCCAGAGCAAGGCGTTGTCGCTGCGGGTGCTGACGGTCGATGACTCGTCGGTGGCGCGCAAGCAGGTCACGCGCTGCCTGCAGACGGTCGGGGTCGAAGTGGTGGCGCTGAACGATGGCAAGCAGGCGCTGGACTACCTGCGCAAGCTGGTCGATGAGGGCAAGAAGCCGGAAGAAGAGTTCCTGATGATGATTTCCGACATCGAGATGCCGGAGATGGACGGGTACACCCTGACGGCGGAAATCCGCAGCGATCCACGCATGCAAAAGCTTCATATCATCCTGCATACTTCGTTGTCGGGGGTATTCAATCAGGCGATGGTCAAGAAAGTCGGTGCCGATGACTTCCTGGCCAAATTCCGTCCTGATGACCTGGCATCCCGGGTAGTCGACCGGATCAAAGCAGCAGATATCAGCTAGGGGCCTTCTGCCCCTGGCGGTCAACACGATTTAAGAGGCGGCATCATTGTCTACGGGTAATTTGGATTTCGAACAGTTCCGGGTCTTCCTGGAAAAAGCCTGTGGCATTTTGCTCGGTGAAAACAAGCAGTACCTGGTCTCGAGCCGTCTCAACAAACTGATGGAGCAGCAAGGCATCAAGTCCCTGGGTGAGCTGGTACAGCGCATCCAGACCCAGCCGCGCAGCGGTTTGCGCGAGCAGGTGGTCGATGCCATGACGACCAACGAAACCCTGTGGTTTCGCGACACCTATCCGTTTGAAGTCTTGAAGAACAAGGTGCTGCCCGAGGCGATCAAGGCCAGCCCCAACCAGCGTCTGCGGATCTGGTCGGCGGCATGCTCGTCGGGTCAGGAACCGTATTCGCTGTCGATGTCGATCGACGAGTTCGAGCGCAGCAACCTTGGTCAGTTGAAGATGGGCGTGCAGATCGTTGCCACCGACCTGTCCGGCAGCATGCTGACCAACTGCAAGACCGGCGAGTACGACAGCCTGGCAATCGGTCGCGGTCTGTCCGCTGATCGCCTGCAGCGCTACTTCGACCCGAAAGGGCCGGGGCGCTGGGTGATCAAGGCGCCGATCAAGAACCGGGTGGAATTCCGTTCGTTCAACCTGCTCGACAGCTACGCCAGTCTGGGCAAGTTCGACATCGTTTTCTGCCGCAACGTGCTGATCTACTTCTCCGCCGAGGTGAAGAAAGACATCCTGTTGCGTATTCACAGCACGCTGAAGCCGGGCGGCTATCTGTTCCTTGGCGCGTCCGAAGCGCTGAACGGTTTACCGGATCATTACCAGATGGTTCAGTGCAGTCCGGGGATCATTTACCAGGCGAAGTGAAACAAAGCATCAGGCATACAAAATCGGGAGCCCCAAGGGCTCCCTTTTTTATGCCTGATGCTTTGTTTCATGTAGGAGCTGCCGAAGGCTGCGATCTTTTGATCCTGTTTTGAAGGATCAAGATCAAAAGATCGCAGCCTTCGGCAGCTCCTACAGGGAGAGGTGTTAACAGGACGAAGCGGCAGAAAAGCGGCAGGCAGCGGAAACCGGTTGCCGCTTTTCTGGCATTGCCGCTTTGCCGATTCCCCGCAAAGCCCCGGTTTACCTGGGTTTCTGTGTTTGGCACGAGGCTTGCTAAAGCTCAGGTACGAAAAACCGCTCACCCGAAGGTTCCCGACATGAGCATCAGCTTCGATAAAGCGCTCGGCATTCACGAAAAGGCATTGGGTTTCCGTGCCCAGCGCGCTGAAGTGCTGGCCAACAACATCGCCAACGCCGATACCCCGAACTACAAGGCTCGGGATCTGGACTTCTCCAAAGTGCTCGAAGCACAGAGCCAGAAAAACGCCAACGGCACCATCGCCCTGAACATGACCAACAGCCGTCACATCGAAGCTGAAGGCCTGGGCAATGGCGACGAGTCGCTGATGTATCGCACACCGATGCAGCCTTCGATTGACCAGAACACCGTGGATGCTCAGCTGGAACAGTCCAACTACGCGGAAAACGCCGTGGGCTTCCAGGCCAGCTTCACCCTGCTCAACAGCAAATTCAAAGGGCTGGTATCGGCCCTGCGCGGAGAGTAATCCATGTCCCTGTCCAGCGTTTTCAACATTGCCGGCAGCGGCATGAGCGCACAAACCACACGTCTGAACACCGTGGCGTCGAACATCGCCAACGCCGAAACCGTTTCGTCGAGCATCGACCAGACCTACCGCGCCCGTCACCCGGTGTTCGCCACCATGTTTCAGGGCGGCCAGAACAGCGGCAGCAACTCGCTGTTCCAGAGCCAGGACGCCGCAGGGCAGGGCGTGCAGGTACTTGGCGTGGTCGAAGACCAGAGCAACCTCGAAGCACGCTACGAGCCGAACCATCCGGCCGCTGACGCCAAGGGCTACGTGTACTACCCGAACGTCAACGTGGTGGAAGAAATGGCTGACATGATTTCCGCGAGCCGGTCGTTCCAGACCAACGCCGAAATGATGAACACCGCCAAAACCATGATGCAGAAGGTACTGACCCTCGGTCAGTAATAAGGGGCGACTGCCATGAGTGTTTCCGATACCACCAGCAGCCTGAGCATGAATGACATCCTGGCGAACTCCTCGAAAAAAACGAGCAGTACGACCACTGATGGCATTGCCTCGGCCACCAACAGCTCCACCGGCGGCCAAGCCCTGGGCAAGGATGCGTTCCTGCAATTGCTGGTCACCCAGCTGAAAAACCAGAACCCGCTCGATCCGCAGGACAACAGCGCCTTTGTTGCGCAGTTGGCGCAGTTCAGCAGCCTTGAGGGCATCACCACCCTCAACAGCACCGTCAGCTCGCTGGCCGGCAACTACAACTCCTCGCAAGCCTTGCAGGCGTCGTCGCTGGTCGGTCGCAACGTGATCGTGCAGACCAACACCGTTCAACTGGACGACCCGAGCAAAGGCATGACCGGTTCGGTCACCGTGCCGTCGTCGATTGCCGGCGGCACCGTCAGCATTACCGACAGCAGCGGCACGGTGGTTCGCACCATCGATCTGGGCAGTCGCGCCGCAGGCAGCGCGAGCTTCACCTGGGACGGCAAGGACAAGGACGGCAATCTGGTGAAGACCGGTACCTATACCGTCAAGGCCAACGCCTCGATCAATGGCACCTCGACCGATATGGCGACCTACCTGCCAGCCACGGTCAACAGCGTGACGATCAGCCAGACCGGTGGCGAGCTGATGCTCAACCTGTCCGGCAAGGGCACCGTCGCCCTGTCCAAAGTACAAACCATTGGTATATAGAGCCGACTAACCGGCACAAAGGAGTGGAATATGTCTTTCAATATCGGCCTTAGCGGTCTCTATGCAGCCAACAAACAACTGGACGTGACCGGCAACAACATCGCCAACGTCGCGACCGCCGGTTTCAAATCGTCCCGTGCAGAATTCGAAGACGTCTACTCGGCCACTCGCCTGGGTAGCGGCAGCAAGGTCATCGGCAACGGCGTGCGCCTGGCCAACGTGTCCCAGCAGTTCACCCAGGGTGACATCAACAACACCGGTAACGTGCTGGACATGGGTATCAATGGTTCCGGCTTCTTCACCATGAGCAACAACGGCTCGATCACCTACACCCGTGCCGGTACGTTCAAGGTCGACAATGCCGGTTTCATCACCAACACCGACTACACCTCGCGTCTGCAGGGTTACGGTGTGGACGCCAACGGCAAGATCATCAACGGCGTGTTGACCGACCTGAAGATCGACACCTCGAACCTGGCGCCGAAGTCGACTTCGTTGGTGACTTCGAGCATCAACCTGAACTCCTCGGCAACAAAAATCGTCGATACGGGCGCCAACGCTGTCGTGTTCGATCCGACCAAGCTTGCGACGTACACCAAGTCGTTCAGTACCCCGATCTATGACACTCAGGGCAACTCGCACGTCATGGATCAGTACTTTGTGAAGACTGATGACAATACCTGGAAGGTTTACACCCTGGTGGATGGGCGCAATCCGGACGCTACCGGTAGCGATCCAAGCGATCCTGCCACTCCTCCGGTTGCTTCGACACTGACCTTCGACAGCTCTGGCAATTTGACTCAGGTCAGCACGCCAGACCCGCTGGATCCCCTCAAACCGATCATCAGCAGTGACTTGAAGCTGACCGGCTGGGTACCGGGTACCGTGACCAACGGCAAATTCACGCCTAACGGCGCGGCTGCCAACGCCAATGGCGTGACCATTTCCATGGCCAAGACCACTCAGTTCAACGCGGATACCGCGCGTTCGATTCCGACTCAGGACGGTTACGCCACCGGCCAGATCACCAACCTGACCATCGACGGTACCGGTACGCTGTTCGCCAACTTCAGCAACAACCAGAGCAAGGCCATCGGCCAGGTTGCGCTGGCCAGCTTCACCAACGAACAAGGCCTGCAGGCAGTCGGCGGTACCAGCTGGAAAGAAACGTTCGCCTCGGGTATCCCGGGTTACGATGCACCGGAAACCGGTACGCTGGGTTCGATCGCGTCCAACTCGCTGGAAGAGTCCAACGTTAACCTGACCAACGAGCTGGTGGACCTGATCAAGGGCCAAAGCAACTATCAGGCGAACGCCAAGACCATTTCGACTCAGAGCACCATCATGCAGACCATCATTCAGATGACTTGATTGCTGGAGCCGGCTCTACTAAAAACCGACGCCCTGGTGCGTCGGTTTTTTTTTGCGTAAACGGAATTTAATTTTTCAATTCTCTACCGTTCGTCGGCTCGTCTGGTGTGGAACTTGCTGACGCCACGAGTAACAAGCGGTGTCCGTCAAATTTTCGTACGGTCTGCTTCACATTGCAGCGACAGGCTGCTTGGAAACGGATGTCATAAAAAACACTGCCTCGCCTGCTCAACCCCACAAATAATCAAACCCAGTACACCTTCAAGAGAGGGTCAACCCCGGAGTGTCTGGCGTTTCTGCGTAGTTTCGACACACAACACAAGGAAGATGTAATGGCAGTTATAAATGGCACCAACGCGGCAGATACCCTGGTGGGTACCGCGGGTGATGATCAGATACGTGGCTTTGCCGGTGATGACATTTTGAATGGTGGCGCCGGCAATGATGTGTTGATGGGCGGGGAGGGGGCCGACCAGATCAATGGAGGAGCGGGGATCGACATCGCCAGTTATGAAGATGTGACCAACGTCATCCCCGTGACGCTGAACCTCAAGACGGGTGTGCACACCGGTGCCGCCAAGGGTGATACGTTTACTGACATTGAAGTTTTCAGAGGTACGAATTGGGGGGATACCTTCGTCAGTGGCGCCGCCGCCGATAGCTTCGATGGCCTGCAGGGCGGCGACGTCCTTGACTACTCAACGTCGGCTCAGGCCATCAGTATCGTCTCGGCCGTTGCTGCAGCGGGCACTGGCACGGGTGGAGACGCTCAGGGCGACACGTTCACTAACGTGGAAACTGTCATCGGTTCGGCCTTCAACGATACATTCACCCTCACCGGTGGTGGATTGACCCTCAATGGCGGCGCGGGCAATGACGTCTACATCATCAATGGCAATACCAACGCCGGTATCATCGAAGCCTTCGGTGGCGGTGACGACGAAGTTCGCACGACACAGAACACCTCGTATCTGGCGGCCAACGTCGAGCGCCTGACCTTCACGGGTACGGGTAATTTCAAGGGTGTTGGTAACGCAGGTGACAACATCATCACCGGCGGTGCGGGTGACGACGTGTTGACGGGTGGTGCAGGCGCTGACCAGTTGATTGGCGGTGCCGGTTTCGATATCGCCAGCTATGAAGAAGTCGTGAATGGCATCGGCGTGACCCTGAACCTCAAGACCGGTGTAAACACAGGTATCGCCTTGGGCGACAGCTACTCCGGTATCGAACTCTACAAGGGCACCAACTACGGTGACACCTTCGTCAGCGGTGCAGCAATCGATAGTTTTGATGGCCTGCAGGGCGGCGATGTCCTCGATTACTCAACCTCGGCGCAGGCGATCAGTATTACTTCGTCCGTTGGCGCAGCGGGCACCGGTACTGCTGGTGACGCTCTGGGCGACACGTTCATCAACGTGGAAACTGTCATCGGTTCGGCCTTCAACGATACATTCACCCTCACCGGTGGTGGACTGACCCTCAATGGCGGCGCGGGCAATGACGTCTACATCATCAATGGCAATACCAATGCCGGCATCATCGAAGCCTTCGGCGGTGGTGATGACGAAGTTCGCACGACACAGAACACCTCGTATCTGGCGGCCAACGTCGAGCGCCTGATCTTCACGGGTACGGGTAACTTCAAGGGTGTTGGTAACGCAGGTGACAACATCATCACCGGCGGTGCGGGTGACGACGTGTTGACGGGTGGTGCAGGGGCTGACCAGTTGATTGGCGGTGCCGGTTTCGATATCGCCAGCTATGAAGAAGTCGTGAATGGCATCGGCGTGACCCTGAACCTCAAGACCGGTGTAAACACAGGTATCGCCTTGGGCGACAGCTACTCCGGTATCGAACTCTACAAGGGCACCAACTACGGCGATACTTTTGTCAGCGGCGCTGCTGCTGATAGCTTCGACGGTCTTCAGGGTGGCGATATTCTCGACTATTCGACCTCTGCCCAAGCCATCAGCATTCTGTCTTCCGCTGTGAATGCGGGCACAGGCAGTGGTGGTGACGCTCAAGGGGATTCGTTCATCAACGTGGAAACCGTGATCGGCTCTGCGTTCAACGATACCTTCACCCTCAATGGCGGTGGGCTGTCGTTGAATGGCGCGGCGGGTAATGACGTCTACATCATCAATGGCTATTTCAACGGCACCATTATCGAGGCTGCTGGCGGCGGTATTGACGAGCTTTTTACCAACCAGGCTGACATGACCCTGGCAGCCAACGTCGAACGCCTGACCTACACGGGCACGGGCAACTTCATCGGTCGTGGTAACGCGGGCGAAAACATCATTTCAGGTGGCGCTGGCAATGATGTGCTCATCGGCGGCGCAGGTGCTGACCAGCTCATTGGCGGCGCCGGTATGGACACCGCGAGTTATGAAGATGAAAGGACGGGTGCCGGTGTCACCATCAACCTGAAGACAGGTGTGCATACCGGTCTGGCTCAGGGCGATACCTTCGACAGCATCGAGGCCATTCGTGGTTCAGCCTATGGCGATACCTTCTTCGCCGGAACGGGCGCCGACATTCTGGATGGTGCGGGTGGTCTGGACAAACTGGACTATTCCCTATCCGATCAGGCAGTCAGCATCACCGTCGCCAATGGCGCCGGTACAGGCTTGGGAGGCGACGCTCAGGGTGATCAGTTCAGTAATATGGAGTGGGTTATCGGTTCGGCTTACGGCGATCGGTTCACTGTCAATGCAGGCCTCACGGTGGCGGTTGGTGGCGCTGGCAACGATGTCTACGTCGTCGACGGCACGGGCGGTTTCAATATCGTTGAAGTGGCAGGCGGCGGCGATGACGAGGTGCGTACCAGTCAGAACAGTGCCGGGTTACACGCAGAGGTCGAGCGCCTGACTTATACCGGTAGCGGCAATTTCACCGGGCGCGGTAATGCCAGCGACAACATCATCACCGGTGGTGCAGGCAATGATGTGCTGTCGGGTGGCGCAGGTGCTGACCAGCTCATCGGTGGTGCTGGTATCGATACCGTGAGTTATGAGGATGATGCCAGTGGTGCAGGGGTAACGCTCAATCTGAAAACGGGTGTGCACACTGGAATAGCGGCCGGGGATACCTTCTCCGGTATTGAAGCCTTCCGTGGGTCAGCCAATGGCGATACGTTCGTTGCCAGTTCTGCTGTTGATACCCTCGATGGTGCCGGCGGCGTCGACAAGCTGGATTATTCCGGTTCTGCGCAAGCCATCGTCATGTCTGTCGCCAATGGCGGCGGCGTTGGGAGTGGCGGTGATGCGCAGGGCGATGTGTTCAGCAACTTCGAGAACATCATCGGGACCGCCCAGGATGATCAGTTCACCCTTACTGCGGGCTCGATGACGTTCACCGGTGGTGCAGGCAACGATGTCTACATTGTCAACGGTAACTACACCCTGAATGTCATTGAGGGCGTCGACGGCGGGTATGACGAAGTACGTACCAGTCAGGCCGACGTGACACTGGCAAACAATGTCGAGCGCCTGACCTATACCGGTGTCGGCAATGGCACTTTCACCGGCCGGGGCAATGCGAGCGACAACGTCATCACTGGCGGCAGCGGCAATGATTTGCTTATGGGGGGTGGCGGTGCGGACCAGTTGATCGGCGGAGCCGGTACGGACACTGTCAGCTATCAGGACGATTACAGCGGTGCTGGCGTGACGCTGAACCTCAAGACCGGCGTACACACCGGGATTGCGGCCGGGGACACTTTTTCCGGAATCGAAACGTTCCGTGGCTCATCCTTCAACGATATCTTCGTTGCAAGTGCCCAGGCCGATGTCCTTGATGGTGCTGCTGGAACCGCCGACAAGCTGGATTACTCCAGTTCTGCCCAGGCTGTCGTCATGACGGTCGCCAATAACGCCGGCACGGGCGTCGGTGGCGATGCGCAGGGCGATGTGTTCAGCAATTTCGAGAACATTATCGGGACAGCCTTCGACGATCAGTTCACGGTTACGGCCGGAACCATGACATTCAGTGGTGGGCTGGGTAATGACGTCTATTTTGCCACCGGCACAGGTTCGGTACTGGTTAACGAACTGGCGGGAGAGGGAGACGATGAGGTCCGTACCAATCAGGTCAACTACACCCTGAACGCAGAGGTGGAGCGTCTGACCTATACCGGCACCGGTAACTTCATCGGTTTCGGTAACACCGGCGACAACATCATCACCGGCGGTGCAGGCAATGACACTCTGTATGGTGGTGCGGGTGCGGATCAACTGATTGGCGGGGCAGGTTTTGATATCGCCAGTTATGCCGACAGCGGTTCGGCGGTTATCAGCACCAAAACCGGCGTTGCCAATGGCGGATCGGCTGCCGGGGATACTTACAGCGGTATCGAGCAAATCAACGGTTCCAATACTGGCGATATCTTTATTGGCGGTGCTGGATTGGATCGGTTTGATGGTGGCTACGGTGTCGATTTCCTGAGTTTTGCATATGAAACCGAGGGCGTTACCTTCAATCTCAGTGCTCCTCTTGTGACGGGTGCTGGTGCGGGAGATGTGTACACCTCCATTGAAGCCTTCCAGGGCTCCAGTTATGCGGACACCTTCACTGGTAGTGCCGGCGCGGTTGAGAGCTTTGTTGGCGGCGGCGGTGCGGATGTGTTGACGGGCGTGGGGCGCGGTGATGCCGCGTGGTACGTCAACAGCGCTGCCGGTGTTCAGGTGAGCCTGTTGACCGGTGCTGGCACCGGGGGCGATGCCGAGGGAGATGTGTTGAGCAACATTGATAACCTGGTCGGTTCCGCGTTCAACGACACGCTGACGGGTAACGCATTGGCCAACATGATTGAGGGCGGAGACGGTAACGATATCATCGACGGTGGTGACGGCAATGACATCCTCTACGGCAACAGCTTTACCATTACTGGTGCATTGACGGGCGTGTCCTCGACCGACAATCAAGCAGATATCATCCACGGCGGCAATGGTAACGACTACATTTCGGGCTACGTGCGCGACGTTGGTTCGATCTATTACGGGGATGCCGGCAATGACAAGATCACCGTCGTTTCCGGTATCGCCGATGGTGGCGATGGCGATGACGAGCTGATAGCTATCGGTAATGGCTACGAGCTGCGTGGCGGAGCGGGTAACGACAAGTTGTACCTGAGTGCGTCGGGTGATGGCTATGGTGGTGAAGGAAGCGATCAGTACTTCGTGGCCTCAAAAACCATGGTGGCGATTTTTGATGAGGGCAGCTCGGGCAACGACACCGTTACCCTGAGGAATATTCAGACGTTCAGTGACGTCGTACTCAAGTCCAATGACCTGGGAGTCTATATCTTCAATAAAGCCGATT
Source organism: Pseudomonas sp. IT-P260 (assembly GCF_949768395.1). Taxonomy (NCBI): domain Bacteria; kingdom Pseudomonadati; phylum Pseudomonadota; class Gammaproteobacteria; order Pseudomonadales; family Pseudomonadaceae; genus Pseudomonas; species Pseudomonas sp. IT-P260. The sequence continues at coordinate 535,382 of NZ_CATKPO010000039.1, forward strand.
TCCAGAGCGGCAACCTGAATTCCGGTGTATTCCTCAAGGACTGGAATGCGGGCGCCAATACCATCGAGAAGTTCTACACCAATAACGGTGAATCCTTCACCATTCCTGTCGTAGGGCAGGCAATGTCCGAGTCATTCACAGTCTGACAAAAGGCGTTGTATGAATAAAAACGGCGAAGCCTAGGTTCAGGTTTCGCCGTTTTTTTTGCTTCGGTTTTTATTCCAGACAAAGAAAACCCCCGACACACCAGAAGTCTGTCGGGGGTTTTCTTTTGCCTGGAAGCATCAGGCGTCTCGCGACGCCTGACCCGGCTCAGCTTATTGGCAAGCTTCGCAATCCGGCTCGTCGATCGCGCAAGCCTTTGGCACTGGCGCCGGACCGGCTGGAGCTGCCAGAACCGAATCGTCGCCGTGGTTGCCGCCGCTGGAAACAGCGTTCAGCTTGCCGGTGTTGATGGTCGACTTCTCGGTGCTGGTCGCGGCCAGGGCACGGAGGTAGTAAGTGGTTTTCAGACCACGGTACCAAGCCATGCGGTAGGTCACGTCGAGCTTCTTGCCCGAGGCGCCGGCGATGTACAGGTTCAGCGACTGGGCCTGGTCGATCCACTTCTGACGACGGCTGGCGGCGTCAACGATCCACTTGGTGTCCACTTCGAATGCGGTCGCGTAGAGCTCTTTGAGTTCTTGCGGGATGCGCTCGATCTGCTGAACCGAACCGTCGTAGTACTTCAGGTCGTTGATCATGACCGAGTCCCACAGACCGCGAGCCTTGAGGTCGCGAACCAGGTACGGGTTGATCACGGTGAATTCGCCCGACAGGTTCGATTTCACATACAGGTTCTGGTAGGTCGGTTCGATCGACTGCGAGACGCCAGTGATGTTGGCGATGGTCGCGGTCGGTGCGATGGCCATGATGTTGGAGTTACGAATGCCTTTCTGTACACGGGCGCGAACCGGTGCCCAGTCCAGGGTTTCGTTCAGGTCAACGTCGATGTACTTCTGGCCGCGCTGTTCGATCAGGATCTGTTGCGAATCCAGCGGCAGGATGCCTTTGGACCACAGCGAACCGTTGAACGTCTCGTACGCGCCGCGCTCGTCGGCCAGGTCGCAGGACGCCTGGATCGCGTAATAGCTGACCGCTTCCATCGACTTGTCGGCGAACTCGACGGCCGCGTCGGAACCGTAAGGGATGTGCTGCAGGTACAAAGCGTCCTGGAAGCCCATGATGCCCAGACCGACCGGGCGGTGGCGGAAGTTGGAGTTCTTCGCTTGCGGCACCGAGTAGTAGTTGATGTCGATCACGTTGTCGAGCATGCGCACGGCGGTGTTCACGGTGCGTTGCAGCTTGGCGGTGTCCAGCTTGCCGTCGACGATGTGGTTCGGCAGGTTGATCGAGCCCAGGTTGCAAACGGCGATCTCGTCCTTGTTGGTGTTCAAGGTGATCTCGGTGCACAGGTTCGAGCTGTGAACCACGCCGACGTGCTGCTGCGGGCTGCGCAGGTTGCACGGGTCCTTGAAGGTCAGCCACGGGTGGCCGGTTTCAAACAGCATGGAGAGCATTTTGCGCCACAGGTCTTTGGCCTGGATGGTCTTGAACAGCTTGACCTTGCCCGGGTACTCGGTCAGGGCTTCGTAGTACTCGTAGCGCTCTTCGAAGGCTTTACCGGTCAGGTCGTGCAGATCCGGTACTTCGGAAGGCGAGAACAGGGTCCACTTGCCGTCATCGAAGACACGCTTCATGAACAGGTCAGGGATCCAGTTGGCGGTGTTCATGTCGTGGGTACGACGACGGTCATCACCGGTGTTCTTGCGCAGTTCGATGAACTCTTCGATGTCCATGTGCCAGGTTTCCAGGTAGGCACACACGGCGCCTTTGCGCTTGCCACCCTGGTTAACGGCTACGGCGGTGTCGTTCACTACTTTGAGGAACGGAACCACGCCTTGCGACTTGCCGTTGGTGCCCTTGATGTACGAACCCAGTGCACGCACCGGCGTCCAGTCGTTGCCCAGGCCGCCAGCGAATTTGGACAACATGGCGTTGTCGTGGATCGCGTGGTAGATGCCCGACAGGTCGTCCGGAACGGTGGTCAGGTAGCAGCTCGACAGCTGTGGACGCAGGGTACCGGCGTTGAACAGTGTTGGGGTCGAAGCCATGTAGTCAAAGGACGACAGCAGGTTGTAGAACTCGATCGCACGGTCTTCTTTCTGCTTCTCTTCGATCGCCAGGCCCATGGCCACGCGCATGAAGAAGATCTGCGGCAGTTCGAAACGCACGCCATCCTTGTGGATGAAGTAACGGTCGTACAGGGTCTGCAGGCCCAGGTAGGTGAATTGCTGGTCGCGCTCGTGGTTGATCGCCTTGCCCAGTTTTTCCAGGTCGAAGGAGGCCAGCACAGGGTTCAGCAGTTCGAACTCGATACCTTTGGCGATGTAAGCCGGCAGCGCCTTGGCGTACAGATCGGCCATTTCGTGGTGAGTGGCGCTCTCGGCCACGCCGAGGAAGCCCAGGCCTTCGGCACGCAGGGTGTCCATCAGCAGGCGGGCGGTGACGAACGAGTAGTTCGGCTCACGTTCAACCAGGGTACGCGCGGTCATCACCAATGCGGTGTTGACGTCGTTCAGGGCCACGCCGTCGTACAGGTTTTTCAGGGTTTCGCGCTGGATCAGGTCGCCATCGACTTCAGCCAGGCCTTCGCAGGCTTCGGTGACGATGGTGTTCAGGCGGCCCATGTCCAGCGGCGCGAGGCTGCCGTCGGCGCGGGTGATGCGGATCGACGGGTGCGCATCGACTGCGGCTTCGACCGGGGTATGGGCTGCGCGTTCTTTCGAGCGGGCGTCACGGTAGATCACGTAGTCGCGAGCAACTTTCTGCTCGCCGGCACGCATCAGGGCCAGTTCGACCTGGTCCTGGATTTCTTCGATGTGGATGGTGCCGCCCGACGGCATGCGACGCTTGAAGGTCGCGGTGACTTGTTCGGTCAGGCGGGCAACGGTGTCGTGGATTCGCGACGAAGCGGCAGCGGTGCCGCCCTCAACTGCGAGAAACGCTTTGGTGATAGCGACGGTGATCTTGTCATCGGTGTAAGGAACGACAGTGCCATTACGCTTGATCACGCGCAGTTGACCAGGCGCGGTGGCGGCCAGATCCGAATTCGAATCGGCGGCCTGCGGCAAGGTGCCCTGCGGGTTCTCGCGAGTTGTGTCGGTTTGCATGGGGGGTGATCTCCACATTCTCTATGTTTGTTTGGGCACCATCATGGTGCTCACCGTTCTGGTCCGAAGCACTACAACCGACGGGCGTCGGGCATAACAACTTCGGATCAGTAGGAAAAAGGCTAATGACGCCGCATCCTTGCCGAAGTTTTTGGCTGCGAGCCAGGGCTCGAGCCGGATTCCTTCCCGGATGACAGTAATGACTGCAACACCCGTACCGTTCCGGTCGTTTCCGACCTGAAAAACGGCGCCATCCGCAAGTGCGGTTTGGGCTTTGAAAAACTTGCTTGGTTCAACCGGAAACTGGCAATAAAGCGCTTGAGTTTCAGGCCCGAAATGTGGTTGGTCGCCTGAGCGGAAAACCCTATATGTAGGGTCTCTCCTCGCGCCGTGCTACAAGATAATGCGTTTCGAGAGGGCTTGCAACGTGCTAACTGTGGATAAACCTGTGCGTAAATTGTGTAAGAAACCAGGAATTCCCGTGTAGGCCGCGAACCTGCTGAGCTAGACCGTTTGTCACTGTTTTTCACTTGGGAAAAACGCTTCAGCGGATTTTTAAGGGCGCGAACCCTATCACAAAAAACCGCCGTGTCCGAACGCATTTGCCGACTTGTGTTCTGCCGGTACGCCGTTTATACAATCGGGCGGCGTTTACCCATTCTTATCCTCCTCAAACATGACAAAAGGTCGGGAGGATCTAAAACCGTGGGAGCGAGCCTGCTCGCGAATGCGTCGGCAGGTTCAGCATCAACGTTGACTGATCCAACGCTTTCGCGAGCAGGCTCGCTCCCACACGAATTGTGCTGCGTCGTACGGTTCTTCCTTTATTAATAACAATAGAAAGCAGAGGTCACCGGTGGAGCAAGAAGCCTGGCAGGTATTGATAGTCGAGGACGACCAGCGACTGGCCGAACTCACCCGCGAATACCTGCAAGCCAATGGATTGCGCGTGGAGATTGAAGGCAACGGTGCGCTGGCGGCGGCGCGGATCATCAAGGAGCAGCCGGACCTGGTGATCCTCGACCTGATGCTGCCCGGTGAAGACGGCCTGAGTATTTGCCGCAAGGTCCGCGACCGTTACGACGGGCCGATCCTGATGCTCACCGCGCGCACCGACGATGCCGACCAGATCCAGGGCCTCGACCTTGGTGCCGACGATTACGTGTGCAAACCGGTGCGCCCACGGCTGTTGCTGGCACGGATTCAGGCTTTGCTGCGGCGAAGTGACAGCGCCGAGCCGGTCACGGAAAAAAGCCGCCGCCTGCAATTCGGTCCGCTGGTGGTGGACAACGCCTTGCGCGAAGCCTGGCTCAGTGACAGCGGCATCGAACTGACCAGCGCCGAATTCGACCTGCTCTGGCTGCTGGTGTCGAATGCCGGGCGAATCCTCTCTCGCGAAGAAATTTTCACTGCGCTGCGTGGCATCGGCTATGACGGCCAGGACCGCTCGATCGATGTGCGCATCTCGCGCATCCGCCCGAAAATCGGCGATGACCCCGATCATCCGCGCCTGATCAAGACCATCCGCAGCAAAGGCTATCTGTTCGTTCCGGAAGCCTGTGTGGATCTGGCGCTGTGAACTCGATCTTCCTGCGCATCTATGGCGGCATGTGCGCGGCGCTGATTCTGGTGGCGGTGCTTGGGGTGCTGGCACTGCACCTGCTCAATCAGGTGCGCAGCGAGCAATACCGTGAGCGCCTGGCCCACGGCACGTTCTCGCTGATGGCCGACAACCTGCAACCGATGAACGCAACCGAGCGCCATCGGGCGTTGTTGGTCTGGGAGCGTCTGCTGGGGATTCCGCTGGCGCTGAAGAAGTTTTCCGAGACCGATCTGGATCTCTCTCAGCGCGCCCGGGTGCAGCGCGGTCAGGCCTTGGTGGAGCAGACCGGCCCGCATGCGGCGCGGGTCTATCGACTGGTCAGCGACAAGGAACAGTTGCTGCTGACCGGCGACGTCCAGCAGATCAGCGAACAACTGGCCCGTGCGACTATTTACCTGCTGGCCGATGAACTGGTGCGGGTGCCGGTTGGCGAACAGCCCAAGCGGCTGGCGCAGTTAAAGGAGGAGAAAGGTTTCGGTTTTGATTTGCGACTGGTCACGGTCAACGAGGCCGACATGGACGAAGACCAGAGCCGCCGTGTGTCCGAGGGCGATACGGTGATGGCGCTGGGCAAGGGCGGGGATTCGATCCGGGTGTTTGCCGGCATGGTCGGCACGCCGTGGGTACTGGAAATCGGTCCGCTGTATCAGATGAATCCGTATCCGCCGCAATGGCTGGTGTTGATCGCTGCCCTGGGCCTGACCTTGATCGGTCTGATCGTATATCTGCTGGTGCGTCAGCTCGAACGACGTCTGCGCGGACTCGAAGCCGCGGCCACGCGCATCGCCAAGGGCAGCCTGGAAACCCGCGTGCCGGCCCGTGGCGCTGACTCGGTGGGGCGGCTGGCGGCAGCGTTCAACGGCATGGCCGAGCACTTGCAGCAGTTGCTGGCGATCCAGCGCGAACTGGTGCGCGCGGTGTCCCATGAGTTGCGTACTCCCGTGGCGCGTCTGCGGTTCGGGTTGGAGATGATCGGCTCGGCCACCACCCCGCAGGCGCTGGAAAAGTACCGCGAGGGCATGGATCACGACATCGAGGATCTCGATAAGCTGGTGGACGAAATGCTCACCTACGCGCGGCTGGAGCAGGGGTCACCCGCGCTGACCTTTCAACGCATCGACCTCGATGCGCTGGTCAATCAAGTGATTGAAGAACTGGCGCCGTTGCGTGCCGAGGTCACGGTGCAGCGCGGGTTGTGCCTGTCCGCTGCCGATAATGACGGCGCCTGGGTCGAGGCCGAGCCGCGCTTTTTGCACCGCGCGTTGCAGAATCTGGTGAGCAACGCGATGCGCCATGCACACTCGAAAGTCACGGTGAGTTATCAGGTTGGACAGTTGCGCTGCCGGGTGGATGTCGAGGATGACGGGCCGGGTGTGCCGGAGTCGGCGTGGGAGCGCATCTTCACGCCTTTCCTGCGTCTGGATGACAGCCGCACACGGGCGTCGGGCGGGCATGGGCTGGGTCTGTCGATTGTGCGGCGGATCATTCACTGGCATGACGGGCGGGCGCTGATCAACAAGAGCAAGAGTCTGGGTGGTGCCTGTTTCAGTCTGAGCTGGCCGAGGAATCAGGAACGCCGCTGAGTTTTGTGCTGGTTTTGCCGGCCGCAATCGCTGGCAAGCCAGCTCCCACACTGTCCGGGGGCAGCACACGTTTTGGATACACCCCTGAAACCTGTGGGAGCTGGCTTGCCAGCGATGGGGCCCTCAGCGGCGCTGAAAAATCCTCAGGCAGGAATGCTGACCAGGCTCAACAACTGCCCATCCTGCACCCCGAACTGCGCGTCCAGCTCGGTGCCATGACGCCATTCACCTGAAAGATCGGTCAGCAAGCGCAAGCGAACCTGACCCTGCTCCGTCCACTCCAAGACCTCGGCATGCTCGAAGTAGAAGCGCTTCTGCACAATCGGGTACAGCGCTTTGAACAGGCTTTCCTTCACCGAAAACGTCAGCGTCACCCATAACCCCGGTTGCTCCCGCAACCCGGCGGCCATGCGCTGCAATTCCGCTGGCGTGAGGATCTCCCCGGCCAGGCGTTCGGCGCGCTCGGTCTCGAGCATGTTTTCCAGGTCCATGCCCAAGCCGCGCCAGTGCTGCTTGTTGGCGACAATCGCCGCGGCGCGTCCGGTGCTGTGGGTGATCGAGCCGCAGATGTGCGCCGGCCACACCGGCGCACGGTCTTCGCCAATCGCCGGAATCACGTTTGAGCCTTCCAGTTGCTGCAGCGCAGCCCGGGCACAAATCCGCCCGGCGAGAAACTCGGCCTGCCGTTTGGCCACCGAGCGCTGAATGCTCGGCGGCGGCTCGATGGCACTGCGCTGGAAGTCATCGCCGAGCAGTTGCTTCGGATCGAAACGGGTGCTGAGCAGGACGGTGTCGGGCAACACGTTGGGCAACGGCCAATGGGCGTCGAGCGGGGTGCAGCAGGCGGGGAGGGGCGGGCTGGAATTCATGGCGGGCATTTTGCCGGTTGGCGCGGATGCTGGGTAGAGCCAAATCCTGTATCTGGCGGCGCTAATCCTGTAGGAGCTGCCGAAGGCTGCGATCTTTTGATCTTCAAAACAAAATCAAAAGATCGCAGCCTTCGGCAGCTCCTACAGGGTGGAAGTGGATCAGCTGAAGATTTTCTGGAAGAACGCCTTCATGTCCGCCCAGGATTTTTCATCGGCCGCTTTGTTGTAGCCGATATCCGGGCCACCGTGATCGCCGTGGCTCAAGCGATCGGCATCCGGATTGGTGAAGCCGTGCTTGGCGCCGTCAAGGCTGACGAATCTGTAGTCGGCGCCGGCCTTGTCCATTTCGGATTTGAACGCGGTGACGTTGTCGGCAGTGACCATGCTGTCCAGCGCGCCATGCTCGACCAGAATTTTCGCTTTCACACTGCCGGGCGTCGCCGGAGTGGTGGTCGCCAGCGCACCGTGGAAACTGACCACGCCCGCCAGCGGCTCGCCCTGACGCGCGGCGTTGAGCACCACGCCACCGCCGAAGCAGTAACCGATGGCGGCGATTTTATTCACGTCGGTCTGCGGCTGCTTTTTCAGCAGGTTCAACCCGGCCTCGAAACGTTTGCTGGAGGCCGCGGCATCCTGGGTCGCGGCCTGCATGAACGCCATCGCATCTTTCGGGTGCTCGGTGTTCTTGCCCTCGCCATACATGTCGATTGCCAAGGCGCTGTAGCCCAGTTCGGCGAGGTCGCGGGCGCGGCGTTTGGCGTAATCGTTCAGGCCCCACCATTCATGCACCACCACCACACCCGGGCGTTTGCCCTTGATCGCGTCGTCGTAAGCGTAATAACCGATCAGTCGGGTGCCGTCGGCGCTCTGGTAAGGAATCTCCAGAGTCTTGATTGCAGCGTTGGCCAGGCTGCTGGCGGCGAGCAGGGCAAGGGCGAAAAACAGGCGCATGGTCGGTCTCCTTATCGAAAGTGGTCAGGACAGCCTAGTCGATTTGATTCAGCGCAGGTTCAGAGAGTGTTCAGGGCAGGTACAGGGGCAGGTCAGTAACCTTGCGCCATACCCAAACAGCACTGTGAAAGAGGAAACGCGATGAATCGTCTGAACAAACTGCTGCTGGCTTTTACCTTGTTGGGCTCCAGCCTTGCGGCACATGCCGATGACACCAGCAACTTCGCCGGCCTGACCTTTGGCCAGACCAGTGACAAGGTCAAAAAGTCCCACGCGCTGAACGACAACCTTGGCCACCCGGACGCCAGCGGCGCAATTGACGGCAACAACACCTACGGTGTGCGCCTCGGTCAGCAAAATTCGCAAGGTCGCTACTACGCCACTTACGACAACGTGTCCGGTTCGCACAATGGCATTAAACTGCGCCAGGAAAATCTGCTGGGCAGCTACGATCTGTTCTATCCAGTGGGCGGCAGCACCAAACTGTTCGGTGGTGCCACGGCCGGTTTGACCAAGCTGACCCAGGATTCGCCAGGCTACAGCCGTGACAGCGACATCGGTTACGCCGTTGGTGGCCAGTTCGGTGTGCTGCAACAAGTGGCGCAGAACATTTCGGTGGAACTCGGTTACCGTTACCTGATGAGCAATGCCAGCACCGAAATGAAAGAGAGCGGTGGCAGCAAGCAAGGCTCGCTGGACTTGACCAGCAGCGCCCAGACTTACCTGTCGGCGAACTACGCTTTCTAAAGCGCGGTTCGCTCTAGACCCTGTGGGAGCGAGCTTGCTCGCGAAAGCGGTCTATCAGTCGACAACACTGTTGGCTGATACATCGCCTTCGCGAGCAAGCCCGCTCCCACACATGCGTTGTTGGAGTTTTTGATTTGCCCGGGAGAGCGTTATGAAACTGTTGGTCGTCGAAGATGAAGCGCTGTTGCGCCATCACCTGCAAACCCGCCTGACGGAGAGTGGCCACGTGGTCGAGTCCGTGGCCAATGCCGAAGAGGCGCTGTACCAGACCGGACAGTTCAACTTCGATCTGGCGGTGATCGACCTCGGTCTGCCCGGCATGGGCGGTCTGGACCTGATTCGCCAGTTGCGCTCGAGCGGCAAGACCTTTCCGATCCTGATCCTCACCGCGCGCGGCAATTGGCAGGACAAGGTCGAAGGCCTCGCCGCCGGTGCCGACGACTACGTGGTCAAGCCGTTCCAGTTCGAAGAACTCGACGCGCGCCTCAACGCCTTGCTGCGCCGTTCCAGCGGTTTCACCCAGTCGACCATCGTTGCCGGGCCGCTGTTGCTTGATCTCAATCGCAAGCAGGCGTCACTGGATGAAGAGCCGCTGGCGCTGACCGCCTACGAATACCGCATCCTCGAATACCTGATGCGCCACCACCAGCAAGTGGTGCCCAAGGATCGCCTGATGGAACAGCTCTATCCGGACGACGACGAGCGTGATCCGAACGTGATCGAAGTGCTGGTCGGCCGTCTGCGCCGCAAGCTCGAAGGCCCAGGCGGGTTCAAGCCGATCGATACCGTGCGCGGTCTCGGCTACCTGTTCAATGAGCGCTGCACTTGATTCGTTCTCTGCGCGTTCGCTTGATGCTCGCCGCCACCACGTTGGCGGTGTTGTTCATGCTCGGCTTGTTGCCGGCCATGCAGGGCGCGTTCAGCCTGGCGTTGCAGGACTCGATCGAGCAGCGCCTGGCCTCGGACGTCACCACGCTGATCTCGGCGGCACGCGTCGACAGTGGCCATCTGGTGATGCCGGCGCAGCTGCCGGATGAGCGCTTCAACCTCACCGACAACCGCCTGCTCGGCTACATCTACGACCGCGAAGGCAAACTGGTCTGGCGCTCGAAAGGCACGCAGGAAGAGCAGATCAACTACAAGCCACGTTACGACGGCATGGGCAACGAGTTCGCGCGGATCCGCGAGAGCAATGGCCAGGAGTTCTTCGTCTACGACGTCGAAGTCAAACTGCTCGGCGGCAAGAGCGCGGCTTTCAGTATCGTTGCGCTGCAACCGGTGCGCGAATATGAAAACACCCTTGAAGGCCTGCGCGAGAACCTCTATCTGGGCTTCGGCGCTGCCTTGTTGGTGCTGCTGGCGCTGTTGTGGATCGGCCTGACCTGGGGCCTCAAGGCGCTGCGTCGGCTGAGTCAGGAACTCGACGAAATCGAAAGCGGCACCCGCGAAAGCCTCACCGAACAGCACCCGCGCGAACTGCTGCGCCTGACCGGCTCGCTCAACCGTTTGCTGCACAGTGAACGCCAGCAACGCAGCCGTTATCGCGACTCTCTCGATGACCTGGCGCACAGCCTGAAAACCCCGTTGGCGGTGTTGCAAGGGGTCAGTGAAGACATGGCCCAACGCCCGGAAGATCGCGATCAGGCCTGGGTCCTGCAAACCCAGATCGAACGCATGAGCCAGCAAATCAGCTATCAACTGCAACGGGCCAGCCTGCGCAAAAGCGGTCTGGTGCGCCATCAGGTGCGGCTGCGGCCGGTGCTCAAGAGTCTGTGCGACACGCTGGACAAGGTTTACCGCGACAAACATGTTCGAGTGGCGTTCGACCTGCCGGAGCAATGTTATGTGCCGATCGAACAGGGCGCGTTGCTGGAGATGATGGGCAACCTGCTGGAAAACGCTTATCGCCTGTGCCTGAGCGAAGTGCGCATCAGCGTGCGCGAGAGCCTGACCGGTATCGATTTGTGCATCGAAGACGACGGCCCCGGCGTGCCGCCGAATCAGCGCGCGCGAATCCTTGAGCGCGGCGAACGACTGGATCGCCAGCATCCGGGGCAGGGCATCGGGCTGGCGGTGGTCAAGGACATCATCGAAAGCTATAACGCCAAGCTGATGCTCGGAGATTCGCCGATGGGCGGGGCGGCATTCAGGATTCAGTTTCCTGCGGTTTAGGTGTTGGTCTTGCCGGCCTCTTCGCGAGCAGGCTCGCTCCCACAGAGGGTTCAATGTGGGAGCGAGCCTGCTCGCGAAGGCGCCAGTCAGTTCACCGCAGGTCTTACTGCTCCTGCGCCCGATACGCCCCCGGTGTCAGCCCCGTCCATTTCTTGAACGCCCGGTGAAACGCCGACGGTTCGGAAAACCCCAGTTGCTCGGCAATCTGCTGCAACGACAGATCCGCCCGGCCCAGGTGATAAATCGCGATGTCGCGGCGCAGCTGATCCTTCAATTCCTGAAAACTGGTGCCTTCCTCACGCAAATGCCGACGCAGGGTTTGCGGGCTGATGTGCAACTGCGCAGCCACCGCTTCCAGGTCCGGCCAGTGCGCACTGTCGCGGCTGAGCAAACGGCGCAGGCGGCTGCTGAGGCTGTCGCCGTCGTCCGGGCGCGACAACAGGTCGGCGGGGGAGCGTTCGAGGAAATGCTTCAAGGTGCGTTCGTCCTGCAACAGCGGCATGTGCAGGTAGCGACTGTGAAACAGCAGGCTGCTCTGCTCGGCGCAAAACACCAAAGGGCAGGGGAACAGCAGATCGTACTCGGCACCGTGCGCCGGTTTCGGGTAACTGAAGGTGGCCTGCTCCAGACGAATCCGCTGGCCGATCAGCCAACTGCCGAGGCGATGCCAGATTACCAGCAGGCTCTCGCTGAGAAAGTGATCCGGGTCCCATAACTGCGCATCATCGAGGCTCAGGCGCACCCATTCGTCTTCGCGGCTCAGGCTCAGGCGCGGGGCCTCGGGGAATAGGCTATAAAACAATAAACCGCGTTGCAGTGCCTTCTCCAGATTGCGGCAGTGGATCAAGGCGTGGCACATCATCGCGAAGCTGCCGGGTTTGCTCGGCGCGCTGCCAAAGCCCAGGTATTCGTCATCCAGCGCCAGCCACAGGCTCTGGATCAGTTGGGTGAATTGCTCCGGGGCGATGCGCGCCCGTGGCTCATCGAGCAACTCGGGGCTGATGCCCAGTTGTTGCAGCAGCGGCGCATAGTCGAATCCCGAACGGCGTGCGCCACCGAGAGCGGCGCGGGCGAAATGACTGGCGATGGTACGTTCGCGCATAAGCGGCTGATCCTTCCTCAGGCGCCGGATGGTAGCCGGGGCAAGCGCAGGGCAACAAGGCGGATTTCCGCCAAATTGTAGGACGAGATCCGCTGACTTGGCGGAAATCCGCCACACCTGCGTCACCGGGCAGTGACAAAAAATACCCTGCATACCCTGATATCAAAAGGCTTGCAGCGAATCGCACCAATGTGGCACGGCGTTTGCGATAAGAGCGACAGAAGTGTGCGTCTTTCCGCTGGAAAAGCGCTGCTCGACACAACAAATCCCTCCAGTGCAGGAGGGTTCGCAATTCAGGTTCTGCGCTCAACAGATGGATGTTGCCCGCGGGACGCTTGAGGACACTTGCAATGACGACTCGTCAGCCACTGTACAAATCCCTGTATTTCCAGGTGATCGTCGCGATCATCATCGGTATTGCCCTTGGTCACTACTACCCGCAGTTCGGTGTGGCGGTTAAGCCGCTGGGCGACGGGTTCATCAAGCTTATCAAAATGATCATCGCCCCGATCATTTTCTGCACCGTGGTCAGCGGTATTGCTGGCATGCAAAGCATGAAATCGGTCGGCAAGACCGGCGGTTACGCACTCCTGTACTTCGAAATCGTTTCGACCATCGCCCTGCTGGTCGGTCTGATCGTGGTCAACATCGTGCAGCCGGGCAACGGCATGCACATTGACGTCAGCACCCTGGACGCCTCGAAAGTCGCCACGTATGTGCAGCAAGGCGCAGACCAGAGCGTTGTCGGCTTCCTGCTCAACGTGATCCCGACCACCATCGTCGGCGCGTTTGCCACCGGTGACATCCTGCAAGTGCTGATGTTCTCGGTGATCTTCGGTTTCGCCCTGCACCGCCTGGGTGACTATGGCCGTCCGATCCTCGACTTCATCGATCGCTTCGCCCACGTGATGTTCAACATCATCAACATGATCATGAAGCTCGCGCCAATCGGTGCCTTCGGTGCGATGGCGTTCACCATCGGTGCCTACGGTGTCGGCTCGCTGGTGCAGTTGGGTCAACTGATGGCCTGCTTCTACATCACCTGCCTGGCGTTCATCCTGATCGTGCTTGGCGCCATTGCCCGTATGCACGGCTTCAGCGTGCTGAAGATGATCCGTTACATCCGTGAAGAGCTGCTGATCGTACTGGGCACTTCCTCGTCGGAATCGGTACTGCCACGCATGCTGATCAAGATGGAGCGTCTGGGCGCGAAGAAATCCGTCGTGGGTCTGGTGATCCCGACCGGTTACTCGTTCAACCTCGACGGTACCGCGATCTACCTGACCATGGCCGCCGTGTTCATTGCTCAGGCCACCGACACGCACATGGACATCACGCACCAGATCACCCTGCTGGTGGTACTGCTGCTGTCGTCCAAAGGCGCCGCCGGTGTGACCGGTTCGGGCTTCATCGTGCTGGCCGCCACCCTGTCGGCGGTAGGTCACCTGCCGGTGGCCGGTCTGGCGCTGATCCTCGGTATCGACCGCTTCATGTCCGAAGCCCGCGCCCTGACCAACCTGGTCGGTAACGCCGTGGCGACCATCGTTGTCGCCAAGTGGGTGAAAGAGCTGGACACCGACGTGCTGCAAACCGAGCTGGCTTCGGGTGGTCGCGGTATAGCTGACACCCGTCCGGAAGACGACCTGGGTGTGGCTGAAGGTGCTACCCCGAGCAACGTCAAGTAATCTGATTTGGCTCCAGTGTAATGCTGGAGCCTGATAACCCTTGTGGTGAGGGGATTTATCCCCGATGGGTCGCGAAGCGGCCCCTTCTTAGATAGAAGGGGACTGCTGCGCAGTCCATCGGGGATAAATCCCCTCGCTACAGGGGTTTTTTATTGCCTGCGATTTGAGCATTACGGTCACTGCCGCTGACACATCCGGTGATTGCCGTGCGCGGCATCGCTGCCTAGGCTGGGTGCATCGCTCAAGGAGTTCGCCCATGTCCGCACCGCTGGCCTCACTGAAGATTCTGGATTTCTCTACCTTGTTGCCAGGGCCATTCGCCTCGCTGTTGCTGGCCGACATGGGCGCCGAAGTGCTGCGCATCGAGTCGCCCACGCGCATGGACCTGCTGCGGGTGTTGCCGCCGCACGATCAAGGGGTGTCCGCCAGCCACGCTTACCTCAATCGCAACAAGCGCAGTCTGGCGCTGGATCTCAAGCAGCCAGAGGCGCTGGAGGTGATCAGGCAGTTGCTGGGCGAATACGACATCGTCCTCGAGCAGTTCCGCCCGGGCGTGATGGAGCGTCTGGGCCTGGGTTATGAGGCGCTGAAGGCGATCAACCCGAAGCTGATTTACGTGTCGATCACCGGCTACGGCCAGACCGGCCCGTACAAGGATCGCGCCGGGCATGACATCAATTATCTGGCGCTGACCGGGCTCTCCAGCTACACCGGACGCACCGACAGCGGGCCGTTGCCTTTGGGCATGCAGGTGGCGGATATCGCGGGCGGTTCGCTGCATGGGGTGATCGGCCTGCTGGCGGCGGTCATCGCCCGGCAGCAGAGCGGGCAGGGCACGCACCTGGATGTGAGCATGACCGATTGCGCCTTCAGCCTGAACGCCATGGCCGGTGCCGGGTATCTGGCCTGTGGCGAGGAGCCGCACTGGGAAGACCAGATGCTCAATGGCGGCAGCTTTTACGACTACTACCGCACTCGCGACGGGCGCTGGCTGTCGGTGGGCAGTCTGGAACCGGGGTTCATGCAGCAACTGTGCGCGGCGTTGGGCCGGCCGGAGCTGGCGGCGCAGGGCTTGTCGCCAAAACCCGAACAGCAACGGTTATTGAAGGATGCGCTGAAAGTTGAGTTCGAGAGGCACGACTTTGCCGAGCTGTGCGAATTGTTCGCCGGAGTCGATGCCTGCGTCGAGCCGGTCTTGAACGTGAGCGAGGCGGTGCAGCATCCGCAATTGCAGGCGCGGGAACTGGTGACCCAGGTGCCGCGTGGCGACGGTACGACTCAGGCGCAGATCGGCTGTCCGTTGAAGTTCTCCGAGGCGCTGCCGGCACCGCGGCATGTTGGCGCGGGATTGGGACAGCATACTGAGCAGGTGTTGGGGGAGTTGGGGTTTGATGCTGAGCGGATTGCTCAATTGCGGGCGGCCAAAGTAATTCTCTAGCGTCTGTACCGGCCTCT
Source organism: Pseudomonas sp. IT-P260 (assembly GCF_949768395.1). Lineage (NCBI taxonomy): Bacteria > Pseudomonadati > Pseudomonadota > Gammaproteobacteria > Pseudomonadales > Pseudomonadaceae > Pseudomonas > Pseudomonas sp. IT-P260. The sequence goes on from NZ_CATKPO010000039.1 coordinate 550,761, forward strand.
TCGCGAGCAGGCTCGCTCCCACATTTCCGTGTGGGAGCGAGCCTGGTCGCG